>CAWJQV010000016.1:0-70691 GCA_963844985.1 uncultured delta proteobacterium
CGCCCCCTGCTTCACGCCATGGCCAAACCCGTGGGATGGGGTTTTTATGGGGTGAGAAGGGCCGGGTGAAGCTTCCGACATGCTCTCGATGGCCCCCTCAAATGGCTGGTGCAGCAAAAGAGGACCTTCGGCCAGCTCGCAATGAAAGGACGGCAGCTTCAGGAAGTTACCGATGAGGCCGGCGCAGGCCCCACTCATGAATTGCCCGCGTTCCAGGCAGGCCCGCTCATCCAGAGGCTCCCCGCCTGGTCTGTCCATGCCTCGGGCTGCAGCGAAGAGGCTCCCCGCCGTCATCTCTTCTATTCTCGTGCGGAAGGAGTGCTCGTCTTGGCGACCCGCTGCAAACTCCCTCTCCAGGGATAAAATCGCGGCCGCGCTCGGGGTCCTCAAGGATCGCACCCGGAGTCCGGTTTCCTGGCCTGAAACGACCGTTCCACCCGGGGGCGATTCCAGGACCAGACGCTGATAGAGCGCCGTGAGGGCGCCCGTTTCAACGATCTCCCGGGTGGCCAGATACGCGGTGCCCATCTGGATGGCATCCGCTCCGAGCATGGCGGCTATGAATGCGGTCTCCCGATTGAAGATTCCCCCGGCCAGAATAATGCGACAATTTTGGAACAGGGCCGGTTTTTGCCGTTTCAGATCCAGCACCCTTTGAGCAAGGGTGAGTGTGCTGTGGCGCCCCACGTGCCCACCGGCTTCATATCCCTCACAGATCACGTAGCGGACGCCGGCTGTAAGGGCGAGCCTCAACAGGGCCTCATCAGGGGCGATATATATGACCTCCAGGCCGCATTCCAGCAATTCCCTCAAAGGTGAGAGATCACCTCCCGCGATCACCACAAAACGGGGCTTGTGTTTCTTTATCCAGGCCAGGTGGGTCTCCCTGAAAGGGTTCTCCGCCAGAGAGACGATGTTCAGTGCATAAGGGCGTCCTCTCATGATCTCCGGCAGGCGTCCCAGCCTCTGATCAAGGGTCTCCCGGTCCATCAGGCCAAGGGCGATGGTGGGCAAGCCACCGGCCTCGGCAACCCTTAAGGCAAATTCAGGGACATCGGTGATCCAGGACATGGCCCCCTGGATAAAAGGATATTTGGTTCCCATCTCTGCGGCTACAGGGCTGTCCAAAAAGCAATCCTTTTTCACTTCGGCCAGGCGGCATAAGCTGCGAATCTCGTCCATGAAGGACTTCACGGCCTCCACGGTTCCCGTCCCAAAACGCTCGGCGAACGACGCAGCAAAGGCGGTCTCCACAGCCAAGGGGATGACCTCGCCCGGGGTGAAATGGCTGTCAAGAGGGTGGACGGCCCCGGCACTCACTCGGCCGGCGAAGGAACGGCGGCTTTCCTCCATGATCTCTGCTCCGCACAGCGAGCTCTCGAAGCTCTTGATCTCCTTGAACGCGATAGAGTTTCCCTTATTGAAAAGGCGACAAGGAACCTGCAGGTCGAGGCCGACCAGATCGGTAGAATCCAGGCGGAGGTTGGCGAGCCGCCGGCGTTGGAGATCATCGAGGGCAACCAGGTCTGTCAGCCAATGGACGCTCTCGAAGACGATCCCGGTGGCCCCGGTGGACAGTAATGCCGCTGCCGCCTCAGGAGTGGAGACGCTTCCCCAGATGAGGATGTCCCGAGACTTCGAGGAGTTGCGCAGCATCTCCTTGACCGCTGAATAGAGAGCCAGGGTCGTCTCGCCGCTCACGAATCCGGATGCCTCGCACCCTTTCAGGACGACGCGCCCGATTCCCGAGTTGTCCGTCAACAAAGCCGCCAGGAGATTCAGGTCCCCGATGATTGGGAAGCAACGGCAGTCTTCCGACAATTCCCTCAATCTCTGTAGCAGGGAGGAAGGATCCCCCCGGAAAAACTGGGGGTGGCATTCAACCCAGAGGTTTTGGATCCCTGTTTCTTTCAACAACGGCCCTAAAGTCGGATCCATCAAGGCAGGGGCGGAAATCTTGATATCCCCGGCCTGGCCGGCAGGGTCGGCTTTTCCTAAGAAAGAACGGAGCGCATCCACCCCCATCATGGAAAAATCGAAGATGGCCCTGCTCCCCGTTCGATAAGCCATTTGGGTCACAGGAGGGATCATCTCTTCAGGACGCCAGACGAAAGCAATGATTGGAACCCGATGTTCAGCCAAACTGTCAAGACCCCCTTTTCAACGCGTTACGCTCGCTTTCAGTAATTATAAAGACTTTCTAAATAGGCAATATTTCTTGTGTATTCTTGCGCCGCCTTCCTCTACCAGGAAGTTCATCGACTCGTTGTCCTCCAGGGTCCAGCCCAGCTCCAGGTAGCGATATTTTTCTTTCTTCCTCACAACCTCATAGAGGTGGCGGGCGGCCAGTATGGGGAGTCCCATCTGTCGATACTTCTCCTTGATCCCGAAGAGCAAACCCCGCAATCCGGTGATCTCCCGCCGATACAGGAGGATCTTCAGCAAACCCGGCAGGCCGATGCGCCCGTTGAGACGCTTGAGCAAAGGGTTGATGTCGGGCAAGATCACGCAGACCCCTGCGGGTTCATCCTCACAATAGATGAAGAAGGATAGGTCCGGGTCCGCGATTTTCACCATGCTCTTTCCCATCTCCAGGGTCTCATTATCGCTCAAGGGCACGTAACCCCAGTTGCCGGACCAGCAGTCGTTGAATATCTCCCTGACCAGAGCAAGCTCAGGAGACAGATTCTTGAGCCGAAAGCCCCTGATGTGGATGCCTTTCTTTTGGGCCATCCGTTCAGCAAGACGATCCAGCCACTCGGGAAGGCGGTAAGCCCCATCTACCAGGAAGGCAAACAGGTCCTTCTCTTTGGTGAAACCGCACGATTCGACAAGCCTCGGGTAGTAGGGCGGATTGTAAGTCATCATCAAAGCAGGCGGATAATCAAACCCGTCAATGAGCAGGCCCGCCTCGTAATTGATGGATGGGTTGAGCGGGCCTCTCACGAAGGTCATCCCCTTCCGGCGAACCCACGTCTCCACGGAAGAGAAGAGGGACGCCGCGGCCTCCGGGTCGTCGGCACATTCGAAGAATCCCCAAATGCCCATCTGTTCGCCGTGGAATTCGTTGTGACGGCGATCGATGATGCCCGCGATCCTTCCCACCGTCTCCGAGCCCCGTCGGGCCAAAAAGAGGATGCGCTCGGAAAACTCCCAGAAAGGGTGCATGCCGGGATCCAGCATCCGGCGAACCGCTTTCTTAAGGGGGGGGACCCAATTGGGGTACTCGGTATAAATTTTCCAAGGCAGGTCGATGAAGTCCTTGAGCTCCGATCTTCTTTCCACAGTAATGATCTCAATGCCGGCCATGATTGCTCTTTTTGAGAGGTTATCACCGAAGCATCCCGAGAATATTGCTATAGCCAATTTTCTCTTTTGTACCAGGCGACGGCTAATTCAGCTCCCCGGGCGAGAGAAATCCGGGGTTCGAAACCCAATAAAGCCCTGGCCTTGGTAATGTCGCAGAGCCAATTCTTCCGGATCATTTCCTCTACCTTGCCTCTGCTCATGATGGAAGGCTTGCCGGAGACTCTGGAGAAACATTCTGCAAAAAAGGCCATGCCGAACAGCATCTGTTTGGAAAGGCGGAGCTGCAGAGCGCTTATCTCCATCGCTTGCGCGAAGATATCACCAATCTCCTCCATCCGGTAGTCTTGACCATCAGACAGAAAAAATATTTCCCCGCTCTCCGTTTGGGTCTCAGCAGCCAATAGGATCGCTCGGACAAGATCCTGAACATAGCACAGGCTGATGTGTTGATCGTGGTCGGAGAGGCAGGGCTTGATGCCCTTGGAGAGGCACTTAAAAAGAGCATAAAAGCCTTTATCCCTGGGCCCATAGACGGCGCAAGGCCGCAGGATAAGGAGAGGAAGCTCATGGGAGTAAGACAAGGCCAATTCCTCACCCAGCAGTTTGCTTTTCCCATAGGGCGAGACCGGTTCGCAAGGGTCGGCTTCCTTTTTCATGCCCCCGCTCCGGCACGGACCTGCCGCTGACTGGCTCGAAAGATAGATGAATTTCTTGAGCGGGGTATTGCTTTCGATGCAGGCTTGGACAAGGTTCTCCGTACCCAGGGCATTCACTTCAAAATAGGTTCTTTCTTTGACGGCCGTTGTCACACCCGCAAGATGAAACACCAGATCGACGTCTTTCACACCTTGTTTTAGAGAATTCTTCTCCTGGCAATTTCCGACGACAAACTCAACGGGAAAGTCCTTCACCCACCCTAAATGGCTCTTATTCCGAACGAGGCATCTGACTTGGGCTCCTCGTTGAACGAGGGCTTCCACCAGGTGGCTCCCGATGAATCCTGTCGCTCCTGTAACCAAAACTTTCAATTATCATTTCCTCGATAGATGATAAGAGATTGCTTTCCGACTTGCTTCCGAGGTCGCGGATGGCAGCGGCAAAGTGAAGCTGAGCAGCCGTCATTTCTCTTCGAGAACCCGGCGGCAGACATTGGCGATGTTCAAAGCCGCAGAGTCGTTCTGAAGAGGCATCAGTCGCCGCAATTCGTCAATATCGAAGTCCGAGTAGGTCTCCTTACCGAGCGCAACGCCGACGAAGGCGGTCGACGAAAAGCCAGTGATCAGGACATCGCAGTTCGCGATCATTTCTTCCGCGCTCCCAGTCGCGAACACCATGGCTCCCGGTGCGTGCGCCCTGATTTCCCGGGTGGCGCGCTCGACATTTTCGATCGGGTGAAGCTTGAAGATAAGCCGCCGGCCCCCGGCGATCGCCACAGCCCTTCTTATGAAGGCCACGCGGTCCTCGCGCTGCAATAACTCCCTCTGCGCCGACGTGCAGGCCAGGACGTAGTGCCTGTAGGGAAAGTCGTTGGTGCAATATCGCCGGCAGTTATCGAAATTGGGTATTCCCGTAACGACGATCTTCTCTGGGCGCACGCCTTTTCGGATGAAGAAATCGCGATATCCCTCGCTTGCGACACAGAAAGCCCGATAGGCATCGCTGAGACCGGTCGCCGCCGTATTCGCCATCCATCGAGGAAGGAATCGGAAGTGCTTGACGAGATGAAAGATAATGGATTCCGGGTCGATAATTCCCTCCTGAACCAGTACGATCCTGTTGTCTCGAATGTTCCTCTGGAGGTATACGTCCGAGCAGGTAACCACCAGATCGTAGGGCCGATTCTTTCCCTGGTAGTCGATGAGGAGGCCATGATTTTGCAGATAGGTCCGCGAAAGTCCCACCACCTTGTTACCTGCGATCGTAAACTCGATCAACCCGAGTCTTCGAAGAATCTCGTCAAAGCCGTGGCAGTAGTAAGGCGAGAAGGAATGCTCGTAGTCGGAAAGGTGCTTGGAAATCTGGTGCATTTGGGTTGTCTGATTCATCGAACCGCAGATGAAGAAAATCCTTTTTCTCATTCGGGCCCTTCGCCGCCGCTTATTACAGGTCCACCCAATGGAGTGAACAAAACAGAAAGAAGCTCTCATTCACTTCATACCGGCGAAAGCGGGAATGAAGTGGTGGTTCTTGGTCCCTTAATTTTGCAGATGTGTGCTTAATTCTGTGCAGGTGTATTCAGGAGCCCGACCTGCTCCAGTGTGCCGGATCGCCCTGAGGTCGCTTTTCCTGAGGTGATAATGAGATGACAAAAAACTGCTTTCCAGCGACATTACGGTAGCATGCACCTGAGTGGCCGTCAAGGAAGTATGAATGGGGTGACCGGCCAGTTCATCGCGTCCGGCTTCTTCCAGGATGCAAGCGCCCCTGAAATCCCACGGCACGAATGCGCAATGCGGCCAATGCGGATGGATGTCTTATGCTTCATGAGCGGCACGGTCATCTGCAAATAGATCCTGCATCTGGCCTGGAATTGCCGGCGTTGCGACGGTTTCCGGCGCTTTTCCGCCAGGCAGCTGCAGCGTGAGCGCCCGCGCATGCAGCGCCAGGCGGTCGAACGCATGATTGCGTCTGAGGTAGTTTACGGCCCGCATTGAGCCGTAGCGTGCGTCACCGACTACCGGATGACCAGAGAGCCTTGCATGGCGCCGGATCTGATGCGTGCGGCCGGAAAGAAGTTCGATTTCCACCATCGTGTAATGGGCACTGTGGTCGAGGACCCGGTAACGGGTCTGGCTATCTTGCCGGGGTCCAGCGCCTTCGGCATTGTGGCGTCCGCCGGCCGTCTTGGCAAGGGCCCAGCGCCATGTCCCCCACGGGGCGTTTCCATCCGGGTTATCCAGCCGGCCATGCAAGATAGCGATATAACGCTTCTTTACCTGACGAGATTCAAATTGCTTCGAAAAATATCGAAACATCTCCCGGGTGACGGCCAGTAAAATAACGCCGCTGGTCTCCTTGTCGAGACGATGCACAGGATTGACGCCAAAATCCGGGTCCATCTCGATCTGCCCCTGGATGGGCGTTTCGTTCCGGATAAAGGCGGAAACCAAGGAGCAAAGATCCCGCCCGGATTCGTTGTGAACCGTCATGCCCGCAGGTTTATCGACCACCAGCCAACCCTTTCCCAGAGCAAGCGCGGGTATCTGTAAGAGTTCGCGCTCAATTGTGATCATCTGTGCTCTATCCTCAATAGCTTGCTTCAGTTTCAGTATCGATAGAATCGTGGTTGGAGATTAGTCTTCTGACCTCATCTGGAACTCTGTCAGGCGGGAACACTCGACCAGACGGTCCAGGGTCTTCAGCGTGAACACTTTTCCTCAGGTAGCGAGAAGCATCTTTCTCATGTCTTCTCGACCTACTCCAAAACCACGACCATCGATACAGGCGATCACCTCAAATCGCGATTGCCAGGAAAAGTCTCCAGCAGAACTCAACTCAGCAAGACGCTGAATGCGTGTAACTTTATCCCTGGCTGTTCCGTCATCTTCGGTGAGTTTCGCTTCGATGATCACGTCGGGATTGAACTCGCTCGGGATTATAAAGTCCGGTGCCTGATCAAACCTTTCGATCCGCTCCGCACGTTTCGTCTTTCGAAAACTGACACCCCGTCGCGTGAGCAGGTCCTCTATTGCGGACTCCAGGCTGTCCCCGCCAATCTCGCTGACGGAATCCCGGTGGCTCGAAAAAGACCTCCCGAGAAACCGCTCATAAAGCAGCATCGCACAGGGGACTCCCATGACGGCCATCTTCTCTATTGCCTCGATACCACCTTTGGTGTCTGCCTTGTTGAGGCGATGGATTCTGCCGGGTTCAACTTCGGGTGCACCCTCTGCAACCAGTTGGCATGCCGCTTCGATGAGGGGTTTTAGTTTCACAGCCGTCTCGCCTCGCACTTTGAGCGGTGCCGAGGGGGTCATTGAACGTCAATTGCCGCCACCTGCCGGCATGTTACGCAGACCTTGCCACGGTTCACCCGGCAAGCGGGCCGCCAGTTCATGCATGACAAAAGCGGCTGCCTTCTGAAAGTTCCAGCCGCTATCTGCGGTGATGAGCGGGCCAAGATCCTGAGAAAACAGCGGATGATTCAGTTTCTTGATCAGGTTTTCTTCGTACTCGGCCCGGGAAACCTTGTGGCCTTCGTGCTCCATGTAGTGCCGGAATGAATCGACCACTCTTTCCGCATTGATGCCGATTTCTTTGCTGGCGATCCACAGATCGAAGAGATCTCGTCCCTTCTTCCGCTGGTAGAGGGCACGCATTTTGGTCCCCATCAGTTCATCCAGTTGGTAGGTCCGGATAGATGCACTGCCCGAAAACCAGCGGGATTTGACCTCCAGCGGCAGCGTCTCCAGGCCGAACACATTGAAATGCTCCCGCGAATTGATTTCCACCTTCAGTTTGAGGGGAAGGCCATCCTCTGCCCGTATCCGGTACACCAGCGCGACTCGCCCTTCGCTCTGTTTCCATTTCGGAGGGCCGAGCCAGGGGTCAAGGGCCTCGCGCAAGGCGTCCATGATCGGCCCGACGCCTCCAGCGCGGGTCTGGACCAGGTCAATGTCCTCAGAGTAGCGCGCCGGCTGAAGATGCAGCTTGTAGAGAGCCGTGCCACCACGAAATGCGAGGTTGTTCGCCAGGATCGGTCGAGAAAAAATCTCAATCAGTGCTCGGCTGATGATGAGATCCTGCTCGACCTGGGCATCCTGGGTCCAAGGTACCTGCTGTCGCCACTCTGTAACGTAGTCGCGGGGGATCACAGCTCGACCTCGACTTCGGCATTCACCAGCAGTTGCCAGCGCTGGTTCTTTTCAGCGACGTCAACCGGCTGGGAGGGAACCAGTGGGGTCACCACCAGCCGCTTCGTGGCTATATACCCGGCCAATGCCTCGGTCTTCTCCGGCATCCCGACAAGGTCTAATAGATATCCCAGCCGCTGCGCCCAGGTAACCGGAGAAAGCTCTGCAATCTTGGCCAGCTGCGCAGGATCAAGTTTTTCTGCCAACTCGGCAAGTATCGTAGCCACGCTGTCCAGGCCGCCGGCATGCTGGGGGTAACCCACCAAGTCAAATGCGGTCGTCTCCGGACTGGCGAGCCGCATCACGCCCCGGGGCGTGTTTATGGTGCTCGTCGGCATCTCTTCAACGTTCTTCCGAGCAATGAAATCCACGCGAATCTTGCCGCACTCGAGGGGTGCCTTGTTCCTGGCCGTGACTACCTGGAATACCTGAGGGCGATGGTGGGCGGCACCATGATACTGGGCAGCGCTTAGCAGGCCGGCATAGTAGCTTTCGCCCAGGTGCTCCATGAGTAAGGGGATGAACTGCTCCGCCGGCAGGCAGCCGAGACTACGGTACTCAGGTGGCACAATCACATAGAACCCCCGGTAGGGCATGGCGATGTCACCCTTCTTGCGCAGCCGCTGGATGGTGGAATGCACCGCCACATCAGATGAGCCGAGCAACCGTTTGGCCAGTGCCACAGTGAAGCAGTATTCTCCCCTCGCCGGGAGGTCTATGAGGATTTTGGAGGCAGACACGCCCATCTCTCCTACCGGTCAATATCACGCAGGCAAAGTATCATTTTTCGACCAAATGCGCGAGTGATTATTGTGAATGTGTAAATGAATTGATGGTTTCGTAAAAAGTGAATCGTTCGGTCATGGATTAAAATTGAAAACCAAGACCGATTGTGAGAATTTTCCGGACGTCGAACACTCAGTTGGACGTCAACCGCTCTTTGACAAGCTGAAACAGGGAGTGAAGAACGGAAAGAAGTTCTCGGGACGGGCTATCGCCCACCTTTTTCCCTCGTTTGAACGCAGCTGTCCGATAAATGTTGATGCCCGTTGCCTTGAGAAATGCACAAAGGCGAACGGCCTTCAACCCACTGATGCGTAGTTTTTGACGCCGATTCGTCGGTCAAACTGCGATATCGTTGCCTTGGAGCCGTTGCGAAACCGGTATTTTTCGATAAACTCCGGACTCTTCTCCATAGTTCTACGGTGCGTCAGGCGCAACGCTTTTTCGTCATAGCGCAGGTAGTGGCCTCTACTGCCGGCCTTTGGAATCGCGTGAACGGGCAAGCGGTGCAATCTCGGAGGCAAACCCGGCGCTGAATCGCTTCTTCTTTTTGGCCTTTAGCGGCGTATGTCCCTGTGGGCAAGCAACAGGCTTTCCGTCCATGGAAAAGGTGAAGTCGGCAAGGCTACACTGACTATTCGGGGAGGAACCCATGCACGGAGGCACCACTTCCACTTACAGTTCCTTGGCCTTTTCACAGTTCTGGTCACTGCCGTAGAGGGGATCCGCAAGAAGCTGTTCGGGAGCCACCCCCCGCTCCCCGGTGGCTTCAAGGCAGGGGATCAGAGCGTTGGCATCGCTTTCATGGGCAGGCTCTACTTCGATATAGGTAATCAGGGAAAGGGTTTCCCGGTCTTCGTCGGTGCTGTAGGTTTCCGCCACCTGCACCTGGTAGCCCTTCCCTTTGTGACCGTCGCAGGTGGCATCCGGGTCCGAAGTGATGAGAAAAATTAGCAGGGTGTGTCATTGTGTTGGGGGAATGATGGGCAGCTCGTTGCTAATTGGTCTTCACGCAGGTTGCTTTGCTTGCGAAGGTTTTGAAAGAGGGTGTTTGCCAGAGTTTGAGGGGAAACTGCTCCAATAGTGGCTGGTGGGACTGTCTCCAGCGTCGAAGTATAGTGGTAGATGTTGACGGGCTCTTCATATCCCGGCCAGTCATCGTGAAAATCATCGAGGACAAGCGGCCCATCTGCAGGTACTTTCGTTTTTCTCTCGTGAGGATCCGGGCACTGTTTCCTGAGTCCCAGGTGGAGGAGGATGCGTTCTATGACGTCGGGTTCATGAATCAGGCTGATGATTTTTTCTCAACCGCCTGTAACAGGTATTCTCACCTCGACCCGGTGTTCCTGATGGTCGTCAACAAGGGGGATGGGGCGCCATCTTGGCTCTCATCTGAACACGAAAGTAAAGCAGACCAGATCACATAAAAAACTAGACATCCAAGCATGAAGGCACGGGCGAATACGTTGACGATTCGGTCATTACGAGCAAGATAAAATCTCAGCTCGCCGCTGATGATTTTCTCAAATCCTTCGAAATCAGTGTCGAAATATAGGGGCATCGTGCAACTGAGCGGTTTCGTTGATTCGCAAAGGGCCGTCGATAAAGCGGGGCAAATCGCCAGGGGCGTCGATGGGGTCAAATCCGTAAAAAACAATCTGAAAGTGAAGTAAGAGGAGAGCCTAATCCTCTCCCGGACGGAAGACGGCGCCCAGTGTTGACCCGAATCATGGATTTCTGATAGACTCGAGGAGGAAAAACCTCCTCGCGCGAAATTCCATATCAGATGATGCTATTCAGCAGGGCACCGGGCGGAGCAGTCCGGTTGCTCGCAGTCTCTGTTGTGACAGTTTCTCCCTGGTGGGCCGCCCGCGCCTGAGGCTCAGGGATTTCTCCGAAGGAGGAGACGAGATGAACGCAGTCAAGATCATGGGAATATTGCTGATTGTGGCCGGTATCGCAGGGTTACTGTACGGCAGTTTCAGCTACACCAAGGAGACTCACGACATCAAGCTGGGCCCGATCGAGATGTCGGTTGCGGAAAAACAGACGGTCAACATCCCTGTCTGGGCCGGCGTGGGGGCAATAGTGGGTGGTGGTGTGCTCCTGCTTTATGCGAGCAAGCAAAGGTAGCTCCAGCCTCCAAGGGCTCCAAGATGGGGCGCAAATTCACTCAAGGAAAGCAATTATGTTGAAAAAAATCGGAATTATTCTGGGCGGAGGGACCCTTTTGGTCATTGTGCTCTTCGGATGGTGGGTCTTCAGTCGCCCCGAACGGGGCACGACCGGGTCGGTCAGCACCCATTTCCGCTGGCTCGGACCCAACGACAAGATCGTGGTCGACGGATTCAACGACCCCAAGGTCCAGGGCGTCGCCTGTCACATCGCCCGTGCGGAAACGGGAGGGGTGAAGGGCGAATTGGGTGTGGCGGAGGATACGAGTGACGCCAGCATCGCTTGTCGTCAGGTCGGTCCGATCAAGATCGTCGGCGAGCTCAAGGACGGTGAGCGCGTCTTCGACGAGCGCCGCAGCCTCGTCTTCAAGAAGCTTCAGGTCGTGCGCTTCTTCGACCGCGAGCGCAATGTGCTGGTTTACGTGGCGTACAGCGATCGGGTTATCGAGGGTAGCCCGAAGAACAGCATCAGCACGGTGCCGATCATGGGGTGGCCGGCACCATAAATTCGAACTTCGCGGCCTAGTCCGTGCCTGCTCGTTCGGAGGGGAGGAGGACGTTCCGGCGAGCGATCATGGCGGGTAGATCACATCCAAATAAAGCCTTCCTTAATTCGGCGTTCTCTACCCACTATTTCCCACAGCGAGTGAACCGTTGCGAAAATGAAGGACGAAACGGCCCCATCAAAGCAAGTGTGGATTCTCTCGCAGTTGGACATAATGAATGTCAGTTGAATTTGAGCGAGAACTTTCGCGAAGGTTGGAAATAGGGTTGGAACTGTTCCGAATTCAAAAAATTATCCTGCAACCTATTGATTTACTTTGGAGGGCGACGCGGGGATCGAACCCGCGACCTTTGGTTCCGGAGACCAACGCTCTATCCACTGAGCTAGTCGCCCTTGTCCTGCGCGGAGGCACTGAATTGCCGTTACCCTCTGAGCTGGGTTTCAGATAACAGAGCAAAGCGGCTTTGTCAATGAACCGGTCGCCAGCCGGCTTCGATTTTTTCCTGACACCCCTAAGCACGAGCCTCCGTTCACCAGCCGCCGCAGGGTAATTTCTCCATCCATCAGGCCCCTGATCAGGTTGGCGGAGAAGGGCACAAAAGAAGGGTTTTTGCCCCTTCGCATCAAGCCGCTAAAGGACTCCTTTGGAAGAGGGGACCCCGGCGCGCCTCTCATCGCGAAGGGTCGCGTGGTCGAGGGCCCGTCCCCAGGCCTTGAAAATTGCTTCAACGATGTGGTGGGTATTGCTCCCATAAAGGACCTGGATGTGCAGGGTGACGCCTCCGTTCTGACAGAACGCGCGGAAGAACTCGGGCACCAGTTCGGTTTCAAACTGACCGATTTCGGGAATCAGTGGAGGCGCCTGGTAGACCAGAAAAGGCCGATTGGAAAGATCGAGCGCCACGGATGCACACGCCTCATCCATGGGCACTGTTGCCTGCCCGTACCGGCGAATGCCCTGCCGGTCGCCGAGCGCTTCGGACAGGCACTTGCCAAGGCAAATGCCGATGTCTTCGACCGTGTGATGGGCGTCAACCTCCAGATCGCCTTGAGCGTCGAGCCTCAGATCAAAAAAACCATGCACGGCAAAGAGGGTCAGCATGTGATCGAAAAAGGGGACCCCGCTGCGAACCTCCGCCTGGCCCTGTCCGTCCAGCGATAACTCAAGGTGAATATTGGTTTCTTTGGTTTTCCGATCGATTTGACCCTTTCGCATGGTTTCCCATCCATTCCGTCAATTGGCAAAGCCCAGACTCCCTGAGTTCGCTTGAGCCCTGCCGGCACTCTCATGGACACCCGGCAGCAGCACTCAAGATGAAACACTCAGGACCCATAACCCGCAACCATTCTTCCCCATGGCAAGGACTACCATTTCACCACCTGGACATCGTCAAGATTTCGCCCCAGGAAGGCCTCTCCGATGCTCTGAAAACGGTACGGCACGTCGGTCACATAGTAATGGTACTCGGCAGGACTGTTTCGGCGGTTTCCCAAGTCCTGAAAGTCGAGCATCGCCGCGGTCCGGTCGGCCATCGCCGCGGCCGAGTCAACCAGTCGGATCTCGTCCCCCACAATTTCCTGCAGCAGGGGTTTGAGTAAAGGATAATGGGTGCAACCCAAAACCAGGGTGTCCACGCTATGCTCCAGCAGCGGTTCGAGGTACTCCTCGGCGATCAGGCGAGTTGCCCGGTGTTCCAACCACCCTTCTTCGACGAGGGGAACGAACAGCGGACAAGTCTGCGAAAAGATCCGGACCTCAGGATCGAGCCTATGGATGGCACGGTTGTACGCCCCGCTATTGATCGTTGCCGGCGTCCCAATGACGCCCACTCTCCTGGTCCGTGTCACGGCCACGGCCGTCTTTGCGCCCGCATCAATGACATCCAGCACCGGCACGGGTGACAGCCCGGCAACCGCCTGATGAGCTACGGCGGCCATGGTATTGCAGGCAACAATGAGCAGTTTTACCCCCCGCTGCAGAAGGAACTGGGCAATCTGGCAGGCATACAGAGCGATCGTCTCGACCGATTTAACGCCATAGGGCACGCGCGCCGTATCGCCGAAATAGAGGATATTCTCAAAAGGCAAACGGGCCATGAGCGACCGGACCACGGTAAGGCCCCCGATGCCGGAATCGAATACCCCGATGGGATCATTGACCTTCGTATCCATGGATCTAGAAGAACGCTTTCCTCTGAATCGATCGATGTTCTGACAACAGCATCTTATCCTGAGTGCAAGGCTTCCCGAACCCGTTTGGCCCGGTTCAGGCAAACCAGGGATTCGATTATATACACCGAGACGCATTTACTAGCATAAAGTAAAGGATCGCCCTATTCCTTTTTTCCAGAACGGGTCTCGGGCATGACAGGATTATCTCATGGATTCCCGCCGAAAACATACGGGAATGACGCCCTTGGATTATGGTCGCTTTCGTTCTGTCGCGCTGTGCCGGGTATTCCGGATGGCGAGCGCCGTCTGGTAGGCAAGCCTGCGCGGCAACCGGTGCCGGCGTGCGATTTCTTGAGTCGCCTGCTTTAACGTCCGCTCGGGATCTTCGAGGAGGAGGGCCAATTCTTCGCGCCAGTCCGGTGGTTCCTCCCCGGCGGGCAGGCCCTCTTTGAACCCCTCCACCACCAGGGTCAACTCACCGCGGGTCCCTTCGGCGTAGCGCCTTGCCGCTTCGGTTACGGTGCCGCGAAAAAACTCCTCGAACTTCTTCGTCAACTCCCGGGCAATGACGATGCGACGGTCTCCCCAGGAATGGAGCATATCTTCAAGCGTTTTCCCCAGTCTTTGCGGCGCTTCGTAAAGGATAAGGGTCATGGGAAGGTTGGCATGAGCAGAAAAGAAGTGCTTTCTTCCGGCTCCTCTGGCCGGAGGGAAACCCAGAAAAGCGAAGGGATGCGTCGGCAGTCCCGATGCAACCAACGCCGATATCAAGGCCGTGGGCCCCGGGATTACGGCCACGGGCAGATTGCGCTCCAGCGCCTGCCGGACGAGCAGGGCCCCGGGGTCGGAAATCGCGGGGGTCCCGGCATCGGTAACCAGGGCGACCGATGTTCCTGCAGCAATCCTTTCGAGCAGCTCCGGCCCACGCTCCCGGACATTGTGACTGTGATAGCTGATGAGCGGTTTGTGGATGTCGTAGTAGCTGAGCAATTTTCTGGTGTGGCGGGTGTCTTCGGCGGCGATCAGGGAAACGGAACGCAGAACATCGAGGGCCCTCAGAGTGATGTCGGCGAGATTACCTATGGGAGTGGCGACGATAAAAAGCGTCCCGGACTCCTCCTGCGCGTTCGATTCAGTCGGATGCATCGAAGGCATTCGGTATCCACTTAATCTCGGGCTTGGCATCCTGCCATCTTATGGCAATGACATCGAAACGGGCCGGCTGATTTTCCAGGCGATGCTGTTTCAAATACCACTGCGCCAGGCGCGTCAGGCGCCGCTGTTTAGCACGCGAAACCAGTTCCTGGGGAGCCCCGTAGCCCGCCGCGAAGCGCGACTTAACCTCAACAAAGACGAGGGTCTTGCCATCCCGGCCAATGAGGTCGATTTCTCCCAGGGGGCAGCGGACATTCTGCGCCAAGACCTGGAGTCCATGCTGTTTCAGGAAATCAGCGGCAAGGTCTTCACCCAGCTTGCCCTTCTGCTTGCGATTGAGCATTGATGTTTCCAAGGAGTTACTGATCACTGTCCAGGACGCCGCGGAAGCTCAGGCGATGCAGGGGGCACGGACCATGGCGGCGGAGCGCCTGCAGGTGCTGGGCGGTTCCGTAGCCCTTGTTCCGGGCAAACCCGTAAGCAGGGTAAAGGACATGGTATTCGCACATCAGTCGATCGCGATGCACCTTGGCCACAATTGAGGCGGCACTGATGGAAAGGCTGAGCTGGTCTCCCCGAGGGATGCCTTTTTGCCGAATGGGCAGGGGGAGCTTGTAGGGGCCGTCAATCAAGAGAAAGTCCGGCGGACACTGAAGGTTTCTTACGGCCTCGATCATGGCCTTGAAGGTAGCCTGCAGGATGTTGACCCGGTCGATCTCTTCCGGTTCCACGCAGCCGATCCCGATCGCGGAAGCAGAGGAGTTGATCTTCCGGCAGCAGGCTTCCCTCTGCGCCGCTGTCAGATGCTTCGAGTCCTTGACTCCCGGCAATTCCGCGTTCTGAGGCAAAACAACGGCGGCAGCCACAACCGGGCCGGCCAGCGGGCCGCGACCCACTTCGTCAATCCCGGAAACCCGCTGAAAACCCCGACGGTAAGCCTCTCGTTCGAAAAACAAGGGGTCCACCGCCGAGGTGACCATGGACTGCTGACGCACTAGCGCTTCTCTTTAATTCGGGCGGCCTTGCCAAGACGTTGGCGCAGATAGTAGAGTCTGGATCGACGCACGCGCCCCCGGCGCAATACTTCGACTTTGTCAATCTGGGGGGAATGCAACGGGAAAATCCTTTCCACTCCCACCCCGTAAGACACCTTGCGGACGGTGAAAGTAGCCGAGAGCAATCCCTTATGATAGCGAATCACTACCCCTTCAAACACCTGAACACGCTCCTTGTCCCCTTCGCGAATCTTGACATGCACCTTGACGGTGTCTCCCGATCGAAAGGCAGGGATGTCCATCCGCATAAATTCCCGCTGGATGCTCTCCGCGACACTCATCCCCATTTCTCATCCTCCATTCCCAGCCATGAGAACCAACCCTCAAGGCTTCTGTTCAAAGTTATCTACCGGTCCATATGAAGAAGGCGATCCATCAGAATAGCTGCTGCACAGCGCACTGACAGGTGGTTGTATCCACCTCTGCCCGGGATCGCATGAAGTACTGCATCCGCCTCCCTGATCACCGCAGGGGCCAAACCCCAGGCGGTTCCGAAGAGCAGAAGACAGGGCCGACGGGCGTTCGCCAGCCGCCGACGGGCCTGTCTGTGGGTCAGGGCTCCCGGCTGTTCGTTTGCCGTGGTGGCCCAAACCAGGGGTGCTTCCCCCCATTCCGCGTGAATCTCCTCCTTGACTGCGGCAATATCATCCGCAATCCTTAAACGCTTCAAGGCCTCTTCCCGATCAGGGTGCAATTCCTTGCCGATCCCTTTGCACCAATGGTCCAGCAGGCGCCTGATCAAGACCTTCTGGTCGTGCAAGGGCGTTACGATGTAGCAGGCCGGGACTGCATAAGTACGGGACGTACGCGCCATGTCATGCAGGTCCAGGTTGGTCATGGCCGAAGCAATGATCTCACCCTTGCGGTTGACGACCGGGTAGTGCACCAGGGCCACATAAAGCGGAAACGATTTCGTCAACGGCAGCGGCTACCCCCGAAGGTTCTCCAACAAAAGATCTGCAGCTGCGGCCCGGTCAAGACCGCACCGAAGAGTGGATATTTCGATCCTGCACCTGCTGCGACCTTTGAGCAAATTCCTTCTCCGCCTGCTGAAGCAGTTTCCGGTCCGGATCCGTCAGTTCCAGGCGGGCAAACAGATCGGGGCGGCGCAGCTTGGTCCGCAACAGGGCCTCACCTCTCCGCCATCGCTGAATCGCTTCATGGTCACCCGAAAGCAGAATTTCCGGCACCCGGTGCCCTCGGAAATCCCGCGGGCGCGTGTACTGGGGAAACTCGAGCACCGGTTCCGCAAACGACTCGAATCTCGGCGAAGCGACATTGCCCAGGACCCCGGGAATCAGCCTGGTAACGGCATCCACCACTACCATGGCCGCCAGTTCGCCTCCGGTCAGAACATAATCGCCGAGTGAAATCTGCTCATCGGTAAAGGATTCGGCAACCCGCTCATCCACCCCTTCATAGCGTCCGCAAATCAAAACCAGGCGGGGCAAAGCGCTCCATCTCCAGGCACATTCCTGCTGAAACACGCGCCCCTGGGGGCTGAGCAGCACCACCCGGGGCCGGGGTTCCTCTGCTCTGAGCGTATCCAGAAGACTCACGATCGGTTCGGGTTTCATAACCATGCCTTCGCCGCCCCCAAAAGGGCGGTCGTCGGTGACCTGATGTTTATCGACGGCATAGTCTCGGATATTGTGGACCCGAACGCTGATCAGACCCCGCTCGTGAGCTTTTCCCACGATGCTTTCCCGCAGAGGAGATTCAAACATGCCGGGGAACAGGGTTAAGATTTCAAAGATCATCAAGCAAACCGTCCGGCGGATCGATGATCATCCTTCCACCCCGAAGATCAACCTCGAGGATGACGTCAGCAATCGCCGGAATCAATACTTCGCCCGTGGTGTGGACAACCACATAAACGTCATGACCGCCGGTCTCGATCACTCCCCGGAGAATCCCGATTTCTTTACCTGCAACGGTTTCGACACGAAGCCCGTCGAGCTGGTAATGGTAATATTCTCCTTCCTCGGTGGGAGGCAGGCACTCTTCAGGGACAAAAATCTCCCGGTCAACGACTCCCTGAGCGGCATCGACGTCGGGGATTTCGGCAAATTGGGCGATCAAATGCCTTCCCTGCGTGCGCAGATGCACCACGGTCAGTTCAACCGTCCCGGGACCTCCTGCAGAGTGGAGATGAAGCTTTGCCCCTGGTTTTTGAAGAGCCAGGGTTTCTCCATAAGGAAAAAGCTTGAGGGCGCCTCGAAGCCCGTGGGTCTTCACGAACTTACCCACAGGAATCAGGCGAGATCGATTCATCCACTCACTCAATGATTTCCAGAACAGCCCGTTTCCGTATCTTCGTTGAAGCGGCGCTCAAAATCGTTCGCATCGCACGGGCAGTGCGCCCCTGCTTGCCGATAACCTTGCCCAAATCCTCTTTGGCGACTCTCAACTCGAGAACAGAGGTCTGTTCACCCTCTATTTCCGAGACCTTTACCTTCTCAGGATTATCCACCAAAGCCCGTGCCATAAAGTCGATCAATTCTTTCAACATTGTCACCTCCGGATCCTCCGCGCCGCAAATGCCTCTCTACCTAAGAGGGCTGAGCACCATCATGAACGGTATGTTTGCGAATCAAGCTACGCACTGTATCTGTGGGTTTTGCACCCTCCTGGAGCCAATACTGTAGTCTCGCCGGGTTGATCTTGAAATGAGCCGGTTCCGGTAACGGGTTGTACGTTCCCAATCTCTCAATAAAGCGACCATCCCGCGGAGCCTCGGAAGAAGCGACCACAACATGATAGAAGGGTTTCTTTTTCCTTCCGCCACGGGCCAAACGAATGCGCACGGACATAATCTGGGTTTTACCTCCTCGTCAAGAACCTGGGCTCGTCTTCCCGAAGCCCAAGCTGAAAACAAATTGTCTCACTGGTCCGACCTTTTCCTTCCAGATGATTTTCATGGCGGAGCCACGCCCGCTAAGCATGCAAACAGCACCTGGAGTTATGATGCTTCTGCTCGGCACATAACACCGTAAGACCCGCATGATGTTTTCCCCATGCAGGAGTTGCGGCGCAAATGTTTCATATACTCCATCGCCGGAGAATTAAAAAGGAAAAAATGAACGCTTCCGACGGGTCTTGCCTTTCTTCTTTTTGCCCCCCGCTCCTCCACCAACAACCTGCCGCATCATCCTGCGCGCCTCATCATAGCTCTTCAGCAGGCGATTCACGTCATGAACCGCCGTCCCGCTGCCGTTGGCGATGCGCCGTCGCCGACTGGCGTTGATGATGGCAACATTCCGGCGCTCGTCTTTGGTCATGGAGTTGATGATGGCTTCCATGCGGACAAATTCCTTCTCGTCCACCTGCATTTTCTTCAGTTCTTTCATCATCCCCATGCCGGGAAGCATGCTGATGATCTGTTCGAGTGAACCCAGTTTTCTGATCTGACGGAGCTGATTCCGAAAATCTTCGAGGCTGAAGGAGTCCTCCCGAAACTTCCTGGCCATCTCCTCGGCTTCTTTCTCATCAAAGGCTTCCTGGGCCTTTTCGATGAGCGAGAGGACATCACCCATGCCCAAGATACGGGAACTCATCCGATCCGGGTGGAAAACCTCCAGGGCATCCAGCTTTTCGCCGACACCGATCAGTTTGATGGGGCAATTGGTTACGGCTCGGATGGAGAGGGCGGCGCCGCCGCGGGCATCACCGTCGAGTTTGGTAAGGACGACGCCGGTTATACCAAGCGTTTCGTGGAAGGAACCCGCGATCTTTACCGCGTCCTGACCGGTCATGGCATCGGCGACGAGCAGGATCTCCACCGGTTGCAGGATTTCCTTCAAGCGGGTCAGTTCGGCCATCAGTTCGGAATCGATGTGGAGCCGCCCGGCGGTGTCGACCAGCAGGGTGTCACAATTGTGTGCGTGGGCAAAAGGCACGGCTTCCCTGACGATTTCCTCGGGGCGCTGACTGGTCGTGGCAGGATAGACGGGCAATTGCAGTTGCCTGCCGAGAGTCGTCAATTGGTCGATGGCGGCGGGACGGTAAACATCTGCGGGAACCAGGCAGGGTCTGCGTTTCTCCTCCACGAGTTTGCGTGCGAGTTTGGCCGTGGAGGTGGTCTTGCCCGAACCCTGGAGCCCTACCAGCATGATGGCAACCGGTGGCCGCCCGAGGAGCTTCAGGGGTTCGGCGGTGCCACCCATAAGCTCGGTGAGCGCTTCGCTGACAATTTTGATCACCTGCTGGCCGGGGGTGAGACTGCTCATTACCTCCTGGCCTACCGCGCGTTCCGCAATCCCGGCGACAAAATCCTTGGCAACCGTATAGTGGACATCCGCTTCAAGCAGGGCCATCCGGACTTCGCGAAGAGCGTCCCGGATATTTTCTTCAGTCAATTTTCCCTGTCCGCGAAGGTTCTTAAAAATCTTTTGGAATTTATCAGAGAGACCATCAAACATAGCGCCCACCACACTCACTGAGTCTGTAAGTCGATTTCCACTGCCGGCCGAGCTTCGTCCCCCGGCCGAATTTCAGCCAGGCGGCGCCTCGTGCCTGAATCGTGGGATTATGTTCACCACCACCCGTCGCACCGCGAATACAGGGCATTGAGAGGGTGTCGGGACTTTCCTGGATTCCGGCTTTCACCGGAATCACGGAAAGTTTCTCGGCACCGCGCAATCCCTCTGGGATCAGGTCGTATATACATCACAAGGTACAGGAAAGAAAGGGATTTGGGGAAGGGTAAGCAAGATGGGAAACTGATGCGAAGGGATCGCCGACAGGGAGTGTTCCCTGCCGGCGATGGTTCGAAATGGAGCTACTTAATGAGCGGAATAATAAGCAGCGCCACGATGTTGACGACTTTGATCATCGGGTTGATGGCCGGACCGGCGGTATCCTTGTAGGGATCGCCTACGGTGTCACCGGTGACTGCGGCTTTGTGAGCATCGGAGCCCTTGCCGCCATACATCCCGTCTTCGATGAACTTCTTGGCATTGTCCCAGGCGCCGCCGCCACTGGTCATGGCAATGGCCAGGAAGAGGCCGGTGATGATGCTGCCGATCAGCACGCCGCCCAGAGCTTCCTTACCGATCAACATGCCGACGATGACAGGGGCTGCTACCGGAATCAAAGCGGGCAGCATCATTTGCTTGATGGCGCTCTTGGTCACGATATCAACGCACTTGCCATACTGCGGCCGCGCGGTGCCTTCCATAATGCCGGGGATTTCACGGAACTGGCGGCGGACTTCCTCAACAACCCCGCCGGCAGCCTTACCCACCGCTTCCATCAGCAGCGACCCAACAAAGTAGGGCAACAAGCCACCGATGAAGAGACCTACGAGGACCTTGGGATTGGAGAGATCAAATGCCAAGCCCGCTTCAAACGATCGGGAATACTCGGCAAAGAGCACCAGAGCGGCAAGAGCCGCCGAGCCGATGGCATAGCCCTTGGTGACGGCTTTGGTGGTGTTGCCCACGGCATCCAGAGGATCGGTCACGGCGCGAACGCTCTCGGGCAGTTCCGCCATTTCGGCAATACCACCGGCGTTGTCGGTGATCGGACCGTAGGAGTCGATGGCCACGACGATACCGGTCATGGAGAGCATCGCCACCGCGGCAAGAGCAATGGCAAACAACCCGCCGCCGGGATTGCCGGCGAACCCGCCACCCAGCGAATACGCCCACATGATCGCACCACAGATAACGAGCGCCGGGGCGCCGGTCGACTTCATGCTCACCGCAAGACCGGCGATGACATTGGTGCCGTGCCCGGTCTGGCTGGCGGCGGCAATGTGCTTAACCGGATTGAAGCTCTTGGAGGTGAAGTACTCGGTGATCATCACGATCAGACCGGTCAGGAGCAAACCGATAACAGCGATGGTGAAAACACCCATCGGCGTGAAAATTTGTTCCACTCCGGGTCGTGCGAGGAACATGTCGGAAGCAACGTAAAAGGCGCCGGCGGCGAGAATGCCTGAAACCGCAAGGCCTTTGTAGAGAGCGCCCATGATGTACTGGCTCTTGCCAAGCCGCACAAAGAAGGTCCCGATGATGGAGGCGATAATCGAAATACCGCCAATCAGCAAGGGGAATTCAACCCACTTGCTGTCGGGCCCGTATATGGTCTTTGCCAGCAGCATTGCCGCAACCAGGGTAACCGTATAGGTTTCATAAAGGTCGGCAGCCATACCCGCGCAATCGCCCACATTGTCACCCACGTTGTCGGCGATGACTGCGGGATTGCGGGGATCATCCTCGGGGATGCCGGCTTCAACTTTGCCAACGAGGTCGGCGCCAACGTCTGCAGCTTTGGTGTAAATGCCGCCGGCGATACGAGCAAAAACGCTCATCAGGGAGCAGCCGAATCCCAGGCCAACCAGAGCATGAAAGGCATCGTCAACCGGCGCAACGGTCCTGACGAAATGGTAGTAACCGGTGAGGCCAAGCAAGCCGAGGCCTACGACCATAATGCCGGTAACCGACCCACCCTTGAAGGCCACGTTCAATGCCGGCTGAATCCCGCTTTTGGCTGCTTCCGTGGTGCGGACATTCGCCTTAACACTGACCATCATGCCAATGTACCCGGCAAGGGCTGAACCCACCGTACCTATGACAAAGCCCACGGCGGTCCACTTGCCAAGATAGGTGATCATGGCCGCGAGGACGACCATAACGATTCCCACCGTCTTGTACTCGCGATTCAAGAAGGCTGCTGCTCCCTCTGCGACGGCGCCGGAGATCTCCTGCATTCTCTCTGATCCCGCAGGCTGCTTCGATACCCATGCTGCGGTCAGCAGCGCATAGATCACACCTAAAGCGCCACACCCCAGGGCGAAAAAGACAATGTTTTCCATTAACATCGAGTCCTCCATTTTGAGTAAAGTTTCTTTTTCCTAGAATCTTTTGGACATGAGGTCCATTCCCTCACTGCATCGAAAACTTACAATCTGTGTCGGTCACCTCCTCCTATCAGTTGTGAAATTTGGTCAAAAAACCCGGTTTCATTGAGAAAATAACGAAGGTACGCCCATCCTCCTCCCCTTTTCAGCGGAGTTGGCAAGCGAACTCAACAAGAAAACGATTCCCTTTTCATCCGGAGGCGCAATTGCGGAAGATGGAGCGGAGAAATGCGAATCAGAAGAAGAACCGTTTCGGCCTTACGCTCAGCCATTATTCATAAGCCACCGCCTTGAACAGCAACCCGCATGCCGAGGCATCACTCCAGGGCGCCATGAAGCTGGGGCCTTTTTACACGCGCGCCAAGCTACTTTAGCACAGGCTCCTTTGTCAAGCGGAAAACGTTCACAATCAAAAATCCGGTTTCACCCCGCCCTCACGCAGGGCCGATGCGCTCCCTGACGGCCAGGAGCTTGTTCCTCAGTTCATCCATTTCAGGCAATTCCCGGGAAAGAGCCGACTGCCTCAGCAACAACTCCTCTTCCCCTTTCGCCCTCTGCTTCATCCCTTTTTCCATGGCCGTGCCGATCCCTGCCAGAGTCGACCGCATTTTTCCGACCATTTCCCGATGGAATTTCTGTTTGCTGTCGCTGAGTCTTGCAATGAAATCATGCCTCATCCTGCCGGCCTGCATTTCGATCAGCTCCAGCATGCGGCGCTTCCTCTTGCCAAGGATCACGCTGTTGGCCTTCCTGAAAAGAAAGGCCTTGAGCTTATGAAAACGGTTGCTGATGTACTTCGGAAACACCTGAGTGAGAGAATCCGCAAGCATGTCGAGCCCGACGGGTTCTTCCCTGAGTTTGTAGGAAAAATTCGACTCCCCGGTCCAGAGCGACTCAGCCTTGACGCTGCTGAAGGGCACCGCAAAGAGCTGCGATGAGAATTCCAGCAGGTCGTCGATGATCTGGTTCATTTTCGCGGCAAAACGATCGCAGATTGCCTGATTGGCCCTCGCCAGGGCGTCGTCCTCCTTTATGCGCCAGGCGTTGAATGCCGGTTCGACCTCGTTCACCACGTAAGCTTCAAGGGCATCGTTCAACTCCTTCAACGAAAGGTCTTTGTGGTCCTCATGGAAGGCGTCGAATCCCTGCTCCATTTGCGGAATAAGCTCCTTCTTGAAGGCTTCGAGGTCCTCATCGAGTCGCACCCTGATCAGTCGCTTGATCTCACCATCCAGGAGGATGTCGAAATTCCTCTCTTCCATAAGGACTTCTTCCTTCTTGAGCTCCAGTGCCTGAAGCTTTTGCTGGAGTTCGTCCACCGGACAGATCAGGGATTGCCATTCGAGTTCCAATTGGAGTCGCGCCTGAGAGAGGACTCTCAAAAGGTTGTTGACCACGGAACGAAGGAGGATGCTGCCCTTTTCCTCAATCAGAAACGTGTTCAAAACTTCGGCAAAAGCGGGAAGCTTACTCCGTTCGCGCAGTTCTTCCGAACCCTCCAGATTTCCTGCCAGAGCCAGTTTGGCCGATATCGGATAGACTTTGACTGCGAACCCTGCCGCTTCCTTGATGGTGCTTCGGGCAAAGGCGATGGATTCTTGGATTTCCCGGTCGGTGACATAGTCGATCTTGTTCAGCAGGAAGAAGATCTTGTCCGAATACTGCTGCACGTCCTTCAGGAAATCGAGTTCCGCCTTGCTGACCGGCTGCTCGACCGAGAGCAAAAAGAGCGCCGCGTCGCAGTTGGGTAGGTATTGGTAGGCGACATCGGTGTTGTGAATGTAAACCGAGCCCACACCAGGGGTATCGACCAGGCGCACGCCGTCTTTCAGATAGGGAGAAGGATAGCTCACAAGAACCTCCTTCACCTCCTTGATGTTCTTGGGATTACCCGGCTCAGTGACATATTGGCCAAGGTCTTCAGGGTCAATGGTGGTGATCGTCCCATCCTGGAAGGACACCCGGATGTGCACCGTCTCACCGTAGGTTAGAACGGTCACGATGGAGGTCAAAGGAACGACACCGGTCGGGAGCAAATCCACTCCCATGAGAGCATTGATGAGGCACGTCTTGCCTCTCTTGAATTGGCCGACCACGACCAGATTCAGAGTGTTCGTGCGGACCTTTTCGGCGAGTTCCTCGATAGGAAATCCTGCCAGATGTTCCAGCGCCGACATCTGAACGATACAAGCAAGGATTTCCTCTTTTAAGACCGCGTATTTGTGCATCTCCAAGAAGTCCCTTATCTCCCTTTTTCTGACGCTATGTTCCGGCATCTGTTGCATGGAAAGAGGCATTCACATATAATGAGCAGCCAGGAAAACCGCAAGAAAAAATCTTTACCCCCGAAACCGCGGACGGCACGAAGCCTTGAAAGGAGAACCCGGTGAAAGGTCCCCCGATGAAACAAAAATCTCGCTTTAGAGGGCTAAGGTTGCTCTCCTTCACATTCTTTGCGCTCCTCTTCGGAAGCACGGGAACCGGCGCTGCCGTCGATGACGCCTTTGCACCTCTGAAACAGAAACTGGCTGCCGACGGCTTCGCGCAGACCCAGGTCGCACATTTTGTATCCTCCAGGGCTCACTCCGCTCTATAAGAACGTCGCTCAGACCCTCCATCTCACGGAAAGCAAGCTGAATTACGATCAATTTCTGCAGCCCTCGGCCGTTGCTGAGGCCAAGCGCTTTCTTCGCCGAAACGAGGCCGTCCTTTTGCACGCCGAGGAAATCTATGGTGTCAACCGCTGTGTGATCGTCGCCATCCTTTTGGTCGAGACTCACTTCGGCAGCTACACCGGGGCGACTCCGACCTTCACCATCCTCTCCACCTTTGCCCTCATGGATCAACAGAGCAGTCGCGACCGGGTCTGGAATCTCATGTCCCCTCAGGACCGGAAGAAGTGGGACCGGGCCGAATTTGACCGGCGCCTCACGCGAAGGGCTAACTGGGCCTATGATGAGCTCTATGCACTGCTGCGCCTTACCGACGGCAACCCGAAGAAAGTCACGGCGCTGAAAGGTTCCGTCATGGGAGCGATCGGTTGGCCCCAGTTCCTGCCCTCCAGCCTGGTCCGATGGGGAACCGACGGCAACCGTGACGGCCGGATCGACCTCTTTGAGCTGGATGACGCCGTCTTCAGTGTCGCCAATTATCTGCGGGTGCACGGCTGGGATGAGGCCGGGACCGAATCTGAAAAGGAAGACGTGATCTACACCTACAACCACAGTCGCCCCTATGTGGGGGCAATAATGGGAGTAGCCGGGGAACTGGGCGAGTGTTCCGGAAAGAAATCCGCTTCGGGACCCGGATCAAGGCCTTAGCCGGCGTCCATCCGGAAACCCTTCATAACCGAGTTCATACGGGGATCAGGCTTCACTCAATAACAATTGTCCGGCGGCAGCCCGAGCTTCTGATCCCGGGCCAACCGTTCGGCCAGCTTTTTTTCAACGGGCTCCGGGACCAGACCGGTCACACAGCCGCCCGACAAGACCACTTCCTTGATGATGCTTGAACTGATGTAAATATAGCGCATTCCCGTCATCAAAAAGAGCGTTTCGACTTCGGTGCTGAGCTTGCGATTCATCAGGGCCATCTGAAATTCATATTCGAAGTCGCTGATCGCTCGCAGTCCGCGAACAATAGCATTCGCCTTAACGCTTTTTACGTATTCAACCAGCAGCCCACGAAAAGTGTCCACTTCCACACGGCTTTCGAGCGGATGGCCGACGAGTGAAGCCTTAATCAGGTCGATGCGTTCTTCAAGCGTGAGAAGGGGTTTCTTGCCCGGATTGGCGGCGATGGCGATCACTATCCTGTCGAAAATCTTCAAGGCACGCTCAAGCAGGTCCAGATGGCCATTGGTAATGGGATCGAACGATCCAGGATAGACCGCCAGCTTATCCATGCTTTTCTCCTTTCAGACAAGTCCCGGAAGAGATTCATCGCCAGAATCAGTGAGCAAGCTCTCTCGCAAAGAAGGAAACCACCGTATCACCGTATTTCCGCTCCTGGACCCTCAGCCATTCCTGTTCCTCCGAGGGGAGCGGCAGCAAGTCTCTAACACCGTGTTCAGCGACCACAAGGGTCCCCCCTCGGGCCGCACCGCCGAGGTCCGAAAGAGTCCTTTGAACCAACCCTTTCCCGTAAGGGGGGTCCATAAATACCAGGTCAAAAGCCTCCCCTTGACCCCCAAGCCGGCGGAGTGCTTGATTTATCGTTCCGTGAATGATGCTCACCCGGTCCTGGACTCCGCAAAGCTCGGCATTAGACCGAATCAATCGAACCGCGTGCACGCTTTGATCGACAAACACCGCTTCCGAAGCCCCGCGACTCAAAGCCTCCAGGCCCAGCGCTCCGGTCCCGGCGAAAAGATCGAGCACCCTCGCCCCCACCACCGCCGGCCCGATAATGCTGAAGATGGCCTCGCGCACACGATCGGAAGTCGGCCGGATCTCCTGTCCTTTCGGAGCAAGGAGCCGTCTCCCTCGAAAAGTGCCGGCGACAATGCGCATCATTAAGAAACAGTGATCAGTGGTTAGTGATCAGTGGCCAGTAAACGGGCCGCAAAGCAAAAACGAGGGCGTTTACAGCAGTCCCCGCTCGATCAGCAACTCGGCGATCTGAACGGCATTGGTGGCCGCCCCCTTGCGGATGTTGTCCGCCACCACCCACATGACCAGACCATTCTCCACCGATGGATCCTTCCGGATGCGCCCCACCAGGGTATCGTCCTGGCCCTCGGCGGCAAGCGGCACGGGGTAGTGCTTTTGAGCCGGGTCGTCCACCACGCGCACTCCGGGAGCGTTCTCCAGAAGGGACCGCACCCGGTCAACCGAGATCGGAGCCCTGGTCTCAATGTTCACCGATTCCGAGTGGCCGTAATAAACGGGGATGCGAACGGTTGTGGCACAGACCGCGATTTCAGGGTCATTGAAGATCTTGCGGGTCTCGTTGACCATCTTCATCTCTTCTTCGGTATAACCATCTTCCAGAAAGGCCCCGATATGCGGGAAGCAATTGAAGGCGATCTGGTAGGGGTAGATTTCCCTTCGCACCTCGTTGCCGTGCATGACATCGGACACCTGTTGACGCAGCTCCTCGATAGCCCGCTTCCCGGTACCCGATACCGCCTGGAAGGTGGTCACGACGATTCGTTTGATCCCCACCGCATCCTGGATGGGTTTCAGCGCCACCACCATCTGAATGGTCGAACAGTTGGGGTTGGCGATGATATTGGGGTGAGGGGCCACGGCATCGGGGTTCACTTCCGGGACCACCAGCGGGACCCCGGGTGTCCATCCGAAATGCGCTCGAGTTGTCGATCACGACACATCCGGCCTGTGCCGCCAGGGGAGCAAATTTCTTGCTGACCGAACCTCCCGCGGAAAAAAGAGCGACATCGATCCCCGCAAAGGAATCCTCCCGAAGTTCATAAACCGGATGTTCCCTTCCTTTGAAAGGAAGCGTTTTCCCGATGGATCGCGCCGAAGCGAGAAGTTTCAGTTCGCCAACCGGAAACGCTCGCTCTTCAAGGACTTTCACCATAAGGTTGCCAACGGCCCCGGTTGCTCCAACCACCGCCACTTTGTACGATTTTTGCGCCATTTCTTTTGCACCTCTCTATAAATTTGAGTAGGGAGTAAGCGGTAGGGAGTAAGGAGCTGGTGATGTGGATTATCACCCCAACCAAGCAACTATGACCATGTCTCCCGAGCCCCTGCTCACTGCTCACTGCTTACTGCTTACTGCTTACTGCTTACTGCTTACTGCTTACTGCTTACTGCTTACTGCTTACTTATATAATCTGCCACCAAGTCCCCGACCTCGGTTGTGGAATACCCCATCTGGCCGGCAGACAGGTTCTTGATATCCGTCCCTACCACCTTGCGGAGGGCATTTTCGATGCGGCCGGCGGCACGTTTCTCGCCGAGGTTCTCCAGCATCATTTGAGCTGCGGCAATGGCCGCGAGCGGATTGATGATGTTTTTGCCGGTGTACTTGGGAGCGGAGCCGCCGATGGGTTCGAACATCGACACTCCGCCCGGATTGATATTACCCCCGGCGGCAATCCCCATCCCACCCTGGATCATGGCCCCAAGGTCGGTGATGATATCTCCAAACATGTTGTCGGTTACAATCACGTCAAACCATTCCGGGTTCTTCACCATCCACATGACCGTCGCATCGACATGGGCGTAATCGGTCTGGATGTCGGGATACTCCGCTGCGACCTCATAAAACACCCGTTCCCAGAGGTCGAAAGCATAGGTCAGGACGTTGGTCTTGCCGCAAAGGGTAAGCTTTTTCCGCTTGTTGCGCCGACGGCAGAAATCGAATGCAAACCGGATGCACCGCTCAACTCCCAAGCGGGTGCTGATGGACTCCTGAATGGCCACCTCATGCCGTGTCCCCTTCCGCAAGAAGCCGCCCGACCCGGTATACAGCCCTTCCGTGTTCTCGCGGACGACAACAAAGTCGATGTCTTCCGGTCCTTTGTCCTTGAGCGGCGTTTCCACTCCCGGATAAAGGATCACCGGCCTCAGGTTGACATATTGGTCGAGCTGAAAGCGGAGTTCCAGGAGCAGGCCCTTTTCGAGAATCCCGGGCTTGACTTCGGGATGGCCGATCGCCCCCAGGAGGATCGCATCAAAGGTCTTGAGTTCTTCCAAGACGCCGGCGGGAAGGGTTTCTCCCGTGCGCAGATAGCGCTCCCCCCCAGGTCGAAATGGACCAGACGCACCTGGAAGTCTTCTTTTTCCGCGACGGCATGCAGCGCCTTAATGGCTTCGCGAACCACTTCGGGCCCGGTGCCGTCGCCGGCAATCACGGCAATGTTATAGGATTTTGTATTCCCCATGAGTCTCCTCTCTCCCCCTTGCAGGTTCAAGGCAATTGTCCGGAGTCTTCCTCCGCTCAACGCTCGTTAGTGCTCTCGGCGTCGGCAACCTGCTGCCGAACATAGTTCATCAGCCCGCCTGCCTGCAAGAGTTCCTGCATGAACGGGGGCACCGGTTGCGCCCTGTGGCTCCGGCGTCGGGTATGATTGATGATCAGGCCCTGATCCAGGTCCACTTCAACCTCATCCCCGGTGACAATGACAGCAGCGGCTTCCGGCGATTCCAAAATAAGGAGCCCCATATTGAAGGCATTCCGGTAAAAGATCCGCGCAAAGCTGTGGGCAATGACACAGCTTATGCCGGCCCCTTTTATGGCCACCGGGGCATGTTCCCGCGAGGAACCGCACCCGAAGTTTTTTCCCGCCACAATGATGTCGCCCGCCTTGACTTTCCCCGGGAATTCCGGGTCGGCGTCTTCCATGCAGTGGGCCGCCAGAAACTGCGGGTCCGTGCTGATCAGATAGCGTGCCGGGATGATCGCGTCGGTATCGACATCATCCCCGAATTTCCAGGCTTTTCCTCTGATTGTCATATCTCAAACCCCTTCCGGATGGACGATATACCCGGCAATAGCGGAAGCGGCAGCGACTGCAGGGTTGGTCAGGTAGACTTCACTTTCCGGATGCCCCATGCGTCCCACAAAGTTGCGGTTGGTGGTGGCCACGGCCCGCTCGCCCGCTGCAAGAATTCCCATGTGTCCTCCCAGGCAGGGACCGCAGGTGGGGGTGCTCACCGCCGCTTCAGCATCGATGAAAATCTCCATCAGGCCATGCTGCAGGGCCTGACGGTAGATCTCCTGGGTCGCCGGAATGATCAGGCACCGGACCCCGGGAGCGACCTTCCTGCCTTTGAGAATTCGCGCCGCCTGCTGCAGGTCCTCGAAGCGCCCGTTGGTGCAGGAACCGATAACCGCCTGTTGAATGGGAATGCGAGGGAGTTCCGTCACCGGCCGCACATTCTCCGGGGAATGGGGCAAGGCCACCATGGGTTCGAATCCCGAAACATCCCATTCGTAAGTACGCTCATAACAGGCGTCGGCATCGCTCTTGTAGAACTGGTAGCTTCTCTTGGCCCGGCCTTTGACATACTCCTCCGTGATCGCGTCAGGCGGAATGATGCCCACCTTAGCCCCCGCTTCTATGGCCATATTGCTCATGGTGAAGCGGTCTGCCATGGGAAGTGTATCGATCACCTCTCCCGTGAATTCCATCGCACAATAGCGCGCACCATCGACACCAACCTGACCGATCGTGTACAGGATGAGGTCCTTGCCGCCCACCCAGGGCCGCAATTTTCCGCTAAAAACGAACTTCATGGAGGAAGGGACCTTAAACCAGATTCTCCCGGTCATCATGACCGCCGCCAGGTCCGTGCTCCCCACGCCCGTGGCGAAAGCCCCGAGCGCCCCGTAGGTGCAGGTGTGGCTGTCCGCGCCAATCACCACATCCCCCGGAAGCACCAGTCCCTTTTCCGGCAAGAGAGCATGTTCGATGCCCATGCGGCCGACTTCATAGAAATGGACCAGCTGCTGTTCGGCGGCGAATTCCCGGAGCGCCTTGACCTGCATCGCGGAAGCGATGTCCTTGTTCGGGGTGAAATGATCGGGAATCAAGGCAACACGCTCGCGATCGAAGACCTTTTTGGCTCCCGCTCGCCGAAACGCTTCAATTGCGAACGGAGCCGTAATATCGTTGCCCAGGGCAAAATCGACGGTTACCTCGAGAAGCTCTCCCGGGCGGAGTTCCGATCGCCCGGCGTGGGCTGACAGGATTTTTTCACTGATGGTCATGGACATCTTTCAACCTTTCACACGAGAAGCAGACGTGATGCTATCCGCACCACGATTCAGGAGACCACTTCGTGGGTTCTCCGGCATCGGCGATCCGCCGCCGGCCACGAAGAGGCGCGCAAATCCCGTCGGGCCCCAGCCAGAAATGCTGGCGATCCGCCGGTCGGGAGGCAGCCTCAGGAATGACTCGCATCATCCCGGGGCGTCTGTTCATACCTGACCGGGACGGGTTCGTTTGTTCCGTCGCTCTTCGGGGCCCGGTAGCGCTTCAGGACATACTCAAGGGGACCGGAGATCACGTAGGTCAGGAGGATGGTGAACATCATGGGACCAGGACTGACCGCAACGACCGTCACGAGCACGATCACCAGGAAGAGGACCGGCATGGGTTTGGATTTTACAAACTCAAAGTCTTTAAAGCTGTTGAACGGAATCGTGCTCACCATAAGGAACCCGAGCAGGTACGTGAACACCAGGAGCGGCACCCCGAGAAGGTGGGGCGAAGCGATCTCCAACCCGTCCAGGAAGAGGACCGTGGTCGCAATCATCAGCGCCGCCCCGGGAATGGGCAGGCCGACGAAATACTTGCTGCTCACCGTGCCGACTTGAACGTTGAAGCGAGCCAGCCGCAAAGCGCCGCAGGCGACAAACAGAAAGGCCGCCAACCATCCCACCCGACCGAACGGCCGCAGGGCCCAGAGGTAAACCAGCAGTCCGGGTCCCACGCCGAAGGCCACCAGGTCGGCAAGCGAATCATACTCCACGCCGAAGCGACTGGTAGCCTTGGTGAGACGGGCAACCTTGCCGTCCAGGATGTCGAAGACACAGGAGACCAGGACGGCCAGTGCGGCTATTTCAAACTTGCCGTTGATGGCGTTGACGATGCCGAAGAAGCCGCTGAAGAGGTTGGCCGTGGTAAAAAGGTTCGGAACGATATAGGTCCCGCGGTGGAACTTCCCCTCCTGGTCCTTGAATCGGCGCCATCTGCGTTTCCGCGGCCGTCGTTTTTTTATTTCAGCCGACATAACGGTGTCTCCCCCGCATAAACATGTTCATTCCGCGAAACCAGAAGATCGCTTTCTTCAGGCACATAAAGATCCACTCGGGAACCAAAGCGAATCAGCCCGAACCGCTCGCCGCGCAAAACCCGATCGCCGACGGTCGGCCAGCAGACAATGCGGCGAGCAATCAAGCCCGCCACTTGCGTCAGGACCACGTCAACGCCCTCATCACTGCGAATCCACACCCAGTTCTGCTCGTTTTCGCGGCTGGCCCTGGGCTTCTGCGCAGCCAAAAAGCGACCCTTCCGGTAGTGCACGCCGTGAACGGCACCCGACACAGGAACCCGATTCACGTGCACATCAAAAACGGACATAAAAATGCTGATTTTAAGCGACGGAGCCTGCGAGAAGTGCGTTCCGTCAACTCTCTCGATAAGGATCACCTTACCGTCGGCGGGGGACACAACGTCCCTGTCGTCGGCCGTAAGAACACGTTCCGGGTCCCGAAAGAAATGACCCACAAGAAGGGTCAGCACAAGCAGCAATCCCGCGAGAAGAGAATACCCCAGTATGGCAAAAACCAGCGTCGTGAACGCAAACGCCAGCACAAAAGGAATCCCTTCCCGCGCAAACGGTATGTGCTTTCTCTTTTCGCGAAAGGTCACGGAATTCATGCGACCCCCTCAACCCCGAACAGAAGTCGAAAACCAGAAGTCAGAATTTAGACAGTCTTTACGGCATCAAGAAAAGGCATCATCGCTCGCAATCGGGCGCCCACTTCTTCGATCAGATGCCGTTTTTCCTGCTCTCTCAGGGCGCGAAACATGGGGCGCCCGGCCTGATTTTCCAGGATCCATTCCTTGGCGAAGGCCCCGGACTGGACTTCTTCGAGCATTTTCTTCATTTCGGCCCGAGTCTGGTCGGTAATGATCCGCTTTCCTCGCGAGAGGTCCCCGTATTCGGCCGTGTCGCTTACCGAGTAGCGCATGAAAGCCAGCCCGCCGCGATAGAACAGGTCAACGATCAGCTTCAGTTCGTGCATGCACTCAAAATAGGCGATCTCCGGTTGATAGCCGGCCTCCACCAGGGTGTCGAAACCCGCCTTGACCAACTCCGAAACGCCCCCGCACAGCACCGCCTGCTCCCCGAACAGATCGGTTTCGGTTTCCTCCTTAAAAGTCGTTTCGATCGCGCCCGCCCGGGTGCCTCCAATGCCTTTGGCATAGGCAAGAGCCGTCGGCAGGGCCTGGCCGCTTGCATCCTGATGGATGGCAACGAGCACCGGCACACCCGCGCCTCGCACGTACTCGCTTCTCACCAGATGCCCCGGTCCCTTGGGAGCGACCATGAACACATCGACTGCGGGAGGCGGAACGATCTGGCCGAAGTGAATGTTGAACCCGTGGGAGAAAAGCAGCGACTTGCCGGGCTTCATGAAAGGGGACTACGTCTTGCCGATAGAGATAAGCCTGGGCATGGTCTTCCGTGAGGATCTGGATGATGTCTCCGGCTTCTGCCGCCTGATGAGCGGTTACCGGAGCAAACCCGTCTTCTTTGGCCTTCTCATAGTTGGCAGTGCCCGCCTGTTCGGCGACGATCACTTCCACGCCGCTGTCGCGCAGATTTTGAGCCTGGGCATGACCCTGGCTGCCATAGCCGATGACCGCCACCTTCTTGCCGCTCAGCAAATTGAGATCCGCATCCCCATCATAATAAATTCGCATAACCGTCTCCTTCTTGTCGTTTAGTGTTTCTTGCTCCGAGCCAGCGCCGCTTTGCCCGTACGAGCGATTTCCACGATACCCATTTGATTCAGCAGTTCAATGATTGCCGAAATCTTGCCCTCATTTCCGGTGATTTCGATGGTGTAAAAGTGAGGACTCACGTCTACCACTTTGGCTCGGAAGATGTCCACAATACGCAGCACCTCGGCCCTCGTCTGGGCCTCGGCCCGAACCTTGATCAGAGCCATTTCCCGGTCGACGAATTCCGTTTCCCGAAAGTCAAAGACCTTGATCACATTGATCAGTTTGTTGAGCTGCTTGATGATTTGCGCCAAAATATGTTCGTCGCCGACGATTACCAGGGTGATGCGCGTGATCCCGGGTTCATTGGTTTCAGCGGCGGTGATATTCTCGATATTGAATCCTCTGCCGGCGAGCAGCCCCACCACCCGGGCGAGCACTCCCGGGAGGTTCTGTACCAGCATGCCAATTGTGTACCGTTTTGCCTGGTTGGTCTCCACGTTTACTCCATGGCTGTAATGAGCAACACCCGATCCTGGCCCGCCCGAAATCCGAGATGCGCCGTCGGAAATCGGGAAAAGGCAACCTCTCGGCCTTATTTCAGCAGCATATCATTGATGCTTTTCCCGGCAGGCACCATGGGGTAGACCCCTTCTTCCGGGGCCACCACAAAATCCATGAGCACCGGTCTCTTGACGGAAAAAGCTTCGCGCAGCACCGGTTCCACTTCTTCCGGCCGGGTCGCGCGGAGCCCCACCGCACCATAGGCTTCGGCCAGTTTGACGAAGTCCGGGGTAATCCCTTCCAGGCAGGTGCCGCAGTAATTGCACTCGTAGAAGAGCTCCTGCCACTGGCGAACCATGCCCAGATACTGGTTTCTCAAAATCGCGACCTTTACCGGAAGATTGTTGCAGACCGCCGTGATGACTTCCTGAATGTTCATCTGGATGCTGCCGTCGCCGGCAATGTCGACCACCAGCCGGTCCGGAAAGGCCGCCTGGGCGCCGATCGCGGCGGGAAAGCCATAGCCCATGGTGCCGAGCCCCCCCGAGGTGAGAAGGGTGCGGGGACGGTTGAAGTGATAGAACTGCGCCGCCCACATCTGGTTCTGGCCTACTTCGGTGGTGATGATGGCGTCTCCGCCGCTGAGCTCATAGATCTTTTCGACCACGAACTGCGGCTTGATCACGTCGCCTCCCTGTTCGTATCCAAGGGGATGAGCGGCTTCCCACTGCCGGATCTGATCCAGCCAGGGGAACCGCTGCTCCACCAAGCCCTTGACGGGATCTTCTTCGGCCATCACCATGAGCTTTTGCAGAGCATTTTTGCAGTCACCCACAATGGGGATGTGAGCTTCGACGACCTTCCCGATACTGGTGGGATCGACGTCAATATGAATGATCTGGGCTTTGGGGGCAAAGCCGCTGACCTTTCCGGTGACGCGGTCATCGAAGCGGGCCCCCACCGTGATCAGCAGGTCGGAATGGGTCACCGCCATATTGGCCCGATAGGTGCCGTGCATTCCGAGCATTCCCAGCCAAAGCGGATGGAGTGCCCTTCGGCCCGACTTTTCTTTAACCGTGGCCGGAAAACCGCCGAGTCCCATGAGTGTGGTCGTCACCGGAATCTGCATGAACTCGGCGAACTGGCGCAACTCATCATGGGCGTCCGAATGGATCACTCCGCCCCCCGCATAGATCAGGGGACGCTTGGCTTTCCTGATCAGTTCGTGGGCGCGCTTGATTTGCCCCATGTGCGCTTCCAGAGTGGGACGATATCCGGGCAGGTCTACCCTCCGGGGATATTTGAACTCGGTCTGAGACTGGAGCATATCCTTGGGCAAATCGACCACGACCGGCCCCGGACGACCGGTCCGGGCCAGGTAAAAGGCCTCTTTTATGGTCCTTGCCAGATCGTTGACATCCCTGACCAGATAGCTGTGTTTGGTGCAGGGCCGGGTGATGCCGATGATGTCCACTTCCTGGAAAGCGTCGTCGCCGATCATGGCGGTGGGGACCTGGCCGGTAAAGACCACGATGGGAACCGAATCCATATTGGCGGTGGCCACTCCGGTGACCGTGTTGGTGGCCCCGGGGCCGGAGGTTACCAGGCAAACCCCCACACGGCCGCTGGCCCGCGCATACCCGTCGGCCATGTGAGCCGCCCCCTGTTCGTGGCGAACCAGGATGTGGCGGATGCCGGCGTTGGGCATTTCATGATAGACGTCAAGAACCGACCCCCCCGGAAAACCGAAGATGACCTCGACGTTCTCCTTCTTGAGGCTTTCGAAAAAGATCTGTGCTCCCTTTAGTTTCATAGACGATCCCTCACCGACCGACCACGCTCCAGGTCAGTACTTTGAAATGCTTATTCATTCGACAGAAAATTCGAAACTACTTTCATAACCCAAAAGAAAGTGCTTCTGCCATAAAAATTTGATGTTGGCAGATTTTCCGAATAATCTTAACCGAATTTTCATGCCGGGGCAGAAATTTTCATGCCGGGTCAGCATCCGTAAAGCATCGACAGAAATAGCGCCGATGTGCAAGAAACCCGTTCACTCCGGGTGGGGAGTTTACCGGTCGGTTTGCTTTCAGATGAAAGCTCGTGGAGTGTTGCGGCAGGAATCTTGACGTTAAATGGCGATTAACCAAAGGCGAAGCCAAACTCTTCAACGGCACCGAGATCGAGAAAATGGCCGACTCCGCCTTCGGCAAAATGTCGTTTTTTATGCCGGTGGGATTTTCCCAGCAACTGGATAAGATCCGAACACTATTCGTACCGCCGGGCAAATTCACCAAGGATTATACGGGAAAGGAGAAGATCATTAACGACCTTCGGCGGGCAATGATCGAGCAGAGGCGCTGCACGGTGAGATACCACTCCTTCAGTTCCGGGAAAAAGCGGGAATATGAACTTGATCCCCTGCGGTTTTTTGAGAATAACGGCGGGCTCTATGCCTTCGTCTACATTTGTGGATACAATGAAATTCGAACCTTGGCAGTGGAGCGGATCGAGCGGTTGGAGGTAACCGATGTCTCCTTCGATTATCCCGAAGACTTCGATCCCGAAAAACTGCTCACTTCAGCCTTCGGCATCATCTTCGACAAACCCTTCCAGGTTAAAATCAGGTTCTCCAAAGAGGCCGCACCGTACATCCGGGAGCGAACGTGGGCACCCGTTCAGCAGCTTACTGAAAATGAAGTCGATGGCTCGCTCATTCTGGAAATGGAAACCCTGGGCTGGCTCGATGTCAAGAAATGGGTGCTATCCCACGGCGTGCAGGCGGAACTCCTGGAACCGAAGGAAATGAGGGCCGAAATTGCAGAGGAACTGAAGAACTGTCTCCTAAAATACTCGACTTCCTCGGTTGCCCGGTAAAGTACAGAACTGATTCTTATCCACGAAGTCAGCGCTGCGATTCCGGCCATTTTATGCAAATTATAGGCTCAGCTTCGATGTTTATGTCGGGGTAAAACAGGGGAGATGGCATTGGCTTTTTCATTCTCGGACAAATTCCTAGACAGCGTCCTTTATCAGTTGGTACTTGACGGGCAGCAATTGTTCCAAATTCACATGGACTGAGGCGTTCATGATTTCGATGCCGATGATCCTGTCCCCCGCACCCACGTCCAGCACGACATCTTCTGTAATCCGTCGGTTAATGGTCTCCTGCCGCCTATCATCAAGGCGGATATAAAGAAGATCCGTCTTGTTGTTATAGAGAATGTTCATCTTTCTATCTCCCATTTCCCATAGAATACGTAAACCGTAACCGTTATGATACAATCTCTCTCGGTAACAAAGAAGACCTCAACTCGTTTTTGCTCGTAATACTTCTGTCTGATTCGCAGAGGATGAGCAGCAGCCAAGCAAAGAATTTACTGTTAATCTGTCTCATCTCAACCTCCTTGGATTCTAAGAATTCTGGGCAGTTAAGGCTGACGACACTCCTAAAGCTGTAAGATGAAACCGTTTGACTGACGATAGCTCCATGAAGCTAGGAAGGGTTGTTAACAGGGTAACGAAGTTTCCTGAGATTTCTGGATTATTATATATACTAAAATCTTTTCATGTGAGACGCTCATCTCAGAGTTTGATTGAGCTTTCCCCTGCGAAATGTGGAACAGGAAGCATTGTTATTTGACCATCCTCACCTTCCGAAAAGCGTGTAGACGATGGTAAAAGCTTTGAATAAGGCGTTTAGGCAGACGTTTTCAAATTACATACACAGCATGAAGATTTTTATTTTACCGTCGCTACGACTCGGTGTCAACAGCATCCGGAGGTGCGGTGTAGACATCTCAACCAGCGGCAAAAGGAGAAATCTTCTCTGGCTTATCGTCACGGTTCCGGGTTTACGGCCAGTTTTTTGACCTGAGTCCCGGATTCAGTGGCTGACACTCCGAGTGTTATCGAGAAAAAGGGCATTTCAGTCGCATAGTGCCATGAGAACGGCACTGCAGCCAGGTTGTTTGGTCGTAAAGGGAATGTCCTGCCGTCCGTCATGAGGTGTCCGCCCAGATGATAGGTTCCTGCTTGGTGACCCTATGAAGCAGAGCAAGATAGAGCGTTTTCATGGATTCCAAAATGACCCAACAAGAATTAAGGAACATATATCCTCCCAGAGAGCTTTCTTGCTGCCTATTTTATTTATTTCAGGACAGCTTGGAAGGGGTGCAACAGAACTGCCGAGTTTGGTCGACGAGGAAAGCCAGCGCCATCATCCACCCAACCCGACGCGTCACGTACAACCCAAGCCCGGAGGAGTCGCAAGGCTCCCTCGGCTCTTGCTCATAAAGCCGGCCTGCACGTTCCGGAAAAGTCTGGAGAGATCGCCTTAACATCCCACCAAAGTGAATATATCTTAACAAAATGCTTACTTAGATAAACTGGTAACCTCAAACAGTTAATTGGCTGAACTGTTTTTTCTTCTTCTAAAATAATAGGCTGCACTCACCAACAGAAGAACAGCCATCATTGAGGTCCCCCATTCATTCATTGCCGGGATTGCTGCAATGGGTTGTGTCCAGCCATCGGAGAGCGTCTTCAGGAACGCGACGATGGCAAGCTCCTCCCCGTGGTTCAATCCAAGATTTCCCATTTCTGTTGTGTTGATGTTCACAGCTACTTCCGGGGCGGGCCAGCCCGCGCCGGGAACGTCCCTCGTGTTGTAGAAGTGAACGATCTCCTCCAGCGACTTGAAGTAGCCATTGTGGCCGTACGCCTTCACGAACTTCTTGGTGGGCCGCAAGTCCACGTTGCGCAAGGTCGGGACCTTGAACTTGCCCCACTCAGGCCCCCAGACTGCTCCGGGTAACCTGCGGCCTTGAGGAAGCCGCCCAGGCCAGGGTCAACCCAGTTCGCGCCGTCCGGGTTCAATCGGGCATCATTGTAGAACGGATTCAACGGGTTCCGGGGCACGCCCAGGTTATCGTAGGTGAAATCTGTGAAGAGAGGGGCCACATGACAGTTGGCGCACTTCGCCTTGCCGTTGAAACAGCGCCAGGCCCCACTGCTCCTGGCCGGTCAACCTGGCCTGCCCTTTCAGCCAGTAGTCGTACTTGGAAGTGAACTGGCTGACCTCTTCGGATCGCTCGTACGCTGCGATCGCAGCGGCCGATGCACTCGTAACTTGGTAGTGCAGGGTCGGTGCAGACCTGAAGGAACAGATCCTTGTAGCTCGATGCCAGCACTTTATCAATCACGGCCTGCGCGCTGGCGTTGTTCTGCTCCAGCGGGTTCAGGAAGGGGCCCTGGGCTTGTTCAGCCAAGGGGTCGCCAAGGGTCCAGCCGGTTGCCCTACCATCCCAGAACATACCGCCAACCCACTTGGTTCCATCCCAGTGCAGAATAGGGCTATCGCCAGCATAGGCGGATGCAGGCGGTTTTCGGTTCCCGAACCGGCCAGCTACTGCACCTTCATAGACTGCCCCTGCTGCATTGATGGCCTCATCAGGTCCCGTCCATCCCACAGTCGGCCCATGGCAGACCGCACAAGACTGGCCAGGAGGAGTTGAGAGATTTGTGTCAAAAAATAAATTCTTTCCTAACTGCTCTTGCGGTGTTAGACCTGAATTGCCCTGAGCAAAGACAATCCAGAAAACTCCGAACTACCAACACTACCGAAAGCATAGCGATAATCTTCTTGTTCATCATCAAGTCCTCCTTTCTGACCGAACAGCACAAATGGGTCTGCAATACCTTTCCCTAGACCGATCACCTCCTTTCAGCTTCTAACAACAACCCAGCGTACCACAAACTCATCCTTTGACAGTCCGGCCGCCTTATCAGAAGACCCGCAGAGAGACACAGAAACTCCCTGGGGCCTTTGCATCGGCACCTTCAGGAGCTTCTCCTCGGTTCTACGGGTATAAGAGTGATTGCCCTTTCAGGGTGACGGCGTTTCCCACATGGCCACGACTGCTTCATGATCGTTAGGCCTAACGGCGGCCGTTTTCTGGAGGACCTTGGACCGCAGAGACTCATTGCTTGGGGCAGAGAATGGACAGCTACTGAGAATAGGATGACGAACACCACTCCACACCAACCTGCTCCTTCTTTGACGAGAAAACGGTCGTTCATGTGCGTGGGTCCCATGAACGATGTTAGCCGTAACAATTGTTCATGTCAAAGCAAAAAGGGTGGTTGTGAAACGTATCTTGTACGGGCGACTACCGAGCCATTTGATGGGCCGTGCCGGAGCGTCATTGCCAAGTATCCGAGAGGGGTATATGCCGTCCTGACATGTTAGTTTGATGGGCCATCTTCTTGGCCTTCAGTGAGTCAAGGAGAGCTGCTTCGGTACTGTATTAACTGACGCCAATCTGGCTTTGCCCCCGACGAGATGGCCATGTTTCAACATCAAAGCGTCTTCCCTCAGGGCAGCAATGTAACATTAACAGAACCAGCACATTAAGGTGGTGATGGCTCGTTATTGATAGCCGGAAGATATCTTGCCACAAGGTTGCATCCCACCAGAGGAAGTTCGTATAGAAAGTATGATCTGGAGGTAGCAAATCTTCAGATTGCCAAAATTTCACTGATCAGGAGAGCAAATGTTAGAGACTTTTCCTCAATCTGCCAGGCTTCGGTTTCGCAGCGGAACGGATAATCATTCGGATGGGGTTAGCCCTGAACCGTCAACCCACGGTGTCTCTCGCCAGTGTGAATCGTCTCTTCAAAGGCAGGCACGATTGATGATATCAAAAAGGAATAGACTCAAGCCTTCAGCCGAATTGTGCATACAAGGTAGCTGTCGCCAGATTTACTCGCCGCCAATCAGAGAGCTGACCTCTACCGATTTGGGGCAAATCGCGACCTAGAAATGTTTGACGACGCTGCGGAGGTCGAGTAGGTTCCAGAAACAGGGCGAAAGAGAGTTTTCCCTCAATATAACACAATGATTTTTAGGAAAGGATAGAAAGGATGCTCTATAAAATTGTTTTGAGTGCTGTGGCTTTGCTGCTTGCCTGTTCTTTCGGGTATGTCTCGCCGCGGAGGTCGGCGATACGGATGCTCACAGAGGAACTGCTGAAGTTCCAGGGCACCTGGGTCATGGTGTCGTCAGAAAAAAGTGGCAAGCTGGTGGCAGACGAGCGTGTGGACCGGACCAAAATCTTATATGAGGGAAAAACGGGATGGAAATTTGAGCCCAACCATCATCCGGAACCTATAATCTTCGAGATTTTAGATATCGATACCTCAAAAGAGCCAAAGCAAATGCGTGCCATTGAAAAGAATGGACCCAGTATGGGCAAGACGCTTGTAGCGATCTACAGATTCGAGGGCCCCGATCAATACACGTTTGCTTACGACCCCAGTGGGTCCACAATACTGACGGAGTTTACCACTAAAGAAGGAACAGAGCACATTCGTAAACCTGGAAGCGCGTGAAGCCGTGAGATCCTTAATTGTTTCGAGTCGGGTATAGAGACTGTCTGATTTTTCCGCCAGCAGATCACGAATGACCCCCACAATCGATATTCCATATAGGCAAGCGTTACGGTCTCGCTCCTGCTGCTGCCTCTTGTTCAGTATGACGAGCCCTCGCGCAGCATATCAACCATGCATCGAGTGAAGAGGGACGCGCTTTGACATTAAACTATGTATGGCTCGGTATCTCGATCGTGATGCCAAAGTTGTGTGCGTCAAGTTCTGAAAATTCGATTAAGGCATATGGCGCCTATTTCTTACTTTGCTTCCCGCGACAAGCAAGGAACCTAGCCGTGGAGGGCCGCCGAGAATGGGTCCAACCGTGACTCGCCGGAGGTGGCCCAAAGGCAGTGCCTTGAAACGAAAATCGCATACCAAACTTGCGCGCAAGTATCCGGGGGCCTTCATCACCCGACCTTTTATGCAAACCCGATTATCTGCCACACTGAAAAGTGCAATTATCTTAACATCTTCAAGTCCTTAAGAGCAGAGGCAAATCGTTGAAAATATCCCATTGAAATCCTCACCTTTTTGATCGTCGATTTTGATCGAAGGAAGGCAGCTATTTACCCCAAGCGAACAGTCGAGTGTTTTTTGCTCCCAACTCCCCACAACACAACGACAACTCCTGATGATTTTTGTCATTCGTTGCCAAAAGATTGGCATAAATTCGGTTGACAGCATCCACATCGGGCGCTAGCGTAAATGACTTAAGGAGTAATTTGTTCTTCCTTTCAATATCTAATGGTTATGAAGGAAGGCGCAGGCTCCTTCCTATACAATTCAGAGAGGCATTTCCCCCTCTTGGTAAAGCTTTGAATCTTTAACGGGTTAGTAGAAACAATATGTAAGCAAATATACAATCGTACCGTGGGAGCCAATGTCGAGAAAGGAGGCTGATTCGCATGGATAAAAGGATTTCTTCGTATCGGGAGCTTGCCCTTTTTGGAGTGCTTGCTGCAACTTTGGTTTTGTTCATGCTGGTCCTGCCGGTGCCTCGCCAACTTATCAGGTACACAAACTTGTCTCAGACATTTCGGGACTTGCAGACAATTTCGATCCGAATCTCAAAATCCATGGGGGATTTCGTCCGGCCCAACCAGTCCTTTCTGGATTTCGGATAACCACGCCGGTGTTGTTACTCTTTACAATGGCAACGGCCAGCCCTTCCCGGTGGTAAGCCCCCTAGTCGTCACGGTTCCTCCGCCTTCAGGTGGAACCCCTCCCTCTACACCCACTGGACAAGTATTTAATGGAAACCTGGCGAGTTTTAAGATTAACGGAACTGCAGCGAGCTTTATCTTTGCGACGGAGGATGGAACAATCTCGGGTTGGAATTCAGGTTCAGGGACCAATGCCATCCGTACAGTAGATAATTCAGCATCTGGCGCGGTCTATAAGGGGCTTGCCTGGTAACAACGGCACCAGCGATTTTCTTTATGCCGCCAATTTTCACGCTGGGACCATTGATGTGTTCGACAGCCTCTTTGCACCTACCACCTTGGCTGGAAACTTCACCGATCCCAATCTGCCCAGTGGGTTTGCCCCATTCAATATCCAGAACCTGGGAGGGAAGCTTTATGTGACCTATGCGAAGCAGGATGCAACCGAACATGATGATGTCCCCGGTCCAGGCAATGGTTTCGTCAATGTTTTTGATTTGAACGGCAATCTTTTCAATCGTCTCATTTCTAATGGAGCCCTTAACTCTCCATGGGGATTGGCATTGGCTCCTACCAATTTCGGTGATTTCAGTAACACCCTTCTAGTCGGAAATTTTGGCGATGGACTCATTAATGCCTTCGATCCCGGTACTGGTGCCTTTCTCGGTCAAATCCAAGATGCTTGGAGAACTCCTATCGTGATTAAGGGATTATGGGGACTGAAGTTTGGCAATGGGGGAAATGGTGGTGATTCCCATACGCTGTACTTCACGGCTGGAATTCCAGGTCCCTCTCCAGGCGCGGTGGAAGACCATGGGTTGTTCGGCAGCATCAAACCCGTCCAACCGGCGGTTGTCCCAGCATTCAACCATTGGGGTTTACCCGTGTTCGCAGTCCTTTTGCTCGCCTCGGTCTGTTGGGTCGTGAGAAGAAGGAGAAAGACATAGGCCTGATAATCCTGTGGACTCCTCCTCTGGCAGGGTCAGCAATGGTCCTGCCTTTCTTCTTGGCGAGTCGAGAGGGTGAATGGTAACCGACCAATTTCATCGATTCCGAGCGTTAACCAGCACAAAAGTCATTTACTTAACAGAACCAGCACTTTAAGGTAGTGATGGTTCGTTACTGATAGCCGAAACATATCTTGCCAGAACCTTGAACTCGCAGGGACAGCGGATTCCTTGAGGGTATGATTTGAACGTGGTGAATTCTCGGGATGTCCAGATTTCAAGGACCAGGAGAGATGCATGAAGGCCACCGGCTGCAAAATACTCCCGACTATTTCGATCCAATCAGCCACCATTTTTCAAAGAACGACACACCCTGTCTCGGCTCCCCTCAATGATACCGGAGGTATCCACTGACCAGAAGACCCCACCTGATGGGCATTCCACCAGCATCATTTTCAAAGAGTTGTCGGCTCATCGATCCAGGCAGTACGCTCGTTTGCCTCCGAGGTGACGGGTATCATTTCCAAGTCCACGGGTGACACGAGCAACTTAAATGGCCGAGCCGAAGTCACGAAGGACTGGCAGTGAATGTTAGAATTTGTCCCTCCCGTCCAGGACTCAGGCAACAGGAACGCATTCCTTGGGCCACGCGCGTTATTGGAAAACCTTGGGCTCGGGCCTTGTGGACTGAATAAATGTGATATTATCCGCATACTTGCACAACATCAAAAAAAGTGCTTAGGTTTATGAGAAGTTCGACAATTTCAGCATTTAGGAGAAAGAAGAAATGAATAAAGAGGCGGATACAGCAAATGAGATGATCAAGCGTTTGGCATTGTCTTTGGATAGTATTTTTCAAAGGGCAGAGGAATTGAACGCCTCCTTTGAGCGCAGCCCAAAGCCGCGCCAGAGAAAGATAGTTGAGATATTACACAAGCATGACATTCCCGCATGCGTGGGACCGTTCTTTGATTCCTATTCCAGAATCAGCGCGGCCGGAGGGGATATTGAGCAATTCAGCCACATGATGGTAGAAAGGCTTTCTTCTTACCTTCAAGAAGACCCCTCCAAGGTTGCGATACGATTCAGGGAAGCGATTGCGGATTACGTTGAATTCAGGAGCCGTGACCTGGACGAAGGCCGCTAAAGCTTTAATCGCCATATCAGATGAAAGTCCCACGGGCATGGATGCATATATGGTCAATATGATGGCCACGCCTTCTTAGCCCTCCGGACCCCGGCAACAAAAACACGTGGCCGGGGTGATATGCCTTCTGTCACCAGTTCGCTAAGGGGGTCTTGCAAATCAAGTTATCGGAGTCTACCAGGACGGGCCAACAGAAATCGCCTTGGCGATCCCGGTTAATCCTGTGGGATTTGGGAAAGCAATGGTTTCGCTTGCCCATATTGCGTTATCCTGAAATCTTTTGTTGGTGGCCGAATATGATCCGCATGTGGTGGGTTTGATGATGGGTGGGTTCCGAAAGCCATAGGAGAGCTCAATGAACTTCGAACACCACAGAATTAAGCGGCGGCTGGAACTGATATGGACTCGATGCCTACACCAAGGAACGTGATGACGCCACGTAGCCGCGCCGTCCGCTTGAATGAAAGTTGGGCATCATTCCGATTCACTAAAGAGAAAAGTTGCTTCTGCAGTTCCTGAACTATTTGAGAGCGGATAATGCCCATGTCCTTTTCGTGTTGGTCAAATTCGTCAACGGCCTCCGCCAAAAGTTCACAAATCGTCGCTGCCCAGAGCATCTCGCCTAATGTCCGGGGACAGGATAGGTCTGCTGCGATCAAGATTAATCTAAATCAAAGCGCGAAGGCCATTAGGGAGTCCAGAAGGGACCCGCCTTGCCCAGCTTCTTCAGCGATAAGATCAGCTCCGATGCATATTCGTTCAGTCGAGAGAGATAGTCGGGCTGTAGGCGATTCCTGTGCAAAGGCCCACTAAACGCCGTTGCCCAGTTGGACAAGGACATGATGGACTCAGCCGAAACGGGATCATAAAGCGACCAATTCTTCACATGCTCTTCCGACCGGAAGAGATTCATGCGGCTTCAAGCCGAACCCCAGGTCACTTCTCCTGTTAAAGCCTTGGCGAACGGAATATTCATATGTCCTACGGTCGTTGGTGGATTGACTTCGAGGATCTCCTCGTCACGCATGCGGACGCGGATGGGTTGCCCACAATCCAGGCAACTGGTGTCGATACGGATCTCCGTACCGGGGAAAAGCCAGCGCACGGCCAGCACTTCGATTCCTCACTGTCCGTACCACTTCTGTTCCCCCTTGATCGTTACACGATGATGTGTCGGTACGTTGGAAAAAGGCGCCCATGACTCAACGTAGTCTGTGTCTCTGACAAACCAGCAGGCTATGGAGGACTCGGCTGCCTTGCGCTGCAAGTGCCTGGCCTCGTCTGGTCGCACCCCGAGAATTCCCGCAAGCTCGGTATAGTGCGGTGCCCGCCCAGTCTTCACAAAATGCTCCACAACAGCAGTGTAAGCTCGTTGCACCAATGTGGTTTCTTCCATGTCATTTCCTCCCTTTCAGTTGTCATTTGGTACCGCGTATCGTTGACCACTGCCTTGGCGCTCAACTGGTGTAGCCTGCCAGATGGAGCGGCTTGTTGGCGGCCAACCGTGATCATAAACCCTTCGGCAAAATCTTTGCAACAAACGACTGAGCGACGATCTTACCGTCCTGAACAACGAATGTGTCTGTCGCCAGGTCGTAACGTGTTGTCGGCCGTCTCGGCGGTCCACAAAATGTAGGCATAGTCACCTTTGATGGACTGGTGCTTCAATTTGAACGAAGAACCAGGTTTTGCAAACTCTGCCAAAAGACCCTCGAATAACGGTCTGATAGCGTCGACTCCCTCTAATGGCCCGTCTGGCGTAAACAGGATCGCCGTGGGTGCGTAGTCGGAGAGGATGCCATTGAGGTCGCCCTCGCCAAAAGATTCCAAGTGGATGATCGACAACATCTTTCGTCGCACTCATGTCTTGCTCCTCCGTTGTTGGTTCTAATTCCTCGCTTCAGCGATCAGCCTTGTCTGAGTCGTCTCTTTGGTGGCCATCGGCCCTTAGCCGGCACAGACCAACTATTTTATAGGCCGAACTCCCGTTGACGTGAGGGCTCGGTGGTCTTTGATCCACCCAACGTTCGCCTTCAACGGCACCGCCTTTGGCGCGTCCGCTGGACATTGTTGCTGGGCGACGGTCAGAGTCTACTCATGACGGCGGGCTTTTTCCGAGCACTCGTTCAATCGCCGGCACAGCGTCCTCCGGACCGCGCACGAGGATGATCTTCGATCTCGGCGCGTTCGCGTGGATGATGTTGAGAACGCGATTGAACCAGACAGTGGTCTCTTCCGTCGCGGGGAAATTCACGGCGTCCTGTCCGTTGATGTAGCCGCCGATGGCCACGCCATCGTACTCGGCTCGCTTCAGCTCCGCGACCAGCCGTGCGTCCCCAGCTTCATCGTTCGTCAGCACGAAGGTGGTCGCCTGGAACCCGAGCGAACGGAGTTTCTCTTGGACGGCGGCGGCGATCTCCGGATGTTTGCCGAACCCGAGGATGCGCCAACCCGTGGGGTGTGAAGAAGAGGCGATCTGCATTTAGAGAATCATACCCCATCACGTCATTCCTCTACAAAACGTCAATCCCAAGTACTCATGATCAGCAACCACCCGACGCAGCGACTCATCGCGCGACGCGGTCTATCTCAACTCTCAACCTATTCGAACCATCCGTCCAGCGCTCCGCTTGAGAGGCACTGCTTCTAGCGGCGTCCCTCTCGAAGTGTTCGGCGTAATGATCGTTCATCACATCGGACCATATTTCCCTAATCCCGCTGGGCTTTCGTGTAGTTAGCGGCCACTCCCCATCTGAGCCAATATCTGCTCCAGAGCCGTCTGATCGGGAGTCACAAAAGGGGTCGAAGTTGGGACTTCCGCAAGCAACTCCAAGAAGTATCCGGTCTTTCCCCGCGCTGGTGGCAAGTGTGCGGAGAAGATCATTTTCGGGCCAATTTGACCAATTCTATCGAGCGCTTTAGTGAATCCGTCCGGGCTAACCATATGAACCCATGGGCTGTCAGCACTGGCCCAGCTGACCATGCCTCTAGCGAGATCTCCTTCTGTCACATCATCCGCATTCTGCACCGGCGAGGGGATAATGGCACCAAAGAAATCGGCAGAGAAAAAGGCTTCCGATTTGTTATCGTAGACACCGATAGTAGTCGGGTTATCGAACATGGGCGGTCTGACGGCGGTCAGCTCACGGTCACCCACTCTAATTCTGTCTCCCGGATTTAACCAGTGAACCCGATGCATAGGTACCGGCCAAGCTGTGCTCATCCTCAGCACTGCCAGGGAGTTCGCCACAAGGCGCGCGCCGGGTGATACTTCAAGAACCTTCTGAATGTTACCGGTATGGTCTGCATCATCGTGGGTAATCCATACCCACCTCAGGTCCTGAGGATCAATGATCGACGATAGAGCTATCATAAACTCCTCAGTCTCAATTCCCATTCCCGTGTCAACGAGTACCGGCTCTTTAGCCTTGATGACGAAGGCATTGACCGGCAGGAATCCCATCCCGGGTATCGGGAAATGAGCGGGAACGACCACGATATCTGGCATCGCTTCATAGGGTTTATCCATTGGAAACTCCTCCTTTCAAAAGACCGACTTGGAACCTTCACAAGTCATCGCCAGAATGGATGTTTAAAAATCGAACAGTATGAATTGAAAGTTGCCATAACGTTAGGTGACACAGGGCCTCGAAGCGGTTCCCTCAAGATCGGCTGCATTCGGCTACGTACGGACATTCAAGCTATTCAAGCTCCAAGCCTTTCGGATGGGCCTGCAGCCGGTAAGCAGGCCTACTCGAACTTGCCTCGAATGGCCCAGAGACCGCTATCCCCCTGGCGCCATACTGGCAACCAAGTCATGGAGTTGACCGTGGCCCCAGATGCTGTCAGCGGTGGTGTAGTATTCGGTCTGCCAGGATGCTTCGTCGATGGCGCGGCCGCCCCAACCGTATTCGAGGGCGAAATTCGAAGGGTTGGCCATGTAGAAGGAGACCATGTGATCATTCATGTGGCAGCCAAGGTCGATCGCGATGGGGACCCTGCGCGAGAGACAGAGGTCGTGGCCGGAGCCTACGTCATTTAAGGAATTGCACTCAAAGAGGATGTGGTTAATTCGCTTGGGCGCCCGTGGGGCCTCCACCAAGCCGATAGAGTGGTGCCGTGCGTTGCAGTGCAGAAAAGCGAGGCGAACCTTGCCGCCTGGCACCCGGACCTCTGTAAAGTCGGAGATGCGGAAGCCAAGGAGGTCGCGGTAAAAGCCGACGCTCTCGTCCAGGCTGCGGGCATAGACGAGGATATGGCCGAGCCCCATGTCCCCAGTCTTGAAGCCGGTCATGGGACGGCTCGGATGGAAGGGATGCTGGTTGACCGGGTGGCCCCAGAATACCTCGGTGGAGATACCGTTGGGGTCGACGCACTTGATCAAGTCGATGACACGGCGGTCTTCTGCTTCGTCTCGGGTGCCGGCGGTTACCTTTACGCCGCCGTCCCCAAGCTGCTGGGCGACACGCTGGAGAGTGGCTGAATCCGGCACTTCCCAACCGACGAACTCAAGGTCGTCGCTACCGTTCGAGCGCAGCTCCAAACGGTGGTGGTACTCGTCCATGCGGAGATAAGAGCTAGTGTCGTCGCCAGGAACAACCTGCATCCCAAGGATATTGGTAGCGAGGTCGTGCCACGCCTTCGCGTCGCTGATGCCGACGCCGATGTAACCGAGTTGGGAGACGCTGGCCATGTAGTGCTCCTTTTGCTAGGGGAAAAGGATACAAGGAAGCATAATGGCACCAATAATACTTTTGTCCTCCTGAGGTGGTCAAAGGGAAAATTCCTTTTGGGAATAACCTCACCCAACATGGATTTTCTGGCCGAAATTGAGGCTGATAGACCAACGGTGAGCCCTGCCTCTTCTTTACTTGCCATAAGGTCGAATCTGAGCTGGGGCACCTCTCATGAAAAGTATGATCTGGACGTCGTAAGGTTTCAGGGTATCGAGATTTCAGCCATCAGGAGAGCTGCGTGGAGTTTCCCCTTCTTCAGCCGAACGGCGATGGTTTCAGCTCACAGTGCATCTTTTGCCGGCATGAGTGGTACGCGTGTCGAGACAGCGTGTAATGCAATGTTGTGGAGCATTTCATTCACTGTGGTGCAGCAATCCGGCAGAATGCATACCTTGTACTTCTCTGCGGACTTCGAGATAGCCGTGTGAGTCACGCAGTTTTGAGTCATCATGCCGCACACAAGCAATTCATCGACCCCTAATTCAGAGAGCGTCTCTTCAAGATTAGTCTTCACGAAGCTGTCAGCAAACTCTTTGATATAATGGGAGCATCGGGAGCAGCTTCAAGAATTCGTGGATGGATTTTCGCGCCGTCCGAGCCCTGGTTGAAAAATGGCGCAATCCCCATTTCGGGGTTTGCGATATGCTGGATGTGAATAATGGGAATGCCTTTCACTCTCGCCGCCTTGATCGCCTGCTCGATGTTGCTGAGCGTAGCATCCGTATTCCAGAGCGGAAACTTACCGCCTGGGAAATAGTCATTCTGCAAGTCAATGAGTAGTAGTGCCTTCTTCATGCTTTCTCCTTCGTCGATTCATTAAGCCGAACGCTCCAGTTCACCGGGCCGCGAAAGCAAGTGCAACTCCGCTTTCACCGCTCCCTTGGAACTTGTTGTTCGGCAAACATGTCATTACCACCTGGTTAGTATGGCCCACACCATGTTGGGCGAATGACCTTTGACGCGAACCATGCGCACCCACAGCAGCGTCATATGTTCCAGATGCAGCGCTTGCTCAAGACCTCCAACAATCGAGTGGCTCCCAGCCGAGCTGTTTGATCAAGTTACCAACTGTCTTCTTCGCGGATTCGTCCTGCCCGCACTACATCATCACTGGCTTGACGTTGGAATGAGGATAAGAGCTGTTCTCGAAATTCTCGAAACCGTTGATGGTGAAGGTTTTGCCCACCTTGGCCTCTGGAACAAGTTCCTGCACCATCTCCGACCCGGATTGACTGCAGTGAAAGCTGGGGGAACTCATCGAAGACCTTGTATCGCGTTTTAGAATAGACCTCGAAGCTCCAACTCGTGCTTTGAGGGTTCGGTTCCGCGCAACCTCATCTCCAGTTAATCTTGGCCTACCTCGCTACGATGCGCAACCCTATGCTGATAGGATCAAAAACCAAGTGCATGCCTAGATGTTCAAAGTAGCGGCTTGATCCGTAAATGATTTTCCACTGCGTGCGATCAAAGTCAAAATGCGCTTCGGCGGTGATCGCACCATCGGGCAGATTGCTGATAGTCGCGAGAAACTTCATGTCATGATGCATGCCACGGAGTTCAAGTGTGCCTTCCACTTTGAAATTGGGTGCACTCAAGGATTCACCAATTTTCCGGGCCGAATTAATCGTGAACCGGGCTGTTGGGAACTTCTCTGTGAAGAAAAAGTCATCCGATTTTAAGTGAGCAATGAGGACCGGCTGCCATTCGTTACCCTCCAAGTTCAGATTTTTTAGCGAGTGCATGTCGACCTCAAAAGTTCCGTTTAACTTGCCTTGCTGTATCTTGATATCGCCCCTCAATAGACGTAACGTGCCGTAGTGTATCGTGTTTGGGTTGCGCCCAGTCCACTCAATAATGCTCTGTTCAATGTCGACACTGTAGCTCCGGTCGTCCAATCTGAGGTGATCGTCCTCGTCTACAGCATCCGGATCATTACCCGTCAGAGGATATCCGGCTTCTCTCCAGGCAGCCAGCCCTCCGGTGAGAGTAAACACCTTTGAATACCCGAGCCGCACAAGCTTTTCGGCTGCGGTGACTGAATCATGGGAAGCCCTGCTTGAGCCGTACAGAACAATCTCCCGGTCACGATCGGGCACGATAGCCTCCACTTCCGAGGGGAAGACAACTTGAAAGACGCAGGCATTTTGGGCACCTGGCAGATGCCTCTTGTCGAATAGTTCCTTTAGCAAGGTGTCAATAATGATCAGATCTGTCTTCTGACTGATCTTGTCGTACAACTCCTCCGCCGTGATCTTCGCAAAACTTTTCGTATTTTCCATCTTCTCCTCCTCCACGACCATCTGGCATACTGCTTTTCCGTATTATGTCCACCTGGGCTGGGACTGATGCTGTCAAAATGTCATTGAGCTTGTTCAGAAAGGTAAGCATAGTGAATGATCCCCGCCATTCCACTTTTCCTGCCTCTTCGATTTGCTTGCCAACGGGGTGAGATCTTCTCTTGCAAGCGACCATAACGGAAATGATCTGGACGTGTTAAACTTTTGAGCCCTTGAGATTACAAGGTCCGCCAGAAGGTGGCGCCAGACCAGACACACTTCGCATAAAAGGTATGATCTGGAAACGGTGAAGATTTCGGCACTTCATTTTTCAGCTGAGGAGGAGAGGTATGCAAAGTTTCCCCTTTTCCAGCCGACCGTTTGAGTTGAGGGGCGCGAAGCCGGCTTGCCGGCGTAGCGTCCCTCTCGAACGATTGGTTAGCTGACGCTAGCTCATCGAACCAGCTCAATCTCGCTTGGTCGCCACGTCTTGTCGAAGAACGGTTCCAGCGGGCTGTAGAGGCGCAGGAGGACAAAGTAACCCTTTTGGGGCACGGTCTGAATCCAGTTGCCGCGCTTGATCCCCTCAGGTTGCATTGGAGCGAAGTAGACCGTCGTGGAGCCGTCGGCGTTAGGCTCGGCGGCGGGCGATGGATAGCTCTGGCTGCCGGCGCGTGAGTAGCGCTGCGGGGTGTCGAGCATTGAGCGCGACTGATTGTCATAGAGCGTGAGGGACCAGAAGTTCGCCGCGGGAATGCCTTTCGGCAGGCTCACCTTGTAAGTCTTGGCGCCGTCCAAGTACTGCTTGTTCGCGTCCCGAGTGCCATAGAGATACTGTGAGCCGACGCCGGTCATACGCATGGCCATGGCCGGCGACATGCCGACGTTGGAGTAGAAATAAAACGTCCGAACATCCAGCGTGCGGTAGCCAGTCTTCGGGAAGGGCTTGACACCTTCGGGAATACGTTGCCCATCCCGTACCGGCCCCTCGATGATAGGGATCGGCGTCTCGAACTCGTAGCCGCCGATGAACATCGGACTCACCCAGGCCGAGTCGGGGTAATACACCCAGCTTTGATCGCGCGGGTTCATGACGAGACTGCGAGCGGTGGCATTGGCCACCGCGACCGCTTCGGTGAGGATCTTCTTCATCCGGACATCGGGGGCAAAGGGTTTGCCCTTGACGATCCCGATCGCGGCGAGCGGGCCCATCAGTTCGGGGTCGAGCGAGGTAGCCGGCTCCTGCTGGACGACCTCGTTGAGCATCTCGTAGAAGCTGAAGTCGTTGGGCGGAATGGTGTTGATTGCCCTACCGCTGCCCTCATGGAACACGGTTTCGGGCGACGGCGCGATCCGTCCGAGCCGAACCTTGCCGCTCAGGAACTCGGCGAGGGGCGTGCCGACCCCGCCCGCCTCGTATCGGTAGACCTTGGTGAACTTCCGGATCATCTCGGCCGCCGGCTTCGGGCTGTTGTCCTCAAGGAACATACGGCCGAACCACACGACGCGAGTGGTTTGAGCGCGAGCCGTGAAAAACCCGCCCTCCGGCAGCGGACCGTCGTAGCCGGGCGGCACGATCAGGTACTTTCCGCCAAGGCCGCGATCGGGGCCGGGCAGGCCGAGGTCGATGACCCAGCGGTACCAGTCGTCATCGATGGCGCCGAGAAGTCTCGGAGGCACCTCCAGCACCATGGGCCCTTTTGTGAGATCGAGGAAACCCACGACGTAGAGCGTGTCCGCGTTGGCCGTGAGGACCAGCGACTTCGAATCCATGAAGTCGGACCAGACAACGACCTCGTTATCTTTCACTCCGATGTCAGCAAGGCCTTTGTGGAAGGCCTGCATGCTGACGCCCTGGTAAGTGTTTACGAACGCTTCGAAGGCGTGGGTGAAGTCGAGGTTGTCATATACCTTGGCGAGCGTGTCACTGCTCGGCATGCCGTCCTTGAATTCGAGCGTGCCGATCCGGCTCTCGACCCTGTCGGGTGTCGTGATCGAGGACGGAATTGCGCTGGCCGACTGGGCGGTGGCCAAGCCGGGGGCTGCCATCAGGGCGCAGGTTGCGAGGATGGCAAATGGCCTCGTGAGCTGATTCATCTTCGTGTCTCCTCTGTTTTCGGATTTCAAGTATCGAAGAGGCCTCAATTCCTGGGCACATCGCTCGGGGCGAGGCTTCGGCCGGCTAATCGCGGCGTTGACCCGTGGAACGAAGATTGCGGAGCCGCAGGGGTATGCCAGCGAGTGACATCGGTGTCGAGTGGCCTGGTTGGCGCTGCCAAGGCGGTGTCGGCCAAGGTAGGCACCGATATGGGAATTGAGCAGTCAGCCTGCACCATTCGTTCGGTATTATGGACCAATTGGCCCTGGGCTTCAATGTCTGAATGATAATGATAGCCGCCTAACCATGCGATGGGAACTTGCTACGTCTTGCCAAGACCTTAAGCTCGCAGTAGCGACCGGTTCTTTGAGGGTATGATCTGAACGTGGTGAATTTTAGGAACGGTCAGATTTTAAGGACCAGGAGAGATATCTGGAATCGATCGACTACGGGGCCAGCAACGCGATACAAGGCAGCTGTCGCAACTTATTGCAGGCCGATTACAGAACTCTATCACCTCCGTGATGCCTCTGTCCATCGAGTTAGCCGACCATTTACCGAGAGAGTGAATCTTCATGAGCAGTGCTCACGGAAGGGTTGGCAAATTAGAGTTTGTTTCGGTTCCTGACTTGCAAAGAGTCACGAAGCATGCCGAGATAGGAACCGGATGAGCTGAGAGGCTCACGTCCAGATCTGCGCGGGCGTCGGGGTGCGATTCCCCAGCGCACTCTAGTATGTTGATGAAGACCATTACAGTTCCACTTGACTGCCCAACTCAACCACGCGGCCGGGAGGAATGCCGAAGAAGTTGGAAACATTCCAGGCGTTGCGTGACAAAAAGGCGAACAGTCCCTTGCGCCACCGGGTCATCTTGCTGGAACCGGTAGTCAGCAGAGATTCCCGGCCCAGAAAGAAGGAGGTGGCAAAGATGTCCACATCCAGGCCGTGAACATTTAGCAGGTCGATGATTTCCTGGATATTGGGGGTTTCCATAAATCCGTATGAAGCTACGATACGGCAAAAACCGAGGCCTTTGTCGGTTATTTCGACTCTTTTCTCTCGCGGGACATAGGGAGTATCAGTGGAAACAAGGGAGAGGATAAACACCCTTTCCGGTAAGGCTTCGATATGTTTCAGAAGATGGAGCAGCACAATGGGAGTCCCCGTTGGCGACACCGAAAGAAAGAAAGCGGTGCCGGGAGTGCGCGCCAGCTTGAAGCCGGTAATGTCGGATATGAGAAGATCGAGGGGGACCTGGGCTAGTTCAAAACTCTTCCTGAGAACAGCCCGGCCGTCTCGCCAGGTGACCATGACGACGAAGAGGAAGACGGCGACGCTCACTGCAAACCAACCTCCGTCAAAGAACTTGAGCAGGTTGGCGCCGAAATAAGAAAGATCAAAGAAGAGAAAGATGCTGGAAGGTAACAAAGACTTCCAGAGCGGCCAACCCCAGTTATACCGGGTAACAAAAAAGTAGATGAGAGTGGTGATGGCCATGGTGCCGGTGACCGCAATGCCGTAGGCGGCGGCCAGACGGCTGGATTCTTTAAAGGCGAGCGCCAAACCCAGGCAGCCGATCATCATCATGGTGTTGACCCATGGCAGGTAAATCTGCCCCTTGGTCTCCCCCGAGGTATGTACGATTCGTAACCGGGGGCAATAGCCTATCTGGATGGCTTGCTGCGTCAGGGAATAGACCCCGGTGATCATCGCCTGCGAGGCAATGACCGTGGCGGTTGTGGCCAGAGCCACCATGGGATAGAGGAGAGGCCGCGGAACCAGCTCATAAAAGGGGTGGACCGAAGCCTGGGGGTTCTCCAGGAGCAGGGCGGTTTGGCCGAAATAATTGAGCAGGAGGGCGGGAAAGACCACCGTGATCCAGGAGAGGCGGATAGGCCCAAGCCCAAAATGGCCCAGGTCCGCATAGAGTGCCTCCCCTCCGGTGAGGCAGAGCACTACAGCGCCCAGAACCACAACCCCGTGCAGCCGGTTGGTGGCAAAGAAGGAGACGGCGTAACGCGGGTCCAGGGCCGCCAGGATTTCGGGCCGGCGTAAGATCTGGGCCAGTCCCAGGACGGCTATGGAGGAAAACCAAAACAACATGATGGGGCCGAAGACCCGTCCAATACGCTCGGTGCCCTGGCTCTGAAACATAAACAGGCCCGCCAGGACGATGCAGGACATGGGCAGGACGAAGGGTTCAGCGCCGATGGTGGCCACATTCAGGCCTTCCATTGCAGATAGCACGGAGATGACCGGGGTAATAATGCCGTCGCCATAAAGCAGGGCCGCACCAAAGATGGCCAGGAGCACCAGCAGGTTTACCCGGCGAGGAGAGACGCTCTGCCGCCCCTTGCTCAAAAACAGCGCGACCAGAGCGTAAATGCCGCCCTCCCCATGGTTGTCGGCCCGTAAGATGAACATGACGTATTTTACGGTGACCACCATCGTCAGCGACCAAAAGATCAGGGACATGACCCCCAGAATGTTATCCGGGGTGATGGTCATGGCGTGCGGACCGTGGAAGCATTCCTTGACGGTGTAAAGAGGGCTGGTGCCAATATCGCCATACACCACTCCCAGAGCCCCCAGAGCAAGGATCAGCTGTTTCTTCGGATCTTGATGCTCGTTCGGGCGGCCACGGCTTGACGAAAAGGCTGTTTCTGCTGACGCGGATTGAGGCGGCTGCTGCGCACCTGGGGTGGAAGAGGAACTCATGCACACCCTCCAAAACATCTTTAAAAGGTTGATTCGCCACAGAGGCAAGAAACGGCAGACCGTGACCTGTCCCATCAGGGTTTTTTCCATAGCGGGGTGATTCCAACGGCCTGGAGCTTTTCCAATGTGAGTTCGCATTCGAAACTCTTCCGACGTTCTAATCCGCCGTATTTCGGGTCTTGCCTGTTTTGCTATCGCGTTGCTTTAAATTCTCTTTCGCGAACTACTTCCTGCATGCTGATAAGAGCCTCATCACACTGAGCGGCTATCTTCCGCTTCTTTCCTAAAGAAAGCTCGAAAGACTTGAGGTTGGTATTCTCACGAGAGAGTCTGATTATCTCGGCAGTAATTGCCGCAAAGTCATCGAAGGCCGCTCTTGCATCCTGGAGCGATGCACGGTCTTCCTCGGGAACTAAATCCGCCAGTTTTTTGAGGGAGGTGTCAACGATCTCTCCATCCTGCCGCATCTCCGCTTCGATTTCATCCATCCGTGCATCACTTGCCGCTACGATGTGGGGAGCATGTAAAATCTGTATCCCCAGCCCCGCCGCAAGGGCATCGGATGCCGGTATCAGGACATGGCTGCAGTTGTCGCTCGATAAACTGGAATAGATCAGGTTCTTGAGAGCTCGTTCAAAACGCTTTATGGCTTCATTTCCTTTGCCAAAAGACAGGGCAGCAGCCTTGAGGTTGGTGTTCTGAACGGCGAACTCAGGATCTCATGGTCGATCTTTCGAAGCTCTGCCCAGCATGAGTCAAACTGATGGAACAGTTTCATCTCTTTATCCGTGTGATCCCGGTTGAGCAAAGATTCGAGCTCACGGTGATCTCGCTCTACACGGTCTGCAGCCTGGCGCGACCGGTCGGCAAAATCCCTGGAGGTCTCATCCGTATCCGCCATGACTGCGCTCTTTTCAGTTTCCTCCGACTTGAGGAGGTTTACTCTCATCGCAGACAAGAGCTCCATCTTCTTAGTCATATTGCCTATGACGTCCTGCAGATCGGGGCTGCCGCCTCTAAACCTGATGACGATCAAAGTCAACACAAGGATCAGGGCGGCCAGCACTAACAGGGAAATCGAAATTCTTCCATGTGCATGTTGCCTGCTCATATTCTTTATGCTCCTTTCGGCTCAATTTACTGCTATCCGTAACCGTGCGGGCTCAGGCTTTCCTTTAGAGGACTTTCATTCGTTTCGTTGCCTGTGATACCTGATGACGAAGTTGAAATTGGGGAAGGCTCGCGGCAGCCTCATCAGGTTGAACACCATAACACCTATCGCCATTCGGTCCAGCCATGAGGACAATGGGCCAACCGAAATAGATGATCTCTTCCGAAGGATTGGCACAATTGGTACGCTGCTGCATATTCGCACCCCTTTTTGAGTGAAGTCATTCTACACCTCCAATTTCCACCGCACATAATTTAAGCAGGATCTTTTCAGTGTTGTACTTCGCAGCGCTATTTTCTCGTTCAAATCTGCAGAATTCAGAACCTCTTGCCACGGTGGTGAAACGGCAGCCTGCCTCGATTTACTATGCACATGATTTGGAAGTGGTAACTTTCCAAGACGTCGAGATTTCAGTCATCAGGAGAGAAACGTGGAGTCTATCCTCCAGCCAACATAGCCATCACCGGGAGCCATCTTTATCGGCGATCCGGTGCATGGCATGGTTAGGCAACTACTTTGCCTTACACTTGTATACGTAGTTCGAACTCGTGCCTTTAAGCGGATAGTCCTGATCGTTAAGATCGAGCCGGAAGGTAATCTCTACGTCGCGACACCCGTCATGTTTGATACCATCCGAGGTGATCGTGACGTCGCGTTCACAGCTCAGAAGAATCCCCCCATCTGAGCGAGATAGGTTTTGGATTTTTACAACGACGTTTTCCCCACGAGCCTCATATATAAACTCGGACTGCCCTGATCCACTTACCCCGATATGATCAACCTTCCATCCGGCGGGTCTAAGCAGCACGGCTTTGATTTTATCAGGCCCACCAGCACCGGTATTGTCTTGGGCATAAGCCGTTGGTATTGTTTGGAGCGAAGAAAAACAAAGAACACAGGAGATGGCAAGAAAAGAATACAGTTTCATTTGAGCCTCCCTCTGGGTCGAAATAATTCGTTGCCTAACGCAAAATCAGCGGTGCCAGGCCATGGACTTGAAAACATGACCACAAGGCGTGTCCGGGCATCCGCTGCATTTTTTTGTTCGCACCTTCTATCGCGCTACTTCTTCGAAGCTGTGAAACCCGAATCGTCTCCCATATGGAAGTAGATCCTTCCAGTCATGGTTCGACCCGTGATCTGCGCCCACGCCCTCCCACAGACGGAGTCTCCTTCATCTTCGCCCTCAAATGAGAATTCGAGTCGCTCAACCCCACCCAACGGCTCGACCCGGCAGTCGACCTCGGCCTCGACTGCGCCGAATTGAAGTGAACCCGTGCCATCGTCCCCGATCGTTAAATGGCCTGGCACCACCTTATCGATGTAGTCTTTGTCCCACTGTTCCATTTCCGTAATTCGCCACCTGCCTACGTATGCCTTATTGGTCTTCATTCTTGTGTTACCCTTTTTTGGTGAGAACACAGGATATTGCGCCGTCAGGATATGGCTATAGAGCATTGGCGTCAAGCTGGAGCTATCTTCTAAATGCATTTTTCAACGGAACTTGCCAGAAGGTGGCGCCAGACCAGACACACTTCGCATAAAAGTATGATCTGGAAACGGTGAAGATTTCGGCACTTCGTTTTTAAGCAAGAAGGAGCTGTGTGGAGTTTCCCCTTTCCATCCGAACGTGTGAGAACAGCGGCCGCGGCTGTGCCGCGTGTCCGCTGGATTGATTTGTTGGGCTTAGATCGTTTTAGTTTTTTCCTTTGATAGAGGGACCATCCTCTGTTTATGATTAGTACAATAATGTTACAGAGGGCTATTAGGGATCGCTTCGCATCGTCTAACATATTCGGAAAGGTTATCGCAAATAATGCAAAGTGGGTATGCACTTTACTCAACCGGCCGAGTAGCGTAGCATGTGCTCGTGGAAGAGCAAAGACACCCGATTTCCGGCATTGATTATCCTGGAACGTTCCAGGAGTTTGAGGAATGGTTTAGTGGCGAAGATGCCTGCCTCGACTACATTGCCAAGCTTCGGTGGCCAGATGCTTTCTGTTGCCCCAGTTGCCGAGACACCACGGAAAAGCCCTCTATGATGGGGCGAGGCCTCTTTCTTTGCCGAAAATGTAAACGGCAAACATCTGTAGCTGCGGGGACACTGTTTCACAAGACCCACAAACCCTTGCGAACTTGGTTCCTTGCCATGTGGTTCGTGACAAGCCAAAAGCATGGAGCTAGCGCTCTCGGTTTGAAAAGGGTTCTCGGACTTGGCAGCTACAATACAGCGTGGATTTGGCTTCATAAGCTGCGTCGTGCGATGGTGCGCCCTGGTCGAGATCAATTGACCGGTGCCATTGAAATTGATGAGACATATGTTGGAGGCCGTGGGACGAAGGTCCGTGGGCGAGGTGCTGAGCGAAAGTCGATTGTTGCCATAGCAGCAGAAGTCCGGGGACGCGGTCCTGGCAGAATACGCATGTCTGTTGTTGCCGATGTGTCCGCAATGAGCCTTCACAAATTTCTTTTGGATAACGTGGAAATGGGAGCTGAAATCCGGACTGACGGCTGGAACGGGTATAAAGGAATCGAGAAACTGGGCTTCAATCATATTGTGACAAATCTCGCTGCAAGTGGAGATCCTGCTCATGTGGTTATGCCTCGTGTTCATCGTGTTGCATCTCTGTTGGACCGTTGGTGGCTTGGGATTCACCAAGGGGCTATCCGTCCGCAACATCTTGACTACTATCTTGATGAGTTCACATTTCGGTTCAATCGCCGCGCCCCCAAAGCCCGAGGTCTACTCTTCTACCGCCTGATGGAGCAAGCGGTGGATTGCGCCCCCAGGCCCCGCCAGATGATCGTAGGGGGTGGACCGGTGGATGGTTGAGCTAAGTGCATACCCACTTAATGCAATCTTCTGTGGCCGCTAACAGTTTTGAAACGGGATACTCTCGAATCTCGAATCCGATACATGAGCCAGTTGTGTTGATAAAGTGATTACACAGATAGCCATAAGCCACAAGCCGTGTCCAGAATATTGGTTTAGTCTGGGGTGTGAACTTTTCAACTTGAGTTTTCCAAATCATCCTCTGCGCAGGTCGTATCCAATGGAAAGTACGAGGATAATTCCGTAAGGGCACGCTCGCCGGGGGTCAGGTATACTTCCCGAGCCCGAAGGCTTCAAAGAGGCGGCTCTGGACCGCGGACAGGGCAGTTACTTTCTTCACCGTTTTCCCGTCCCCGTAAACGAGGATGATCATGGTAATGTCTTCCAGTTCCTCGATGAGTACCTTGCAGCTCATGCCGATGCCGTTTTCTCTCGCAAGAAACTGGAGCAGCTTGAGGAGAAGCAGGGCTAGGACACAGACGAAGGCATGGACCCTGATTTTGGAGTCCGTCCAGTGATAACCCGGGTGATAGGCCACAAGATCCCGGTCTTTGAGGTGATGGAAGCCGTCCTCGATCTGGCATCCACTTTTCTGGTAGCCGAGAATGGTTTCCGTTGTGGCGTCCTTGATGTTGGTAAAGACGATTTTCTTTCCGAAGGTGGCCTTTTTGGCGCGGACCTCGGAGCGTTTCCGCTGGAGACTGAACATGTTCTTCCAGCCGTTGTGCCAGACCCTGAAGTCGTGGAATCGCAGGGCTTGGGAACTACCGACTTTTTGGGTTTTGAGGAAGGTCCGCATCTGAGCCTCAACTTCCTTGGTGGGCTCCTTGGCAATCATCTCGAAGAAGGCTTTGGCCTCCTTCATCACTCGTTTCATGTGGAACTCGAAGATGCGCTCCTGCCGTTTGGCGGTTGCCGGGTTGTAGGTGAGAATAACCGTTCGCTCAGCGCCAAAAACCTTCTTCGTCGTGCGATGGACTTTAAACTGGCCAAAGTTGTCCGTGTACCGGCTCAGGGCAATGGCGGTAAGATCCGCATGCTGGCTGGGAGTAAGGGATCCTACGAATTGGATCTGAAAGCCCTGCCCCTCAAGGGCGGAAAAATTCTTCTGCGAGTTGTTCCCCTTGTCGAAGACGAGCACCAGACTCTCGGCTTTCTTCGCCACCTCATGGTAACGGGCGGTGAGTTTCCTTACGGCCGTGGGAAAGAGAGTCGCATCGTTTTGGTGCCCGCAGTAGACGCCGTGGAAGATGGGAATTCCGAGATCGCGAAGCACTGCCAACTGCAGCCCCACCTGTCGGTTGTTGTCCCTGCCCTCCTTGTTCTTCCCAAACTGAGAGAGGCTGTTCTCCGTCTCCGGCTGGCAGAAATTGTAGAAATTGGTGGTATCATAGAGCACCGCGTCCAGGAGGAACCCAAATTCCTTGATGAGGTTTTTCCAAAGTCCCTTTTCAATGGCTTCGATCTTGGAATCGTCCAGGACGGATTCGAGTTCGTCGATATCAAGTTTTTCATTGGGGGAAAGTCCCCGGCTTTCCTTTTCGCTGCGGATTCGGGCTTCGCTGATGAGTTGGTCATAGGCGTACCAGAATGCCTTGCTGTTGAGCTTTCCGGGATTCACCTTCTGAAGTTTCGAGAGGACCGTCTTTTCGTACCACCTGCCCATGCTCTCCTTGGAAGTGTGATTTCCGACCCGGTTGATGGCGCCTATAAGGATGAAATCAGAAATGGAAATGCCTCCCACCTCCCCTGGAGCTACTTCGCTTATGATGTCTCTGAGTCCAACCCTTTCGGCCACTTCAAAAAGGGCCACGGGCAGTCCGAATTCCTTCTTCTTGAGCTCGACCGGATCGTAGAGATTCTCCCTGTCGAGAAGCTTCTTAAGGACGGTTTCGGCGGGTCCAAGGTAGATCTGTTCATTGACGACACGGCTCTTACCGCTCCCTTTGGTCTTGCCGCTGGCATCGGGGTCGATCTTGACGCGGTGCGACCTGGAGTAATAGTAGTAGCGCTTTTTCCCGCGCCGTCTCTCAACAATCTTGCCTGTGAATGCAGTCTCGTTAGTCATGTATTGCATTATACTGGATATAAGCATGCTATGCAAGCAAATAATGCACAATATTTATGACCTTACGGTATAAACCTCGGCGCAGCAAGCAACGGGGGGCATCGGATGGTCAATTTTGGAAAACTCAAGTCAGGGTGACCAATTTGGCTGGTACAGGTGCAGCGTCAAGCCCATCCAATAGCGTATCCCCAGCAGGTCCCCCTAAAGCCCCGACAGAAGTTCATTGCCACAGGAGGGAACGCCCAGGCGACGGTAAGCTTCGCGCCACCGGCTTCAGACGGTGGGAGCCCCATCATTTCATACAAGGTTACCTCAAGCCCTGGCGGCAAAACGGCAGCAGGAACTGCAAGCCCGATAACGGTGAAGAAGCTCTCTAACGGGACCGCCTATACATTCAAAGTCAGGGTGATAAATGCAATTGGTACAGGTCCATCATCAAGCCCATCCAATAGCGTGACGCCGGTTGAGTAATTTGCGCGACCTGTTTCTACTGTAAGGGTGCTGGGACTGTGAAGAGCTCATTAGCATCGGGTGGCAGTGGAAACTGATGTATGCAATTGGGGTTGGTGCCAGCATTGATCTCCGCCAACGTGGAAAGTGACGATGACTTACCCCTGAAAACACAACAGGCTTTCATCGTCAGGGGCGACCGAACGCCTGATCATGAAAGCTTAACAGAATCAGCATCTTAAGGTGGTGATGGCTCGTTATTGATAGCCGGAAGGTATCTTGCCAGAAGGTCGAATCTGAGCTGGGGCACCTCGCATAAAAAGCATGATCTGGACGTGGCAAATTTTCAGGACGTCGAGATTTCAGCTATCAGGAGAGGAGAGTTGAATTGGGGGTTGTGAACTTTCAGTAGGAACCTCATTACAGGTTTACTCAAATTCACCTTAATGAGATCGTTGGCCGACAGTGGGGCTAATGAGACCGTCTGTCTCAATACCCGGTGGGTCTAAAGGATTCGCATTGCCTTCCCCATGTCGCCCCAAGCTACCATTGGATAGATTCCGGAGCATCTCGATACATCAAAACTCGCCATTTGCTCTTCGCCAAAACTTATCATGCTCCAGTCACACCCCCGCGGGCCAAAAGCAAATCTGTCTCCTGAAGGGTGGCGGAGTTGCGGATAAGGTATCAATTATTTCGATAACCTTATTGCTATGAACACTGCGATGCTTTATATACAAAGGTTACATTTTGGCCGCGGGGAAACCCCTGTGGTTTTTTTATTTCAACATGGAGTCAAAAAAGCATGATCAGTGCCTCAAACGTGGCCCTCTCGTATGGCAAAAGGGTCATATTCAAAGAAGTCAATATAAGGTTCACCCCGGGGAACTGCTATGGGCTCATCGGCGCCAACGGCTCCGGGAAATCGACCTTTCTTAAAATCCTTTCAGGCGAGTTGGAACCGGACAAGGGCGAAATCATTGTCGGCGCCAGGGAGCGTGTGGCGGTTCTCAGCCAGGACCAGTTCGCATTCGACGAGGAAACGGTTCTTAACACGGTTATAATGGGCCATGCACGGCTATACGAAATAATGGCGGCGCGGGAGGCGATCTACGCAAAGGCCGATTTTTCCGAAGAGGATGGCATTCGCTCGGCAGAACTGGAGGGTAAGTTCGCCGAAATGAACGGCTACGAGGCGGAGTCTGAGGCCGCGGTGCTTCTCAACGGTCTTGGCATACCCGAAGAGATGCGCCCAATAAGAATGAAGGAACTGGAGGCCGGTTTTAAGGTGCGGGTGCTGCTGGCCCAGGCGTTGTTCGGCAATCCGGATGTGCTGTTGCTGGATGAGCCGACCAATCATCTGGACCTGAAGTCCATCACCTGGCTTGAGGAGTATCTGTTCCGCTTTCCCAGCACGGTTATCGTCGTTTCCCATGATCGGCATTTTCTCAATCAGGTCTGTACTCATGTGGCGGACATCGACTTCGGCAAGATACAGCTCTACGTCGGCAATTACGATTTCTGGTATCAGGCGAGCCAAATGGCGTTCAAACAGAAGCGGGATGAGACCCGTAAAATCACCGACAAAGCAAACCAATTGAAGGAATTCATCCAGCGTTTCAGTTCCAACGCCTCCAAGGCGAAGCAGGCAACCTCGCGCAAAAAGCTGCTCCAAAAGCTGACACTTGATGATATGCCGGTCTCTTCAAGGAAGTATCCGCACGTTGCGTTCAAGCCCGAACGTCCCTGCGGCGACATAATTCTGGAGATAACGGGCCTGTCCAAGGCCATCGATGGAATGCCCGTGCTTAACGGACTTACCCTAACGGTGCGCAAGGGGGAAAAGATTGCCTTCGTCGGCGGCAACAGCCTTGCCAAGACGACGCTGTTCCAAATCCTGGCCGGGGAACTTGAGCCGGACAGCGGCAGTTTCCGCTGGGGCGTCACCATCACCCGCTCCTATTTCCCTAAGGAAAACAGCGCCTATTTCGATAATGACCTGAGCCTTGTCGAGTGGTTGCGGCAATTTTCTCCCCCAACTGAGGGAGAGCGCTTCGCCAGAGCGTTCCTTGGCAGGATGCTGTTTTCCGGTGATGAAGCAATGAAGAAGACCCGTGTCCTCTCCGGAGGGGAGCGGGTCCGCTGCATGCTCTCCAAAATGATGCTGGTTGGCGCCAATGCGCTCATCATGGATGAGCCGACCAATCATCTGGATCTGGAATCGATCACTGCCCTGAATAATGGGCTGACGGCCTTCCCGGAGGTGGTTTTGTTTTCCTCCCACGATCATGAATTCATTGACACTTTGGCAAACAGGATAGTCGAGATTACCCCTGGCGGGATCATCGATCGGTCGATGGGGTTTGAAGAATACCTGAATGATGAGGATGTAACCGGATACAGGAATGAGTTGTGCCATGGCCAATGCGACCTCACTCTCTGATAAATGTTGAGCCCTGTCTCTGGAATGCTTCATTTCTTCCCTGGTCATGTTTCCAAATTGGAACACGACCAGTGGCCTGACAGTTACTGTTGGTGCTCATGAAACCTTGGGTGTTACTCGACGCTGCGCGGGCACCCCGTGACGAGGGGGAACTGAGACTATACCGGCGGGGTGAGGAATTCTCCATCAGGGTCGGCAACCTTGAACTCATGAACAGTCGCGTCCATGGGTCGGAAGAAGCGCTTGGGAAGCTTGCTTGTGCAAGGATTGCAGACCGCCCCCGGCCTCGAGTCCTGATAGGCGGACTGGGTATGGGCTACACCCTGAGCGCCGTGCTGCATGGACTTAGCGCTCAAGGCCAGGTGATTGTGGCCGAACTGATACCGGAGGTGGTGGCGTGGAACCGCGGTCCCCTGGGGATCCTTGCCGGCCATCCGCTCCGGGACGACCGGGTCATTGTACGCGAAGTCGATGTTGCCCGGATATTGCGTGCGGAGCAACGTGCTTATGATGCCATCCTGCTGGACGTCGACAATGGCCCCAAGGGATTGACCAGGAATGGAAATGACTGGCTCTATGGCCATGGTGGCTTGAGAGCGGCTTCCGCGGCATTGCGGCCCGGAGGTATACTGGCGGTATGGTCGGCCGGTCCTGATCACGCATTCAGTGATCGTCTGCGAAAGACCGGTTTCAAGGTGGAGCAGGTTCGCGTGCGGGCGCGCGGTGCATGTGGGGGAGCGCGACACACCATATGGATTGCCGGGAGTGCCGCACAAACGGCAGAGCAAGCGTCCCCGCCCCGTTGACTGTTCGCCATTATAGGCTGGCCTCGTGCCTGAAAAAAACCGTCGCCATCACGACCCATAATCTTTTTCTAAGACCTTTATCAATGACTCTGCATCAAAGCTGCGGGGCTTATCAACTTACCAGGAGCAACTCTTAAATATGTCATTTACAACCCTCGGCCTTTCGGCCGAACTACTTCATGCCATTGCCGATCAAGGCTACAGCAAACCAACTCCCGTTCAGAGCCGGGCAATCCCTGTTATCCTTTCAGGAAAGGACATCCTGGCCGGTGCTCAAACCGGCACGGGTAAAACAGCCGGTTTCGCTCTGCCGCTTTTGCAGCTCTTGAACAACCGCAGCAGCACAAAGGTAAAGAATAGCGTGCGTGCTCTGATACTTACCCCAACCCGTGAGCTTGCAGCTCAGGTCGAAGAGAGTGTGGCGGCCTACGGAAAGTACCTGCCGTTGAAATCGGGGGTCATCTTTGGCGGTGTAAAGATCAATCCGCAGATCGGCCAACTCCGCCGAGGCATCGATATTCTGGTGGCAACCCCCGGGCGTTTGCTTGACCATGTTCAACAACGGACCGTGGATCTCTCGAGAGTCGAGATATTAATTGTGGACGAAGCGGATCGTATGTTGGATATGGGATTTATTCGGGATATCCGCAGAATACTCACCCTGCTGCCCGCACGGCGACAAAACCTGCTCTTCTTCGCCACCTTTTCCAATGACATCAAAGCACTTGCCGAAAATTTATTGAACTCCCCAGTCCTGATTGAAGTGGCCAGGCGCAATACCGCATCGGAGACGATTGAACAGTTGATTCATCCCGTGGATCGCACCCGTAAGCGCGAGCTGCTTTCTTTTCTTATCGACTCCCAAAAATGGCGGCAGGTCCTCGTATTCACCCGAACCAAACACGGCGCCAACAAACTGACCAAGCAACTTGAGCGCGATGGAATAAGTGCGGCGGCCATCCACGGCAACAAGAGCCAGGCGAACCGAACCCGGACGTTGGCGAACTTTAAGCATGGCGATGTCCGTGTGTTGGTTGCTACTGATGTTGCATCACGAGGGCTCGACATCGAACATTTACCGCATGTGGTAAATTTTGAATTACCCAGTGTGTCTGAAGATTATTTGCACCGAATCGGCCGCACCGGACGTGCCGAGCGCGAAGGAATTGCCATATCACTCGTCTGTATTGATGAGCGCGAGCAATTAAAAGATATCGAACGTCTACTCAAGTGCACAATCCCCCAGGAAATCGTTGAGGGATATGAGCCCGACCCGTCAATAAGGGCCGAACCCATTCTCAGGGGCGGAAATAATCCAAATCAGCGCCAGGGCCGGAATTCTCTGCCCGGCAAATTTTGGAGCAACGAGGACAGTCCCAATCCCATTGGCAGTCGAAAAGGCAGCTTGGGCAAAAAGCGCTTTCCGGAAAGCTCCAAAAATAAAGAACCGGTGCGCGGACGCCAGGATCTCTTGAGAAAGCACGCGACGAAAGCACGCCGGACACCGCAGGGCTGCGGGACACCAAAACATGATCGCCCTTCGGACAGGTAAGGCTACGCTATCCCACCATCGTATGTAACAAATCTTTGGGGTAGCCGCCGGCACCGGCTCAGAGAAAGGTCACACAGCTTGCCACAAGGAAAAACCTGCGGCAGACCTCGATTTTGCGAATGTATGATCTGGACATGGCAAAGATTTTGGCCATCGAGATTTCAATGGTCAGGAGGAGGAGAGGAATGCCGACTTTCCGACGGCCCTGCCGGACGGTGACCAAAAATAGCCAAGTGGGAGCAACACCGCCTCCCGTGTCCCATATCTCCGGTTTCCGGCAGAGATATGGTTAGAGGTCAGCCTTTTCTCCCGCAGTTCTCGGTTGAACCGTCAGCATGATGGTCGAGTCCGGCGCGCCATACAGGAGCAGGTACGTACCATCGTCGACCGCACCAACCATTGTCTCCTCCCCCATGCCCACCTCCTTCAGGCCAAATTCGGCGTTATATAAATACCATGAGCGTACGCCGGTCAGGGTCAGAGCTGAAGCCGCAGGCCACCGGAACCACTCGCCCAGCCCTTCGGGGCCGATCGTCACCGTGCCGTGCCCTGACTGTAGAGAGGAGATGGTCTCCAGCGGGCGGTACCAAGTTCCGCACCAGAGGATCCATTCTTCTCCCTCCCGCTCCTCGATCACCAGATCGCTGAGACCCCAGCCGTTGTCGATGGGAATCTTGAGACACATCCGGGCGACATGATCACTTCCCCTCGGATCGAAGACCTGTACCAGATCAAGTCCCGCTGAGCTGAGCGATACGGCAAGGTACCCCTCCAGGCCCGGGACTTCTGCCAGGCTGATCAGGGGGGGTTGCCGCCCCAGAGCTAGAAAGGCGCTGTAAGGTTCATTGGCCGCCAGCCAGCGTCTACCGACGCGCGTCTGCCATCGGGCCGACAAGGGTTTGCCGGTAGGAAGCTCATGACCGACCGGGAGTTCCATTTCGTAATGCCCCATCCCGTAGGGGTTGCGTACGGCCAGGTAACGGCGGCCGGCTGCGACAAATACTCGGTACGACGTGCTGGGGCGACTGTCGGCCACGAAGCGGCCATCCCGACGGAGCCTGAGTCCTTCGAGAGTGGTGGTCCAGTGATCGTTGACGAAGTTCAAGAGGACCAGGGTATGGTCGCCATGTGCATCCAGCCGATGCAGGCCGTAGCTGCTGGCGTAGATGCCAGTGATGGCAGCCAGTTCCCCCTTACCGACCGGGATGGGTGGAAGAGTGGGGGGTTCCACCGGGACCGGTACCCGGGCGATGCTCCCCTGCTCGGCTAGGGCGTGTAGCAGGATCCGCTCCGCCAGATGGATGGCAATGCTCCCAGTTCCCACGCTGTTGGTGAGCAGGACCACAGCGGCGAGGCGCTCGTCGGGAGCGACAATGAAATAGCTATGATAATGATCTGCGTCACCCGCCTTGTGCCATCCCGTCACCCCCGCTGGGTAACGTGCTACGGATGGAAGAAAAAGGCCGAAACCCGATAGCCCGTAGCAGAAATTGAGGACCATTTCCCATAAAGGCGTTACGATCGGAACGGCATCAACTCAAGCCATTGACGTCCCGCTGCAATATCTGGTACTCAGCAGTCTCGCAGAAGCAACTTCTCATCACTTTATCACCCTGTCATGAGAAAGAGAGGATGAACGGGATTTCCGAAGACCACAAGCCTGTCACCCTGTTTTCCGCCACCATCATTGTCATTGCAAACATGATCGGCACGGGGGTTTTCACCACTTTGGGCTTTCAGGTGGCCTCACTCCACACTGCCTTTCCAGCTCTCATGCTGTGGCTCGCAGGAGGGGTGGGAGCATTCTGTGGAGCACTCTGTTACGGCGAGATCGGGGCCATGATGCCCAGGTCGGGAGGCGAATACACCTATCTCTCCAAAATCTATCATCCGGCCGTGGGCTTCCTTTCCGGATGGGTTTCCATGGTGGCCGGCTTTGCCGCTCCCGTGGCCCTGGCAGCCATGGCCCTGGGTGAATATGCCGGCGCCGTCTTTCCGGGAACGGACAAAATGGTGCTGGCCTTCACCGCTATCGTTTTGCTCTCT
>CAWJQV010000017.1:0-54415 GCA_963844985.1 uncultured delta proteobacterium
AGGGACAGCAATTTGAGACCGGCGGCAAGTCAAGAGGTCAGCTTCAGGAATCCAAATGGTCTTTCATTCGGTAGCTTTTTCCCTCGATGAGGATGGTCTCGGCATGGTGGAGGAGTCGGTCGAGGATGGCGGAAGTCAGGGTGCTGTCGTTGTTGAAGATCTCCGGCCAGTTTTTGAACGTCGGTTTGATGTGATGATGATGGAGCCGTGCTCGTAGCGCTGACAGATGATCTGGAAGAGGAGATCGGCGCCGCGCTTGTCGATGGGCAGATATCCCAGTTCATCGAGGAGGAGCACGGCGGGGAGAGGTATTTTTTGAGCTCGGTTTTCAGGCGGTTGGCGGCGTGGGCAGCGGAGAGGGAGTTGATGACATCGACGGCTGTGGTAAAGAGGACGGAATGTCCCTGGAGACAGGCGGATAACCCAGGGCGGTGGCCAGATGGGTTTTTCCGATGCCGACGCCGCCGAGAAAGATGACATTGGCTTTGTCTTCGAGGAATTTGAGTCGAAAGAGGTTTTGTACGGCCATGCGGTTGATTTTCTTGGGCCAACTCCATTGAAACTGCTCGAGGGTTTTGACGACCGGGAAGCGTGCCAGTCGGATTTTGCGCTCAATGGCGCGGTCGTGGCGGGCATTGACTTCGCCTTGGGCGAGGCAGTCGAGATAGTGGAGGTGGGTCCAGTGTTCGCTGGCGGCCTGACGGCCGAAGGTTTCGTAGTGTTCCTGCATAAAGGGGAGGTTGAGGAACTGGAGATGGGCTTTCAACTGTTCCGGGCGGTTATGGTTGGTTTCGCTCATGGTTTTGCTCCTGATGAGCGTTAAATCGCTTTTTGGTAGATGGAGAGATCGGGTTTTGCGACGTCGATTTCAAGGAGATCCTGCCGTCGGGTCAGATGGAGGGCGCCGGGTTCGGGGAGGGTTCTGGAGCGCTGTTCCAGAAGATTTGCGATGTATTCGCAGGAGAAAGCCTGGAAGAAGAAGGCATCCTCGATGGCCCGGTGGACGGCATCCTCGCCGTAGATTTCACTGAGGGCGACGATCTTCTGAACGTGATGGCGGGGGTTGAAACGGCGTTTTTCCAGTTCCCAGTAATAGTCTTGGGCCTTGCTTGAGAGGTTGAGGAAGCGCATGAAGAGGTTTTGGTCCCGGGCTTTGTTCCGGTGATCGATCAAGGCTTTGGGATGATCGGGGTCTTCGTAGTCTTGATGCCGATCGAATCTGCGGGCATGACGGGCGATGAGCTTGTGCTCATGATAGATGCAGAGCCGATCGGGATAGATTTTCAGGGTGAGACTGGCGCCGGCATAGCGGGGGGGAACGGAATAAGTGTTGGTGTCGAAGTTAATGCGGAACTGGGAGAGGCCCTGAGCTGAACAAGCGCTGCGATATCGAAGGGTGGGACGGCAGGGGTAGCAGCATGGGTTTTTCCTCCTCAAACAAATCGAAGGGTTTTCCTCGGGTTTCGCCGTGGATGCGGACATTGGCGAGTTTCGAACCAATTCGGGCGGCGGGATTGACGGCATCGAAATCGGGAGGTCGAGTCCGGCGAGGAAATTTTTCTTCACATAGCCAACCCCGTTTTCCACGCGTCCTTTCTCGTTTGCCTTGCGCACGCCACAGGGGGCGATGGTGAAGCCGTAGTGTTGGCAAAGTCGAGATAGATGGGATTGAGGATCGGGTGCTGCCCGGTGATCCGTTTGAGCACGGCACTTGAGATTATCGACCATGATTTTCTTGGGAACCGCCCCGAAGGCATCGAAGGCATTCTGATGACAGGCCAGGAAATGCTCCATGGTCTGGGAGACGGTGAACTCGAGATACATCATGCGGCTGTAGCATAGGACCATGACAAAGAAACTGAGCCTTCGGCGGGTATCACCGACGGCAATGGTGCCATAAGAGCCCCAGTCGACCTGGGCGCACTCACCTGGAGCAAAGGCGAGTTTGAGGAAGGCCGGTCCGCGCCGGGGGCGGACTTTGCGCACATAGTCCTTGACGATGGTATAGCGGCCGTCAAAGCCTTCCTCCCGAATGCGCTGGAGGATCTGGATGGCGGAGTAGGGATGGGTCTCCAGCATCTGCAGGATGGAGCTTTTGAAGGGGTCGAGTTTGCTGGACCGTTTTGTGGATTTCCTGGGCACGAACCGATGCTCTGCCAGCCACTTGGCGACGGTGCGGGGATCGAGCTCCAGTTCCCTGGCGATCTGAGCCGGGGTAAGGGCTCTTTGCTCGTGGTAATGCTTGATTTTGCTGAAGAGTTCGAAGTCGATCATGATTGCCCTCCCATCATCTGCTTGAAAAGCTGTCCGATGGCAAGAGGACCATCCATGGGTGTTCTGGTTTCGGCTTTGGGTTGGGCAGAGGGTCTTCGGGGATGGGAAGCACCTGATAGAGGGGCTTCTCATAGGCAACGAGTCCGAGGGTGATCAGGTTGTGGCGGGCCTGGTGCGAGGGTCAGCTCATCCATGGAGAGCCGCTTCATGAGCGAGAGATCGGAATAGTAGCTGAGCCCCCTGGCGTCGGCGACGGTAACCAGAAACAGATACAAAGCCGCCGCGGCATGGCTGCAGGATTCAAGGTAGCGGTCACGGACCAGACGGTGATCCACCCAACTGAACTGCTTGGGGACCTGGCGGATACGATGGGGACAAATGGGATACTTGTGCAACATGGCTGCCTCCTTTGTTTGGGGTTAAACCGTTGAGAATATCGGTTCCCAATTGTTGCAGGCGCCGGGTGCTAATTGCGATGTCATCTTGTAACGCAGAACCGGTCAAATGGGCGATTAGTCCAAGAATAATAATGTGTTGCATGGACAAGAGATCTTGTAACGCAGGAATGGGCAAAGGTGGCTTAAGAGGTTGTTGTTCCAGTACTTTCTCCGCTAAGTGATCTTGTAACGGAATAGCCTCGGCGGTCGTCTTGGGACGCCAATAGCCAGGGTGATCCCGGCGCCACTGCTGGACCCGGAGGACATTTGCCGGCCCACGGAAATAGTCCCGGTTTTCCTCTTTTTCGAGCCAGCGTTTTTGGCTGGCGGCTTTGCTGGCCTTGCGGCATGCGGGTCGGAACAGAATCGTTGCCGCTTGGCGTTGCGAGGGTCCGGAGGGAAGAAAAGACCACAGTTCCGGCATTTGCGCTTTCTGATTCTTTGTGCCATTGACCTGAGACCTCCCGGTCCAATAGTTCAGTCAATGGCACAATAGTGGAAGAAAACAGCGGAAGAAGAAAGAAAGGCAAGAAAATCGAAGTATTGCGCACGGGGTTATGAAGAAAAACCAAGGAAGAAGACCGGCACTTTCAAACCGCCACTCCTACTACAGTTTCAAATTGCCGGTGAGACCTTCTTCCCACCCGAACACCTCTGACAGCGCGTATGCAGCGCTCCCAGCCAGCACCGGGATTGCCAGGAGCCCTATCCCCACGATGCCGAGGGTGAACAGGAGGTATGCCGCATCGCCTGCAAGAGGACGCAAAACCTGGGCAATGCCGGCCAGGTCGAGTTGCCCTAGCTCCTTTGCGCCTGCCTTGTGGATGGTCGAGGCAGTTGATACGATGATGAAGAACATGATCAGTTCGGAGTAGAACATGCCGACATTTATGTCTATTTGCATGTCGTTCATCGCCAGCCTGCCCAGGAACAGCTTCCGGGGGTGCTTCATCTGTGGGTCGGACGAGGGGATCGAGCCGGAGGCGATCTTTTCTTCGACCTCCATGTTGGCCTGCCAAAAGAACATATAAGGGGAAATGGTGGTTCCCAGGATTGCGACCAACGTCGTGATGTAGCCGGCATCCAGCGTAATTGCGGGCACAACTAACGACTTGAGTGCCGCGCCCCAATCCACGTGCGAGAGGAGTGCCACGATTATGTATGAGAACAGCACAAGTGCGACCCACTTGAGGTATTTCACATAGGTTTTGTACGACAGGAACACTAGCAGGGTGAGAGTGAGTGCCACAACGAGCAGGGCGGAAATCGCCGTGGGCACAATCGGCAAGACCAGGTGGATGGAAGCCGCCATCGCTTCGATATCGGCCCCAATATTGAGGGTATTGGCGGCAACCAGCAGGAACGCTACCACATACAACAGCCAACGGGGAAAATAGTCCTTTATGATCGCGGCCAGGCCGTGCCCGGTCACCAGCCCGATGCGGGCACATACTTCCTGTACGGCTGCCGATAGCGGATAAGTTAGGAGGCTTGCCCAAACCGTCTGGTACCCGAACTGCGCCCCCGCCACAGAATAAGTGCCAATGCCCGAAGGGTCATCATCGGACGCCCCTGTAATCAAGCCGGGTCCTAGCACTGACAGTAGGTGCCTGACCCGGCTTTCTTTCCCGCCCGGTTTAAGCGCTTTATCTGAGCCTGGATGACCGGCAGGAGTTTGGGCATCGCTGCGCTCGGAACGCTCCTGATGCTGGCTGCTGGCTGCTTCGGTTGCAGCATCCTGGCGTGAGCGTGGTGGCAACATGGGCACGGTTCTCCTTCAGTGCATGGCGCAAGTCCAGCATGATTTCCTTGATCTCACCCAGATCTTCGCCTTCCGTCAGTCCAGCTTATCACCCTCTGCGCCCCTGAAAGATATTGAGCACCACCACGATCACGGCAAGTATCAGCAGGATGTGAATAAACCCTCCCATCGTGTAACTGCTCACCAGCCCCAGAAGCCACAAAATCACCAGTATTACGGCAATTGTCCACAACATTGGATCCTCCTTTCCGGATTGCACAGGCTCGTTGTTGGCTGGTGCAGTCCCGCACCAGCCGGAAACGATCCATCTGTCTACTTGGCCTTGGGCTCGACCCCCTCGACGGCCATGTTGTTGACCACGCTCTTCACGCCGTATACGTCTTTCACGAATTTAGTGGCCAGTTCCTTCTCGGACTCGTTCCTGGCCGTGCCACCCAACTTGACCACGCCGTCGCTCGTCTCGACCTTGGTATTGAGGGCACTGGTCGAGCGATGATACAGCAACGTCGCTTTGACGAGAGCGGTGATGGACGCGTCATCGATCAATTCGACCACGTTACTCGCCGAGTCGCCAATCTTCTTGCCGACATTACTGGCCGTGTTGCCGATCTTTTTGCCCACCTCCTCGGCCTTCTCGCCCACGTTACTTGCTGTGTTGCCAATCTTCTTGCCAGCGTCCCCGGCCTTTTCGCCCACCGTTTTTGCGGCCGGCGTCCCCTGAGCCCCCGACACGATCATGTCGTTCTTCACATCCTTGACGCCCTCGACATCCTTGATGTATTCGGTCGTCAGATCAATTTGGGCAGTGCTCGTGGCCTCGCCGCGCAAGGTGACGATCCCATCTTTCACGTCAACCTCAGTCTTGGTGGCGCTCAGGTCGCGATGGGACGACAGCTCGAGCTTCACTCTTGCACTCACCAGCGCATCCGCGCTTCCTGTGGCGGGTTCACCCTTGAGCTCCAGCCGATTGTCCACGCTCTTGACCCCGGGCAAACTCGCCACGGTCTCCTGGGCCAATGCCTTGTGGGGATCTTGAGCGACCGTTCCAGTCAAGGTGACGACGCCATCCTTGGACTCGATCTTGATGGCATCGTCTTTGAGATAGGTCTTGAAATTATAAGACTCCCTGGCCGATGATTCGATGCGGTCATCCGTGTTGGACGCGAACACGGGCAGGCTGATCACCAGCAGCACGAACACGGCCGCCATCAGAGCTACGGAATGTATTGCTTTCATTGTGCGTTCTCCTTCAATCTCTTGTCGCGTTTTGCTATTATCCTTTTTGACTATTTCACACCGAATATCTCACCTCGCACGGGAGTATGGTATTGGTGCCCTGCGCAGCCGCGACCGCGGACCCTAGACCTAGGGCGATCCGGCTTATGATACGCCGCTCTCCTACTTCCCGATGACCTTCTCGACTTGGCCGATCTTTTCTTGAACTTTGCCGGCTATTTTTTCGTCTTTGCCTTCGGCCTCCAATTCGGGTTTCATGCTGAGATTCCCGGCGATCTCCTTGAGTTCACCCTTTATTTTGTGAAACTTGCCTTCCGCCTGGTCTTTCGTGCTGGATTTCATGGTATTCCTCCTGCCCCACGTACTTGCGGGGTTTGACTGATGGTATCTTATAGTCTGGCCTGGGTTGCTTTTGCATCGCCCTTGCCAGCAGCGGTTTGCAGTCATGCCTGAAAAAGGATATTCGCCGGGGTTATGGGCACTCGTTGCCGGCAACTCTCCGCCCTATCCCTGCCCTTCCCGGGCAGAGTCTGGAAAAGACAGAAATGATGAACAGGCCTAAACTACTTCAAAGAAGCTTCCCAAGCCTTGAGTTCCTTCTCCGCCTCTTCGCGTGCGATGCCGTGTTTTTCCTGTATCTTGCCGAGGAGTATGTCGCGTTTTCCAGCAATGACGTCCACATCGTCTTCGGTGAGTTTGCCCCACCTCTCCCTGACCACTCCTTTGACTTGCTTCCAGTTCCCTGCGATTTGATCCCAGTTCATAACTTGTTCCTTTCTCTCTAACGGAGAAGTTGGGCAGTTCTGATGCCGGTTCACCTTGTGTTACCACTCAACTACCTTTGAGCAAGTTGCATGCCCGAAAGACTGAGAGTTTTTCTAATTTGACTTTGTACCATGATTATAAATACTTAGAGCATGGCGAGTCCTATGCGGGGGTGTGACCTGGCATGGAAAGAGTGTTGCATGCAACAGAAGCGTTGCATTTTATTCAAGTCGCAGGTTACACTTCAATGCCAGATGGGCAATTTGCGCTCGAAGTCGATAAAGAGCCACACCACGGAGCACGCCTTCGCTCTTTGCAGCCCAAACCTCATCACCCTACCAAAGAGATGTCCCGGTGTTGAAGTGTTGCTCGCGGCGCAGCAATCGTGCAACGCTTCCATTGCATGCAACACCCCCTTTTCTTGTTGGCTATACACTAGAATACTGCGCGCTCAGCCTTAAGCTTTTGTTATACCGTTACAATATGGGATGGGTGTTATCATCCGCCTGTTCGGCACAGTTCTTGATCATCCACACCATGACGGACTTTTGATCGATGCTGGGGAAAGCATACTGTGACAGGAGGACCGAACATGAATCGTTTCTGTAGTAGTCGTTCTTATCCTCGTTTGCCGCCGGCGGTGTCGACGTGCGAAGAAAGGGAAGAAAGAGCTCTCCCGAAGGTGAGCCCTGACAATGTGAAGAGGGAGGCGAAAGAGCCGGTTGGCGCGGCAGTTGAGTATTCAAAACAGGAATCCGATCAGCGCTGAAATTCAGCCAAGAGTATGCGACACGTTTTTCGCATATCAAGTGAAACAGGCAATCGGTATGCTAGTGAAACGGCCAAAGAGAACTACTTGATGGAGCGCTAACGCGTGGCTGCGTCTTCCCTGAAAGTTATCTATGCCGCTCTGGGCGGAAATTGTCTCATCGCCATAACCAAGTTTATTGCGACCATCATGACCGGTAGTCCGGCGATGCTCTCGGAAGCGATCCATTCTGTTGTCGATACGGGCAACCAATTTCTGCTGCTGTATGGATTACGGCGGTCAAAAATGCCGGCTGATAAAGAATACCCTTTCGGCCATGGCAAGGAGATCTACTTCTGGAGCTTTGTCGTTGCCATTCTACTCTTTGCAGGTGGCGCGGGGCTTTCGATCTTCAAGGGAATTGATCATCTTATCACTCCCACGGAGGTGAAGAGTTCTTACGTCAATTATGTGGTTATAGGCCTGGCCGCGATATTCGAAGGAACCAGCTGGTATATCGCTTTGAGGGAATTCTCAAAATCAAAAGGCAAGTGGGGCTATTTTCAGGCCGTTCACAGAGGTAAAGATCCATCCATTTATATCGTGCTTTTCGAAGATTCGGCTGCAATGATGGGTCTTGTCGTCGCTTTTCTGGGCATCCTTCTCACCCAGGTTACCGGAAGGCCCTACTTCGATAGTTCAGCTGCCATCGTCATCGGGCTGATACTTGGTGGCACGGCCATCTTGCTCGCTTTCGAAACTAAGAGCCTTTTGATCGGAGAAAGTGCCAATGAAGAGGTCGTTCAGGGAATACGGGAAATTGCGTATTCGTACAAAGAAATCAAACAGGTTAATGAAATACTGACCATGCACATGGGACCTGATTTTATTCTCGTGAATGTCAGCGTCGATTTTGTGGACCCCATCCTCGCCACGGAGGTTGAAGTGACGGTCGCCGGATTGGACAGAGCGATCAAGCGGGCCTACCCACAGGTTCAACGTGTGTTTGTCGAAATAGAGACGTGGCGGGCCAAGGGTTCCGGCCAAGTGAGATGAGTCTTCAGGGTCCGTCCGAAGGGCCCTGTATTTAAAAGCTGGCTGCATTGGAGGAATCGATGGTGCCCGCATCCCCTCTTAAAACGGAAGGTCGTTTCTGGCAACTTCCTGTTGCGGCACTTCTGGAAAACCTGAGTTCCAGCCCCGGTGGTCTGAACAGCGCGGAGGCCGGTCTCCGCCTGGCCCAGTTCGGTCCCAACCTGATCCATGCCGAGCGAAAACGGGCCTTGCTCCTTCAGTTTCTGGCCAAGTTCCGCAATCCTCTGGCCATCATTCTCCTCACTGCCAGCTGTCTCTCAGCCTTCACGGGAGATGCCGCCAGCTCTTTTATCATCAGCAACATATCATTCGCATGGCTGCCAACAAAGTGATCGTCAAGCGTCTGGCCTCGATCCATGACCTGGGCAGCATGGATGTCTTCTGCACCGACAAGACGGGCACCCTGACCGAGGCCCGCATCCATCTGGAACGTCACATGGACCCCCTTGGACGGGAAAAAGCGACCGGGTCCTGAAGCTGGCCTATTTCAACAGCCATTTTGAAACCGGTAATGACAAAATCTACGGGAAGAGGATGACCCCAATAGAGTTCTATCTCAGAGAAATGACGCGCCATGTCCAAGTCGGCCGAGGTGGGCTCTACTGGCTCATTCTCTCGACACAGCGGCGCGTGCCCTGCAGGCAGTTATTGCAGAGAATGCAGAAAATCCTGGAATTGGGGCGAGTCGTCGAGGAGTTTTTTTGCGGCGGCACGTACACGGTCGACGCTTTCACGCGGTAATTCAAGACGCGTTCCAATGCTGTTGAAGAACTGCCGTTCGGTGTCGTCCTGCAGGCTGTCGAACCTCAGATGGACAAGAGATGTTTGCGGATAAGGCGGCGGCCCTTCCGGATGAACCTGAATTATATCCAGTCGATTTCGACCTTGTGTTCGATTTTTTTGAATTCTGGATCGCCAGTGACGATCACGGCATTGTATTTGAGTGCGGTTGCTGTCGCAAAGCAATCGGCGTAGGAAACGGCGAAGTCAGCCTTTATTTGTGAGGCCGATTCAATGATTTCCCAGGAGGGCGAAACCCGCTCGATGGCCAACGTGGTGAACTGTTCCAGGAATCGACTTGCCGATTCAACGCCCAGTCTTCTGATAGTAATGTAATAGACCTCCCCCAAATTGATCTCGTTGATGAAGGCCCGAATTTTTCCGTCTTCCGATGCCTTGAGAAGCTCCTCTACCTTGTTGGCTCCCGCTTCGTCCTGGGCAAACCTCAGGATCGCGTGGGAATCAAATACGACGCTTTTCATCGATGGCGTCATCCTTCCTTCTCTCCTCCAGTAGTTCCGCGGCAAGCGACGTGTCAGTCTTGAGCATCCCTCTCAAGGCCTTGACCGGCTCCTCGGGGATCGGGACAATTTCCGCATGCTCGCCTACGACTCTCAACAAAACTCTTCTCCCGGGACTAATTCCCAGTTTGTCGCGGATCTCTTTGGGGATCACGATCTGTCCCTTGGACGATGTTTTTACCACCGGCATAATGTTTTACCTCATTGTTAGAGTTTTACATTCCATGTTCAAGTGTAACCTAATCCATCAGCGTTCGTAAATGTTTTTCGTTGCTGGGCATCGACATGCGGTAATCAGGTTAGAGGGAACGTCCGTCAAGGCTTCCTGCGTAACCGGGTGAGCCCGTCAGCATCTTCCAAAACCTCTCCGGCAAACTTGCCCTTTGTCATTTAGCGACCTCCACAATAACCGTGCACATGCTGTTGCCCATCGTTATCAAAGCCGCCGCCCGCGTCACGACCGCCGACATCAAGGGGCTGGAAGCTTTCCTTGGCGAATCCCCCGACCTTGTAGACGGGGTCTTGCTCATCTACGGTGGTGACGAAACCTTCCCCCTTACCCGCCGCGTGCTGGCGACGCCTTGGTGGAAGTTTATCTGAGAGGGGATGGGGATTTCGCCCGGAGGCGCGGAGGGCTCGCCCATCGCTTATGACCACCGCCACAAAGCAGCTGTCGGGGGATAAACTGTTCAGAAAGCTCCGGATAGGGATTCCCGATCTCCAATTTTTGTCGGCCGTTTTCTTCTTGACAATAATTTTATTTTGTAGATAATGACTCTCCATAGTAAATACTTCAACACAATGGAGACTCGGTGGTGGTTGGAAATCAAGGTCGCATGGAACACATACTGGTTAAGCTCAAGGGAAAAGGGCATCGAATTACCCCCCAGCGCCTCGCCATATTGCGGGTGCTGGTGCAGAGCCACGGACATCCAAGTGTTGATGATATTTATGAGAAGGTCAAGGTCAATTTCCCCACGACGAGTCTGGCTACGGTCTACAAGACCATCTCCGTGCTCAAGGAATTGGGGGAATTGTTGGAACTGGAATTCAGCACCGGGCACAACCGTTACGATGGAAACAAGCCTTATCCTCATCCCCACCTCATCTGTGTGAAATGCAGGGGTATTATTGATCCTGATTTGAGCAGTCTTGCAGACATGACTCGGGAACTGGCAGCGGACACAGGCTACAGGATTCTCAGTCATCGCCTTGATTTTTATGGAATTTGCCCGGACTGTCAGAAGAAGCAGTAGAGAGTTCTTTTTGTTAAAATGTTGTTAAGAAGGATTCCTTCTTAATGCAATGAACATTGTTGGCTATACAAATCCAAACCTGAAAGGAAAGGAGATCGGAGATGAATGAAGACAGCAAGCGCCCGGTAATGGGATCCACAGCCCGCGGCGGCACGTCGAACCGGGACTGGTGGCCGAACCAGTTGAACCTCAAGATGCTTCATCAGCACTCTCCCCTGGTCAATCCGATGGGCGAGGAGTTCAACTACGCCGAGGAATTCAAGAAACTCGACCTGGAGGCCGTGAAGAAGGACCTCTTTGCGCTGATGACCGACTCGAAGGACTGGTGGCCGGCCGATTACGGTCACTACGGAGGGCTCTTCATCCGGATGGCCTGGCACAGCGCCGGCACCTATCGCCAAGGCGACGGCCGCGGGGGCGCGGGGTCCGGAAACCAGCGTTTTGCACCCCTCAACAGTTGGCCGGACAACGTGAACCTCGACAAGGCGCGCCGTTTGCTTTGGCCGGTCAAGCAGAAGTACGGCCGGAAGATCTCCTGGGCCGATCTCATGATCCTCGCCGGCAACTGCGCTTTAGAGTCAATGGGATTCAAGACCTTCGGCTTCGGCGGCGGGCGCGAGGACATCTGGGAGCCGGAAGAGGACATCTACTGGGGGGCCGAAGAGGAATGGCTGGCTACAAGCGACAAGCCCAAGAGCCGTTACTCCGGTGACCGGGACCTGGAGAATCCCCTGGCGGCAGTGCAGATGGGCCTGATCTACGTGAACCCGGAAGGCCCGGACGGCAACCCGGACCCGGTGGCATCCGGCCGTGATGTTCGAGAGACCTTCGCGCGCATGGCCATGAACGACGAAGAGACCGTCGCACTCGTCGCCGGCGGGCACACCTTCGGCAAATGCCATGGCGCCGGACCTGCGACCCATGTGGGGCCTGAGCCCGAAGCCGCCCCCATCGAGGAGCAGGGGCTCGGCTGGAAGAGCAGCTTCGGCAGCGGCAAGGGCGGCGATACCATCAGCAGCGGCATCGAGGGCGCCTGGAAGCCGAACCCGACCAAATGGGACTCGGGCTATCTGAGGGTGCTGTTCAAATACGAGTGGGAGCTGGTCAAGAGTCCGGCCGGCGCGAACCAGTGGCTGGCCAAGGACGTAGACGAAAGGGACATGATAGTTGATGCGCACGATCCGACGAAGAAGCATCGGCCGATGATGACCACGGCGGACCTCTCCCTTCGCTTCGACCCGATCTACGAGCCGATTGCACGGCGTTACCTGAAGAACCCCGAGGAATTCAAGGACGCCTTCGCCCGGGCGTGGTTCAAGCTGACGCACCGCGACATGGGCCCCCGCTCGCGCTATCTCGGCCCGGAGGTCCCGGCGGAGGAACTGATCTGGCAAGACCCGGTGCCCGCCGTCGATCATAAGCTGATCGACGCGCAGGACATCGCTGCTCTGAAAGCCAAGATTCTCGCATCCGGACTGTCCATCTCCCAACTGGTCTCGACCGCCTGGGCGTCGGCATCCACGTTCCGCGGCTCCGATAAGCGCGGCGGGGCCAACGGGGCACGCATTCGCCTCGCACCGCAGAAGGATTGGGAAATCAACCAGCCGGCTCAACTCAAGACCGTGCTGCAGACCCTTGAGGGAATTCAAAAGGAGTTCAACAGCGCGCAGTCCGGCGGGAAGAAGGTGTCACTCGCCGACTTGATTGTGCTGGGCGGATGTGCCGGTGTCGAGCAAGCCGCGAAGAAAGCCGGTCACGAGGTGACCGTTCCCTTCACGCCCGGACGCACGGATGCCTCGCAGGAACAAACCGACGTGGTGTCGTTCCACTTACTTGAACCGAAGGCGGACGGGTTCCGCAACTATCAAAAAGCCAAATACTCCGTTTCGGCGGAGGAGTTGCTGATTGATCGGGCGCAATTGCTGACACTGACCGCTCCTGAAATGACGGTTCTCGTGGGCGGTATGCGCGTCTTGAATGCCAACTTCGGACAGTCCCCGCACGGGGTCTTCACCAAGCGGCCGGAGGCGCTCACCAATGACTTCTTCGTGAATCTGCTCGACATGAGCACGACGTGGAAGGCAACCTCGGCAGACGGAGACGTGTTCGAGGGTCGTGATCGCGCAACGGGCGAACTCAAGTGGACCGGCACCCGTGTCGACCTCATCTTCGGTTCGAACTCCCAACTCCGGGCCCTGGCGGAAGTCTACGGCTGTGAGGACTCCCGGGAGAAGTTCCTGCACGACTTTGTGGCGGTGTGGAACAAAGTCATGAACCTTGACCGCTTCGACCTCGCCTGATCCTGGCAGGAGCGTCAAAATTTAAGGGTTTCGGAGGGACGCTAAACATGCATGGCTCCCGCCGCGCATCAATGAACCGCAACGGGGAGTCGCCCGCATCAAGAGCGGGGGGCTCCCATTTTAAACCGCAGCAAGAAAGGACATCTATGAGCAGTGTCAAAGGCACCGTAACCGAGCAGAACCTCCTGAAGTCGTTTGCCGGCGAAAGCCAGGCCCGCAACCGCTACACCTATTTCTCTTCCCAGGCGAAGAAGGATGGCTATGTCCAGATCGCCGATATCTTCGAGGAGACCGCCAACCAGGAAAAGGAGCACGCCAAGCGGTTCTTCAAGTTTCTGGAAGGGGGCGATCTGGAGATTGCCGCCGTCTTTCCGGCCGGCAGGATCGGCTCTACCGCCGAGAACCTGCTCGCTGCCGCCATGGGGGAGCATGAAGAACACACTGATCTCTATCCCGCCTTTGCAGCCACCGCCCGAAAAGAAGGTTTTATCGATATCGCAGCCGTTTGGGATGCCATCTCGGTTGCCGAGAAACAGCACGAAAAACGTTATCGCGATCTGCTTGCCAACGTGGAAAACGGTCGGGTCTTCAAGCGTGATCAGGAGGTGGTCTGGCGCTGCCGCAACTGCGGCTATCTCCACACGGGCAAGAGCGCTCCCGAAGAATGTCCGGCCTGTGCCCACCCCCAGGCCCACTTCGAATTGCTGGGCGAGAACTGGTAGAACCGCTCATCATTTTTCTTGACGGAGTCAGGGGGATGGACTTGCCATGCCCCTGGCGCCGAATCAGTTGATCCGCCTGTGACAGCCTGCTGAAAAAGGTGAGAGGTTCGGGTCCGTCATCCGCTGCATGGCCGGCACATCGTCCTCACGCAGTGTTGTGCCAGGGTCGACCAATGGTTTGCTCCCCCACCCGCTTGCACTTGCTCCCAGCTTACACGATAAGTCCTGTCGTGATCCCACCGCCACCGTGTTTTGCCGAAAGGCACGCAAACCATCCCGATATTTCGTCAAAAGCCCTTCCGCTCTCTACCCGGTCCTTCGCAGGTAGTCCCCGATGAGGAAAGAGTTTCAGCCGCCTCCCTTATGTGCTTGCAACTGTGTTGCATTGTGTTATAAGGGCATTCTTCCATTCGCGAGTGGACCTTGAGGGATTTTATGGAACTGGACCAGAGAAAAAGAGGGGTGGTTCTGCCCGCCCGAGATTATTCCAAGCTTTTGGTCGGCGCTGATTTGCCTCCCACGCCTCATCGCCTGAGGGTCCTGGAGGTCATCGGGAAGAGTCCTTTCCCGCTCAGTCATCGGGAGATTTGCCGGTCTCTGCGGGAATCGCACCCGATCAACCGGGTGACCGTTTATCGGATTTTGGACTTGCTGGTTGAGAGGAAGCTGGTTGCGCGGATCATCTCCGGTGATCGGTCTTTCCGGTATGGCCTGGTTGCTGCTGCAGACCATGCCGAGCATCCTCATTTCTATTGCAGAAACTGTGGAGACATGCGGTGTTTGGATCAGGGTGCGCTTTCAGTCGATTTGGAGGCGCTCGTCAAAGAGCCGCCCGGGTTGATCAGTCGAGTCGAGGTCCGTTTGGATGGGATCTGCAACACTTGCTTGGAGTCCTGTAAAACCAACGGACGATTCGGCGTCTGAAAGCGGGTCCAACCGTTCTTCCCCCTGCTGGAAGGAGGCTTTACCATGAAGTTCACCTTGACCATTGTGTTTTTTCTTATGTTGGCGGTTTCGCCCATGACAAACGCTGACCGGGGTCTTTCGGCCGCAACGGAACCTCCGCGAGCCGACGCGCTCCGGGTGATCGCGGTGGAAAACTTTCTGGCCGATGTGGCGCAGCAGGTGGCGGGCGATCGGCTCAAAGTCACCGCACTGATGCCCATTGGCGTAGACCCGCACAGCTTTGAACCGACGCCGGTGGATGTCAAGAAGGTTGCCGACTGCAACGTCTTGATTGTCAACGGAGCCGGCTTTGAGGAATTCCTGGACGAACTGCTGGAAAATGCCGGCGGGGCGCCTAAAGTCATCGAACCTCGGCCGGGTTGATCGGCCGCAACACCGAGGAGGAGGAGGCCGAGAAGACCCATGCCCATTCGGCCGGTTCCCATGAAGGGCACCACCAGGAAGGGCATCACCACCAGGAAGGAGACCCTCACTTCTGGCTGGCTCCCGGCAATATGATCACGTACGTCCGAAACATCCAGAAGGGATTGAGCGAGGTCGACCCGGGTGGAGCTAAGACCTACGCGGCCAATGCGGATGCCTACATCGGTCGCCTCAACGAGTTGGACCGGTGGATCGGCGCTCAGGTCGCTCTGGTTCCCCCGGACCGTCGCCTGCTGGTGACCAACCACGAAAGTCTCGGATACTTTGCCGATCACTACGGTTTCAAGATCATCGGGACCATCGTGCCCAGCGTCAGCACCGGCAGTTCCCCCTCCGCCAAGCAACTGGCCGAGCTTGCCGACAGGATCAAGGCGACCGGTGCGAGGGCCATTTTTCTTGAAACCGGGACCAATCCTCAATTGGCTCGTCAGTTGGAGAAAGAAACCGGGATCAAAGTGGTCACGGATCTGTACACGCATTCACTCAGCGCTTCCCCGGGCCCGGCGCCAAGCTACATTGAGATGATGAAGCACAACACCTCGGCTATAGTGGATGCGCTCAAGTAGGGCACGGTGTTGTCGCTACGGGCCGCGGAGATAGACTAATTGAAAACACTCATTTCCAAACCGGCAATTTGTTTGAATGAGCCGGCACATCTTGTGGTCGAAAACATAACCGTGGCTTACGGCGGGAAAGCGGCCTTGAGACGAGGTGAGTTTTTGCGTGCCCGTCGGGACTCGCGTGGCCGTTATCGGCCCCAACGGCGCGGGCAAATCCACTCTTTTCAAGGCGCTGGCGGGATTGCTGCCGCTCCGTGGAGGGAGAATCTCCATCCATGGCTTTCCCCTGGGGCATCACGAGGATTGCGTGGCGTATATTCCCCAGCGCGAAGAGGTGGACTGGCAGTTCCCCGTGACCGTGTCGGAAGTTGTGACGATGGGCCGCTACGGCAGACTGGGTTGGCTGCGGCGGCCGGGCAGGGAGGACAAGGCGATGGTGGCCAGGAGCATTGAACAGTTGGGGATTTCCGATTTGGCGCAACGCCCGCTTGGCAGCCTCTCCGGGGGGCAGCAGCAGCGGGTTTTTCTGGCGCGCGCGCTGGTGCAGGAGCCCCACATTCTGCTGATGGATGAGCCGTTTACGGGTGTGGATATAGCCACTCAGGAGTCCATGCTGGCATTTTTCGACCAGCTGCAAAAGCAGGAGGTCACGGTGCTGGTCTCGACTCACGATCTGAAACTCGCTGCCACGAACTTCGATCATGTCCTCTTGCTCAACCGTCATCTGATCGCCTACGGACCGTCGGAGCAGGTGCTCACTTCCGAACATCTGCTGCAAGCCTTCGGGGGGCAGGTGCTGCTGTTGAACGGGGCCGTGGTGGTGGACAAGGCAATCCACCAAAGCCGGTTCGAGAGAGGAATGAGGAGATGATCGACTGGTTGTTTACGCCGCTGTCTTATGGATTCATGCAGCGAGGTCTGGCGGCGTCGCTCATGGTGGGCGTGCTCTGTGCCGTTGTCGGATGCTACGTGGTGCTGCGATCGATGGCCTTTCTGGGTGACGCCATGGCCCATGCCATCCTGCCGGGAGTAGCGGTTGCTTATCTGCTCAAAGGCAACCTCTTTGTCGGCGCCCTGGTGGCGGCCGTGATCGTGGCCTTGAGCATCGGCTTCTTTTCCCGCCAGGGGACCATTAAGGAAGATACGGCAATCGGCGTCCTCTTCGCCGCCGCCCTGGCCTGCCGGGGTTGCCCTGATCAGCACGGTCAAGACCTATGCGGTGGACCTCACGCACATCCTCTTCGGCAATGTCCTGGGGGTCAGCACCACCGACCTCTTCCTGACCGCCGGTGTCGGGCTCGGAGTCCTGATCACCATCCTCCTGCTCTACAAAGAATTCCTGGTTGTTTCCTTTGATCCTTTGTTCGCCGCCACTCTCCGCCTGCCGGTGGAAACCCTTCGAACCATCATGCTCGTTCTGCTTGCCCTGACCATTGTGGTGTCCCTGCAGACCGTGGGAGTCGGCCTGGTCACGGCGATGCTCGTTACCCCGGGAGCGACCGCTTATCTCCTGAGCAAGCGCTTGTCCACCATGATGGTCATCGCCGCGGCGGTCGGGGCCGTATCGACGATCGCGGGGCTCTATCTCAGCTTTTACGTCAATGTGGCGTCGGGCGCCGCCGTGGTGTTGGTGGCCACCGGTATTTTTGTGCTCGTCTTTCTATTCGCCCCGGCAAGAGGCATGCTGTGGAGGTTTGTGCACGGGGCGGGCGACCGGGCACCCAACCGATGCTGAAAGAAGGGCCCTATCGCCGACCGGAGGCCGCCTGTGTGGCCTTGGATCGGGCTATGCCATTGCGCCAAGGAGAGTCTTGAGGTTGTTCTTCCGCACCGTGGTGGCGCTTGTCAATGCTTGCCGCGATATCGGCGCCAGAATGGCCATGACAGTATCGAGAACACCCGCTATCGGAAAAGCTCGAAAAAGCGATTACCAGCTGTCAGATCAGCTCTCCGCGAGCCCGGCCATCCTGAACGCCATCCATTCGGCCGCGGGGGTCGGCGTGAAAGACCTCCCCGTTACGCCGAAGCGGGTGTGGACGCTCCTGACGGGAGGTTGAAAGACACCTCAAGGTCAAGGGAGTCATCCACTACGGCCTGACATTCTGCCAGCCTTACGGGATCGAGTCCTTCAAAATGGAAAAAGCACTCAAGGCAGCCGGCATTCCCATGCTGAGCATCGAAACCGACTGCGGCATGGAGGACATCGAGCAGCTGAAAACACGCGTTGAGGCCTTTGTGGAAATGATCCGCTAGCGCTTCATTATTTGAGATCCAGGGCTGGCTCGCAAACCTTCTTCAATGGCTTCGATTAAGTCCGGCGAAAGCGTCCCGATGGGTTCCGCGAGCTTGGATCTATCGAGAGTGGTGATCTGGTGGCACAGGACGATGCTTTCTTTCTTGAGCCCGCCGGCCCCCTTTGGAAGATGAATGGCCGTCGGTCCGCGCATTGCCTGCGCTGCTGACGTCGAAATCGGCACCACGAGGATGGATCGCCAGTCGGGAACCTGATTGAATCCGTCATGGGACACGATAAGAACCGGCCTTCGGCCCTTTTGTTCAGAACCTGATCGGGGAATGAGGTCGGCCCAGTAAAGCTCTCCGCGATTCATTGGGGGCCTTGATCGGTTGAAAGCAAGTGTTCGACCGATGCGGTTTCAAGCTCTTCGTCCAGGTCGGAGGTCGTGCCGGCATGCTGTGCAGCATATGCAGCGATGGCTTCGTGCAGCTCTGCCTTGCGTCTTTGCTCGAGCAAGAGCTCAATGGCGCGCCTGGCCAGTACCGTTGCGGGCTGCTTCGCCCGGTGAGCTTCTTCCTTGAGTCTCTTATAAAGATCTTCAGGCAACGGGATATGAAAATTCCGCTGTAAGACTTGTTTCATGGCATATCTCCTGCCAAGAAGTTGTGGCATCACATTGCCATTATAGTGGTTACGAGGATTATTTCAACTGCTCCCGCAGCTTTTTCTTCGATTTCACGTCGCATGGCTTATTTTGATACCATATGAGAATCCGGCGGGCCGAAGGGATCTGATCATTTCATCCTGTGATTGATATGGGCGAGCTCTGCGGAGATGAAGCGCGGCGAGAATTATAGCGTCGACCCGGAACCGAAAGGCCCGGGCCGGCGGGGGCAGCATTGATGTTGGGGGGGGCCGACTGGCTGCCTACGGACTTTTTTCCACGGGATATTCGGCTTCCATCCAGGCTTTTATCCCTCCAGGATAGCGATAAACATTGGTATAGCCCAGCTTGACCGCCCACATGGCCGCATTGTGGCTGCGCGTGCATTTGGGAAATCCGCAATAGAAAATGATCACTCTATTCTTGTCCGGGCCCAGCAGCTTTTCCAGTTCCGCTTTCTGCTTGTCGTCAATTTGGGTCATTTCGGGAATCGGAAACTCCATCTGCACGGCGCCGGGGATGTGGTTCTTCTTGTAGCTGTCTTCCAGCGGCATGGTATCCACAATCAGCATGGCCTTTTTCTGGTCCACCCAAGCTTTGAGTTCTTCCGTCGTGACCACTTTATAACCCCCACGCCCCACTTCCTTCCAGAAATTGACGACGAGTTTCTCATTGTCGAGTTCTGCAGTACCCCAGCCCAAAGCCGGCGAACCGGAGTTCAGGACCAGGGCGAGGGAAATAATGAGGGAACACCATACGACTTTGCTCATTCCTTTTGCCATCATGAATCCTCCTTAATAAATGTTGAATCAAGCCGACAGGTCGGACAGTTGCGACCTCGTTTTCCGCACCCAACGCCAGAAAAAGAGGTAAAGCACTACCAGCAGCAAGGCGACATCGCGGTAAAAAGCAGTTTCCAGAGCACCCCTGGCTGCCAGTTCCGATGCCGAAAAGCAGCCGCAATCCACATCCAGGTTATTGACTATGCCGTATCCCAGGACCATCAGGAAGGCGATCAGCAGTCCGGCGATGACCCACAAGCTCAAGCCGACGTCAAGGATCAGCCCTAGGCCGGCCAGCACCTCCACCAAAGGCAAACCGATGGCCGTGGGGATCAGGAGCGGTTCGGGCACCAATCCGTACTGCGAAAGGTTGCGCGCGAAGACCTTGGGTTCCACCAGTTTTACCCCGCCGGCCCAGATAAACAGCAGGCCAATGACCAACCGCGAGATCGGGTAAACCCAGGGTGAATAAAGCAAAATATTCTTTATTGAGGTAAACGGCATTCCACCAGCACTTGTTGAAGCATTACCACAGGGATTAATCGGTCACCGGCGAACAGCCCAACCAGCCAGCACCTTACTGAATTAGATTTATTAGTCAAATTGGTTTGTTCGATGTAAAGACACCGAATGGATAGGGATATCCAATGAGAGGAGAAGAATGTCTGTATTGGTATTATCTATGGAAAATGAAGACAACCATAGGAAAAAGGGATTGTACTATTCACCCGTCAGAGGGTATGAATAAATGCTTTTTCGATTACCATGCGAGAGGTCGGACAGAGGCCTTTTGTTATCATGCCGGCGCAAGCCGGGATGCTTCATCTCCATAATCTCGGGCGACTCATAGTTTCCCTGGACTCCGGTTTCCGCCGGAGGCAATGGCTTTCTGCGAATTGCCTCTTTGTGGGAATTGTGTTGCCCGTCTCGAAAGGTTGACAAATGCGTCTATTTCCGCGCAAGAAGACTCTGACCGGACTCGCCAGAACTTGTGGCTGAGCCGCAAAGATTGGTCCGACGGTTCTGTCGGATGTGCTCAAGGGGTTCCCCCCGCCAACCGATCCCAACCTCTTGGTGGGTTTTGAAACCAATGACGACGCCGCAGTCTATCGCCTGGATGATGATCAAGCCATCGTTACCACGGTCGATTTCATCACCCCTCCGGTGGATGATCCGGTGTGGTTCGGCCGCATCGCCGCCGCCAATTCCCTCTCGGACATCTATGCCATGGGAGGGCGGCCCCTGACGGCGCTCAGCCTGGTGATGTTCCCGAGCAAAAAGCTCGGGCTGGAAGTCTTGCGGGGCATCCTCCAGGGAGGCGGCGAAAAGGTTGCCGAGGCAGGGGCATCGCTTTGCGGCGGACATTCGGTTGACGATGACGAGCCAAAATACGGCCTGGCGGTCACGGGAATAGTCCATCCTCAGCGCATTCTCACCAACACCGGGGTGCAGTCGGGTGATGTGCTGATTTTGACCAAACCCATCGGCACCGGCGTGTTGTTCAATGCACACCGCGCCGGGAAACTGCCCTGGAGCGAACTGGAACCGGTTTTGGAGGAGGTGGCTGCACTCAATCGCAGGGCGCTCGAAGTGGCACTGCGCTTCGAGATACACGCCTGTACCGATGTCACCGGATTCGGCCTGCTGGGACATACCCTGGAGATGGCCAGGGGAAGCAATATCGCCATTCGACTTAATTATTCCGCTCTGCCGGTGTACCCCAATGCACTGACCATGTACGGCAAAGGGGAAACGACCGGCAGCAACACGGCCAACCGGAAGCTGGTCCAGGAACATTTGCACATACGGCACAACTGTCCAGGGCGCAGGAGGAACTCCTCTTTGATCCCCAGACCTCAGGCGGGCTGCTCATGGCCGTGTCCGCGGACCATGCGGGGCCTTTGGTTGACGAACTCCTGGCAGCCGGCGTGAAGGCTTCAATGGCCATTGGCGAAGCCTTTCCTGCCGATAGGGCAAAGGTTCATGTGGTATGACGACCGCCTGATCGACCTTAAGGAAGATAGGAATTTGCAGCGGCTTCCGAACGAGAGCTTCAGATATTACAACTATCGACGGAAAGACCTCGCTGGTATTGGCCGGTGGGGTGGCTCGCAACCCGTGTGTCAGAAAGGTGCTGGAAGAGCACCTGAACGTATCGGTCATCGCCCCTGCTGAGCCTGATATGGTGGGGGCCATCGGCGCCGCCTTCCACGGCAGGAATATCGCGCCAGGCAGCCCTTTGCCAATTACGTGACGCAGCTTACCGAATCTCTTCGTGAATCGGTAAACCCGACTTTTTTCGAATGGCGGACCGGCGGACGGCAAGGCCAGATCCCATGAAGCAGCTCCAGGCAGTTTCAGAAAAGTGCATCGAGTGCAACCTCTGCCAGCAAGAATGTGCGTTTCTGCAAAAGTACGGCATGCCCAAGGCCATTGCCGATGCTTTTGAGCCTTCCCGCAAGGATCGCCAGGCAATGGCCTTTGAGTGCAGTCTATGCGGACTTTGCACCGCTGTGTGCCCGGTGGACATTGACCCTGCCGGCATGTTTCTGGAGATGCGTGAAGAGGCAGTCCGTCATGGCGGCGGAGATTATCCGGAGCATGGTGCAATTCTCAACTATGAAAGGCGAGGCACATCAAGGCGCTACACCTGGTATGGTCTTCCCGAAGGCTGTGACACGGTCTTTTTCCCCGGCTGCAACCTGCCGGGAACAAGGCCCGGGAGAGTGATGCAGCTCTATGAGTGGTTGCAGGGGATCGTACCCTCCCTCGGGATCGTTCTGGACTGCTGCATGAAGCCTTCCCACGATCTCGGACGTGAGCACGATCTTCCGGGCGATGTTCGCCGAGATGAGAGGCTGGTTGCTCGAAAACGGGGTCCGGACCGTTCTCGTGGCATGCCCCAGCTGCCACAAGGTTTTCAGGGAATACGGCAGCGAACTCAGGGTGAAGACCGTTTACGAGGTTCTGGCCGAGAACGGTCTGCCGCGATCCGAAAAGCTAACCGGCATGGTTGTCGTGCAAGATCCGTGTGCGATAAGGTTTGAGAAATCCATCCACGGGGCGGTGCGTGACCTGGTTGAAGACCTGGGACTGACTATCGAGAACCTACCGCACCAGCGAGAGAAGACCCTCTGTTGTGGCGAGGGCGGATCGGTAGGTTTCCTCGCACCGGAGCTCGCGCAGAACTGGCGTTCACTCAGAAAAGAAGAAACTGCAGGAAGGCGCCTGGTCACTTACTGCGGCGGCTGTGCCGGCTTCCTTGGAGCGGTAACCCCCACCAGCCATATCCTGGATCTCATGTTTGAGCCGGAGGCGACGATTTCGGGAAAGGTGAAGGCTTCCCGAGCACCCTTTACCTACTGGAACCGCATGCGGCTTAAGGCTCGGTTCAAGAGCATGCTCGCCGCCGCAGCGGTGACGCGGGAGAGAACCTAATGGAAATTAATATCCCGGGTTTGGAGGCACTGCGTTTGACGCACCTGGTGCTGGATTTCAACGGCACTCTGGCCCGCGACGGGCAGGTCCTGGAAGGCGTCCGGGAGCGGTTGGAAAACCTTGCCCGCGAGCTGGAAATCCATGTCCTTACTGCGGATACATTCGGCACCGTGCAGGAGGCAATGGCCGGCATTACGTGCCGAACGATTGTCGTCCCGGGCACCGCTCAGGCGGAGTCCAAGGCCAAATATGTCCACGAAATAAGGCGGGACGGTGTCGTTGCGATCGGCAACGGCAGGAACGACCGGCTGATGCTCCAGAACGCGAAATTGGGGATAGCCGTGATGCAGGAGGAAGGGGTTTCTCCTCAAGTCTTGCTGGCGGCGGACGTCGCCGTACCCGACATCAACTGTGCCCTTGATTTGCTCCTCCACCCGCTGCGCTTGATTGCCACCTTGCGGGGTTGAAGCGATCGCCGCCGGGGGAAATGTTTACGGTAGAAATCGTAGGTCACTTGACAGTCAAAAGTTCTGAGTATTTACGTACGAGGGTTCGATCGGATCTTTGAAAAGTTGATCACGATTACAATGGATTATGCCGGATGCTGGTATATTTTTTTGATAAATAGTACGTTCATTGTATTGACGTACAGCGCAATCCGTTGTATCCTTCAGGTGTGCGTCCTTATCAACCATAATGCCAGGAGGATAATCCATGAAACCGCAAGAGCTTTTTTTGCTGTACGAAAAAGAGGTTGCTGAGTTTAAGCTCGGACTCATCCGGAAAATTACCGGCGATGCCTTTCCCGCTGGAAAGCCTCGAATGAAACGTACATCTAATCTTTCCATGATAGAGGCAGTGCTGAAAGCCGCCGGCAAACCGCTGCATGTCTCCGACATCATCGCTGCCGTCGAGAAGGAGTTCGGTGTCACCCTGGACAGGGATTCGCTGTCCTCGGCGATCATCAAGCAGGTCCACAAAGAGAAGCGCTTCGTGCGCGTGGCCCCCAACACCTTTGGTTTGAGACAGACATAAAGACCGACTTCGCCATCAGGTTCATGCTGTCCATTCCTTCCTTGTGAGGCCACACCATGATAGGACAACTCGGAACCGTGATGATAAGCTTTAGAGACACTTTCCCGAGAGGCGCAACGTTCCATTGGTTTGTCGTGGCGGTCTTCGGGTTTATCGTCCGTCTCGACCATCACGGGGTCTCGTCGAGTATTCGCTGGTTGCGGGTGCGGGACGATCTTTACGAGACCTTCCTCGCTTTTTTCCGCTCCGACGCGGTGAAGCTCGGCACGGTCCTGCGTCATTGGCAGCTCTTGGTGACCGAGCGCTACGCAATGCGCACCGGGAGTGGGGCGCTTGTGCTGATCGGAGACGGGATCAAAGCAGCCCAGGAGGCCAATTTCATGCCCGGCGTCAAAAAGCTGCACCAGGAATCCGAGAACTCCGGGAAAGCTCCCTGGATATTCGGGCGTCACTTCGGTGTGGTCGGCATGCTGGCGGGAATTACGGAAAAGATTTTCTGCATCCCTCTTGTCGCCGAGCTTCACGAAGGAGCCTTGACCCTGCGGTGTCTTCAGGGCAAGAGGCTCCCAAGTTTCCAGATTTTCAGAATAGATGGGAGGAAGATGGAAAACAAGCAGAAATTCAGGCGGATATCGGCCACCCATTTATGTGGATCCGTACTCAGAGAAATCAAGGGCGCCTATCTGCTCATTGCTTGGCTGCTCTCTGGATAGGGCTAGGACTGGGGGCGACGCAAAGGGAACCGTCAGCAAACATTAGAATTGCTGCAGCTCGGCGGGACCGCTTGCCGCTCATCATCTTAAGCAGTATAAAGACTCTTTGGATCAAACAATTCAATGCTGCCAAAAGGCCTCGGACAGAATGTTGATCAAGCACGGAACATCTTCTTTTCCGCAGTGCCTTCGATTGAGAGGAACCGCCGCCGTCGGACCTCTCTTGATGGTGGCTGCCGCCTTTTTATTCGCGGTCATGGATTGTTTGATCAAGGTTTCGGCGTCATCATTCCGAATCTGGGATATTGCCTTTTACCGATTCGGCTGCGGTATGGGCATTCTGGTGCTGATTTTCGGCTGGCGCCGCAACCCGTTTGACGGCCACAACCGCAAATATCTGGCGCTAAGAGGGATCGCAGGGTCGCTCTCCTTTCTTGCCGTAGTCATTGCTTTTCGCTTGATCCCCATTTCCACAGCGCTGGTCCTTTTCTATGTTTTTCCGGCCTTTGCCGCCCTGTTTTCCACCCTGTTTTTCAAAGAAAAATTGACCAAAGATCTGCTTTGGATTGTGCTTACCCTCAGCGGGGTGGCGGTTATCCTCGACCCGAGGCTGGAAGGAGGTCTTCTCGGTCAGGTGATGAGCTTGGTGGGGGCTGGATTTGCGGGTGTCGCCCTGGCCGCTCTCAAGAAGGCGCGGGAAACCAACGGCCCGGTGATTATTTATCTTTATTTCTGCCTGGCCGGTGCGGTCATTTCGTTTGTCCCCTTTGTCGCTGATCCGCAGTTGCCCGCTTCTGCGTACGAATGGTTCATCGTGGCTGGGATCGTGACCACCTCGCTGATCGCGCAGCTGCTCATGAATCAGGGGTTCCACTACTGCGGCAGTTTTGAAGGCGGTCTCCTGTTGACCAGTGAAATACTCTTTGTTGCGGTCTGGGGCATCATTTTTCTTCATGAACCCGTTACCTGGCACTTCCTGGCAGGGGGGACCATGATCCTGGTAAGCATTATCGGGCTAAACCGCAGCAGACTCCTGGCCGGGAACTCATTGCCGGCGAGCTGAGGCCGTCCCAAGAAAATACTCACTCCGTGGTGCGAGTATCTACTAAGGAAGGGTTACAGTGAGATAACCGGCCTTACCGCTTTTGTGGTCAATGGCAAGCAGGCTCACCTTTTGGCGGCTTGGCAGGCTCGCCAGCACGGCAGCCAAATCCTCCGGGTCATCAATCCAATCGTCATCGACCTGAAGGATAAGATCGCCCGCCCTGAAACCCACCTTGGCAAACGGGCCCTTGGGAGCGACCTCCACAAGGGCGACTCCGCGGTCGGATTCCAGACTGTACTTCTCGATCTCTTTGGCCGTGGGGGTTCGAACCGCGATTCCAAATCTTTCTTTGAGGGATGCCGAGAGAATTCGCTTCTGTTCCTCCTGGCTACCGACCTGAACGAGGAAGTCCTGCCTCTTCCCTTCCCTTAAGACGGTGATCTTCACTTCCTGGCCAATCAACGCAATCGCCACGTCATTTCGAAAGGTTGCGGCATCGGGAATATCCTTGCCTTGATAGGCAATGATCAGATCTCCTTTTTTCAAGCCTGCTCGATCCGCCGGGCTATCCTGAAAAACCCCGGCGATGAAGACCCCCTTGGAACTGATCAAACCGAGTTTTTGCATCATTTCAGGGGTGAGATCCTGAATGCTGACGCCGACCCATCCACGTTCGACTTTGCCCCGGGCAATCAGTTCTTTGCTGATGTGCACAGCCATGTTGCTCGGGATGGCAAAGCCGAGGCCTTCGGAGCCGCCGGATTCCGAGGCGATCGCGGTGTTGATGCCGATGACTTCTCCATAAAGATTCAAAAGCGGACCGCCGCTATTGCCCGGATTGATGGCGGCATCGGTTTGCAGGAAATCCTGGTAGCTGCTCGGGTCGGTGATGCCGCGGCGGTGCTTTGCGCTGATAATCCCGTGGGTTACGGTCTGGTCGAGGCCGCGCGGGTGCCCGATGGCTACCACCCATTGCCCGACCTCCATCTTGTCCGAATCGCCAAAGGTAACGTACGGCAGGGTATCGGTCACGGCAATCTGGATTACGGCGAGATCGGTCTTGGCATCGGTTCCCACCAGCATCACCGAGTTTCCGGACAGAGACTGCCCGTTGGCCATCACCACCTGAATCTTGCTTGCTCCCGCAACCAAATGGTTGTTGGTGAGAATATGGCCCTTGTTGTCGATAATGACGCCGCTCCCCAGGCCGACAGTTTCCTGCTTGAATTTCTTAGGCATCTTCTTCGGCAGGTTGAAATAGCGGCGAAAGAAAGGGTCTTTTTCGAAGGGCAAAAAAGGGTTGTCCACCTCTTTGCGTTCGGTGACTTCGATATGAACCACCGTGGGAATATTCTGTTTCGCAACCTGTTCTATGGCAGTAACCAGATTGAGCCTTCCCCCATGGCCCTCAGCCGCTTGCGAAAAGCTCGCAAAGAACATCAGGAGAGCTGTCGCCGCCACAAAAATACCGATGAAGAGGGGGACAGGGTGCATGAGGTGGAAAACGCATTTTTTCACAGGTGCCCTCCTTCACATAGTTCGGCCGTTCTTTCGCCGATTTCGCCATGCTGGTTGCTCAAGACCGGCTGTGTCGCCGGTTGTCGTGCCTTCGGTGCAGCATCATCCCGATAGCAGCCTGGTAAGTATTCTAACATTAAACAGTCCCGATCTCACCCCGCAAAATGGAGAAAAGTGGGGAAAACAAGTTGACTTTTGAGACCCAATTCTATATTGAACGCAAGGGTCATTGTAATTGAATTGTAGATGCCATGAGTCCAACCGGGAGCGCAAGTTCATTTCACTGATCCTCCCCAAAATTTTGATGTCTCATTCTCTTCGTGGCGCTTAGCTCACTTTTTCTTTGCTGCTTACACCCTGGGTCTTCCTGACCTGTAGGCCTAAAACGCAGTTCGGTAAGGCGGGGAAGCGCCTCATCACCACCGAAGGCGGTTCTGAAAGGGCTTTACGGACGCGATGATGCAGCATTTCCTGAAAATCGGACACAGTCATTAAGACGAAGCTCGTCCCGACCCGGGCGGTTTTGGTCTGGAGCGAGAGGGGCTTGGAAGGAAAAGGGCCAACCGGTTTCGGCCGGTTGCATGACAAACCAACTGGACTTTTCGAAAGGAGGACCTGGCCTTGGCTTTTCAACCTACTAAGCAAGTCTATTCGGGACGTATCAGAGAAGTGACTTTGGGGCAAGGCGATAAAGCGGTGACTGTCGGCGGCAAAGCGGCCTATCCCTTTCACACTTTCGAGGCGGAGTTGCCGCGGCCGCCCAAGGTAGCCATGGAAGTCTGGGACAAGGACCCCAGCGCCGAATGGTCCGAGGCGGCTAAGGCCCCGTTCAAGGACGTGCTGAGTGATCCGGCCGCATGGGCGAAAAAGTGTGTTGATGAATACGGTGCCGAAATCATCGTGGTGCAGACCAAGAGCGCCGATCCCAACGCCGAGAACAGATCCGCCGCCGAGGTCGCCGACGTCGTGGCCAGTGTGGTTCAGGCCGTCGAGGTTCCGGTGGTGGTCTGGGGTGTCGCCAACCACGAAAAAGACGTGGATGTCATGCGCCTGGTCGCAGAAAAGTGCGCCAACCGGCGCCTCGCGGTCTCTCCCGTCGAGGAGGGGGATTACAAGCAAATCGGAGCGGCCTGCCTGGGGTATAAACACGTGGTGGTTGCCTCCTCACCGATCGATGTCAATCTGGCCAAACAGCTCAATATCCTCCTCGGCAACCTGGGTGTTCCCACTCAGGACATGCTGATTGACCCGACTACGGGTGGTCTGGGCTACGGCATGGAATATACCTATTCGGTGATGGAGAGAATCATGCAGGCGGCCTTGACGCAGGAGGACGAGAAGCTGCAGCAGCCGATCATCGCCAACGTCGGCAACGAAGTGTGGAAATGCAAGGAGGCGAATCTCAGCTTCGAAGATGCCCCCGAGTTAGGGGAGCCCGAGAAGCGAGGCGTCCTGATGGAGTCGGTTGCGGCCGTTGACATGCTGCTTGCGGGGGCCGACATCGTTGTTCTGCGACACCCGGAGTCGGTCAAAAGGGTCAAGGGCTTTATCGACAAGATGATCTAGGAGGGTGTTCAATCGCTGTCATATCAACCTGAAGTCGCGAAATGCCGGGGTCTGGTTGCAGCTTATTCGGAAGAATCCGGATTTCTCTACCCCGGCGTCTGAAATGAGTGGCTCACAATTGTCAGGCAGCTCAACCCTCCGGCATTCGGCCGGGTCCGGTGCCATGAGTTCAATGGTTTGGCAAAATATTACAAACACCCCAGGAAGGGGAAATGAGGTGCACCATGTCAGATGAGGAAAAGAAACTGAAAGCCGTTTCTCCGGAAGGCAAGAAAACCAAGGAAATCGATTTCCGAGATACAACCACCTGCGAAACGACTCTCCAGATGCTGCAAAAAGTTGCTTCCGACGGCCATGAAACGGCCATCAAGAGGGCTTTCGATATGAAACCCTGTCCCATCGGAGCGGAATCGGCCTGCTGCAAGCACTGCTTCATGGGGCCATGCCGCCTGAACGCCAGGGACCCGTATGCTCGGGTCGGAGTGTGCGGCGCCACCATCGATACCATCGGTGCCCGGAACTTTGCCAGAATGGTGGCCAGCGGCGGCGCCGCTCATACCGATCATGGCATGGGCATGCTCGATGTGTTTCGGGAAGTGGTTAACGGGAACATCAAGGGTTTCAAGATCAAGGACGAGAAGAAGCTGCGCAGTGTCGCCGCCAGCATTGGGATCGAAGAGGAGGGGCGAGAGACCATCGAGGTAGCCAAGGATCTTTATAAGGAACTCGAGAGGACCTACACCCAGGTCGAGGGCGAGATTCCCTTTGCCAAGCGGGTGCCGGCAAAGACCCTGGAAACCTGGAGAAAGCACGGCGTCGTTCCCCGCGGGGCGATGCGTGAAATCATGGAGATCATGCACCGGACCCACATGGGCGTTGACCAGGACTATGAGAACATCGTGAAGCAATGCTCTCGCACGGCCCTTGCCGATGGCTGGGGAGGGTCCATGGTGGCCACCGAAATCACCGATATCCTCTTCGGCACGCCAACGCCCCACATAGCCGGCGTGAATATGGGATTTCTCAAGGAAGACCAGGTGAACATCATCATCCATGGCCATGAACCGCTGCTTTTTGAGGCCATGATCGCCGCCACCAGTGATCCCGCTCTTATCGAAAAAGCGAAAGCGGCCGGAGCAAAGGGGGTCAATCTGCTGGGCATGTGCTGTTCCGGGGCGGAAGCCCTGGGTCGTCACGGGATTCCTCATGCCGGGAATTTCCTCAGCGTGGAACCGGTCATTGCCACGGGCGCCGTGGATGCCATGGCCGTGGATGTTCAGTGCATCATGCAGTCGCTGGCCACTCTGTCCGAGTGTTACGGCACCAGATTCTTTACCACCAACCCGAGATGCAAGATCGAAGGCGCGACTCACATCGAATTCCATGAACACCACCCTGAGCAGGCCCCCAATGCGATTATCGAGCTGGCCATCGAACGTTTCAAGAATCGTCCCGCTCGGGTGGTGATCCCGAGTCGCAAGGACATGGGGGTTCACGGGTTTTCCCACGAATACATCAATTACATGTTGGGAGGGACCTTCCGAGGGTCTTACACCCCCCTGAACGAGAATATCATCAACGGCCGCATCCGCGGTGTTGCCGGCGTCGTAGGCTGCACCAATCCCCGCGTGAAGCAGGATTACGTCCATGTCACGCTGGTCAAGGAACTGATCAAGCACAATGTGCTGGTGGTGCAGACGGGGTGTTCGCAGATTGCGCTGGCCAAGGCCGGGTTGATGAAACCCGATGCGGCCGTGCTGGCCGGCGATGGCCTGCGGGAGGTCTGCGAGACGGTGGGCATGCCCCCGGTGCTGAGCCTCGGGTCGTGCGTGGACAACAGCCGCATCCTGATTGCCTGTGCGGAGATGGTCCGAACAGGCGGGCTCGGCGAGAGCATCGCCGACCTCCCGGTAGCGGGTTGCGCTCCCGAGTACATGAGTGAAAAGGCCATTTGCATCGGTCAGTACTTCGTGGCCTCAGGAGTTTACACCATTTTTGGGGTCACCTTCCCGATCGTGGAGGGCACTAAATTCCACAAACTTCTTTTTGAGGATCTCGAGAACCAGGGCTTCGGCAAGTGGGGGTTCGCAACGGATCCCTACGAGATAGCGCGCCTGATGATTGCCCACATCGACAAGAAGCGGGCAGCTTTGGGCATCATGGGGGAACGCGAGCGCAAGCTCTTCAGCATGGAAGACCGAAGAGCTGCAGAGGGCTAAGGAGCACGGGGGGCCTTTGCCGGGCTCATGGCAGGAGTCCCCCCGGGAACCGGAAAATGTCGGCTTGAAGCCGATGCTACAAGGCACAAGTCAGGGTACGAAAGCCCTTAAGAAGAGGAGTAAACCATGTCCAGGTTAGTCGCTTTTGCCGCGATTCAGGGTGCTTACAATATCGTTTCCAAGGCGGACGGTACGTTCAAACGGGCGATGGACAAATATGGCCCCAACCAGCCTTTGGCCTTCCCCAATACCGCTTATTATTTACCTGTGATCTACTCCATCCTTGGCATCAAGGTGGAAAAGCTCAGCGATGCCGAAAAAGTGCTCAACCGTTGCAAAGAACTCTTGCCCCCACACCTCAAAGGCACCATCCATGTGCCCTATCTGGGCCATCTGCTGGACGCCGGGATGGCTGCCATTCTGGCTGAGGAAGTGGCGGAGGCTATTCGCTATGTTGAAGACCCCAACTTCTATCTCCCCGGCGAAGATTGCGATGTCGAGGGGGGAAGGATCTGGCTGGGGGCCGCTGACGACACCATTATGCGCAAGCGCGGCATCGAGTTTGTCGACGGCAGCGCCCCCGGGTTTGCCGCCATCGTCGGCGCGGCGCCGAACCCGGAAATCGCCAAGATGATTGCCGAAGACTATCAGAAGAAGAACCTCTACGTCTTCATGTGTGCCAACCAGGGCGGTACGACCTTTACCGAGCAGTTGATCGAGGCGGGGGTGCAGGTTGGCTGGGGCACTCGTCTGGTGCCTTTTGGTCCGGATATTTCGGGCGCCGTCTTCGCTTTAGGCTTTGCCAACCGGGCAGCCATGGCCTTTGGCGGCGTGCAGCCCGGCGACTACCGGACTGTGTTGAAATACAACAAAGACCGCGTTTTTGCCTTTGTCAACGCTCTTGGAGAGGTCAATGCCGAGTGGGCGGCCAATGCCGCCGGGGCCATCAACTGGGGCTTCCCGACGATTTCGGACACGGACATCCCGGAAGTCCTCCCGACCGGTATCTGTACCTACGAGCACGTGGTCGCCAATGTGCCCCACGATCAGATGACGGCGAAGTCCATCGAAGTCCGGGGCCTCAAAGTCACCATCACCGAAATCCCCATCCCCATAGCCTACGGGCCTGCGTTCGAGGGCGAGCGGGTGAGGAAGGATGACGTCTATCTTGAATGCGGCGGTGGTAGAACGCCCTGCTGCGAACTGGTGCGGATTGCCGATATGGACGCGGTGGAGGACGGCCGGGTCGAGGTCATCGGGCCTGATATCAAGGACATTCAACCGGGGAGCAGACTGCCGCTGGCCGTCGTGGTGGAAGTGGCGGGCCGCAAAATGCAGGAAGACTACGAACCCATTCTCGAACGCCAGATTCATCACCTCGTCAATTACGCGCAGGGGATCATGCACATCGGCCAGCGGGATATCGCCTGGTATCGCATCGGCAAGCAGGCGGTCGAAAAAGGGTTTACTCTCGAACACATCGGCAAGATCCTGCACGCCAAATTCCACCAGGATTTCGGCGCCATCTTCGACAAGTGTCAGGCAAAGATCTACACCGACGAAGCGAAGGTGAAGGAAATCCTGCCCATGGCGCAACACGCCTATGCGATCCGCGATGACCGCATCGAGGGGATGACCGACGAGGGGACGGAGACCTACTATTCCTGTACTCTGTGCCAGTCTTTCGCCCCGACTCACGTGTGCGTGATCAGCCCCGAGCGAACCGGATTGTGCGGCGCGTACAACTGGCTGGACTGCAAAGCCTCTTTTGAAATCAATCCCACCGGGCCGAACCAGCCCATCCAGAAGGGCGAGACGCTGGATCCCAATCTGGGCAACTGGAAGGGCGTCAACGATTTTGTCTTCAAGGCTTCACGCCAATCCATCTCCAGCTATAATTTCTACAGCATCGTCTACGATCCGATGACCACCTGCGGCTGCTGCGAATGCATCGCCGCCATCCTGCCCATGTGCAATGGCATCATGACGGTCAATCGGGATTTTACCGGGATGACGCCGAGCGGGATGAAGTTTACGACTCTCGCAGGAACCATCGGGGGCGGAAATGTCACCCCGGGATTTGTGGGCCACAGCAAGTACAATATCACGCAGCGCAAGTTTGTCCTGGGTGATGGCGGTCTTCTGCGTCTCGTCTGGATGCCGAAGATGCTTAAAGAGGAACTTCGGGAACGTCTGCTGAAGCGTGGGGAAGAGGTCGGAATTCCCAACTTGATCGACATGATTGCCACCGAAGAACAGGGAGCCAGCGAGGACGAAATCTATGCCTTCCTCGAGCAGGTTGGCCATCCCGCTTTGACCATGGAATCAGTTTTGGGATGAGGAGAGAAACCTATGGGCTTGACCGGTATTCAGATTTTTAAATTGCTTCCTAAGACCAACTGCGGTGAATGTGGGGTCCCAACCTGCCTGGCCTTCGCCATGAATCTGGCGGGTGGTAAGGCGGAGTTGGACAAATGTCCATACGTCTCCGAAGAGGCCAAGGAAAAACTTTCATCGGAATCCGCCCCGCCGATTCGTCCCTTGACCATCGGAGCGGGCGAGTACGCGGTTAAAGTGGGCGGGGAAACCGTCCTTTTTCGCCATGAAAAAACCTTCGTCAATCCCCCCGGACTGGCGGCCGTCGTCAGCACCGATGAGGATGAAGGTTCCATTGTCGGGAAAATGGACCGCTTCAAAGCCTGCCAGTATGATCGCGTGGGTTTGAAGCTGCGGGCTGAAATGTTCGTCGTGCAGGACTCCGGGGGAGATGCGGCCAAATTCACTGCGCTTGCCCGTAAAGTCTCTGACGGGACCGGCGCAAGCCTTATTCTGAAGTCGGACAAGGTGGAAGTCCTGAAGGATGCGGCGTCGGCGCTGAAGGACAAAAAGCCGCTCCTCTATGCGGCCACCGCAGCCAATGCCGATGCGCTCGGAGAACTGGCCAAAGAGGTGGCCTGCCCCCTTGCCGTTAAGGGCGACGGCAGCCTCGAGAGCGTCATTGCGCTGACCGAAAAACTCACCGCAATGGGACTCAAAGACCTGGTCATCGACACCGGCAACCGGGAACTCAAGAAAGTATTCGAAGACCAGGTCCTCATTCGCCGAGCGGCACTCAAAGACAAATTCCGCCCCCTGGGTTTCCCGACCATCATCATGGCCAATGAAATGGCGGACAATTTGATGGATGAAACCCTGGTGGCGGCGACTTTTATCGCCAAATACGGGGCGGTGATCGCGATGAGCGATTTTCAGCCGCACACCCTTTTCCCGCTCTTCCTGGAGCGGCTCAATATCTACACCGACCCGCAGCGGCCGATGACCGCCGAACAGGGGATCTATCCCATCAACAACCCTGACGAAAACTCCCCGGTTCTGGTCACCTGCAACTTCTCCCTCACCTATTTTATTGTTTCGGGAGAAATTGAGTCCAGCCGCGTGCCGTCCTGGCTCTGCGTTCAGGACACGGAAGGCCTGTCGGTGATGACGGCGTGGGCCGCCGGTAAATTCTCGGGAGAATCCGTCGGCACTTTCATCAATAAATGCGGCATCAAAGACAAGATCAAACACAAGACGATCATCATTCCGGGCTACGCCGCCGGGATCAGCGGAGAGCTTGAGGAAGAGCTCAGTGGCTGGACGGTGACCGTCGGTCCCCGGGAGGCAAGCCAGATACCCAAGTTCCTTAAGGTTTGGAAGGCTCAATAGAGGCGATATTCACGGAGGAAGAAGGAATGAAGCTCATTGGTGAAAACTTAAACATTATGAGCAAGAAATACGGAAAGGCCCTGAAAGAGAAAGATGCCAAGACCCTGCAGGAACTGGCCATTCAGGAAACTGAAGCCGGAATGGACTGGATCGACCTCAATATCGGCCCGGCGGGCAAGACCGGGGTGGACCTGATGACCTGGCTGGTGCCGGTGGTGCACGAAGTGACGGACCTTCCGCTGGCCCTCGATACCTCCAACATCAAAGCCATCGAGGCCGGTCTCAAGGCGCACAAGAAAGGCCGCCCGCTGATCAATTCCATCATGGTGCGTCCCGAAAGAATGGATGCCCTGCTGCCCCTGGCGGCGGAATACGGTGCGGACTTTGTGGGACTGCTCTGGGGGCCGGAAGGCATGCCCCGGGATGAAAATGAACGGGGGGCGCTCTGTGCCGAACTGGTTTACAAGGCGACCGGTGAACACGGGATCGATCCCGAACGGATCCTCGTCGATCCCATTCAGACCCCGGTAAATGTGCAGCAGGGGCAAATCATGAGCGTCCTGGAATTCATGAAGATGTTTCAGGACATCGCCCCCGGGTGCCTGAGCACGATCGGGCTGTCGAATGTATCCAATGGCCCTCCCGAGCATCTTCGGCCCATTCTCAACCAGGTGATGCTCATGATCTGGAAGCGTCATGGGCTCTACTCGGCGATTGTCGACACCTTCGACACGCCGCTCCATGACATCGCCCGGGGAAAACGCCCCGACCTCGAAGCCCTGGTTGCCAAAGTGGAAGACGGTGAACCCATCGATATGGCGTCATTGTCCAAAGAAGAAGTCGAGTACGTGAAAACGGCCAAGGTCATCCTCGGCCACAAGCTTTATTCGGACTCGTGGCTGGAGGTGTAGCTGCGTCCTCTTTAGCTGACCTCTGCAAACGATTCAGATAAGACGGCTCTTTCCAGATATGCACGCGATGCAGCCGGGCGGTTATTATTGCCCGGCTGCCCCGGTTTTCGATCAGTTCTCTCAGGATGATATCGCTTGGCGGGTGTTGACGACCGTCACATCCCCTCCTCCTGCCGTGTCCCCTCGCCCCCGGTTTGTCTCCGCATGCTTTGCAGCCCAATGACGGCTCTTCATGCTGCCGACGGCTGCCTTCCTGTGAACTCCGAGGCACAGGGAGCGGCTTTTTTGCTGTACAGAGCAAAGGAATTTAGTATATTAAAGCGCTCATGCACATCTTGCTGATGTTGCGAGTGCGAAAGCCTTTAACCTAACCTGCCTGGATGTCAATTCGCATGGTTTTTGAGTGTCCATCTTGAGAAAAAGGGAGATGAGATTATGACGCCGAAGTATGTCTACTTCTTTGGAGGGGGAAGCGCCGACGGTAACGCCCAGATGAAAACATTGCTGGGAGGCAAAGGAGCGAACCTGGGGGAAATGGCAAACCTTGGCCTTCCGGTCCCTCCCGGTTTCACCATCACCACCGATATCTGCACCTATTACTACGAACATAATGGCGAATACCCCCCGGAATTGAAGGGGCAGGTGGAAGAAGCGCTCCACCGGCTGGAAGAGATGATGGGGCGAAAATTTGGCGATGCCGAAAACCCTCTGCTCGTTTCGGTGCGATCAGGCGCGGAGATCAGTATGCCCGGCATGATGGACACGGTGTTGAATCTCGGCCTGAATGATAACACGGTGTTGGGTCTGGTAGAGCAAACCGGGGACGAACGCTTTGCCTACGACTGCTATCGGCGGTTTATCAGCATGTACGGCGATGTGGTCCTGGGACTCAAACCGGAGACCAAAGACGAACACGATCCTTTTGATGAAATCATCGAGGATACGAAAAAGAAGCGGGGCGTGGAATTCGACAATCAGCTCAGCGCCGCCGATCTGAGAGATCTGGTGGAGCGGTACAAGGGGCTTATCAGGGAACGCAAGAAACTTGAATTTCGGCAGGACCCCATGGATCAGCTCTGGGGTGCCATAACGGCCGTATTCGGTTCCTGGGAGAACCCTCGAGCCATTGCTTACCGGGAATTGAACCACATCACCGGAATTAGGGGTACGGCGGTTAACGTGCAGGCCATGGTTTTCGGGAACATGGGGGAGGATTGCGGCACGGGTGTTGCCTTTACCCGCAATCCGGCGACGGGAGAAAATGTTTTCTACGGGGAATACCTGATCAATGCGCAGGGGGAGGATGTGGTGGCTGGAATCCGCACGCCCCTGCCCATAAACAGGCATCAGAAGGGAGACATAAACGAGCTTTCCCTCGAAGAATCGATGCCGGAAATATACGCTGAGCTGGATGGCATTCGCAGCAGCCTCGACCGTCACTACCGTGATATGCAGGACGTTGAGTTTACCATTGAACGAGGGAAGCTCTGGATGCTTCAGACCCGGTCCGGAAAGCGCACCGGTTTCGCCTCCTTCAAGATCGCCGTGGACATGGTGAGGCAAGGAATTATCACCAAAGAGGAAGCCCTGCTGCGCGTCGATCCCGATCATATGGATCAGCTTCTGCGCCCCACCTTCGATCCCAAAGCCAAGCAGGAAGCGGAACGGGACGGTGGGATTCTGGCTCGTGGTTTGGCGGCGGGGCCGGGAGCGGCAACGGGGCGCGTGGTCTTTAACGCGGCCGACGCGGAGGAATGGGTGAGGAAAGGAGAGATCGTCATTCTCGTTCGCCTGGAAACCTCGCCCGAGGATATTCGGGGCATGCATGCTTCGCGGGGAATCCTTACCGCCCGCGGCGGGATGACTTCCCACGCGGCATTGGTGGCCCGCCAGATGGGAAAAGTGTGTATCGTGGGCTGCGGCGACCTTGAAATCGATTACCGCGGCCGCCGGATGACGATCGGGGATCGAGTCATTCGCGAGGGCCAGTACCTCTCTCTCGATGGCACGGCGGGAGAAGTCTTCGCCGGGCAGATCCCGACGCGTCCGTCGGAGATCCTTCGGGTCCTCATTGATAAGAGTCTGGCGCCCCAGCGGTCGCAGGTCTATCAGGATTATGTCGCCTTGCTCGGCTGGGCCGATGAATTCCGGCGCCTGGAGATCTGGACCAACGCCGATCAGGCCAACCAGGCTGAGGAGGCCATTGCCTTCGGAGCGGAAGGGATCGGCCTGACGCGAACCGAACACATGTTTTTCGAAGGGAACCGGATCGATGCCGTTCGGGAAATGATCCTGGCCGAAGACCAAGAGGGACGGGAGTTGGCGCTGGCCAAACTCCTCCCCATGCAAAAGGAAGATTTCAAAGGCCTTTTCAGGGCCATGAGAGACAAGCCGGTGACCATCCGCACCCTGGATCCGCCCTTGCACGAATTCCTGCCCCATGATGAACGAGACATCCAGAAACTGGCGACACATATGGGAGTGTCGCTGGAACAGCTGCAGGCGAAGGTGGTGAGCCTGCATGAAGCCAATCCCATGCTGGGACATCGCGGTTGCCGGCTGGGCGTCGTCTATCCGGAAATTACGGCCATGCAGGCACGAGCCATCCTGGAAGCCGCCTGCGAGGTGAAACAGGAAGGAATCGACGTTCTTCCCGAAATCATGATTCCCCTTGTGGGCCACGTCAACGAATTGAAGAACCAAAGGGAGGTTGTGGACACGGTAGCGAAACAGGTGATGGAGGAATGCGGGGTCAAAGTGGAATACAGAGTGGGGACCATGATCGAAATCCCCCGCAGTGCCATGACGGCGGACCAAATTGCCGAAGTTGCGGAGTTCTTTTCCTTCGGGACCAATGATCTTACCCAAATGGTCTACGGCATCAGTCGGGATGATGCCGGAAAGTTTCTGCCGCCTTATTTGACCTGCAAAATCTGGGAGCATGACCCCTTTGCCCGGCTGGATCAGGTCGGTGTTGGCGGACTCATGGAAATTGCCGTTAAGAAAGGCCGTTCGGTGCGGCCGGATCTCAAGATAGGCATCTGCGGAGAACATGGCGGGGACCCGTCATCGGTGGAGTTCTGCCACCGTATCGGCCTGGACTACGTGAGCTGTTCCCCCTATCGGGTGCCGGTGGCTACGCTGGCTGCAGCTCAGGCCGCCATCAAGGAAAAGCGATCCAAGGGCTAGCAGCAACACAGTCATTTCACGGAACACTATCTTCCCTGCAAGGAGACCAAAGTGGAAAAGCCCATTCGTCTGCGCCGTTCGACCCTGTCCGTGCCTGCCAATCGCGAAAAGATGGTCCAGAAAGCCTTCGGCCTTCCAACCGACGTCCTCATGCTCGACCTTGAGGACAGTGTCCCGGTTCCCGAAAAGGAGGAAGCGCGCAAGCGCGTCATTGCCGCCTTCAAAGAGCAGGACTGGAGCGGCAAAGTTCGCTGCTACCGCATCAACGGCATGGATACCCCCTTTGCCTATCGCGACATCATTGATATCGTGGAAGCCGCCGGGGATGCCATCGACGTGATTGTGGTTCCGAAGGTCAACGACGCCAGCGAAATCAAAGCCATCGATTATCTTTTGACCCAAATTGAAATGCGCATGGGGTTTCAGACGCCGATTGGTCTGGAGGCATCCATCGAAACCGCAGAGGGGATGCTCAAGGCGGGAGAGATCGCCTTGAGTTCTCCACGTTTGGAAACGCTGGTTTTCGGGGTAGCCGACTACAGTGCTTCCCTTACGATGATGAGCAAAGGCATCAGCGGTCACGGGGATGTCGAGGATTTCTATCCCGGACATCGCTGGCATTTTCCGTTGAGCCGGATGGCCATGGCCGCCAAAGCGGCGGGATTGTCCGCGATCGATGCGCCATACGGCGACTACAAGAACCCTGAAGGGTTGCGCCGCTCATGCATCCTCAGTGCCGCCCTCGGCTATGACGGGAAATGGGTCATCCATCCTGACCAGATTGAAATCATTAACGAAATGTATACACCACCGCCGGAAGATGTGGAGCGTTCTCAGAGAATTCTGAAGGCTTACAGGAAGCCCAGAAAGAAGGATGCGGCTCCTTGGCCATCGATGGCAAAATGGTTGACGCTGCATCCATTCGCGTGGCTAAGGTGACTTACTCGCAGTGGGAAGCCATCGAGGCCCGGACGAAATCGAAATCGTAGGGAACTCGATCAACAGAGTTCAGAGAACGGAGATCGGAAATCGCAGGGTCGGAAAAGGACGCATTCTGACTTCTGATTTCCGACTCCTGACATCCGATCTCTGAGCCCTGGTTTCGGAAAAGGAGAGCCCGAGAGGTTCATGGAATCATTGGCAACAGGACAATCACCCAACCCCGTTCTCTCCTCGGAAGAATACCTGCAGCAGCATCACGAACTCCAAATCCTCTTCCAGATTTCCTCCGCACTGCAAAGCTCGCCCCGCCTGGAGGATGTTCTGCAGCGGGCGCTGGTGGCGATTCTCAGCACCCTCAGGCTGAAGATGGGGGCGATTTATCTGGTCAAGGACATCGCGGAGGAACAGTGGCTGCTTGAACTGGCTGCCCATTACGGGTTTTCCTCCTCCCTGGTCAACGCCATCCAGGCCATCACCGTCGCTCCGGAGGTTATGAGCCGTTTCGGTTATCACAAGATGGTCCACTGGGTTCCTGTCAGCAAACTCTTCTTTTCCCAATTGCGCGAACGGATGTACGGCGCGGGGGTCGATGAGGTCATCTGCATTCCCCTGAAAAACCAGAACAAGGTGCTGGGGTTGCTTTATGTGACCAACGAAGGTCATCTCCAGATCAGTGAGGAACGAAGCGAGTTTCTGTCTGCCATTGGTAATCAACTGGGGGTGGCGATCGAGAACGCTCAGCTTTTCGAGTCCATCGAACGGGCCAAGAGCGAGCTCGAGATCAGCTTTGACGCCATTCAGCACAGCATCTTCCTGGTGGATAACCAGCTTCGCATTTTCCGAGTCAATCGAACCAGCGAAATGGTTTACGGGGAAGCAAAGAACCTCATCGGAAAGAAATATACGAGAATCCTCTATGAACAGGATCAGCCCCCCCCCGAATGTCCGATTTGGGCATGCCTCTGGGGGGTGCAACCGGTGCAAAGAGAAGGCCCTCACCAGCGCTGGGGCGGATACTATCACTACTACGCCTTTCCTGTCCTCAATGCCGATGGTGATGTGGAACGCGTGGTCTACTATGAAAAGGACGTCACCGAGGAAAGGAAATTAGAACAACGATTGCAGCAATCTGAAAAGCTCAAGGCGCTGGGAACCCTGGCGGCGGGGATCGCTCATGAAATACGCAATCCCCTGGCGACCATTAATTTCAACACTCAGATGCTGCAGCGAGAATTGTCCCTTGACCCGGCACAGGCGCAAATGTTCGACGACGTCGTTCAACAAATCAAGAAGATCGACCGCATTGTCCATCAGGTGCTGAATTTCGCCAAACCCCGTGATCCCCAGTTCCTGCCTCACCATCTGAACGAAATTGTCGGCTACTGCTACGACCTGGCAAAGGCCCATTTGCGCAAGGCCAACATGGAAGTGACGCTCGACCTTGGGAAAAACATACCCATGCTGGTGGTCGATTACAATCAGATCAGCCAGGTGATCATGAATCTGGTGATCAACGCCATTGAAGCCATGCCGGAGGGCGGAGCACTTACCATCAGGACCATGTTACAGGAAGAACCGGTTGCTGTAGTACTGCACGTTACGGACACCGGTGAAGGCATTCTGGAGGAGGATCGGGATCGGATCTTCGACCCGTTCTTTACCAGGAAATCGGAAGGGACCGGCTTGGGTCTGAGCATCTCCAGGCAAATCCTCGAGAAACATGGGGCCTACATGGAAATGGATACCAAAGTTGGAGCGGGCACTACCTTCCGCATCATCTTTCCTTTCTCGTCCTGACTCCAGGTTTTCATGCAATCCGGCCTGCCGAAGGATCTTGCCCTCTCAAGACCGGGGTGAGACGGGCAGCGCCCGGATGTTCCATCGTCCCCGGATGGTGACCGATGCCTTTTTGTGTGGGACAGAGTGCCGGGTGAGTTTCCGGAGGGCAACGGGTTGCCGCCACTTGAAACAGGGAATGGAGGAAAACAGTTTATGAAGTCTTTCCGCAAAGAGCTCTGGTTCAACGTGCCCACTCGCCGGGCATTTATCAATATTACCCCGCAGGTCGAAGCATGCCTCCGGGAAAGCGGCATTCAAGAAGGCCTGGCGCTATGCAACGCTATGCATATCACGGCCTCGGTGTTTATCAATGATGATGAATCCGGTCTTCACCAAGACTATGAAGTCTGGCTTGAAAAGCTGGCGCCTCATGAACCGGTTTCTCAATATCGGCACAATGTCGGTGAAGACAATGCGGATGCTCATCTGAAACGGCAGGTGATGGGCCGAGAGGTGGTCGTCGCGATCACCGCCGGCAGGTTGGATCTGGGACCCTGGGAGCAGATCTTCTACGGGGAATTTGACGGGCGCAGGAAGAAGCGGGTGCTCGTGAAGCTTATTGGAGTTTAGGTCCGCAGCTGCAGGAAGGATGCAAATGAAGATTCTGGAAAACCTTCATGGCTTTATGTGGAATTCGATGTCGGCCAACAACTGCAACACCTACCTCATTGACGGCCCTGCCCGCGTGCTCATCGACCCCGGACATCTGCACCTGTTCGGGCATGTTGAATCAGGTCTCGGGCAATTGGGGCTGGGAATCGAAGACATCGATCTGGTCATCGCCACCCATTGTCACCCCGATCATGTTGAGGCGGTGAAGCTGTTTCAGAAGCAGGAGGCCTTGTTTGCGGTTCATGAGGAGGATTGGCGCCTCATTAGAGAGATGGGGCGCTATCTCGGGGCTTCACTCGAATTTGACTCCTACGTTCCCGCTTTTTTCCTGGAAGAGGGGGACCTTGCGGTTAAGGGGCTCGAATTTCAAGTGTTCCATACTCCCGGGCATTCTCCGGGATCCATCTCCCTGTACTGGCCGGAGCAGAAGGCACTCTTCACCGGCGATGTGATTTTCAGGGAAGGGCTCGGCCGCACTGATCTGCCCGGCGGCGACGGCAGCACCCTGAAGGAGAGCATCAAGAGGCTCGCCACCCTGGAGGTTGAAAGTCTGCTTCCCGGTCACGGAGACATCATCCTGGGTGCGGAACAGGCGCGGACGAATTTCCAGCGGGTTGAACGCTTCTGGTTCGCCTATATCTGAAAGTGATCTTTCACGGGGAACTCGGTGGAACATGATTCCGGCGGATGACATAGGCGGCACCAACACAAGGCTCACACTCATTTGGCGCATGTCGGGCTGGTCAACGATCTTGTTGCCAAGGCATATGCGTCGTATATGCGCAGCCTCACGGGTCCAGGGTCGCAAAGTGTTCCATATAGCCCATGAGGGAAAGGCCTGCCAGCAGAGTCAGAATCATGATCGCCGCACCCATCGCCTTTTTCCGGCGCAGCGGGTGGCGCTCGGGGGAGCGATCCAGGAAAGGCAGGGCAATCAACAATGCAGCCAAGCCCCCCGGGATAGCGACCGTGCCGATGAACATGAAGGAGCCCTTAAAAATGCTCACCAACTGATTCAGCGGCAGAACCCACCACTCGGGCTTGGGCACGTAAGCGGAATCCGTGGGATCCGCAGGGCTGTCGAGGGGGGCTGGCCAGTAGGCGGACACAAGTGCGAGAACTACCATCACCGCTGCGAATAGAACCAGCCAACGGTTGACCAGGTTCGGTATGAAGGGCACGCAGCCTCGGTCTGCCTCGCCTTCGGACAGCGGCTCGGATAACCCGCGATGCGCCAGAAAATGAAAGTGGAGGGCGACCAGCGCAGCGAGCAGAGGTGGCAGGAAAATGCAGTGGAGCACGTAAAACCGGGTAAGCGCCACGATCCCTGTCCGGGGCCCTCCCTGCAGCAGGTGCAGCATCAAATCGCCAACCACCGGGACCGAGGAAATGATACTGCCGCGAACCTGGGTCGTCCAATAGCCCTTCTGGTCCCAGGGCAAAAGATCGCCCGTAATGACGAAAAGCGGCACGACCAGCATGATCAGCACCCCCGAAACCCAGACGAGCTCCCTGGGGGCCTTGTAGGCCGCGGTGAGAAACGTCCCTGCCAGGTGCAGCCCCAGGACCACAAGCAGCAGGTTCCAGGCATAGTAGTGCACGCCCCGGACGACATCCCCAAAAGGCACCGAGAACTGGCCAAAATCCACGCTGTCATAGGCCGCGCCCGGACTGGGCGAATAGTAGAACATCAGGAAGGCCCCGCTCAGGAAGAGCAGGACCACCAGCACCAGGCTCAAGGATCCGCAGAACCGTGTCCAGCAGAGGGCGCCGCTCGCGACTCTCAGGCTGCAGAGTCGTTCCGCGTAGCCGTCCATGGCCAGGAAGTTGAGCAGCTTCTCAGACAGGCGTCCAGTGCCGTTCATCGGAATTCCTTTCAGCCGATCCGCTAGCGGCCGAACCTGAGGAGCATCGCCCGGGTCGCTTTCGAATGATCTTCACCCGAGTCGTCGAACACGGCCATGGCGAAGCTGTATTCCTTTCGGGGGTTGAATACGACATCATCCTCATTTCCCGTGTCAAGCTTCCGATGAAGCATGACCGTCCAGCCCCCGTCGGCATATTGACCAAGGGCCTTGACATCGGAGCGGGAACCGTCCGGTTTCTTGGGCATGCGGTACGTGATGAGCTCACCGGCTTTGAATAGGGCGCCGCCGGGGATTTGGACCGTTTCTTCAAAGAGTAGAAATCCTGGTGCGGAAGGGTTCCGGGACGGGTCCTGCATATAGAGGGGCTTAGTCTTGTCTTCGGTTTCGTTATGCACATCGCCGCCCTCGCCGGCATCCGCCCTGCGTCCGGTGGTCCGATAGGAGCCGGAGGGGTTGCCGGCCAATGTGAGCCAACCGTCATCGGCGTGATGATAGGGGTTGGAGCGGGCCGCCTTCCAGTGCCACAGATCCCCTTTTTCGGCGGGAGTCTGAGTGGCAAATTTCCATTCTTTGCTGGGAATATCCGGAGGACTGTGGCAGACCACGGTGCATCCCTTGGTAGCAAACCCGTTGATCCGGGTGATCTCAAAAAGAAGCGCGATCCGGTCTTCGTCGCCCTTCATGTGGGCCCAGTTTTGACCGTCGAATCTCCAAGACTGCTTGACCACGCTCTCCGTGGGGTCTTTCCACCTGAACAGAAAATAGATCCTTTCGGCGGTATAGACGGCCTTCGTGATCACCGTCACTTCCTCGTCGGCGAAGCTTCCTCTGCCTTTCACCCGGACTTCGACCGGGCTCGCCTGTTGCCAGACCGGGTCATCCATCCCGGTGGGGGCCTTCTGCAGATATTTAGCGGTGACGACCAACGGCGGCTCGGCCGATTCCACATACCCCTGCCCTGAGAGGATCATCAAGAGCGCGACACCCAGGACCAACGCCAGGACGTTGGCATTCCCCGCTTTCATCTCTTCTCCTCTCAATCTGTGGCGGCGATTCATCGCGGCCGACCTAGGTCTTACTTAAAGTCCTGAACTGTGGCGGAGCGATCCGGCTAACGGCCGAATTCAAGCACCAAGGCTTCGGAGTCGTAGGAATCGTAGTCCATTGAATCGTCGAAAAGCGCCAAGGCAAAGCTGTACTTCTTCTTTGGGTTGAAGGCGACATCGTCATCGTTTCCGGTGTCCAGCTTCCGGGAAAGCATTACCGTCCATTCCCCGTCGGCGTAGCGGCTTTCAGCCTTGATATCCCCGCGGGACCCGGAGGGTTTCTTGGGCATGCGGTAAGTGAGGGTATCGTTCGCCTTGAATTTCGAATAATCGGCAATCTCAAGCGCCTCTTCGGCGAGGAGCACACCCGGAAAGGAGGCTTTCTTGGAGGGGTCCTGCATGAATTGCGGCTTTGACTTGTCAGCGGTTTCGTTGCGCGAGTCCCCACCGCCGCCAGCATCGTCCTTGCGGCCCGTTTTATCACCGGCTGCTGTCAGCCAGCCGTCGTCGGCGGATTTGTAAGGATCGGAGCGGGCTGCCTTCCAGTGCCAAAGGTCGCCCTTTTCGCCCGCTGAAGCGGTGGCGAATTTGAAGTCTTTCACCGGCGCCCCTGCGGCGCCGTGGCAGGTCACGGCACAGCCTTTGGTGGCGAAGTTGTTGATCCGATTGATTTCGAACAGCAGTGCAATGCGGTCCTCGTCGCCCTTGAGATGGGTCCATTTCTCTCCATCGAACTGCCACATCCCTTTTGTCAGGCTTTTGGTGGCATCCTTCCATTTGAAGAGAAAGAAAATTTCATTGTCGGTGTAAATGGCCCGGGTGATCACGTTCGCCTTTTTGCCGGCAAACTTCTCTTTGCCCACAAAAGGAACGTCGAGGGGCTTTGCCTTTTGCCATTCCGGGTCATCCAACGAGGTCGGGGCCTTCGGGGCCTTGGCGGCCGTGAGCGTTTCGATGCCGGCGCTGATGGCCCGATCCACCGTAAGCGCCATCCCACCGATTAAGACCGTCAGGAAAAGTGTTGCGATTAGCAGAGTCTTTGTTTTCATTTTGATCTCCTCTGTTTGAAGTTGGGCCTTTCAGGCACGCATTAAGACCATCAGTTTGCTTTCTTCCACCTTGTGATCCAAAGTGACCAGCGGCCTCGTCGGAGGCCCGGCGATCGGGCGGCCATTGATGTCGAAATGGCCGCTATGGCAGGGGCATTCGAAAATCCCTTTCTCTTTCCGCCAGATCACGTTGCAGGCGAGATGAGTGCAGGTCGATGAAAAGACGGTGATTTTTTCGGGGCTGACCAGTTTGGCCCAGACGAAGCCGCGTTGGGGAAGAACGAGCCACCCGTCCTTCACCATAAACTCATAGGACAGCATCTCGATCTCTCCGAGCTTGAGCTGATCGACAGGACCGAAATCGATCCACTTGTTCGTCCCCTTCTTTAATGCCGGAGCAACAACATAGGCGAGAAGAGGCACTGCGGTGAGGGTGATGGTCGCCCCGGCCAAAGCTGCGCATTTAATAAACGCCCGTCGTCCGGGGCATATACTTTTATCAGGATGAACGGAGGGTCTATCAGAAGTCATATTCACCCCCATAAATGATGAAAGAAGGAAACGAGCTGGAGAAACCGGAAAAGGGAAAGTGAGGAAAAGGGTCAGTGCTGTTCAAGAAAGATGTTACGGGTAGGCCCGTCACCTGTCAATAACAATAATAAGCGCCGTGAACACGTGTTGGGGTTTTCAGTTTGTTCAAGGTCTGCAATGATTTTTTGAGGGGATAAATTAGGGTAACCACGCAACAGAAAGATATTCATGTAGCATCCCCGAAGCAAAAAGCGATCTTTACCGCGACTTGCCCGACCCGGTGAGGTAACATTAGTATCTTTCAGCAACCTGATCACCGAGGCGCCGGTAGACGAATTCGAGGGTGAAAGGTTCAGACCTGCAGGCTTTTAAGCGAAGACATGCGATGAGCCGCCGAAAAGGAGGGCATTTCCGCTGCCGGCGATTTCGCTCGTCCACTCAAAACAAAAGGAGAACAAATCGTGAGTACCGCTCCTCAGGCAACAAAAAAATTCGCAAAGTTTATCGTCGCGACTCGATTCGATGAATTGCCCGCCAGCTGACCGTGAAAGCGACGAACCTTGCCTTCTACGATTGGGTGGGTTGCGTTGTCAATGGAAGCCGGACAGCGGTTGCGGCGAAAGTGGCCGCAGTCGTCGAAGAAGAAAAGGCCCCCGGGAGAGCGATCGTTTTCGCGAACGGTAAACGCACGAGCCCTCATTGGGCCGCCTTGGCAAACGGTGCCGCATCGCACAGCATCGAGTTGGACGACATCCACATCGGGTCCATCATTCATGGCGGTGTCGTGATCTGTTCTGCTTCCCTGGCTGCTGCGGAACACATGCGCGCCGACGGGCGCAAGCTGGCCGAGGGGCTCCTCGTCGGGTTCGATGTGGCCCATCGCGTCGGGGAAGCGATCGCCCGCAGCCACTATCTGAAGTTCCACAGCACGGGAACCGTGGGTACCCTCGGGGCGGCAGCGTCCGCGGCGAAGATCATGGGGCTGTCATACGAGCAGACCCTCTGGGCGCTCGGCAACGCGGCATCACAGGCTGCGGGCCTCTGGCAATACCTCAAGAGGGGCGATGATACGAAGGTCCTGCATGCCGGAAAGGCTTCCATGAACGGCGTTCTCGCCGCCTCGCTGGCAAGCCGTGGATTCACCGGTTCGGACGAAGCGATCGAAGGGGAGCGCGGTTTTGTCGCGACGCTTTCCGACGAAGTTGACTGGGATGTCATGATGGATGGGCTCGGCCGGCACTACAAGGTCGATGAAAATGGTTACAAGATCCACGCCTGCTGCAGGCATGGCCACGTAAGCATCGATCAGGCCCTGAAGCTCAGGGCGGAGAACGACCTCAAGGCGGACGACATCAGGAAAGTGCGGGTCGAGCTCAACAAGAACGCCTGCGACACGATCGGCGACGCCAATCCTCTTACGTCCTACAAGGCGAGATTCTCGATCCACTATCTTATGGCCCAGGCATTCCTTTACGGCCTTGTGGGCCTGGAGGCATTCAGCGACGAACGATTAAAAGAACCCGGGGCTCAAGGGTTCATGCGCAAGGTCGAGATGATCGAAAATCCGGAATTCACAAAAACCTACCCGAGGTTGTGGACCGCCCGAGTTACGGTTGAACTCAACGATGGGCGCCTGTTGAGGGCAATGGCCGATTTGCCGGAGGGCGACCCCCAAACGGTCATGCCGATTGAGAAGTTCGACCGGAAGTTCATCGATTTGGTTTCCCCGGTTGCGGGCAGCGAAACGGCGACCGGGTTGTTGCGCACGTTGAAGGACTTGCCTTCAGTCGGCGACGTGAGTCAGCTTTTTTCCATGTTCACCCGGTAGGGCACACTCATGAGAAACCCTTTTCAGGACTGCAGAGCTCGTTTCAGTTTGTCGAACTCCCGGCCCAGGTTCGGCTCGAAACGTTCATGCAGAAGACGTTGCGTCATAACCCACTCCGGGTCTGCCGCGAGATGGGGAACGACCGCACTGCCGTAAATTCCTCGTTTCTCTCCGAGTTCCTTTCTGATTTCATCAGTCCTCCGCAGGGCTGCGCTATCGACGGTTTTCAGGTATTCGTCAGCAACGGCTCCAATCCCCTGAGGATTCATGCCGAAGCCCTCTCGGAGCAATATCAGGGCCCATGTGACGTCCCCGTCAAGATCCATGCGCTCGAAGATCTCATCCAGGATGGCTGTGCTGTCGGTCATCTGCAAAGTCTCCTGCAACAAGCGCAGATCTTCTCGAAAGCGCTCGGGAGTCAGCGCTCCATCCAGAAACTTCTGAACCAGGCCGCTGATGCCCTTCCTGAATTCGGCAGCAGCCTGTTCCTGTTTTTCTTCCTCGCTCTGCCTCAGATGACGCGTCCTTTCCATAACCAGTTCCAGAGTGCTCTTGATTTCTGCCATCCAAAAACCTCCCTGCAGGGTTGCGTGATTTGCCGGCTGCTTTTGCTTTCCATACCGATGTCAAATATAGCATACTATTCATGCCAATTCTTATGCCTGAACCAGTGCTTTCGGGCCCTTGTTTGCAACGATGCCATGAGCAGGAAATCCGACTGAGCCATGCCCGTCATTCACCCTTCTTCCTATCGGCCCCCGCTGTTCTTCAGGAACGGCCATCTCCTGACCATCTATCCGAATCTCTTCCGTCACGTGAGGGGCGTAACCTACCGGCGTCAGCGTGTGACAACCCCGGACGATGATTTCCTGGATCTTGACTGGTCAACGGTCGGCGCGGCGCGGGTTGCCGTCGTCGCCCACGGCTTGGAGGGCAATTCGACGCGCCCTTACATGCTCGGGATGGTCCGAGCTCTCAACCGCTGCGGCTGGGATGCGGCAGTCTGGAACTTTCGCGGCTGCAGCGGCGAACCCAATCGCAGGCTTCGCTTCTATCACAGCGGCGATACTCAGGACCTCCGGACGGTGCTGACCCATGTCCTTGAAAGGAGCGTCTACAAAAAGGCGGCCCTGATCGGCTTCAGTCTCGGCGGGAATGTGATTTTGAAATATCTCGGGGAACAAGGGCGGCACCTCGAAGCAGCAATCCGATCGGCCGTGGTCTTCTCGGTGCCGTGCGACCTGGCGGCCAGCGCCGCGAAGATGGCCGGTCCCGAAAATGCCGTCTACATGGAGCGCTTCATGCGCCTGCTGCACGAAAAGATCCTGGCAAAAAAGGAAAGGTTTCCCGGAGAGATCGACGACCATGGCTTTTCTCGCATGCGCACCTTCAAGGACTTTGATGAGCGTTACACGGCGCCGCTTCATGGCTTCAAAAGCGCCGCGGATTACTGGGAAAAGGCGAGCAGCAGGCCGCTGCTGACTCAAATTGCCGTCCCCACGCTTCTGGTCAATGCCCTGGACGATCCTTTTCTGGGTTCGTCCTGCTATCCTCATCAAGAGGCTCTCGTCAGTCCGCACCTTTTTCTCGAGACTCCCGAGGCCGGGGGCCATGTGGGTTTCGTTTCCTTCCGCTGCGGAGGTGAATACTGGTCGGAGTCACGCGCCCTTGAGTTTCTCGCCAGCCACGAGTAGCCTCTGGATACCCTATGTTTTATTGTGACCCACTGGGTCATGAAGGTCGGTGAAGAAGGGGTGGTCACCGGTTCGGTCTTCCCTCGTCGTAATAGAATTCGCCATGGATGGCCTGGGTGATGTAGCGTTCGGCGAAAACATGCAGGACGGCTTGCGGGCGCTTTTCGAAAATGGCCTGCAATCGGTATCTTGCAAAGGGCGCGATATTAACCAATTCCTTGAAGTGGCGGCGGAGATAGGGATAGAGGCCGTCGCCGAAAGAGTCGTGGCGAAATATCAAGGTCCCTGTCGGCTGCTGGCCGGGGGTGTCATCCAGGCTGAATCGGGTTTCGTTTTCTTCCGCCATGGCATCCTGCAGGAAGAGCATTTGAGCCAGATCCCCGCCGGTCGGTGAGAGTTCGGTCTTTACCTCATCTCCTGCGATACGGGCGGCCCTGAGCGTTGGCACAAAAGCGGAAAGGTGTCTCATGATCTCCGCATATCCGATGTAGGCCCCGTAGCTGTTCCAGTGAGAATCGGTTTTCCAGTAGACGGGGTGTTCCCGTTTGGCCTGGAACAGAGCTTCCCTCAGATCGAGGATCTTCACGGCGGAATACCGGCGCATGTGGTCGATCAGTTGGTCGAGGCGCTTGGTGTGACGGAAGGTCTTGATGCTGTCCGGCATGTATTCGCTGTAGACGGTGCTCTTGTTGGGGACAATAACCACCAGGTATCCGATGTTTCTCCTGGCGAAAACCCTTTGGTTTGTCTCCAGCGTCCGCTGAAGTTTGTTTAACTCAGCCAGTGATAAGGGGATGGTCCCTCGGAAGTCATTCACGGTGTTGCCGTCAGCCAGAGCTTCGGAATGATAAAAGAGCCAGGAATCCTTGCCGAGAATCACACTCGGGACGGGAGAAACACCGAGCAGGGCCAATTTCAAAGCACTGTACGACCGGATCAAGTAAGGGCGAAAGCCAAAATTATCGACCACGTATCGCTCCCAGCCGTCGACAAAGTCGGCAAAGGACGCATAATCCCCGGTGGGCGCCTGAGCCAGTTCGCGATTTTCGGTGTTTTCAGGCTCGGGGAAGGGACGAAACTGCATCTGCCAAGCCGGCAGCCAGAGCACGGCGACGAACGCGATAACCAGGATCAGATGCTTGTCTCTAATCTTGTTGCGCATGTTCCCTACCCCGTGCACCCTACAACCCATTAGAACTTGAAATAAATGAAAGGACTATAAGTTCCAACAGCTACCGCCGAGCAGGACAGTATAAACAAGAAAGTCAAAGCGGCAGTGTGAATCACCGAAATCCCATGGGCCACAGCTCGAGACCGTGCCCCGGGGCTTCCAACAAGGCTGTCGCCGAGTCTTTTTATGAACGCCGCTATCGGCATGGCTGCGATTACTCCAATGATCACGGTAAGGACCACTTCATTGTCAACATACTGCTCCAGGTAGAATTGGCCGCTTCCAGCCCCGTTCCATCCCGACAGTGCTTGAAGATATTGCAGAGCATGGGACAAATTATCGGTCCTGAACAGCACCCATCCGATCACAATGACGGCCAGGGCATAAAGGTGCCGCAAAGGGCGCCACGCGGTGCTCAAGAACCGGCCGATCTCCATCCTTTCGAGGACCAGAAACAGACCGTACCAAAGCCCCCAGATGATGAAATTCCAGCTCGCGCCATGCCACAGCCCGCAGAGCAGAAAGACCACGATGAGGTTTCGATAATGTTGTGCCACCGGACATCGGTTGCCTCCCAGGGGAATGTAGAGGTAATCTCTGAACCAGACGGAAAGAGAGATGTGCCATCTTCTCCAGAATTCCTGGATGGACTGGGAAACGTAAGGGTAATTGAAATTCTCGGGGAATTCGAAACCAAAGGCTTTTCCAAGTCCAATGGCCATATCGGTATATCCGGAAAAATCGAAGTAGATCTGAAGGGTGAAGCAGATTATGCCGACCCAGGCAACGCCAAAGCCCAGCTCACTTGCCGGTATGGCGAAGATCTTGTCGACCACGATGGCCAGGGGATTGGCAATCAACACCTTCTTTCCCAGGCCGATGATGAAACGCTGAATCGCGATGACGAGAGTCTGCGGGGTTGGACGCCGGTCCGAAAGCTGGTGTTCCGCGTCGCGATATTTTAAGATGGGGCCGGCCAGGATCTTCGGAAATACCGCGAGATAGAGCGCCAGTTTGAGCGGGTCCCTTTGTGGTGCAGCGTCATATCGGTATAGGTCCATCAAGTATGACAAGGCATGAAAGGTGAAAAAGGAGATCCCGAGAGGTGCCGCGACCTTGGCCATGGCAATCGAGGGGAAATCAAGCCATGCCAGGGAGAGGTTCAGGTTGTCGACCAGGAAGTTGATGTATTTATAGAAGGTGAGTATTGAGAGATTTAGGGCAATTCCCAGGACCAACAGCAGCTTTCTGAAAAATAGAAAGGTAGTGTCCCCGGTCGTTGGCTCCGGTAAAATGGGATTCGAACCTTCCCGCCGCCGTTGCCCCGTCGATGACATGAAAGGAGAGGCCCACGAGGTAATTGACAAGGATGGAGAGGAGCAGCACAAAGACCTGCTCCCTTCCGCCCCAAATATAGAAAACCAGGCTCGCAGAGAGCAAAACGAGGTTTTGCCATTTCTTCAAGGACAGGTGATAAATCGACCAGACAAATGGCAAAAAGAAAAAAAGGAAGATCACCGAACTGAATATCATGTCAAAACACTGTCCGAGAACCAAAAAGGAGTTCACCCATGATCGACCAGGAAAAACTGAACGCCGTTGAAGGTTATCTCCAAAACGAATTCCCGGGTTCTAAAATAGAGGTCAAACACGAACCAAGAGAGCAAACTCAGGTTTTTCGCATCACCCATGAAGGAAGATCCCATCGCGCCATAATCGTTGAAGCTTTCCTGAGTTTCTGCGATGTCACGCAAATACCAACCACTCTGAAAGAGTTCACCCTTGCGGAGCATCTTCGCGAATTGGGTGCGACTGGGGTTGTGGTGACCCTGGACGGCCTCAAACTCGAAGGCGATTAGACCCCGTCAACGACCAAGAGCTGCCAGCAAGAGCCAAGAGCTAAACTCCACCCCCTACTTGCCGCTGAACTTGGGTTGACGCTTCTCAAACATGGCCGACAGGGCTTCCATGTGGTCTTCGGTGTAATGGCACAGCGACTGGAAGGCTGCCGCATGGTCCATGGTTTGTTGAAGCGTCGAATGCTGGCCGGTGCGCAGCAGGCGTTTGGTCATCCTCAATGCCCGCGGTGGCTTGGCGGCGATTTTTGCCGCCAGTTCAGTAGCCTTTTCCAGCAGTTTGTCATGATCCACCACGTAGTTGATGAGCCCCATGGCGAGGGCGGTCTCCGCATCGATGGTGTCTCCGGCAAAGATCAGCTCACTCGCCCGGGCCATGCCGATCGCCCGCGGCAGTGTGAAGGCGCTGCCGTCTCCCGGGATCAATCCCACGTTGAGGAAGGTTTCACCGAAGGTGGCCTTGCGCGAGGCGACCCGCAGGTCGCACATGAGCGCCATGCCGCAGCCGGCCCCCACCGCGGAGCCGTTAACGGCGGCGACTGTCGGGATTTCCACGTTGTACACGGCAAGCAGCACGTCCTGGATATTGCGCCGGTAGTTCTCCATGATCTGCGCGGGACTGCCGGAGAACATGCCTTTCCTCTCCTTCATGTCTTTGACATTGCCGCCTGAAGAAAAGGCCGGATCGACCGCGGTGACAATGAGCACCTTGGTATCGAGATCGGCGTTTACCCGGTCGCAAACCGACTTGATTTCGGCGATCATCTCAGGGTGGGTCAGAGCATTCCGGATGTCGGCACGGTTCAGGGTCATGGTTGCAACGCCGTGTTCACTTTGAAACAGGATCTCCTTGAATTCCATCGCTGCGCTCTCCTCTTTCTTAAAAAATGGGCAAAAGGCTTGGTTTCAGGTGCTACAGGTTGACGCTTCCTTCAAGATAGGTAACCGCACGACCTGCTATTTTAACCTTGTCTTCAAGAAGTTCACAGAAGAGTTCCCCCCGCGTTCCGACAGCTGCAGCGCGTGCAATTTCCTCTTGCCCAGTTTCGCCGCCCAATAGGGAATCAAAGTACAGTGAGCCGATCCCGTAACGGGGTCTTCGGGAACTCCGAC
>CAWJQV010000018.1:0-94116 GCA_963844985.1 uncultured delta proteobacterium
CCAATTCTGCATCTTCGATCACCCGATCAATGTCCTCGTTTAGGTGCTCGTTGGTCAGTTGTAGTTCGGGGATGCGGTTCTCGTAGAACAGCGGCACCGTCGCGCCGTCGTCCACCGACTGTTTGAAGTCGTAGACGCTGACGTAATCGCCGAAGACTCCTTGGTCTTTTCCTCGCCCGGCCATCAGCGGGGTGCCGGTGAACCCGATGAACGCGGCATTGGGCAGGGCGTCCCGCATGTTCATCGCGAAGATGTCGTACTGGCTGCGGTGCGCCTCGTCGGTCATCACGATGATGTCATCGCGCTCGACAGCATTGGGGAACTTCCCCTTCTCCGTCCTGAACTTTTGGATCAGTGTAAAGACATACCGGTGATCCTCGGTTAGCAACTGCTTAAAATGCTCCGCGCTGTCGGCCGGGCGCGTCCTTCGGTCACCGCGCCGGCCTGGCGAAGTTTTTGTAAATCTGGTCGTCCAGTTCTTGCGGTCGGTAACGACCACGAACGTCCAGTTGCCCGGAATCTTCCGCAGCACCTTCTGGGCGAAGAAGACCATCGAGACAGCTCTTGCCGCTGCCCTGGGTATGCCAGAACACGCCCAGCCGTCCCCGGTTATGGAGTGCCCAGCAGCGCTCGAGGGCATTATTGACGCCGAGGTACTGATGGTTCTTGGCCATGAGCTTGATCATGCCGCCCGGCATTTCCTCAAACAGCGTGAAGTTCTCCACCAGGTCCAGCAGCCGCGCCGGTCGCAGGCGCCCCGCAACATCGTCTCCAGCGACACCCTGCCCGGCTCCCCTTCGCTGTTGATCTTCTTCCATCACGAAGTGCTCCCATGCCGCGGTCACGCTGCCCATCCGGCCTGGCTGCCGTTGGACAGGATGATCAGCCCGTTGTACCAGAAGAGCTGCGGAATGGTCTCCTTGTAGTCCGCAAGTTGCCTTTGAAGGCAGTTTCCAGGCGCCTTTGGTGGCCTTCAGTTCGATAAACACCAGCGGCAGGCCGTTGACGAAGCCCACCAGGTCGGCGCGGCGCTTATACATCTCGCCCGTCACCCAGAACTGCGACACAGCAGAAAGTCGTTATTCGCCGGATTGTCCCAATCCATGACCCTGACCGCTCCGGCACCGACTCGCCGTCCCCTTCGGGCTGCGGATTTCCACCTTCACGCCGTTCTTGAGCAGCGCGTAAACCTCGCGGTTCGGCGGCCAGCGACATCAGCGCTGCGGTCGCGGGTCAGTTCCTCGATGGCTTGGTGGATAGCCTCAATAGGACGCTTCCGGGTTAAGCTGAAGCAAGGCCAGGCGCAGGCGAACCTTGAGGATGACTTCGGCTTTGGTCTCGTCTCCCAGCGTGCTGACGCCGTGGTCGAACTCGTGATGGGTGTTGACCGTCTCCCAGCCCAACTCACCCAGCAGGGCGATGGCCGGTCGCTCGACGAGGGCGTCTTCGGTGTAGCCGGTGGGGGTCATGATTTCTGCTCCCTCCCATCAGAACTTCAAGAACACGCGCCTCCAGCCGGGAGTGGTGCGATACCGTTGCTTCGGGCTTCGGGGTTTGTCAGGGATGGTGCGTTCCAGTAATCCCTGGGGGAAAGGAGCGGTTCGAGGTATTGCTTACGGAACAACCCGGTTCTTTGATTTCCGCTGCCGCCTGCAACTCTCCCCGTGTCTTCCCTTCTTAATGCCGCGGCGTTCGTATCCCCAAGACTTGGCGGGTGTATCTTGTCTGGGGTACTTGCGGGGTACATTTTGCGGTGGATTCCCACCTGTCTCATGGGCTTGATCATGGTCCCGGTCTTGCGTCCCCGGTCTTTGGTCCCGACCTGTGGGTGTGAGCATGTTCCACTCACCGCAGGTGAATCGGACGAAACAGGGCGGTAAAAAAAAGCGGCCTGCAATAAACTCCGGTTCAGGATATCCCATCTCCCTTGCTCCGTCGCGCATCCGCCGGATTCCGGTTCCAGCCTTCTCGATAAATGCAATACGATGCAGCAGATCGGCAATGAGTGGATTCCGGCGAATGCTTTTGCTTCCAAGATCCTCCGGAAGCATCCCTTTCGGGAGCGTACCGGGACTTGACACCTCAATGCGATCATCGTAAATCTCCACAAAAACATTGCCCCCCTCGATAAACCAGTCGCGGTGCATCACCGCATTGGTCGAAGCCTCCCGCAGGGCGGCAACCGGATATTGCGGAATCTCCTCACGCTGGAGCTTCTCGATCCGGTAGGCTGTGCGTGTGTTACGCTCAATAAAGCGCAAGCTCTCTTCGATATCGGCAACAATCCCTCCGGCAAAATCCTTGCGATCAAGAACATGCAGCTTGACTGTCCCCTTGAAGAGCAGGCAGGTCACATAGGCCTGATTGAAAAAACGTCTCGGCTCACGGGCAAAAAAGAGCACCCCGGCATTACGAAAGAGAAGTTTTCCGCCTGAACGCTCCGCAGCTTCAATGTTTACCAGAATATCCTCCACCGGGCTGCGCTGTGAAATAGTGCTTTTTTGCAGCCACTCCCTGAATTTAACGGAATCAAAATCCTCCGGATAGCGGAAGGCTGGACAGGGGGAAAGATCGAACCTGACTGCCCCTCCCTGCCGGAACATATCCCGAATCTCCTCACGCGAGAGCTTTTGGGTTACAGCTCCCTGCCGCAGAAAAAAGCCATCGCTGCACTGCACCGGCTTTGCATCACTTTCACGAACCGTCACCACCGTAACCATGCCGATATGCTGCAACAGAATCTGCACCGGAGGATCACAATTCCGGGCAATATCCTGAATTCTCGCCCGCAACACGTTTGTATCAGCAATCCCCTTCACTGTCCCGTTATCCCGCACACCCAGCAGAATCCTGCCGCCTGCCGTGTTGGCAAAAGCCACCAGTTCACGGGCAAAGGATGCGGAAAACCCCTCCTTATACTCAAGCATCACCCCCTCACCCTCCTGGAGCAGGATATCGAGATCAGCGGCTTTCATGTCACGGCCTCCTCAAGAATGGCGATGGCCGGTTGCTCGACCAGGGCATTTTCTGAGTAATTCAAGAATTGTCATCCCCCAACGTGATCAGTCTTGACTTTTGTGCCCAATCTCCCGATAAAGAAAACAGCTCATCCACCATGTGTGGAAGGAGTTACGAAGCCGCTCTCATGGGCGGCTTCAGCCTTTTTGAGACCTGTTTTTCCAGTATGCCTCGTGCTCTTTCCTCAGTTTTTCCTGCGGATGCTGCCTGGTTACCAAGAACGCCTTCCATGGCAGCAAGAAAGCCCTCCGATCGGCAAGCACCACAACGTAATCTTCCTCTTCCAGCCAGATGTGGATTCTATTCTCTTTACGCTTGACGGATGCCCAATACTTCACCTTATCGACATCTCCCGTGTTTTATCCAGAGGACACCACACGGCGCCTAGCACCATTGCCTTTTGCCTGTCGTTTTCCAGGTGACACGATTCGTCGCAGTAAACATTAAAGACCTGGCTCATAGCGCCTCCTCGGGAACGGAGATGTCGAGCTCCGACACATCCACCTCGCCGGAGATGAGCCGGGGCAGCAGGAGGTCGCGGGTGCGACGGAGGGTGGTGTTTTTGCGTTGTAGATTTCTAACATTATCAAGCAGTGGTTCTACCATTAGTGAAAACTCCTGCATTAAACTTACCTGCGGCCGCAATGCAGGAAAATGCTTAAGCACCACTTGGCTGATATTCTGTTGGGCACTCCCTGCCCAAGACCAATCAGTTTATCTCGGTTTTCTTGTAAAATAAAAAAGCAAAAGCTCGACCGAATCCTTCTTCTTTTGGCAAGACGGCAACGCATGCTTGGTTAGTGGCAGACGGCATGATATAATTCCAAGCTTGCCAATTGTTGCTCCGTAGATTGCAAGAATTACCGTGTTTTCAGGGAATAGCTTTGCCGAGGATTTTTTCAATCCCAAATCTGTAATCCTCTCTTCTGTTTCCAGTACGAATCCATCGTTTAGCTCGCGAGTTTTAACCCACGGATGTGCTCCTCCATAATGTTCAGCAACTTTCCTGCTTGGTGTTCCCCCCGAACTCGTCATATAGAGTTCACCGAAATTAACCACCTCCCACCCCTCCGGAATCCGGCCGAGGGGGGAATCGGTGAAGCGGGCGTGCTGGTGGCCGGGGAAGCGGAACTTGACGAACCACTCGCGGTAGAGGTTCTGCGCCATCTCCTCCAGAATCTTGATCCGCCGCAGGTTGTTCTCGATCAGGTCGTCGTAGGCCGACAGTATCGCCGCGATTTTGCGCTGCGTGGGGAGGGGGGGAATTTCTGGTATGGGCAGAGTTCGAACATCTTTCATGTTGAGATGTGGAACAGTAGCTCCGTTGGTCATACCGTAGATGGTTGCCTGAACTTGAGGCCCATTCAGCAGATAGGAGACATAGGAAGGATCGGCCTTCCCCTTGTTGCAGCGAATCAAGAGCGTTCGTTGGCCAAGGCACGGATTGAGTCCCGGAGGAATGATCGCAACATTTCCAACCGGAGCTTCGCGTGCCATTATGAGGTCACCTGGTTTCGGGATCGCTCGTCGTGTCCAAAGCCGATAGGTTTCCTCAGATACACGATTCACATCGTCCAAGATTAAATACCCACGGCCAATGTTCGGTGTGCGAATGGAGGGATAGCCGGTCTCCTGGGTTGGAGCTGTCTTGTGCTCGCAGTCAACAATCAAATCACATAGTTGGCCAAGTTCCACATTCAATCCTTACCAATTCAACAGCGAAAGTGTATGCGAGAAAGCTACCTGTTCATCGTCCTATCGTGCTTCAGTTTCGCAAACTGCTTTGTCCACGATTTTGGGGGAGCGAGACACCTGCCGTCGCTTCTAGCAAATGCGCAGACATTAGGCATGAGGTTCTTGGCGCAGATGCCAGGGTTAGTGTGCCGACAGCCATGCGTCTGCTTCTCTGTGTCGCCAGGATGCAACGGGGCATGGAAAGGGCTATCCTTACTCAAGGCGCCACCCCCTCCAGGTACTTGACCACATTCGCCGCAATCCTTTCTTCCAGTTCATTCGCCATTCCTTGACCCGAATTTTTCATTAATCCTTCTTCCCTATTTTCCCGCCCAACCGAACCCGTGCCAATTCCACCGCCCGGTGCAGTTTTTCGGCGAGCAACTTGCGGGGCGGCAGGGCGGCGAGGTATTCCGCGACATGGATGCCGGTGCTGTCCAATTCCAACAGCTCGATCTGCTCCTGCTTTTTGCCGGCGCAGAGGATCATGCCCAGCGGCGCTTCCTCGCCGTGCTTACGTTCGTATTTGTCCAGCCAGCGCAGATAGAGCTCCATCTGCCCCTTGTGCTCGGGGCGGAATTTGTCGAATTTGAGTTCAATCGCTACCAGGCGGCGTAGATCCCGGTGGTAAAAGAGCAGGTCCAGGTAAAAGTCATCCTCATCGACGGTCATCCGCTTCTGGCGGGCGGCAAAGGTAAATCCTGCGCCAAGCTCCAGGATAAATGCTTCCATCTCGCGCAGAATGGCGGCTTCCAGGTCTTTTTCCTGAAATGCGCCGGTCAGCCCAGAAAATCGAGAAAATAAGGATCTCGGAAGACAAGGTCCGGGGTGAGCTTGTCCTCGTCGCGCAAGGCGTCCAACTCGATCCGCGCCAGCTCTTCCGGCTTTTTCGACAGGCCGTGCGCTCGTACAGCATGGAGCCGATTCTTTTCTGGAGGGTTCGGGTGCCCCAACGTTCAATTCGGCACATCTCGGCGTAGAAGTCCCGCTGAAGGGAATCCTGCAGGTAGATGATGGAGAGGAAATGGGTCCAGCTCAATTGTCTCATCAGTGCAGAGACAATCCGGTCATCGGGAAACGCCTCGGCAAAGCGAAGCATGTGGCGCAGGCTTTTTTCGGAGAATCCCCGCCCATATTCCGCCTCCAATTGTCGTGCCAGCGATACGACAATCTCCTTGCCATACTCCGCCCGCTCGCCTTTGAGGATCTCTTCGTTGATCCGCTTCCCGACGCGCCAGTAGAGCATGGTCAGGGCGGCGTTGACCGTGGTGGCAACGCCTTGCCTGGTCTCTTCAATCATACGTCGGAGGTCGTCCACAAGCAGAGGCGCTGCTACGGGCGGCACAGGTTCCATTTTCACCAGGTCACGCTTTTTGCCCGTCATTGAGTTTCCTCCAGCAGCTTGGCCGCATTCTCGGCGATCCGTTCTTCCAGTTCCCGGGCCTCGGCGTTGAGCGTTTCCAGTTCTTCGTTCAGTTCCTCGAACTGCTCCATGAAGTCGAAGTCGTCCTCGGCACGGCGGCCACGCCCACGTAGCGGCCCGGATTCAGGCTCCAGCCCTGCGCTTCGATTTCCTTCAGCGTCGCGACCTTGCACAGCCCCGGCACGTCGGCGTATTTGAGCTCTTCGGGAACTTCTCCTTCAGCAGCGTCGTCGCTGCCGTGCAGGATCTCCGGCTCTTTGCCCCGGTAGAGCCGCACGATGTTGGCCAGGAACTCGATCTGCTCCGGGGTGAACTCCCGGTGGGCGCGGTCAATCTGGCGGAAGATGTGCCGGGCATCGATGAACAGCACCTTGTCCGCGGGCGTCTTCCGCTTGCCCTTGTCGAAGAACCAGAGCGTGCAGGGCAGCGTGACGGTGTAGAAGAAGTTCGGGCCGACGGACACCATCACATCCACGGCGCCGGACTGGATGAGTTTCTTGCGGATTTCCAGTTCCGAGCCGCGGGCATCGGCGGCCGAGTTGGCCATCACGAACCCGGCCCGGCCCTTGGCGCTGAGCGCGTGTAGAAAAGCTGAATCCAGAGGTAGTTGGCGATGTCCGTGCTTGGGCAGGCCGAAGGGGAAGCGCGGGTCGTCCTTGAGCTTTTCCTTGTCCACCCGGTCCACGTTGAACGGCGGATTGGCCATCACGAAGTCGAACTTGCCGACGCAGTCGTGAAGGTCTTCGTAGTAGGTGTTGCCCTGGCGGATGTCGCCGGACAAGGCCGTGGACGGCGAGGTTCATCTTGCAGAGCCGGATGGTCTCCGCCACCCTCTCCTGACCGAAGATGCTGATTCGGCGGCGGGGTTCTTCTGGTGGTTCTGGACGAAGCGGGCGCTCTGACACGAACATGCCGCCGGTGCCGCAGGCGCCGGGTCGAACAGCCGCCCGTGGAACGGCTCGATGATGTCGACGATCAGATCGACCATGGCGGTGGGCGTGAAAAACTCGCCGCCCTTCTGGCCCTCCTTCATGGCGAAGTTGCCAAGGAAGTATTCGTAAATCCCGAAGGCGTCCCCTTCGATGTCCATGGGGACGGAGTTCATAGTCTTGAGCAGTTCTTTGAGGGTTATTTGGAAAAGTTATAAGGTCTTTGAGTCAAATACTTAAAGCAGGGTGTTCTCGAAGCGGTTGTAGGTCTTTGGGAGCACGTCCTTGAGGTCGGGATTCTCCGCCTCGATGGCGCGCATGGCGTCGTTGATGGCCGAGCCGATGTTGGCCCCTTCCGGCAGGGTGGTCAGCGCCGAGAAACGCGCCGCCTCGGGCAGGTAGAGCACGCCTTTTGCCTGATAGTCCGCCGGGCCGATCTTCCGCCGCCCACTACCCGCGCCCGCCAGTTCCTTTGCCGCCGCCTGAAACTTGTGGTCGGCATAGCGCAGAAAGACCAGCCCCAGCACCGGGACGGAGTATTCCGAAGACTTCGGCTTGGAGTTGGCCCGCAGCTCATCCGCCGCTTCCCAGAGACGGGATTCGATGTTGTTGCCGTTATGATTCATGTTTTCTCCAGGGGCAGGTCTATTGCCATCCATCGGCAAAATTGAGTAGCGGCGTTGAAGTGCCGGGGTGATGAAAAATTAAGACTTGCTCTCACATGCCCAAAGGTTGCGCCCTGTGCATGAGTCTTTTGTTGGGCCTTGTCGGTCAGGGCAGGTACCTATCGATTTCGAGAGCTCCGTGAAACACACCGATGATGTCGATCCGGCCTTGCTCCTTTATGAGGTATGCGATGCGGTGGTGCCCGTAAAGAAGCAGACGAATCTCACCTTCCGCTTCTTGGGTCCAAACTATTTTTGCCATGCACGAATCCTACCTCGCATGTCGTCGTTGGAAATAACCCGGCCGGCCCTGGAGTCTTCCAAGCCCTTGGCGACCATTCGCTCGAAAGCGAGTTCGCGCATGATCTCCTCATAGGTTGCATCTTCGGGTTGTTCCTGAATCACTTCAACCATGCGTGTTTTTGGTGACGACATATTCATCCTCCTTCCCTTTGTAATCAACGACGGAAGCCATGTGCCGATAATGTTTGCATTGATACTCTACCGGACCGGTAAGATTCCATTCATGGGACTGTTTTGGTGGGCATCTTCATTATCAAGGGCAAGCAAAGCTGTTGCTCCCTATGGAACACGTCCAGCCACCGCCCACATCGGGTTGGACGCTGATCATTAATCAGTATATCATCAAAATAAGATCATGATTCAATACTTGTTCGCTGAATATCGCGATCCTAATTTGGCCCGACTCCACCTCCCCGCCTGCTGCCGAAAACAAGTTCTCGGGTCATCCCATTCGGTGAGAAGTACCGCCGCCAGATTAGGTCTTCACCCACTCTTGCGAATCGGATGCCTCCATGACGGGAGATTCTTCATCATCACGATACCAGCCCGGTTGCGTCAACCGCAGTTCTTGATGGTAGCGTTTGAAGTCATGAGTGTGAGACAACGTCTCCGCCACCGGTTTGGGTTGATTCAGTCCTTCGCGCCAGGCCTCTTTCTCCACTATGCCGATAATCAGATAGTCTTCGCCAATCGCCTCCGGGGCCAACCGGCTAAACAGATTGTGCAGCAGATGCTCGACTTCATGCTTATGAGCGATAAGCAAGTCGCAGTGCCTGCAGTACCTGCAAGTATAATTGAGGGCAATCAGGTGCGATGGGTCCACGTGAATGAGCAGAGGTTCTTTGCGTTGGCCGGTCTTGCCGCTGCAAAAGGGACACCGGGAGATGCGTTGGTCGGGATAGGGGTTCAAAATGAAGTTGTATTTTGGGGCCAGACCACCGAAACGAGGTTTTTGAGTTCCGGGCATGCTGTTTACCTTTTACCAGGCACTGTTGACGCTTCGCTTGTTTCGATCATCGGCTATCTGATACGTGAAATGCTTCATGCGCATCCCAGCCGACTCAACAGCCCTTCCGCCCTCTCCGGCTGAACCGTTGCGGACTCGCAGCCAATAGGGATCGTTCGCCGCAGTTGCGAATGGTTCAGCGCACCCTTTTGAATCTGGCTCTGTCATGCGATGCGCTGATCGCATAGATCATCAGAAGATCTCCTGTGATCTCATACTTATAAATCCTTTCGATGCCGTGTCCGATCTCCCATACGAACTTGGAGTCGTCGAGGATTCTATACCCGTATTTAATACCCGCATGCAGTGTTCCATCCTCCGTAAATTTAATCTCAGGAAAATAGGTGAACCCATAGACAATATTGGTTTCATCGAGAGCTCGCCATTTCCCGATCAAACCATTGTCGGCGAAGGAGACTGAAGCCAGACACAGTAGGGCGGCAAAGAAACACAGGATTGTCCAACTCGATGAGGTCCCTCGAGGTTTCGTGCCGAGATCCCGAATTCCAAATCCAAGATTAACGCGAACCCATATTTGCTTCATATTTTCCTCCTTCAGTTGCTTGTTCTGGGAAGACCGAACACCCTCCCTGAAGGAGGATGCTCGACCCGTGACGCGGTTCATGCGGAGAGGGCTTGCAGCGCCTTCGCCAGGCGGTCGAAGCCCTCTTTGAGGTCTTCCATGGAAAGGGCGTAGGATATCCGGATACAATGGTCTTCCCCGAAGGCGCTGCCGGGGACGACCGCCAAATGGGCGGTTTCCATCAGGTATTCCGAGAGGTCCAGCGAAGATTCAATCGTTCCCCTCGGGCCTTTCTTGCCGTAATAGGCGCTGCAATTGGGAAAAACGTAAAAGGCCCCCGCCGGCACGGGACAGGTGACCCCCGGCAGTTCGGCAAGGCGCTGCAGAACATAGCGGCAGCGCTCCTCAAACACCCGGACCATTTCCCTCGCCACCCGTTGATCGCCCCGCAAAGCAGCGGCGGCGGCGAACTGCGATATGGTGGTGGCATTGCTCGTGGATTGGCTCTGGACATCGGTGGCAGCCTTTACCACCGAGGCATTCCCGATCAGATAGCCGATTCGCCAGCCGGTCATGCAATAGGTCTTGCTCACGCCGTTGATAATGAACGTGCGCTCCTTGCAGTTCTGCATTTACCATCGCCAGATTGGCCCATTCATGGCCGGTGAAAAGGATTCGATAATAGATGTCATCGGACACGATGCTCACGTGTTCATGGCGAAGCAGTACTTCCGCAAGGGCCTCGAGTTCAGTGCGGTTGTAATGCACTCCGGTGGGGTTGGAAGGGCTGTTAAAGATGAGCAGTCGGGTATTCGGAGTAATGGCCCGCTCCAGTTGTTCGGGCTGCATTTTGAAGCCGTTTGCCTCCAGACAGGGCACGAATACGGGGTCTCCTCCGCTCAGCGCGACCATGTCGGGATACGAAACCCAGTACGGGAGCGGGGATGATGACCTCGTCCCCGGACTCTATGGTGGTCTCAAAAAGGTTATACAAGGCGTGTTTCCCGCCGCAGGAAACGAGGACGTTTTCGCGGCGGTAGTCCAGGCGGTAGTGTTCACGCAGGTCCTCGATGATCGCATCTTTGAGTTGATCAATGCCGCCGACTGCGGTGTAGCGGGTCTGGCCCTCGCGCATGGCCCGCACCGCGGCTTCCTGGATGTACTGTGGCGTATCGAAATCGGGCTCACCCACCCCAAAATTGACGATATGCGCTCCCTGCTCCTTCAGGGCCTTGGCTTTAGCGTTGATGGCCAAGGTTGCCGATGGTTTGATTCGCGTCACCCGTTGTGCCAATTTCATCATAAGTCCCTCTTTTCTGGTAACGGTTCGGGGAGTCCGTCGTACCGGACGGAAACCAGATACAGTCCGTGGGCAGGAGCAGTCATGCCTGCCTGACGTCGATCCCTGCTTGCAAGGATACCCTCAAAATCCTCCGGGGTAAGCTTGCCCTTTCCCACCTCCACCAGGGTGCCGACAAGGTTTCGCACCATATGCTTCAAAAAGCCGTTTGCTTCAAACGTAGAAGACCAAGTGGTGCGTGTCGGGAGCTTCAAGAGCGGCGCGGAAGATGCACCGTTCGGTTGAATTCACCGACGATCCGGCGCCCATGAAGGCGGAGAAATCATGGAGGCCGATGATACTCTCGAGGCACTCGGTCATTGCCGACCATTCAAGGGGCTTGCGAATATGCCATGCAAAGCGTCTCTCCAGGGCCGACGGTGCTGCCCGGTTCAGAATGCGATATTCATAGGTTTTGGCCGTGGCGGAAAACCGGGCATGAAAAGCATCAGCCACTTCTTCAGCATGCAGGACAACAATATCACCGGGCAGAAGACTGTTCAGCGCCCGCTGAATTTCTTCAGGCGTGAGTGAAGTGCGCCCGTAAAAGTTGATCACCTGACCTCTGGCGTGGACCCCGGCATCGGTTCGTCCGGACGCACGCGTCTTGATCGGTCCTCCCAGGATGATTTCCAGCCGGGACTCAAGGACCTCCTGAATGGTCAGCACGCCGAGCTGCCGCTGCCATCCGTGATACTGAGACCCATCGTACTCGAGGGTCAGTTTGAAGTTCCGTTTCAATTACGGTTGCCATGGGGCATAGTTGATGCCGAGTTCCTCCGGCATGTCGCTCATCAGGTTCATGTTGCACACCGCCTGGCCGGATGCTCCCCGCGTCAAATTGTCGATTACCGACACCAGGATCAGGCGCCCGTTTCGTTCATCCGTGCGCCAGCCGATGTCGCAGTAATTGCTTCCTCGCACCTGAAGCGTGGTGGGCAGTTCGCCGCGCCCGCAGAGCCGAACGAAAGGGGCCTCCCGGTAAAACGACGCAAAGGCCTTGTCAATATGGTCCGCGGTGGCTTCGTCTCTCAGCTTGGCGTAGACCGTGCTCAGGATCCCCCGGCTCATGGGGACCAGGTGCGGAGTAAAGGTGATGGCACACCGTTTCGCCGGCGAGATTGCTCAATTCCTGCTCGATTTCCGGAGTGTGCCGATGCTCCGCCACTTTGTAAGCCTTAAAGCTGTCACTCACCTCACAAAAATGGACGGACAAAGAGACCCCGCGCCCTGCCCCCGTTACCCCCGACTTGGAATCGGCAATCAGGGTCCGGTGGTCGATGAGACCCTTATCCAGGAGAGGTCCTGCCGCGAGAATGATGCTGGTCGGATAACAGCCGGGGTTGGCCACGAGCCGCGCCTTGCGGATCGCCTCGCGATGGAGCTCGGGCAAGCCGTAAACAGCCCCCGGGAGAAGTTCCGGGGTTTTATGCGCCTGATACCAGGCGGCATAAACGAGAGCGTCCTTCAGGCGATAGTCGGCGCTGAGATCGATAACCTTGACGCCCCGAGTCAAGAGTTCCGGGACGATATCCATGGCTGCCTGATGGGGGAGAGCGGTGAAGACCAGGTCGGCCTTGGAGGCCAGAATCTCGGGGTCGGTGTTTTCGAAAACGAGTTGGCAGTGTCTCTTGAGCGCCGGGTAGATTTCATCCAGGCGCTGCCCGGCCTGCTGCCGGGAGGTGATAGTGGTCAGCTCGACTTGAGGATGATGGCTCAAGAGTCGAATCAGCTCGAAACCTGTGTAACCGGAAGCACCGGCAATGGCTACCCGCAACATATGCTGCCTCGCTTTTGACAGAAGTCAGAAAACAGAATTCGGGAAACGGAGAGTGGAGGTCGGAAGATGACCCGGACCGATGTCACGGCAACGCCGAAGCGAGGTCTGTTCCCGAACTTCGTCCTTCACTCCACCAAAAAAACAGGGGCGCCAAGCCATCCGCCTGGCACCCCTGGGCATATTCTCAAGCAGAACGCCGTTGATGTCCCTGCTTGTCTCTCTCGATCAATTTCCGCCGTCAGTCCTATCGCTTTGAGTACTGGAAGCGAGCCCTGGCACCCGGTTGACCATACTTTTTGCGCTCTTTTACGCGGGGGTCGCGCGTCAGGAACCCAGCCCGCTTCAAGACCTCTCGAAATTCCGGATTGTATTCGAGGAGAGCCTTGGTGATGCCATGCCGGATCGCGCCGGCTTGACCGGAAGTGCCGCCGCCATGCACGTTAACGGCCACATCCATCTTGCCGAAGGTGCCGGTCAACACCAGCGGCTGGTAGATGACCATCTTGGCGGTTTCGCGGTCCACGTATTGATCGAGGGGCTGCTTGTTGATGATCACCCGACCGGCGCCGGGCTGCAACCAGACTCTAGCCACCGCAGTTTTCCGCTTTCCTGTCGCATAAAAACGTTGTTCCGCTATCACTCAAATCTCCCCATTATATGATTTGTTCCTAAGGCGTCATCGGTTGAGGCTGCTGGGCCTCATGAGGATGCTCGGCACCAGAATAAATCTTCAATTTCTTGATCAGCTTCCGGCCGAGTCGGTTCTTCGGCAACATTCCCCACACCGCCATACGAATCAACCGTTCGGGTTTCTCCCGGTTCAGCTTTCGCGCGCTGATCTCCCGGATTCCGCTCATAAAACCGGTGTGCCGGTAATAGATCTTCTGGTCCCATTTCCTGCCGGTAAGGTGGATTTTCTCGGCATTCACCACCACGATAAAGTCCCCTAAATCGACATGCGGGGTGAAGTGAGGCAGGTGCTTTCCCCTGAGCCTCATGGCAATGTGGGAAGCAAGCCTGCCCAGCACTTGATTTTCGGCATCAACCAGTACCCATTTGCGTTGATCCGGTTCAAATTTGGCACTCATTGTTTTCATTATAATATTCTCCACATTCGAGGAAAATGTAAAACTCGAAGCTGTGATTTATAAAAGATCGTGTTTCTCTTGTCAAGAAAGACATGCGCTCAGGCAAAAAATTTCGCACGTTATTTGGGCGCAGCCTCTTACCATGCTCCGGTCATGGGATTGAGCGACCCGAGTGATCCCAGACCTTGACCGCTGCCGATGGTGCCGAGTCCCAAAAGATTGACCGAAACCATGAATCGGTTGTCGCCGGCTTCCCTTTGAAAAATGAATCCCATGCCCCAGCAGCCGTGAATGTACCTGATGCCGTAACCCTGATTGAAAAGTTCCTGCCTCTTGAAAGAGTAGTCGTGGTAGGTATTGATGTAAACGTTCTTGAGAAGTTTAAGGCCTATCTCGGCGATGACTTCGTCAATGGGGAAATCGTTGCGATATTGATAACCCAATCGCAGGATTTGGCCGCGTCCGCTGTCGAAACTCATAATGAAATCCTGCTGTTTCGAACGGGCCTCGTCGGGGAGCCAGATGGAATCGTAAGTCAGGGTCAGATAACTCTTGGGCATCAGGTCCAGGCGCAGGTTAAGGTTGGCGAGGCCCAGCTTCGGATCGGGATTCAGCAGCGAGATCCAGAGGGGGTCTTTCAAAATTGAACTGCTGCAAGGCTTCGAACCGGAGCACTTCCCGGAAGTTCGGCACGGGATTGTTTTCGGCATCTTTTTGCTCTTCCTTGGTAGTCAGGAAGGTCTGAAAACCGAAGAGCACATCGTTGCGCGCCAGGTCCTTGTCCAGCTGGTCAAAACTGGGGATGTTCTCGTGGCTGACTTTCGGGACGTATTCATAAATGATTCTCAGGTCTTATGGAATGCTGAATAGCCTGGAAATTGCCAACCTCCATGGGATAGACCCGGTTCAGGCGACTGCTGAAATCCACGCGTACATCGGAGAGCAGTCTTCCCTGCCAGGGACTGCGTGAGTTCTCCTGCCAGTCCACCAGGTAGTTGGTCGAGCGCACCCCGGCCGACGGCTCCACATTCACGAAGGATGCCCAGTGAAGAGGATAGGCGAGGCGCGGAAAGAGGTCCAGTCGGTTTCCTTTAGTTCCTTCACTGCGCCAGAAGTCCGTCCAGGAGCCCGCCACGGTATAATAGAGGGGGAGCCCCGTCAATCCAGGTGGGGGTGGCGTCAAAGGAAAGCGAAGGAAGCCTCTGCAGGGTCAGGTCCTTCAAGGCACTGTCTGATTGGTCCCAGTAGCGGGTATCCAGACTGAGCACGGAGGATTCGAAAGGCCGCTCCAGGTAAAGGGTGGATTCACGACTCGACACCGTCTTATCGTTCAGAATGCCCCGGCCGAATTGCTGTCGAAAAATGTTGTTGGAATAGTCATAGGAGGTCGAGCCGCCGCGGAATTCCTTTAAGTAATTGGGGTCGCTCACAATATCCAGATCGAGTTTGGCGCTGATCTGGTCGGGAAGACCGAGATTGTAGCGGGAGCGCACCCAGAAGCGGTTTCTGGTCTCCAGCGGATAGCCCTGCTGCAGGTCGAAAGCGGCGTCCGACTGGTCGTACAAATAATTGGCCTGCCACGTCCCAACCCCGAATTCCTGATTGTTCAGGCGATATTCCAGGCCGCTCATCCAGCCTCTCTTCTGCATCATGCGTCCGTAGAAGGTCGCATCCATGTCCTGGCGTATGGCCCAGTAGAAAGGTACTTCCCCTTCAATCCCGTTGAGCGTGGATGAGCCCGCCCAGGGGAGCAGTAATCCCGACTGCCGGTCCTGCTTGACCGGAAGGCCGAGCAGCGGGGTATAGAGCAGCGGGACGCTGCGGGCCCAAAAAGAGGTATCCTTGACCCAGGCATATCCGCCCATCTCCACCTGCATCCGGCCGTACTTGATCTTCCAGTCCGCGTCCTCCGGATTGCAGGAGGTGAGGAAGCCGTCTTTCAGGTCGTATGTGTTGGGGCCGGTCTTGGCTATGGATTTGCCTTCGATATAGAAATGGTTTTCGGCAAAATAGACCATCCCGCCATCCACCCATCCGGTTTCCGAGTTCAAATTCCAGATGACGTGCTCCCCCTGAAGCCAGTTCTTGCCGAATCGCATCAGGACCTTCCCCTTCAGCTCAACCTGCTGCTTTTGGGTGTCCAGGAGTGCCCAGTCCGCTTGAATAGAGCGATCTATGGAAGTCACCCGGACATTTTCCTCCGCCTCGTAGACCTTGTTTTCATAGTCATAAACGATCTTGCCGGCCTCAACCGTCCAGGTGTCCTGTGCGGAACCGACAAAGGTTTTTGCAGTCAGCCCGGATTTCAGCCCGCTCTCCGCCGCGGCAAAGCCGGGATTGCCGTGAAGACAGAAGAGCAAATAAAAGAGGGGAAGGGCAAGAAGACAGGTTGTGAGAGGGTGCCGGGTGACGAACGGCGAATGACGGCCGGGCCTGCAAGAGGCGAGCGCGGTGGCCGTGCGAGCCTCGAATCGATGGTTCACAGCGAGCGTCTTGGCATGAGGGTTGATTGATCGGGGCAAAACGGTCATTTTTGAGGTATTTCGCCTGCCATGTCAGACGCTGGCATGAAGAAGAAGACTTGCGGTCGAAAACAGAGTGCAAGGATCACAATTGTCCTCTTCCGCCTCCGACCTCCGTTTTCGGACCAACGTAACTCGGTTCTCCGAAAAATTCCTTCACCTCGCCCGCGAAGTAAAGTGAGCCGGTGATGCAGATGACATCCTCCGGTGCGGCAAGGGACATCGCCTTCCGGATTGCCTGTCCCGGGTCGGGGATAACATAATGCCGCCGGATGTAGGGTGCCGCCATTTGTCTGAGGATTTCCGGATCAGCTCTTCGCGCATACTTGGGTTGGGTAAAAACCGCGGTCTCGGCTCGCGGCAACAGTCGGCTGAGGATGCCGCGGAGGTCTTTGTCGGCCATGATCCCCAGCACCAGATGGAGGCGCCGCTTGGGAAAGGCTTGCTTCAAAGCATCGCGCAAGCATTCAGCCCCCTGTGGATTGTGCGCTCCGTCAAGAACAATGAGCGGATTTTCCTGCAATACCTCCAACCGTGCCGGCCAGTAGACCTCCAGCAAACCCTGCTGGATGACTGGCGGATTCAGGCTCAACGCCTCCTCCTTTTCAAGAACTTCCAGCGTTGCCAGAGCCAGAGCCGCATTACAGAACTGATGCCAGCCCACGAGATTCAGTTCTAAAGAGGGCAATGCCGTCCCATCCCGTCATAGCGCAGGAATCCGTCAGTATTGCGTCTTACCCTGAAATTCTTCCCGAGGCGTAGAAGCGGCGCCTCCAGGCGCAGGCAGGTGGTCTTGAGAATCGCCTGCACCAAAGGTTGACGGGCTCCGGTGACCAGCGGGACGCCTTTCTTGACAATCCCGGCCTTCTCGCGAGTGATTGCCGCCAGGGTGTTTCCCAAATACTCCTGGTGGTCGAATGACACGTTCGTGATCACGCTGACCTGAGGTCGGATTACATTCGTGGCATCGAGCCGTCCCCCCATGCCGGCTTCAACCACGGCCCAGTCCACCTTCTCTTCGGCGAAATATTGAAACGCCATGGCCGTCACGACCTCAAAAAAGGTCGGCGGCTCAGCTTCATCGACAACTTGACGGACCCGGTCAAAGACCTCCAGAATACGCCCGGGGGTCGACTTCTTCATCGTCAATGCGGAACCGTTCGGTGAACCGCACCAGGTGGGGTGAGGTATAGAGGCCGACGCGCAAGCCGTGCTGTTTCAAGACCGCGGACAGCATGGCCGCCGTGGACCCCTTGCCATTGGTGCCTGCGATGTGGATGCAGCGCAGGCGATGATGAGGATTCCCCAGGCGGCTGAGAAGGTTTGACGTGCAATTCAAACCGAACTTGATGCCGTACTTCTGGAGGCCAAAGAGGTAGTCAATGGATTCCTGATACTCGAGAGAGGAGTGCTCTCCATGTTCGTTTTCCCTGAAGCCGCTCAATGACAAGTTGTTAGGAGGCGATCCCACGCTCCCTCTTACCACAATTTGGGAATACAAAAAATGGAGAAGTAACCGTGCCCATATCCCTCATGATTCGAAGGAAAGTCTCTCTCGAAGATCGTCGATGTGCCGGGAAGGTTTCAAAGAGTGGAAAGAACCTTCTTCTTTGAGGCGGATTTTGACCGGGACTCCCAATTCCTGCGTCAGTTCCTTGCCGAGGCGCAGGCAGAGCTTCTCCATCTCTTTCACCTCGTCGGAGAAGAGAGCTTCATCCACCTTGAGCCACACTTCCAGGAAGTCGCGAAGGTCCTCGCTGCGGATCAGGAACCGATAGGAAGGAGGGAGGAACCCGAGGGTCCTCTCGAGAAGATAGAGAATCTGCTGGTGGTGGACCTTGACGCCTCGGATGACCCTCATGTCGTCGGTTCGTGTCGGCAGCCATTCGATTCGCGACAGGCTGCGCCCGCAGGGGCATGCTCCCGGGCACCAGCCGGACCCGGTCTCCGGTGCGGTAGCGAACCAGGGGAAAGGCCCGGGTGGTGAGGGTGGTCAGCACCAGTTCTCCCGGCTCCCCGTCCGGAACCGCTTCCGCCCGTTGCCGGATCGACCACCTCCGGAAATAAATGGTCCTCACTCACATGAAGCCCCTGGCGCGCCTCGCACTCAAAGGCCAGGGCCGGACCGGGAACTTCACTCAAGCCGTAATGCACCCAGGGCTTCACGTGCAGTTCGTCTCTCAGGCGTTCCTGAATTTCAATGTCAGGCGGCTCTCCCACCAGAATGACCGTTTTTAAGGCCAGCTCGTTCGGGTTCACATTGGCTCGAAACAACAGATGCATCATTTGTCTCGCCGCCGATTGGCTGGTGATCAGCACGGAAGTCTTGTAGTCCCGCAGCAGCATGAGCTGTTTTTCCGGGGTCAAAATGGTCAGCGGGATGACACTGCTCTCGATGGCTTCCGCACCATCTTTGTAGGCTCGTCCCCAGTTGATCAACCCGGGGTCGACGTCGATCTGTAAAATGTCGGTTTTGGACACCCCGGCCGCGAACAGAGCCCGGGCCACCATTTCCCGCCAAACCGCCAGGTCCGGCTTGGTAAAGCCGCTTACCGTCGGTTTCAGGGAGGTCCCCTGGGCCGTGTGGATGCGCACCACGTCCCGGAGGGGCACGGCAAAGAGACCATAGGGGTAGTTCTCGCTGAAATCCTCGCGGGCCGTGAAAGGAATCTGTCGGAGGTCGGCGAGGGCTTCAATTTGAGAGGGTTCGATCCCCTGCTCCTGCATCCGATTCCGATAGAAGGGCACGTTCCGGTAAGCTCGATTCAGCGTGCTCTGAAGTCTTTCCAGTTGCAGTTGCGCGCGCTCTTCCACATCCAGGCATTCTTCTCCGGTATTCCAGATGGGCATTGCTCAGGCCCTCCCTTCATAGAATTCGCGATAATCCTTGCCCAGATAGGCCCGCTTTACGTCCTGGTCGGCCAGCAAGTCCCCGGCCGGCCCGTCGAGCACAATCTGACCGTTTTCCAGAACGTAGCCGCGATCGGCGATCTGCAGGGCCGCCCGGGCATTCTGTTCAATAAGCAGAATGGTCATCCCCTGTTCTTTGAGCTGCAGCAGCGTGTCGAGGATCAGGCGCACCAGGAACGGGGCCAATCCCATCGACGGTTCATCCAGCAGCAGAAGGCGCGGCCGTGCCATGAGCGCCCGCGCGATGGCGACCATCTGCTGTTCGCCGCCGGATAAGGTCCCCGCAGCTTGCCCGGCGCGTTCCCGCAGCACGGGAAAGAGTTCCATGACGTTCTCGAGGTCCTCGGCGATGCGCTGGTGGTCCCGCTTGCGGTAACGCAGATAGGCTCCCAGTCTGAGGTTGTCGAGAACGCTCATGGGCGCAAAAAGCAAGCGCCCTTCAGGGACCAGCGAGATTCCCCGTTGCACGATAGCGGGAGGCTTGAGCCCTTGCAGGGGTTCTTTCTCAAAGAGAATCTGGCCGTCCCAATGGGAAAGCAGACCGCAGATGGCCTGGAGCAACGTGCTTTTGCCGGCGCCGTTCGCCCCGATCAGGGCGATCAGTTCACCCGGGCGAACCGAGAGACTGACCCCGTTGATCGCCCGAATTTTGCCGTAATAACACTTCAGATTGCGAACGCGCAGCATCTCAGCTCACCCCCTCATTTCCTGCTCGCTGCCGAGGTAGGCGCATATGACATCATCATTGCACTGTATTTCCCGGGGGGTCCCCTCCGCGAGTTTTTGCCCCTGGTGAAGCACCACGATTCTGTCCGAAATACCCATGGTCAGGTCCATATCGTGCTCAACCAGAAGCAGGGTGATGCCCCGCGAGCGGATTTGCAGCAGCAGTTCTCCGAGTTGCTGGGTTTCCACCGCGTTGAGGCCCGAGGCGGGTTCGTCCAGGAGCAACAGACGGGGTTGCGTGGCCAGAGCGCGGGCAATCTCGAGAAATCGCTGCCACCCGAAGGGCAAGTCGGTGCTGCGGTGGTCGGCCATATTTCCCAGGCCGACGAACTCCAACAGTTCCCGAGCGTGCTCCCGAGCCGCCCGTTCCTCGCTTCGCACCCGGGGCCAACGCCCGATGGCCCCCCAGAAGCCGCAACGCATGCGCACGTGGCGACCGACCAGCACGTTTTCAAGAACGGTCATACTGCCGAAGAGTTCGACATTTTGGAAAGTCCGAGCAATCCCCCGGGACACCACATCATGGACCTTTTTCCCCTGAATCTCGCTGTTTTCATAGAGCACTTGGCCCTCTTCCGGGGCGTAGGCGCCGGTGATGACGTTAAAGAGGGTGGTCTTTCCCGCGCCGTTCGGGCCGATCAGGGCATGGACCGCCCCGGTCGCAACCTCGAAAGTGACATTGTGGAGCGCCTGGATTCCGCCAAAAGCCTTGGCAATGGATTTGACCCTCAGAATCGCTGCGGGTTTAGCTGCAAAAGGTTCGCTATCATTCATCAGCTGGCTCTTAGCTCTTGGCTCTTGGCGGGTAGAAGGTTGCCGATCGTTCGTAGAGATCGAGCAGGCCTCGCGTCAGCCCCTGGGGAAGGAAGATCATGATGATCATGAGAATCAGGCCATAGACGATCATCTCGTAATCCGAGAAGACATGCAGGCTCTCCGGGAGAATGGTCAGCAGCGAGGCCCCGAGAAGCGATCCCCAGATGCTGGCCATTCCCCCGATGACGACCATGGTCACCAGCCTCACGGAGACCAAAAAATCACAGGAGTTGGGACTGATAAAACTGACGAGATGGACGTACAGGAAACCTGCCAGGGCAGCGAATATGGCGCTCAGGACAAAGACCCCGATCTTCAATCTGCTGGTGTCAATGCCCATGGCGGCAGCAACGTGTTCCCCGTCATGAATGGCCCGCAAGGCCCTTCCCACCCGGGAATCCACCAGGCGCTCACAAACGATGAAGGAGATCAGGACCACTGCCCAGACCAGGTAGAAATAGGCCTTGCCCGAGGCCAAAGAGAGCGGCCCGAGGGCCAGCGACGGGACCCCCACGAGACCGGAATCCCCGCCGGTTAAGGTGCTCCACTGGCGAATAAGAATGAAGGTGATCATGCCGAAGCCAAGCGTGCCCATACCCAGATAGTAGCCGGAAAGCTTGAGCATCGGCATGGCCACCAGAAAGGCCACCAGCGAGGTCAGCACAACGGCCGCGGGAAGCGCCAGCCAGGGAGACCAGTTCAGAGCGGTGGTGAGGATCGCCGTGGTATAAGCCCCCAAGCCATAAAAGGCGGCATGGCCGAGAGAGATCTGCCCGGCGTAGCCCATCAGCATGTTAAGGCCCAGGGCGAGGAGGGTATTGATCCCGATGAAGGTCAGAAGCTGCAGATAATAGGAGTTGGTAATTCCAAGGCCCGCTGCCATGATAACCAGCAGGAAGAACCCGTATTTCAGCTTTCTCATAGGATTGGCCACGCTAAAACCGCTGCACTGCCTTGACTCCCAGCAGTCCGCTGGGGCGGGCGTAAAGAATGAGGAGAAGCACGAAAAAGGCGACGGCATCCCTCAGATCTGAAGAAAAAAAGCCAACCGCCATGGCTTCCAGGATTCCCAGCAGCATTCCCCCGAGCACCGCCCCCCAGGAACTGCCGAGACCTCCCAGCATTGCCGCGCAAAAACCCTTCAAACCGAGCATCATGCCCATGTCGTAGCTGCTCATGGTAATCGGGGCAATGAGCACCCCCCCGATGCTTCCCATCCCCGCGCTCAGGGCAAAGGCCAGAAGGACCATGCGCTCGCTGGGTATGCCCAGGAGTGATGCCGCTCGTTTGCTGATGGCGCAAGCCTCCATGGCCTTGCCCGTCAGGGTCTTGCGATGAAAGAGCTGGAGGCCGATGACAATAACCAGGACAACGCCCAGGATCCACAGGCTCTGCGGCAGCAGGGTTGCCCCGGCAATTTCGATAGGGGCAAGCCGGGAAAAGGAGGGGGCGCTGTGAGCATCTTTTCCCCATACCAGCATGGCTATGCCGCGAAGTAAAATGGAGGCGCCGATGGTGATGATGACCAGGACAATAGGGTGCGGCTTTCGCACCGTGCGGATGGCCAGGCGCTCCAGCAGCAGCCCCACCAGTGCCACCACGGCTACGGAGAGCAGGAAAGCGGCCGGGAGCGGCAACTGAAATCCCTTCCAGAGGGTAATCATGCTGAGAGCGCCCAGCATAACGAACTCGCCCTGGGCAAAATTGATCAAGCCGGTGGCATTGTAGAGCATGGTGAAGCCCAGGGCGATGACGGCGTAAATGGCGCCGTTCGTCACCCCGGAGAAGAGATATTGAAGAAACTCCTGCATGGGAACTTATCTCACGGATTGAGCAGCTTCCAGTTTCCCTTTTGAATTTGCACCATTACAAAGGCATCCGACCCCAAACCATTGTGGTCCTGAGGGGAGAAATTGAAGGTGCCGCTAACCCCCACAAAGCCCTTGATCTGCTCCAGGGCGTCACGGATTTTTTCCTTGTTGCCGTCGCTGCCCTGCAAGGCCTTCGCCAGGAGGTTCATGGCGTCGTAGGCGTAGCCGCCGAAGCCCGAAACGGGCATTTTATAGAGCTTCTCATACTGTTCGATGTATTTGACGAGCACGCTCTTCTGAGGATCGGAGTCAGGGAGTTGCTGGGTAACCAGGATTTTCCCGGTGGGAAGGAAAATGCCTTCGGCGGCATCCCCGGCCAGTTCCAGGAATTTGGGGGAAGCCACGCCGTGGCTTTGATAAAGCGGGATTTTGATATTCATTTGTTGAACATTTTTGGCTATGACCGCCGGTCCCGGATTGGTTCCCCAGCAGACGATGGCCTGGGGTTGAGCGGAACGGATCTTGGTCAACTGCGCCGTCATGTCGGTGTCCTTGCCGCCGAAGCTCTCAGCCTGAACGATCTCGATGCCGTATTGCCCGGCCTGGGCCAGGAGCTGTTCCTTGCCGCTTTCACCGAAGGCATTCTCGACGGTAAGGACCCCGATCTTCTTGATATTCTGCTTCTGCATGTGCTGGTAGATGGCAGCCACCGCCAGAACGTCATTCTGAGCAGTTTTGAAAACCCAGGGTTTGATCGGTTCCGTGATCTTGATTCCCGCGGCGCAACTGATCAAAGGGACTTTCTCTTTTTCCACAACCGGGACAATGGCCAGAGTGGTGGGGGTGAGGCTGGGACCGATGATGGCGAGGACATTGTCCTTGCTGATCAGTTTGTTGGCGCCGAGCACGGTCTTGGTGGGGTCCCCTTCGGTGTCGTAAATCACCGCTTCCAGGAGATGACCGTCGATGCCTCCCTTGGCATTGATCTCTTCCACAACCATCTCCATGCTTTTCTTCTCGGGTTCCCCGAGGAACGAACTGGGACCCGTAATGGCAAACAGCCCTCCAATTTTATAGGCATCTTTGGACCAGCTTGCCGATGGTACGGCCCCGATTAACAGGGCCAGTATCAGGATCATCAGACCCTTCATCCGCACGTTTAATTTAGCCTTCATGACCTTCTCCTTGGTGCCATTTTACATGGCATACAAACGTTCTCCGGCAATCACCTTGACCCCGTTGTCCACCAACACGCGCACCGCTTCGTCCAGGTTGTCGAAGCGGAAAATGATGACCGCGTTGTCCCCGCTTTGCTGGACGAAGGCGTACATGTACTCGACATTGACACCGGCCTTGAAAAGGACCTGCAGAATGTGGTGCAAACCGCCCGGGCGATCGTCCACCTCAACCGCCACGACGTCGGTCTTCCCCACGGTAAAGCCGCGTTGTTTCAGGCACTCCACCGCTTTGACGTTGTCATTGACAATCAGACGCAGGATGCCAAAATCGGATGTGTCAGCCAGTGAAAGGGCCCGGATGTTGATTTTTGACTCGGCGAGGATGCCGGTGACTTCCGAAAGACGGCCTGCCTTATTCTCCAAAAAGACCGAAATCTGTTCCACGCGCATGGTTAATCCTCCTCTTCAAACAAACGCAATGGCTGGTTGGTGTGTCTCCCCAAAAACGACCATCCACGAATGGACACGAAGCCAGAGGAAGTCACACCAAGCGTTTCTAAATTTTACGATTGTCGATAACGCGTTGCGCCTTGCCCTCGCTTCGCGGGATGCTTTTCGGCTCGACCAGTGTCACCTTGGCGGAAACGCCCAGGTATTCCTTGATATTCTTGGAAATCTTCTTTTCAAGGTCCTGCATTTTCCGGACCTCGTCCGAGAAGGTTTGCTCCCCCACCTCAACCATCACCGTGAGGATGTCCAGATTGTCCTGTCTATCCACCACCAACTGGTAATGAGGTTCGACCCAGCGCATCTCCATGAGGACGCTCTCGATTTGCGACGGAAAGACGTTGACTCCGCGAATGATGAGCATGTCGTCGGTCCTTCCGGTCACCCGGTTCATCCGCACGTGGGTCCGCCCGCAGATGCACGGGGCGCCATTGAGCGAGGTGACGTCGCGGGTCCGGTAGCGAATGATCGGAAAGGCTTCCTTGGTGATCGAAGTGAACACCAGTTCTCCCGCTTCGCCGTAAGGCAGAACTTCCCCTGTTTGAGGGTCGATTATCTCCGGGATGAAATGATCTTCAAAGATGTGGAGCCCGCTCTTCGCCTCGAGGCACTCGATGGAAACCCCGGGCCCGATCACTTCGCTCAGTCCGTAGATGTCGATGGCGTTGAGGTGAAGCTTGCGCTCGATTTCGTTGCGCATGTTTTCCGACCAGGGTTCGGCGCCGAAAATCCCGGATTTGAACTTCAGATTTTCGAATCCCACGCCGGCTTCAGCGGCCACTTCAGCCAGATGAAGGGCATAGGACGGAGTGCAGGTGAGGATCGTGGGCCCAAAATCCTTCATGATGAGAATCTGACGTTTGGTGTTCCCTCCCGAGATCGGGATCACGGAAGCCCCGAGACGTTCGGCCCCGTAGTGGATCCCCAGACCTCCCGTGAAGAGCCCATAGCCGTAGGCGTTGTGAATGATGTCTCCGCGGCTGGCGCCCCCGGCAACCAGGGCCCGGGCCATCAGTTCCGACCAGGTCTCGATGTCCCTGGCGGTGTATCCGACGACGGTGGGTTTGCCCGTCGTCCCCGACGAGGCGTGGATGCGCACCACGTTGTCCATGGGCACGGCGAACATGCCGAAGGGGTAGTTGTCCCGCAAATCCTGCTTGGTGGTAAACGGGAGGCGCTGCAGGTCTTTCAGGGTCGTGATATCGGCGGGACCGATGCCGGCTTCCTCAAACTTGTTTCGGTAGAACGGCACCGTGGCGTAGACCCGCTGGACCGTGGCCTGCAGGCGGCGCAGCTGAATGGCTTCGAGCGCCTCCCGGGGCATTGTTTCAAACTCGATATTATAGATCATGCCGTTTCGTCCTCCTCTCTTTTATCCACGAAGTCACACGAAGATACACTAAGAATTAAGCAGCATTTCTTCTCTTCGTGCTTCTGTGACTTCGTGGACGCCTTATGAAATCTTTTATCATCTTTCAGCGTGACTTCGTGGATCCTGCAAAAAAAAAGCCGTGGACTCTGGAATCCACGGCGTCATAAAAACAAAAAACCATGGGTTCCGCAGTGCGCCTACCCATGGTTTCAGTCGGTGTCCGGTCCGGTTCGCCTACTTCGCCCCACAGGCAGGCTGCCTGAAAAAAAAGCCTCCCCAAAAACAAAATCGGCACGAGCAAAAGGACCAGTTGATCATCTTATCCCCTAAGCAACATTCTCTTCGACATTGTCAAATATTTATAGCGAGTTCCCAATACCCTGTCAATACAAAAGAAATCTTTGTCAGAATGAGACCGGATCAGGCTGACCCCCGGTCACCAGTCCCGAGCTACGGAGCAGGGCTCTTCTGTTCGGTTGGTGCATTCATTTTGAGCTTCAGCGATGCCAATTCCAACTGCAGAAGGTCGGCACCGGGATAGTTGCCCTTGGCCTTCATGGCCGCTTCATATTGCTCGGCAGCCTTTGAGTAATCTCCTTTTTGGGCATAGAGCCTCGCGATGTTCCACTCCGCTTCCCTGGTGATATCCGAAGATGCATTGCCTTTCAGAGCATTCCACATGCTTAATGCCTCATCCGTCTTGCCCAGAGCTTCCAGGGTAAATGCCTGCTGATACCGGGCCAGAAACTTCAGATCCCGATCGCGCGGGGCTTGGTCGAGCACACTCTTGTTCCATTTTAGAGCGTCCTCGTATTGCTGGGTTTGAAAATACGCGCGGGCCAGGTCGAGTTGAGCGTCGAGCATGGATGCGGTTTCGGAGTGTTCCTTAAGAAAGGCTTGCAGTTCGGAGATGACCTTCTCCCATGCTTGACGGTCGCTGTTTACATCACCGGGCCAGTTTTGCTGAATCTGTGAATAGGCAAGCCGCGCACCCTCCTCTGCGGATTTACGGTACGCATTGAATCCCCACAGAATTCCCGTAACCAGCAAAAGAACGCCCACTCCGGCAAGGATCTTGGTGGAGTATTCTTCCAGCCATTCTCGTGAAAGCACGGGGTTGACGGCAAGTTCGAGGGCCTTTTGCGCCTTCAAGGCTTCCTTCTTCGGAATTTTGATCTTCTTTGTTCCCAAATTCCTGCTCTCCCTAATAATCCAGGTTTGCTTTCCAAATTCCAGGTCTCAAGCATTACGTGCGAATTGTTGTTTCGTCCTTTTCGCGAAAGCGGTCAAGTATTCTTTCAATTATTTTTGTGGTGGAGACCTCGGGTACAAGGTCTACATGAACCACTTTCCCTCCGGCCCGAATCACCTCTTCCGCTCCGACGGTCTTAGCCAACGGCCAGTCGGCCCCTTTTACAAGGATTTCCGGCTGCAACAGCACAATCAGGGGGAGGGGGTCGGGAGTATCGAAGAGACAGACGTAATCGACGCAGGAAAGGGCAGCCACGAGCTCACAGCGTTCCGCTTCCGAAACAATCGGCCGTCGGGGTCCCTTGATCTCCTCAACGGAACGGTCGCTGTTTACCGCGACTATGAGCAGGTCTCCCTGGTTGCGGGCCGCTTCCAGGTAGCGGACATGTCCGACATGCAAGACATCAAAGCAGCCGTTGGTGAATACCACGCGAGACCGGCGGTCTCTGGCCGCGCGGCAAACCCCCGCCAATTCTTCGGCGGTCCTGATTTTATCTCTGGCCTTCATTCCTGCCAGACGCTGCCTCATCTGCCCTTGACAGGCCCCTGATGGTTTTCTCGATTTGACCGAGTTCCGCCTCGCCCATCTCCGGGTACAGGCAAAACGTGCCGCACTCCAGACCGTCAATAAGTCCTTCGCGGTACATCTTCACCCAGAAAAGCAGACTGCCCTCGGATTCCTCTTGTTCGGCTGAGAGATCGGGGTATTCGACGTAGACCTGCCCTTTGAAGATGCTTCTCAACCACCGGAGCATCTCCCGACCCTGCCCCTTTCGCTTTTGTCCCAGGACTTCGAATTCGTGGATCGTGGTTTCTCGGGTGTCTTCCTCGGAAAGGCACAAACTAACCCGCCCGCGGCACGCTCCGGGCTTGTCAAAATCCAGGATTTCCATGGGGCCGTAGCCCTTGAGGACGGTCAGCAAATCCCTGACGGACAGTTCACCATAGGCGGCCTTCCACAGGACGCCCTTCCACTCGATTTCCGCCACGTGAAGAGACTCCGCTTCTCTGCAAAGAAGATTTGCGCACCTTCGGTTTCAGCTTGAGGTTGAAGGCCAGGTTCTTCTTGGCTTCTTGTACAGCATGGCGCAGATCCAGCTCCCAGAGTGGCGCCGAGGAAAAATCTCTGTCCGTGCTATTTTGGCAAATTCGGAAAGAACTCAGGGGAGGTCTATTCATCGAGCCGTCCCGGCTCTCGAAAAGGACCACTCAAGTGCGATTTCCTTTGTTGAGGACAATGGGTTGGATACCTAGCTGTTTGACTTCGGGGTAGAGTTCGTAAAGCCTGGACAGGATCACTTCCGTATTCGGGGTTTGCATGGGATATTCCGTAGTCTGATGAGAGTGAACGTCAATAAGCATGAGAGCTCGATCTGCAGGTCAAGAAATGCCAGTTTCAGGTTCCGGTTGGTACTCAGACTGGGGAAGTTGCCTTAAGCTTCAGATCTGTCCCCAAGTCCGGACGAACATGAGCAACCGATTCTTCGCGATAACAGGCCAACTGGCGCAGGGCTTCAAACAAGGCAGCCCCGACACACGTCGCCAAGTTTAAACTCCGCACCCGTGATCTGTCAATGGGGATTTGCAGGATTTTGTCGTTTTCCGAATCAAGCACTTCCAAGGGGAGCCCTCTTGATTCGGAGCCAAACACCAGGCAGTCTCCGGGCATAAAACGGAATTCGTAGTAAGGGCGTGAAGCATGAGTGGAAAAATAAACCATGCGCGAGGAGCACAGCTCCGTGCGCAACGCTTCGAAACTGCTGTGGATCTTGAGGGATACATGAACCCAATAGTCGAGCCCCGCCCGTTTCAGGTAGCGGTCGGTGAGTCGAAAGCCGAGCGGTTCCACGAGGTGCAGCGGTGTGTGGGTGGCGGCGCAGGTTCGGGCCACATTCCCGGTGTTCGGCGGAATTTCAGGCTGGTACAGGGCTACGTGCAAGGGGGCTGCAGGTCCTCCGCGAAGGAGTAACGCACCGTTGCTTGCAGATCCCCGATTCCCTTCCTCATTTCTACTCGGTGCGGACCGCCCGGACGAAGTGATTGGCATAGTTTCCTTCGATCACATAAACATCGCCGTAGTAGAAATCGATATAGCAGGCGCAATGGTGGTCCCTTTCGGTGGCGGTCCAACAGCACCTCTGGTTCCCGAAAAGAGGGTCCAGAAAAAGCCCGCTGCGGCGGTCTTCTTCAGGAGAAATGAGTGTGGCCAGTTCGTCTTTGGCGGGATAACGCCAATCGCCGTAACCCCCAAAGTGAGTCTGATTCAGCAGGTCGACATAGCCGAAGCCCTCTTTCCAGACCATGCGGTCCGCCGATGCCGCGCGCTGCCACATCAGGCCGGTCTCATGATCCACGACAGTCAATTCTCCGCTTACGACAAAACGATCGCTCACAGCCTCTCCTTCAAACAGGTTCCTGGAGTACCCAAAAAAACATGAAGCTGCTATAAACAACCGCTTCATGGTACGAGTTGGGTGGAATGATCACATGGCAAACAGGTACCGAGTTGCGTGTTCCGGGTTCAATGGCTCCCACCCACGTTTAAATGGTTCACGGGTGCCGTCTCCGAACAATAATTTATAGCAGAACCGGACGGGAACGACCATGAAAAAACAGAATCTTCGGTATTCCGAAATGGGGGGATTATGCCGTATTGTCAATGCGCCGAAGTGGCGCTCTACTATGAAGTTCAGGGTGAAGGGGTGCCTTTATTGCTCGTTGCCGGACTCGGGGGCGGGACCTGGTCCTGGTATGGGCAGACGCCGTATTTCAGTGCCCGCTACCGGACGATCGCCTTCGATAACCGCGGCGCCGGGACGCTCCGACATGCCGCAAGGTCCATACCGGATGCAACAGTTCGCAGACGATGCCTTGTGTCTTCTGGATCATCTCGGGATCGAAAGGGTTTTCGTCCTGGGGCTCTCCATGGGAGGAATGATCGCTCAGGAACTGGCGCTCCTGGCTCCTCACCGCATCCGCGCCCTGGTCCTGGGGTGCACCCACGGCGGCGGGTCTTCGCGGGTGCCTTCCGCGCCGGCAGTCCTTGAAACCCTTGTGAGCAATGCCGGGCTCAGCCGGGAAGAGGTGATCGAAAAGAACCTGCCTCTTTTTCTCAGCGATGGGTGCCGCCAAACAAAACCCGACCTTGTCGCGGCCTACTGTGCAGCCCAGCTTGCGGCGCCCGAACAGCCGGAATTTGCCTTTCACGCGCAACTGGCAGCCATCAGCGCTTTTGATGCCGCCGACCGCTTGCCGCTGATCAAGGCGCCCACCCTGATCGTCGCCGGCAGTGAAGACATTCTGATTCCTCCGGAAAATGCTCACGTGCTGGCCCAAAGGATTCCCGGCGCCGAACTTGTAATCCTGGCCGGGGTGGGCCATGCGCTCCATGCCGAATGCCCGGACCGGCTGAACGCCCTGACGGACGATTTTTTCCGCCGGTCGGCTGGAGCGGCAGGGGACCCTATTCCCGCGTGAAGCCGATGAAGGGCCTGCCCTGCCGGAATTTCTGGAGCATCTCCCGCTTGACCATCTTGGCGAGGACCTTGAGGGTCGGCGGCGACTTGCGACCGAAGTCGCCCAGGAAGGCAATGATTTCGTCGGGATTATTGACGATGGCCTGGTTCCCGTTCAACACTTCGAAAATCCCGGCTTGGTTGGCCTGCAGCAAGACCTTGGCACGTTCCATAAGTTCCGGGTTATCCATCAGCACCTGGATTGCCTGTTCGGAGTTTTCATAAAGGAGGTCGGTGTAAAGCTTGCCCCTTTTATTGCCCGCTAGGAACTCATCCCGATACTGCCGGAAGAGATCGATCTCCGAAGAAGTGTCAAACAACTGACTATGGCCGACTTCCCAACCATCACAAGTAGGGTCCGGAGGTGACGGGGTGGGCGTATCGGCGGTCACCTCAACCGCTACACTGCGTGTATCCGAGCCTCCGGGTCCATGGAGGAAAGCAACGACATTATACTTACCCTGTTCCTTAGCGATAAAGGTATGACAAAAAATCCACAGACAACTTTTGCTCTCTGTGCCAAAACTGAACGTGCAGGTGTGGACCGGTCCTCCGGTTGGCATGATGAAGGAACAGACCATCTCCCCCTTTTTGACTTTCACCGGCCTGACAAAAAGCTCGACCATAGGCGGCAGAACAAATGCTCAAAGACCTTGGGGATAGAGTCATATCGAAAATGAGCAATACCAAGGCATTAGAAGCTTTTTGAGTTCAGCCAGACATATTCACTCTGGCCACACCAGACCAGAAATGTTCCCAATGACGGACTCTTCAGTGAACACCTGCTTCAGCATGTGGTCGGTTGAGTAAAGTGCATACCCACTTTATTTTATTCATCAATGTATAGGTGTAGTGGGCAAAATGGACATTTTCCATGACGACGATCGGCCAGTGTGCAACTTTCTTCATGAAGTATCATTTTGAATTTTACGATATCTATGCTAGATTTTTCCTGAAAATTATCAGGCATTAGGAATCCAATGCAGAGACCTATCACCAATATCATCATATGCTTATTCCTTGCCATCAGCATTGCCTTTCTGAACGGTTGTGTATCGATTTCGCCTAATATCCTGAAGGAAATCGAGACCCGGCGTCCTCCGTTTGTCCGTGTCGGGCCACAACTGATCCTGCAGGATCATTTCGAGCTTTCTTTGTATCCAACGATGAACAGCCTCATCGACAGTGGTGGCCGTGCCCACATATTTTTCACCGACGCTATGAAGCTTGTCCACCATGTTGAGGTGTCCGAAAACGACGTCGTGCGGCGGGAGGTCCTAGGGGCCGTTGAAAAACGGCACACACGCTATACGGTCCATTCCGTCGAGCACCCGGCGGGAACGATTCGCGTCGCGGCAGGAGACAAGATGTTCATCCGGGCCGGAAACCATACGTGGCGGGAAATCAAAGAAAACCGCTGCGAACGGTTCATCCCGGCCGGAAACGATCTGCTGTGCTCCTTCATTGCAGACGGGGGAGACGTCGGTGCCCCGGAACGAAGGGACTGGGTGGTCGGCTGGTTCATTCTGGTTCCCGTAATGTGGTGGTCCGATGTTCACGCGAAAAAACTGGTCATCGCGCAGGAGACGAATGCCGGCTGGGCTATACGTGCGGTGGTCGATCCGGCAACGGAACTCAGCGCCAGTGATTACGTCATCGGGACCGACCGGGCCGGTCTCCTTCACGTTCTGTACCGCCTGTCCGGCGGCAGCTATGGATTCTTTGTTGTCGCGGGTGCTGCCGGCGGACGTGGGGGAGGCGGGGGAATCGGCTATCAGCCTGTCCGGTACGCCCGCATTCCGCTTGATCGGCTGCTGTTTCCCTCAGCAAGTGTCGTGGGGGCCAATGCGGGCATAGACTGGGTTAAGATGGACGGTTCTGACCTTCCGTGGATGCCGTTTGTGGGCGAATGGGAAAAACTAATGGCTGAAGAGGCTATAGGTCCCCTGAGTCGGAATTTCACCGTAAACCGTGAGAACGGCAACGTTCATGGTCTCATCTGGAGTCTGAGGCTGAGCCCCGACGCGCACAGGGCCTGGGTGCAGGTCAAAATCGAAGACGGCCGATGGGAACCCCAATATGACATTGTGGCAATAGATGATTCCGACTGGTCCTGGGTTCTCCGTCCCGTTGTCAGGGGAACTGACCTCTACGCCCGAATCACGACGGATTCCCATGGCGACACGCATGCGCTGCTATCCCGCTCGAATCTCCGCAGGATTTTTATAGGCCTCATGAAACTGACGCATCAACTCGCCTATTTCGTAAAGGCTGGGCCGGAATGGTCAGCACCCCTGATCCTAGGGGATTACCACGAATGGAGTCGCGAAAGCGCGCTTTCAGTTGACGAGAGCCGGCGGGTTTTTGTCGCCTGGATAGACAAAAGCAAACGAGTTGTCGGACGATGGATCATGCCGGAGTGACGTGCATGCGCATTGGATCCGATCGGAACCGGTCGCGGCCTCCTCAGTGCCGTTGAATTGAATCCTTCCTGGTGTCAATGAGACATCACCTCTTATAAACAACCACCCTTTCAAGCGATAATTCGTGACCATTGGTGTCCCGGCGTGTGTTATCTGGAAACCAGAAAACATGCTTTAAGAAGAACTTATGCATGCCTTCAACAGTCATCCGCGGGCGTTGAGATCTTGAGGCTGGATCAATTGGCATCAAAAACTCGCGTGTTGCCCTTGCTCCGAGTGAAAAACTAGACGATTCAAGCAGATCCTTTTATCACGCCACGTTATTGCAGAGGGCAATATGCTTCCTTTTGTAGAATATGGCAGCCAGTTGAGCTAACTGCATACCCACTTAAAATATTTTGCTGCCGAAAGTCTGCCTCAAGCCTTCGTTTCCCCTTCGCAGGAAAGCGCCAAGCACGGCGGAAAGCAAGTCCTCGCGGCCCCAATAAAAATGGTCGCAGTGGGGTAGGATTTCAGTGACGGCCGGCCACAGAGTTTCAGGTGCGTCGGCAACCCATTTCTTGAGCGATGCCACCGCGCAGAAGTCATCCTGGTCCCCCGCTGTAATCAGGCAGGGGCACGGTGGGGGCGCCAGTCCTCCGAAATCCAAAAAGTCCAGCGGCGGTGAAACGAGGATCGCAGTGTCGGCCTGGAGCCCCATTTTCATCGCTCTCAAGCCGATCCAGGCCCCGTAGGAATACCCGGCGAAGTGAAGATGTTTCGCACCCTGCTCCCCGATGTGCCGGCATACCGCCATAAGGTCCTCGGCATCCTGCTGAGCCCCCCGATGTTGCCCGGAGCTTCCCCCCACCCCGCGAAAATTGAAGCGCAAGGTCCCCCAACCCCATTCATGCAAGGTCTTCCGGAGAGCAGACACGACATTGTTGTCCATACTGCCGCCGTAGAGCGGGTGAGGATGGCAGATAACGGCAACATCGGTCCCGTTCCCCGCGCTAAAAAGCGCCTCCAGCGACAAGCTGCCTATGGAAATCGTTTTCGGTGCTTCGGACATATTTCCCTTTCGCAAAAATCATCTCGTAAAAATCATCCTATGGATCAGTCGCCAAACACGTTAGAATATGGCTAGAATACCATACGGACATCGCATCTATGAGGAGAAAAACGATGGCAGAGATGCAAGACGACAGCACCGCGCTGGAGGCGCTGAGAATCGGCGGCAAGATCAGGGAGCTGCGGGAAAAAAGGCGCTTCACCCTGCATGATATGACTGCCAAGACCGGCCTCTCCAGGGACCTTCTGGCACAGATCGAAAACGGCGAATTCATCCCGCCCATAGCCACCCTGATGAAGCTGGCCAATGCCCTTGGGGTGGGCATGACCTATTTCTTCAAGGATGAGGCGGGAAGCGAAAAAATAGCCGTCACCCGCGCTCACGAACATGTCCGCATGAAGCGCCGTCCTCATCATCGGGAGGGGGAGGTCAACTACATCTATGAAGCTCTGGAAACCAGGAAGGCCAGCAAACAGATGGAGCCCTTTCTGGTGGAATTCCCGGTTCAGGATACCAGTGAAATGGTCTTTGTGAGTCATCAGGGGGAGGAATTCCTGCATCTGCTCGAAGGGCAGCTGGAGTTTCGCTCCATTGATCACGTCGAGGTGCTCAACCCGGGAGACAGCATCTATTTCGAGTCGGACCTCAGTCACAGCTTCCGGTGCCTGGGTGAAAAGTCGGCGAAGGCCATCGTGGTCGTCTGGAGCAAACGCTAGTGTTGGAGTGCGTTGTTCCGAGTGCAGTTGGTCACGTCCCTTGGGGACACCCCAAACGATGAAAGGGGCCGGTAGACAACCCGCAACCTGCAACGCGGAACTTTTCAAAGCAGTGCTGATTAGAGGCTTCGAAGCTCCCGCGGAGGGCAGGCCTTCCGGCCTGCCGATTCCCGGGCCGGGGTGTGCCTTCTGAATATTGGTAATGAAGCACCTGGTGGGAGGAATTGAATCATGCTGGAAATTCGCTTTCACGGGCGCGGCGGGCAGGGCACGGTCGTGGCCACCATCCTTTTGGCGAAGGCTTTCTTCGATGCCGGCTATTTCGTTCAAAGCTTCCCGTTGTTTGGTGTGGAGCGGCGCGGGGCCCCGGTGGAAGCCTATCTGAGGATCGCTTCCCGGGAAATCCGAGTCCGCACCAACGTCTACTCACCCGACCATGTGGTGGTCCTCGACCAGACCCTGTGGCAGGGAATCGATGTCACCCGCGGGCTCAAACCAGAGGGTTGGGTCCTCCTCAACGCCCCCGGCAACCCGGTGCAAAAGGAGCGCTTGTCAGGTTATCGGCTGGCCTTTGTCGATGCCACCCGGATCGCCCTGAACCACCAGCTGGGTTCGCGCACCCATCCCATCGTCAACACGGCCATCATGGGCGCCCTTGCCCGCGTGCTGGGGATGCCGCCCATGGACGCAATCGCCATGGCCATCGAGGAGGAGATTAAGGATCGGTGTGAGGACAACATCCATGCCGCCCGGGACGCCTATGAAGAGGTCCGGCTCGTGGGGCTTGTCGGAACGGAGACAGGCTTGCGCGCTGAAGGATGATCCGATCACCGCGAAGAGAGTGTGCTGATTGGGGAGCGATCCTCCGGAGCGGAGGAGAATTGCATGTGAGGCTGGGGATGTCCATGGAACAGGAAGAAACGAAACAGGTCCCGCTGTTTATTTCGAAATCCTACCTGACCACCGAGAGCAATAAGACCGGTTCGTGGCGGTTTCTCCGACCGCGCTACCACGAGAAGACCGCGCCCTGCAGTGTCGCCTGCCCGGCTGGCGAAGATATCAGTCGCATCGAAATGCTGGTCACCCGGGGGCTTCTCAAGGAGGCCTGGGAGACGATCCTTCTGGAGAACCCGTTCCCCGCCGTGTGTGGCCGCATCTGTCATCATCCCTGTGAAAAGGTCTGCAACCGGCGGGAGTTCGACGCGGCCATCGCCGTTCATACCATCGAGCGGTTTCTGGCGGAAACGGCGGCTCGGGAAGGGTCGAAACCCTCCTTGGAACGGCTGCCTGCCAGAAAACAGAAGGTTGCCGTCGTAGGGGCCGGCCCCGGCGGCCTTGCCGCCGCCTATTTCCTTGCCCGGCTGGGCTACGGTTGTGACGTCTACGAAGCCATGGCGGAACCCGGAGGCGCCCTGGGCTGGGGGATTCCCCCGTATCGTCTGGCTGCTGCCGCGATCCGGGAGGAAATCGCCCGCATCACTGCCCTGGGAGTGCACATTCATTGTGGCAGAACGCTTTCAGACGAGTTCCTGAACGAGGCCGAAGGCTCCTACGATGCAGTTTTCCTGAGTGGTCGGCCAGGGGCGCGGCGGGCGCCCGGCCATACCCGGAGAAGCTCCGGACAATGTCGAGGACGGACTCGTCTTTCCTGCAACGGGTGAAAAAAGGGGAGACTCCGGTTCTCAAGGGAACGGTTGCCGTTATCGGCGGCGATAACACCGCTGTTGACGTGGCGCGCTGCGCGGTGCGGCTGGGAGCCAGGGCTTTGATCGTCTATCGGCGGCGGCGTCAGGATATGCCCGCTTTTGAGAATGAAATCCGAATGGCCCTCGAAGAAGGCGTCGAAATTCTGGAATTGCAGACCCCCGTGCGCATCGATCCGGAAAATGGAGAATGGCTGCTGACTCTGCAAGCGATGAAGATAGTGGAGGACGACGCTCGGGGAGGTTCACGCGCCGTTCCTGACGAAGGGAAGACGGAGACCGTTCGCGTCAGTCGAATTTTCAGGGCCGCGGCTCAGGAAGCCGCCGAACCGTGGATGAAACCGCCCGAAAGCGGGGAGGGGCTGCTGACTCTGCCCAATTCGCGGGTGCTTCGAAGGACTCGGGGACTTCCGGTCGTCTATGGCGGCGATCTGGCAACCCCGGTTAAGAGCGTCTCCCATGCCGTGGCCTCGGGCAAGGAAGCCGCCCTGGCTCTCGATGTTCTCTTCCGGGAAGGTTTCGAGGCGGTCCTGCCGCGGCTGACGCCCTGCATGATCGGGGACGGTCGCTCCCTTTCCATGGAGGTTTACACTGGGCGGGGCCCGGTCTCAGCGAAGTTCCCATGTGGTCCGCTACGGCGAGATCAACATCGACTACTTCCAATTTACCCCGCGCATTGCCCAGCCCCGACTGCTAAAGGAAGAGCGCGTGCGCTCCTTTGCGGAAATCGATCTCAGGATCTCCGCCAATCTGGCCATGCGGGAAGCCGAACGCTGTTTCAATTGCGGCCTTTGCAACCAGTGTGACAACTGCCGCCTGTTCTGTCCGGACCTGGCGGTGCTGCGCGATCAGAGCCCGCGAGGACGCAGGATCGATTACGATTACTGCAAGGGCTGCGGCATATGCGTCGTGGAATGTCCCCGCAATGCCATGTCTCTTGAAGAGGAGCAGGGGCAGACGGGAGAAGCGGTTGAGTAGAGACGAGGGATGCTTATGAAACGGGTTCTGGAAGGCAGTGATGCGGTCGCCGAGGCGGTGAGGCTGGCCAAAGCCGAGGTCATTTCCGCCTATCCGATCACCCCGCAAACCCATATCGTCGAGCGGCTCGCCGAGTTCTGCGCCGACGGCAGGCTCAATGCCCGCTTTCTGCGGGTGGAAAGCGAACACTCGGCGCTGGCGGCGCTGATCGGGGCGGCCAGCATGGGCGTGCGCACCTTTACCGCCACCTCCTCCCAGGGCCTGGCCCTGATGCATGAACTCCTGCACTGGGCGTCGGGAGCCAGGCTGCCGATCGTGATGGCCGATGTGAACCGGGCCCTCGCCCCCGGGCTGGAATATCTGGGCCGATCAGACGGACAGTCTTGCGCAGCGGGACACCGGGTGGATTCAGCTTTACTGTGAAACCGGCCAGGAGACTCTCGACACCACGCTACAGGCCTTCCGCCTGGCGGAACGGGTCGATCTGCCGGTCATGGTGTTGCTCGATGCCTTTTTTCTGTCGCACACCTATGAACCGGTGGACATTCCGGACCAGGAGGCCGTGGACCGCTTTCTGCCGCCTTTCCAGCTGCGATTTGCCCTGAATACCCAAAAACCCTTTTCCCTCAGCCAACTCGCTCCCCCCAATGTTTATATGGAAATGCGCCGCAGCATTCACGAAGCGATGCCGCAGACCCTCGACGAATTTGCCGTCGTCGAAGAAGATTTCGAAAGGATTTTTGGCCGCCGCCACGGCGCCGTGGAAGCGATCGCGTGCGAGGATGCGGAAATCGTTCTGGTGACTTCCGGAACCATAACCAGCACTGCCCGTGAGGTGATCGAAGAATTGCGTTCCCGGGGAGAACCGGTGGGGATTCTCAAGGTGAAGCTCTTTCGCCCTTTCCCGGTGGCTCTGATCCGGCAGAGCCTCAGTCGAGCGAAGAAAGTCGCGGTCATCGACCGAAATTTTTCGTTCGGAGCCAGCGGCATTTTTGCTCAGGAGGTGAGGGCGGCGCTTTGCGGCCTGCCGGAACGTCCACCCGTTTTCGGCTATGTGGCCGGATTGGGGGGGCGCGATGTGACCACCGGCGCCATCGAAGAGATCTACCGGCACGCTCAGAGCCACTCCTCCCCGGATGAGGAAAGCATTTGGATAGGACTCCACGAGGTGGATCATGAAGCTGGAAATCGTTGACCACGACTACATGTACCCGGGCCATGTGGGGTGTCCGGGATGCGGGGCGGCCATTGCCATGCGCTTCGTCCTGAAAGCCCTCGAAGAAAAAACCGTGATGGTCATTCCCGCGTGCTGCTGGTCGATCATCGCCGGCCCTTATCCCCAGTCAACCCTGCAGATCCCGGTGATCCACACGGCCTTCGAGACCGGAGGGGCGGTGGCCAGCGGGGTGAGGGCCGCCCTGGACATGAACGGGGATACCGAAACCACGGTGGTCACCTGGGCCGGAGACGGCGGGACCTTTGATATCGGCTTTCAGGCTCTGAGCGGCGCCGTCGAACGCAACGAGAATTTCCTGTACATCTGCTACGACAATGAAGCCTACATGAACACGGGCGTGCAGCGCAGCTCCTCGACCCCTTACGGCGCCTGGACGACCACCACGCCGAATCGGGAATGGAAGCGCATGCGCAAGAAGAACATCGTCGAAGCCCTGGTGGCGCATCGCATCCCCTATGCCGCGACGGCCAGTATCGCCTACCCGGAAGACCTCGTGCGCAAGGTCAAGAAAGCCCGGGCCATGAAAGGGTCCCGGTTCCTGCACATCTATGCCACCTGCCCGACGGGATGGCGCATGCCCTCCGAAATGGCCGTCAAGATCGCCCGCATGGCGGTCCAGACCAATATCTTTCCCCTCTATGAAGTCGAGGACGGCTTGCACTATACCCTCAACTTCACTCCCAAAGGCTACCTGGTGAAGGAATATTTCCACCTGCAGGGCCGTTTCAAGCATCTGGCCGAGAGCGACCTCGACCAGATTCAAAAAATGGTCGACGAAGACTGGGATCTATTGCAGAAGAAGGCGAGCGTGTTCGTTTGAACGATTAAATTCCATCCACGAAGGCACACGAATATCCACGAAGAGTAAAGAGTATGAGATAGTAGATTTTCGTGTCCCTTCGTGTGACTTCGTGGATAAAAGCAAGAGACTATCTCAGAGACTTCGCGTGTCTTGGTTTGCGGGCAGTCCGCTAGGGGGCTCAAACCCTGCGAAACGCTTCGGCCTAGTTGCCGAAGCTTTGCACGGGGGCCGGGATGCGGCCGCCGAGGCGGATGAAGGTGTCGGCCCCGCCTTGGGTGGAGACGGGGATGATGGTGGCCTCGCCGAGGAGTCCCCCGAAGAAGGCCTTGTCTCCCGGCTTTTTGCCGGGAACCGGAATGAGCCGGGCGGCGGTGGCTTTGTTGTTGATCATCCCGATGGCCATCTCATCGGCGATGATGGCGGCGAGGGTCTCTGCGGAGGTCTCACCCGGGAGCACGACCATATCCAGCCCAACCGAACAGACGCTCGTCAAAGCTTCCAGCTTTTCCAGAGACAAATAGCCCTGGCGCGCGGCTTCCCCGATGTTGAGGTCTTCGCTGACCGGGATGAAAGCGCCGCTCAAGCCGCCGACATAGGAACTGGCAAAGATTCCGCCTTTCTTCACGGCATCGTTGAGGAGCGCCAGTACGGCGGTTGACCCGGGGACCCCGATAGCCTTCAAACCCAAACTTTGAAAAATCTCTCCGACACTGTCTCCGACATTGGGGGTCGGCGCCAGGGAAAGATCGACCACACCGAAAGGGACCCCGAGTTTTCCGGCCACCTGGCGGCCAATGAGTTCCCCGACGCGGGTGACTTTAAAGGCGGTGCGTTTGATGATTTCCGAGAGTTGCCCCAGGTCGGCGGCGGGATTTGCGCTGCGAAGGCGGTCGATGGCTTTCTTGACCACTCCCGGGCCGCTGACGCCCACATTGATCACGGCGTCGGGTTCGCCCACGCCCAGATAAGCTCCGGCCATGAAGGGAATATCCGGCGGAATATTGGCGAAGACGCACAGCTTGGTGCACGCAAGGCCGTCGGCGCCGGCGGTGAGTTCGGCAGCGCGCTTGATGGTTTTGCCCATGAGATAGACGGCGTCCATGTTGATTCCGGCATTGGTCGAAGCGACATTTACGGAAGAGCAGACCCTTTCGGTTTCGGCGAGGGCTTCCGGAATGGCTTCGATCAGGGCCCGATCGCCATGAGTCATACCCTTTTCGACCAGCGCCCCGAAACCGCCGATGAAATCCACTCCGGTGGCTCTTGCGGTTTCATCCATAGTCCTGGCAATGGCGACCATCTGAGAGACCGAAAAGGCACAGGCCGCTACTGCGACGGGACTCACGGCAATGCGCTTGTTCACGACCGGGATGCCGTATTGCGTGCCAACTTCGTCGCACACCTTGACGAGGTCCCGGGCCATACGGCAAATCTTGTCGTGGATGCGCTGCATGAAGCGTTCATGATCCTGATCGGCGCAGTCGAAAAGGCTGATTCCGAGGGTTACGGTGCGCACGTCCAGGTGTTCGTTTTTGAGCATCTCAAAGGTGGAGAGGATTTCGCGATCGGTAAGCATCTTTCGGCCTAAACCCTGTGAATGGTTTCGAAAATATCCCGGTGCTGGAGACTTATGTCCAACTCCAGCTCTTCGGCACGACGGTAGAGCGCGGTCCGGAAGGCACTGCGATTGAGGGCGGTCGGTATGTCCACTTCGTAAATCATGACATTTCGCCGCGGGTCATTGCCGCCCCGAAAGATCGCCCTGAGACCGGTTATGTTGATCCCAAACCGGGCCAGGACCTCGGTAATGCCGGCCACCAGGCCCAAACGGTCCGGGCCCAGGGTCGTAATGACGAAGGGCTCGCTGTCGGGAGCCCGCCATTCGCCGGTCTCCTGCAGAGGTTTGACCAGAACCGAAAGCCCCATGGGAGAGAGCCGTGCCCGCAGCTGGTTCAAAAGTTCGCCTTCACCAACCTGCTCCGGAATGGTGGCAATAAAAATCCCCACAAATTCGGTCTGGAGGGTCGTCTGGCTCACATCCTCAATGTTGCACCGGTTTTCGGAAAGGGTCTTGGAGACCGCTGCGATAATCCCCGGCCGATCGCACCCCAACACCGAAATCACCATTTTTTTCATCAGCGATTCATTCCATATCTATTTTGAAAGGTGAGCCAAGCGAAATCCCGCTTCACTCAAAAATTCCTCCACCTCGAATCCCGCCTCGCGATGCTTGTAATAACTTATCGTCACATGAGCAAGTCTTTTATACTGCTGCTCACGGCTCGCCAGAAGTTGAGGGTAGCAGCGAGCCAGGGCCTGCTCATTGGTTTCCTCCGGTCTCTTTGAAAACATTTCGCGCCAAAGGACCGGCCGGGGGGACTTCAGGTAAGTCCGGAGCATCACCTTCTGGATTTCGAAGGGGGTCGCGAGGTGCACGACGGTGGTACAGGCGCGAAGCTGCAATAAAGGTTTCCTCTCCAGTGTAAATGACACTGCCGGTGGTGTCTACGACGGTGTCCTCCTCCTGGTTCTCGGCGTTTTGACTCAATTCTCCAAGGATTTGCGCCATAACCTCCACTTCACTGGCAAGGTATGAGGCTTCGCGTTCTTTGTAATGCCGCTCGAAAGGAAATCCCATCCATCTGCCCACAGCCGCAATGCTGCCGCCTTGCGTCCCCAGTTCGGCGGCAAGCCTGGCAGCAATGAAATCATCGCAGCAGATGCGGCGGAAGCCGGACCGGGAGAGTTTTCGGGACCAAAATGACTTGCCTGAGCCCGACATGCCTACTAATGAGAGGCGCATGGTCGGTCCCAACTAAAACGAATGAAAATGAAGAGGAAAAAGCTTCATGTTGGGGCGCCGGGGGAAGGTTCCTTGGTGAACAGTCGCCTGATAAACCCGAATATCTTCTTCATGCCTTGCCAGATCTTGGGAAGCAGCCAGATTGCCAGCAGGATAAACGCGATCAGGAAAACCAGAAAAAGCCATGGGTGGTGGAGAGCAGCCCAGATTCCTCCTATGACCATCACGTCTTCCGTAAGGGATGCGGCCCAGTTGGTGAAAGGCTCCGGTGAGGTATTGATGAGTACGCGGGTACCGGCCTTGGTGGCGTGGGACACGGCGGCCATGCCGCCGCCGACCAGGGCCGCGGCAACTGCCAGAGCGGGGTTGACGGGACCGACCGCCGCCGCTGCCAGGAGCGCCCCTGCGGGGATGCGGATAAAGGTGTGAATGGTGTCCCAGCCGGTGTCCACACCGGGGACCTTGTCGGCAAAAAACTCCACCAGATACATGATGGCTGACGCACCGATCACAAGCGGACTGCCCAGGACCTGGAGCTCAGGAGGAAGGACGACATTTCCGGTCGCGCCCAGAATGCCCAGCATGAGGATGGCGGCGTATAGGTTGAGCCCGCTGGCCCAGCCGACTCCCATGGTCAGTGCTATGGTTTTGATAATCTGGTCGAGTTGATCCATGACTTTTCGCAACCCCCTCCAATCAGCATTCGTGAAGAATCCCGTTGAAACTATAGCACTTGCTTGAAAAGATTGCATTAAAACTTGAAGAGACCGAGAAAAGCTTTCATGGCCCGGTCGTTCAACAGGCAGATTACCTGAGGCCACATCTCCTTTACTTTGACAACCGAGTTTCGTTATAAGAGAATCGAATGGACCCATCTCCTCTCCCGGTTCAATTTTTCCCGTGCCCATCGGTCTTGCTGCCTCGAATTCATCAAGGAAGCGCTCAGATAGTTGCTGATTGTGCTACGTTTTTATGGATTCGGGGAGCCATGCACAAATCCTCGTTGCGGTTCTCGCCTTTCCCGGGAGTGAGGGGTTCCGGGGTTTATTCGGCGGATGGATCCTGGCTTCCGCAGGAACCTATCCGGACGCTTTCATCTTTGTAGAGCGAGGAGGAATCAGTGGTGCTTGAGAAAGGGGTGAGAAGAGGTTCCATGGACGAAAAAATCCGGCAAGCCATATTTCTGCAGGTCGAAAATGAGCCTTTCGCCCGGAAATTCGGTCTCAAGCTTCTGGATCTTGATGAAGGCTATTCAAAAGTCGAAATGACCGTTACCCGGGATATGGAAAATATGTTCGGGATCGCTCATGGCGGGGCCCTTTTTGCCCTCATCGACGAAGCCTTTGAAACCGCTTCCAATTCTCACGGCACCGTGGCCGTAGCTTTGAGTATGACCGTAAACTACATTGCCCCGCCGGCAGCGGGGAGCAGGCTCACCGCTGAGGCGAGAGAATTCAGTCGCACTCGTAAAACGGCGAATTACGACATCGAGGTCCATGACGAGCAAGGTCAGTTGATTGCCGCCTGTCAAGCTCTGGTCTATCGCAAAGGCATCGCCCTTCCCTTTTTGGAGGCGCCTCATCCGTGACGTCTACTCAGCGGGTGAAACTTTCACTGCACGGTTTATGCTGCAGGAGTGCAAATATCGTTTTCTTGCCTTGACACCCGCGCACCCAATGGCTACAGAAAGCTTGCGTCAATAATCCAACAGTTTAAGGAAAGGAGAAGTCAGTGGTTCATATTTCTGATTCGGCGGAAAAGGTCCTGAAGGAGTACTTCGAAGACAAGGAGATCGCACCCATTCGCATCTTTCTTCATGTGGGCGGGTGATCCGGGCCGCAACTGGCCATGGTTCTGGATGAACCTAAAGAAACGGATGAGGTTTTCAACATCAACGGTTTCACGATGGTGATGGACAAGGAGCTCATTGGGCAGACCAAGGACGTTACCATTGACTACGGTATGCATGGGTGCGGATCTGGTTTCAGGTTGACTCCCGAAATACCGATAGCGGGTGCTGGCGGGTCTTGTAGTTGCTGAGGGGCCGGTAGCGAAGAAAGAAGAAGGTTTCTCTTAATAGATTGGATTAAGCGGGGAACGCGGGGCGTTCCTCGCTTTTCTTATTTTATGATTTCTTGTCGTTCTTCTTGGCGGGTTGGGGGGGCGACTTCTGTTTGGCGCCGTTGGAGGTTTTAGCGGCGGCCTGAACCATGCAGGTTTTTTCGGGTTGCTGTTGCTGTTTTAGGGAGCCGGCGTTCTTGGCTGACGTTGCTTCTTTGTCTATTGAGCCCTTCTTCTTTTCCGGAGAGCGATCGGAGCCTTCCGTTTTCTCTGTCGCCACGGTCTTTTTGGCCGGCATGGTTTGTTTGACAAAGAGGACTTTGGGTTTGCTCCCGTCGGTTCCCGGCTTCGGTGGCTTCATGGCCGGGGAAGACCCCCCGGTGCCGACCCCTTTCTTCTCCACCCGGGCGCCTTTGGCCGATAACCTGCCGGGGGATTTGGGAGTCCCTTGAACGCTTGCTGAACGCTTAAGCGCCTTCGAGCGTCTGGGGTTGGCGGCGCTTCCGTCCCCGCGTAGCGGTCGGCGGTGCACAAGCCAGCCGTGCATTGCCACCGTTTCCTGAGGTTTCGCGTCTCGCCAGAATCTGCTCGACCGACCCGGTGTCCGCCGAATCCGCCGCCATCTTTTCAAAGCCTGCTTCCAGGAGTTTCTCGGTCTCAACAGTCCTCACCCAGGGAGCGCGAGCTCCCAATACCACGGCGATCAAGCGCACGTCGCCGCGCTTGGCGGTTGCCGACAGGTTGAATCCTGAGGCACAGACAAACCCGGTCTTGATGCCGTCGACCCCGGGGCACGACCCGAGCAGACGGTTGGCGTTATGGTGGGAAGAATTGCCATAGGCGTAGGAAGTCATGGAATGAATATGAAGTGCCTCGGGGTAATGTTGAATATAGGAACGAGAAAGTTTGGACAAATCCCGCGCCGTCGTGAACTGTCCCGCTGCCGGAAGACCGTTCGGCGTTTTGAATTCGGAATTCTCCATTCCAAGCTCTCTTGCCTTAAGATTCATCTTCTCGACGAAGGCTTCTACGCTTCCGGAGAGGTGTTCCGCGGCGGCGACCGCGGCGTCGTTTCCGGAGACCACGGCAATGCCTTTGATGAGTTCTTCCAGCGGCACTTGCCTTCCCGCCCTGAGGCCCATTCTCGACCCCCCGGTATTGGCCGCTCGACTGCTCACTTTGACCAGATCCCAGGGGTGCACCTGCCCGTGTTTGATGGCGTCAAAGACCAGGTAGAGCGTCAGGATCTTGGTCACCGAGGCGGGAGGGATAGGCAAATCGGCATTCTGCTCGTACATCACTTTTCCGTCCGCGGCATTGATGAGAACCGCAGACTTGGAACAGATGTAGGAAGCACTGGCGTCACCGAATCCCGAGAGCGGGAAGAAGATGAAGAGCACCAAACACAGGGCGGTTAAACGCAACATTCTGAACATCTTGGTCACTCCTCCGGAACGTCCCTGTGCACAGTGTTTCGGCCCCAGCATCTTTTTACAGGGCGCGTATGGCGCCATCCTTTGCCAGCAGCGGGAAGCCTGCAAAATGCCGCCGGCCAGCAGTGAGGTTTGGCCGATGGATCCCCTCTTCGTCCGCCAAGCCCCCGGTGCCGCACCCACAAAGCGTGTTGCTTCAACTCTATGTTCAGTCTTTCCCGTTTTGTCAATAGAAAAGACCCTTTTTGGTAAAGACCGTGCAGAGGAAAACCCTTTCGCCTGGCTGCATTCGAGTCCCTGCATCCGGTCGGTGGCAGCAATTCCTGGAGCGAAGGGCTTCCAGGCTGCCGAATGCACTTAAATTTTGCAATGATATCGAAATATTTGCTATATAGGGTGCAGACAAGTCAAGTGGGTGGTTCCTAACCGTATCGAACGCTTCGAAGCGAAGGAAGTGGTGAAATGATCGGTCGCATGTTTGATTTCCTTTCCAAGGACATGGCCATGGATCTGGGTACGGCCAACACCCTGATCTACGTCCGCGGGAAAGGGGTGGTTCTCGATGAACCCTCGATGGTAGCGCTGGACAGAGAAACCAAGAAGGTTGTCGCCATCGGCAAAGAGGCCAGGGAACTCGCGGGGCGCCATGGCAAAGACATCATCAGCTCCCGCCCCCTCCGGGATGGCGTAATCAGCGATTTCGATGCGGCTTCTTATATGATCCGCTCCTTTCTGGGGAAGGTCTTTCGACGTCTGCCCATTTCCCGCCCGAAGCTGGTGGTTGCGGTTCCGGCAGGGATCACCTCCGTTGAGAAGCGTGCGGTCATGGAGGCATCGGAGATGTCGGGGGCGGGAAAAGTGTACCTGGTCGAAGAACCCATGGCGGCTGCCATCGGCACCGGCTTGCCCGTCGATAAGGCCATGGGGCAGATGGTCGTGGATATCGGCGGAGGGACCACGGAAGTGGCGGTGATCTCGAAGTTTGCCGTCGCCTGCAGCGAGTCCCTGCGGGTGGCCGGAGATGAGGCCAACGAGGCGATCTGCAGGTTTATCAGGAGCGAACACCAGATTTTCATCAGCGAGATGATGGCCGAGGTCATCAAGATCAAGATCGGGTCCGCCGTGCCTCTCAAAAAGACCCTGGAACTCAAGCTCCGGGGCAAGGACCTGACCACCGGCATGCCCAAAGTGATCACCGTAACCGATGCGGATATCCGCAAGGCGATCAAAGAGCCGACCCTGGCCATTGTTGAAGCGATAAGGCGGGTGCTGGAGAAAATGTCGCCGGACCTCGCCTCGGATGTGGCTGAAAACGGCATCTGGCTGGCCGGCGGCGGGGCCCTTCTGAAAGGTTTAAGGTTGTTGGTGCATCAGGCCACCGGTCTCGATGTCAAGAAATCGGAAGACCCGCTGCGTTCCGTCATAAGAGGCGCCGGCGCCGTTACCGAGCACTTCGATTTTTACCGCACCGTTTTCCTTAACTGACCGCGGAGAGCAAATCATCGTTTGTTGGAGCCTGCCAGGCAGGCAAGACCGCGAGCTCTTTGTTCCCTTTGGCAAGCGTATTTATGTCATCCCCTATCGGCGGGATGGTGAGGCAATCATTATCTTGCGACCTGGCATGCCCTCGAGGACAAATAGGTCGTGTCGGAATCGTTACGTTGACAGCCTACCGCCTTTCCGTTAGCATTCGGTCACTGAGTAGATAAAAGCCGCACGATTGCTTCAAGAGGTCATGGCCATGGACGAGAGCAGGTCTCATGCATAGAGGGAAATCATGATCATCGGGCTTGATGTAGGCGGCACCAACACGGACGTGGTGCTCATTGGAAAGGATCGCATTCTGCGCCGGACCAAGGTTCCCACGGACCATTCCAACTTGTTTGAAAGTGTCTGGACCGGGCTGGACGAGATCACCCGCGACGTTCCTTCGGAAAGCATTGGCCGTGCGGTGTTGAGCACGACCCTCACCACCAATGCCATCGTGGAAAAGAAACTGGCTGACGTCGGTATGATCGTCTGCAGCGGGCCGGGCGTCGACCCGGAAAATTTCCGGACCAATGACCACTATTTTTGTGTGTCCGGCTCCATTGATCACCGCGGACGCGAGATTCAGCCCATCGATCCCGGAGAAATCCGGACGATCGCCTCGCGGTGGCGCACGGAAGGCCTCAAGCAGGTGGGCATTGTGGGCAAATTTTCGGTGCGAAACCCGAAACAGGAACTCGAGATCCAGAAGCTTCTCGGCGATGATTTCGAATTCGTTGCCCTCGGGCACCGGCTTTCGGGCAACCTCGGTTTCCCCCGGCGCATTGCCACGGCCTATCTGAACGCCTCGGTGTACCCCATTCACAAGAGGTTCTTCGAGGCGGTGCGCAACTCTCTCGACAAGAAGGGCCTCCGCATCCCGATCTACATCCTGAAGGCCGACGGCGGCACCATGAGCCTGGAATCTTCCATGGACTACCCGGGGCAAACCATCCTGTCGGGTCCTGCGGCCAGCGTCATGGGATCGCTTCCTTTTGCCTCCGAGAGTGAAGAGACGCTGGTTCTGGATATCGGCGGCACCACTACGGACATGGCGGTCCTCATCCGCCGCGCCCCGCTCCTCGACCCCGTCGGCACTGCCATAGGCGGCCACAAGACCCTCATCCGTTCGCTGCAGACGCGTTCCATCGGGCTGGGCGGCGACAGTGCCGTCCGCATAGTGGACGGCGGGCTGAGAATCGGGCCGGACCGGCAGGGCCTCCCCATGGCTCTGGGCGGCCCCGTGCCTACTCCCACCGATGCCCTGGCCGTCCTGGGGGAGTTCTCCGATGGCGATGCCGGGGCTTCCTTTGAAGGTATGAAACCTCTCGCCGACCGGTTGGGCCTGTCGGTCGAGAAGGCCGCCGCCCATATTTTTAATGAGGCCTGTCGGAAGATCCTGGAAGCGGCCGCGCAGATGATCACGGAAATCAACAGCAAGCCGGTTTACACCGTTCACGAGATCCTTGAAGACTATCAGGTTCAACCAAAAGAGATGTTGGTGCTGGGTGGGCCGGCGCCCGCGTTTGCATCCCGACTGGCGGCGCTGACCGATTTTCGCGTGCGGGTCGTCCCGCAGTGGCAGGTGGCCAACGCCATTGGTGCAGCGCTGGCTAAGAACACCTCGGAGGTGACGCTGTTTGCCGATACGGAGCAGGGGGTGGCGGTGGCTCCGGAGGAGGACTTTTCACAATCGGTTAAGAGGGATTTCGACAAGAAGGGCGCGGTCAAGCTGGCATTCGATCTGCTGCGCAAGAAATGCATCAAACAGGGGGCCTCCGAGCAGGAAGTCGAAATGGAAGTGCTGGAGGAGCTTCAGTTCAACATGGTGCGCGGCTTTTACACAGCGGGCCGCAATATCAGGGTCAAGGTGCAGGTTAAGCCGGGGCTGATCCCGGAGTATCGCGAGATAGCGGGAACCCTGTTCAAAGAGAACTCCCCTTCGGGAACCGTTTAGAGGAACCGAATCATGCTGCATACCAAGACGAAAACGGGGCTGGTCTTTTTTCCCGCCTTTGATTGGGCCATCAGTGCCACGCATCCTGAGCGGGAAGAGCGCCTGCTCTACACTCAGGATCAGGTCTTTGAAGAAGGGCTCCTCGATGTGGAGGGACTTGTTGAATACAAGCCCGATCTGGCCACGGTGGAAGATATCCGGCGTGTCCATTTCTGCTATCCCGATGAGCGGAGGGTAATCACCGAATCGCACCTGATCAGTGCCGGCGGCGCCAAGAAGATCGGCATAGAAGTGATGGAAAAGCGGATCGAACGCGGGTTTGCCCTGGTGCGACCGCCCGGGCATCATGCCATGCGGGTGGTCCATGGCGCCCGGGGATTCTGCAACATCAACATCGAAGCCATGATGATCGAGTACTTGAGGCAGCATTACGGGGTCGACCGCGTGGCCATTGTGGACACCGACTGTCACCATGGCGACGGCACTCAGGACATTTACTGGCATGATCCCGACACCCTCTTCATCTCCGTCCACCAGGATGGTCGCACGCTTTATCCCGGGTCCGGGTTTCACAATGAAGCCGGCGGGCCGACAGCGATTGGAAGCACGGTGAACATTCCGCTTCCCCCTCGCACTTCCGAGGAAGGTTTTTTGCATGTGCTCGACCAAGTGATTCTGCCTATCCTTGAGAAGTTCAAACCGGACCTCGTCGTCAATTCGGCGGGCCAGGACAATCACTACACCGATCCCATTACCAATATGAGTTTTTCCGCCCAGGGGTATGCCGAACTCACCCGTCGTCTGCAGCCCGACATAGCGGTCTTGGAGGGAGGCTATTCGATTGAAGGGGCCCTGCCCTACGTCAACGTGGGAATTATCATGGCCCTGGCGGGCATGGATTTCAGCAAGGTCAGGGAGCCCGATTATCAGCCTGAAAAAACGCGCCAGTCCCGCGACACGACCAACTATATCGAGAAATTGGCGGCGGTGATCCTGGAGAATTGGGAAAAGAGCGCCGACCTTCGGGAAAAACATCGAGCCACCATGAAATTTGCCAAGCGTGACAGGACTATCTACTACGACACCGATCAAATTCATGAAAACCAACGCGAGAATCTCCGGGTTTGCCCCGACTGCAGCGGGGTTCTGGCGATCGATTCCGATACCGACCGAGGAAACCGGATTTATGCCGTGCACGTCCCGAGAAAGGCCTGCAAAGCCTGCCAGGAACTCGGATACCAGTGGTTTGAGTCCTTCGAAGGCAGGCACTATGACGGCGTTTTTCTGCAGGACCGAACCTGTGACCAGTATCTGGTGCGGGGAGCCAAACGTTAAATAAAGTGATGGAACCCGTTTTTATCAAGAATTATACCCTGCCCGATCTCGAATCTTGGGTGGAAAGCATCGGCGAGGCGCGATTCCGCGCCCGCCAGCTCTTTCGGCAGGTCTACAACCGCCGCATTCACTGCTGGGATGAATGCAGTGACCTGAGCAAGATGTTCAGGGCCCAACTGGAGTTCGGCACCCATCTGAATGCCTTGAGAATCGTGGAAAAGCAGGAGGCTGCCGATGACACCACCAAGTACCTTATGGCTTTGCACGATGGGCAGTCTATCGAAACGGTGCTGATTCCCGACCCGCCCCGCTTCACCCTGTGCATATCCAGTCAAGTGGGATGCCCTTTCCGATGCAAATTCTGCCTGACCGGCACCCTCGGGTTCAAACGCAACTTGAGCACGGCTGAAATTGTCGACCAGGTGTGCCAGGTGCAGCACGATCAAGGGACCCGCCGGCGCATCACCAATATCGTGTTCATGGGAATGGGAGAACCCCTGGCAAACTATGCATCGGTGCTCCGGGCTATCCGCATCCTGGTCGATCCGAACGGGCTGGCTTTCTCCCACCGTCGCATCACCCTTTCCACGGCGGGGTTGGTTCCTCAGCTGCGCCGGCTTGGCAAGGAGAGCCCGGTGAACCTTGCCATCAGTCTGCATGCTCCCGATGATGCCCTGCGCAGTGAGTTGATGCCCATTAACCTTAAATATCCTCTGTCGGAACTGCTTTCGGCGTGCCGCGAGTATCCTCTTCCCCCAAGGAAACGAATTACTTTCGAGTATATTCTGCTGGACGGGGTTAACGACTCTCCCAAAGAGGCCCGGGAACTTGTCAGGGTCCTGCATGGGGTGCGGGCAAAGGTGAACCTCATCCCTTTTAACCCGGTCGATTCAGAGTTTCATGCCGCTTACCGAAGGCCTTCCGAAGAACGGATTCTGGCGTTCCAGGATGTTCTGCAGCGAGCACAGCTTACCGCCATCATCAGGCAGAGCCGTGGGGCCGATATCGGTGCCGCCTGCGGTCAGCTTGTGGCGAAGAGCAGTAATTCAGGGGGGAGTTGACATTGAAACCCGATTTTAGTAAGCACGGTGGTCTGCTTCCGGCGATCGTTCAGGATGCCGGCACCGGCAAGGTGCTGATGCTGGCTTACATGAACGAGCTTGCCTGGGAGAAGACTCTCGATACGGGCATGGCCCACTATTGGAGCCGCTCCCGGCAGAGACTCTGGCTCAAGGGAGAGGAATCCGGGCACACCCAGCTCGTTAAAGAGGTCCTCCTTGACTGCGACCTGGACACCATTCTCCTCAAAGTCGAGCAGCGGGGAGGGGCCGCCTGCCACACCGGTTATGAAAGCTGCTTTTACCGACGGTTTGAGCACGGGGAATTGACGGAAGCGGAAAGGCCCGTTTTTGATCCAAAGGAGGTTTACAGGAAGTGAAACAACTGGTCCTGGGCGTTCCCAAGGGAAGCCTGCAAGAATCAACCATTAAGCTCTTTCGCCAATCCGGGTGGCGCATTTCCCTTTCCGATCGGAACTATTTTCCTGAGATCAACGACCCGGAGATCAGCTGTGCCATCTGTCGCGCTCAAGAAATGTCCCGCTATGTGGAGCAGGGCACCTTCGACGTTGGTCTGACCGGCCGCGACTGGATTATGGAAAATGATTCGGATGTGCTGGTCGTTGCCGACCTGCTCTACTCCAAAGTCAGTCAGGGGCCGGCGCGGTGGGTCCTGGCAGTCCCTCTCGACTCCCCGGTGAAGGCGCTGTCCGACCTGCAGGGGAAGAAGATTGCCACTGAACTGGTCAATTTCACCCAGCGCTATTTTGCTGCTGAGGGCGTGTCCGTCGATGTCGAATTCTCCTGGGGGGCCACAGAGGCCAAGGTCATTGCCGGTTTGTGCGATGCCATTGTGGAAGTGACGGAAACGGGCGCCACCATGCGTGCCAACGGACTGCGCATTGTGAAGGAACTCATGCAGTCCAACACGCAACTGATTGTCAATAAGAAATCCTGGGAAGACCCCTGGAAGCGGGAAAAGATCGAAAACATTGCCTTGCTTCTTGAAGGGGCGCTCCGTGCCGAAGAGCTCGTAGGGCTGAAAATGAACGTCCCGGAGGAGTGCTTGAACGATATCATTCCGCTGCTGCCGAGCCTCAACGCTCCGACCATTGCTCATCTCTATCAGAGTAAATGGCTGTCGGTCGAAACCGTAATTGCCAAGAACGTAGTACGGGAATTGATACCTAAATTGATCAAACAAGGTGCCGAGGGGATTATCGAGTATTCCCTCAACAAGGTGGTCTAGAATCTGCCATGAAACGCCTGGGTCTTTTTTTCGTTGTGCTGCTGTTCGTCGCTTATGGATGCGCCACTGTTTAATCGCGATCCCAGCGACAACTACAGCGATTACCAGTTGCAGCAGATGGGCGAAAAATTCCTGGCCGCCCGAGACCTGGGTCAGGCCCTGAAGTATCTCAGTCTGGCCGAGAAAAGGCGTCCCAGTGATGCGGTAATCCAATACGATCTGGGTCTGGCCTACTACGAACGGGGGTTGAAGAATGAAGCCCTCAATCACCTGAAAAAGGCCCTGTCACTCAAGCCCGATTACCCGGAGGCGGAAAATGCCCTGGGGCGTTACTATGCCGAACAGGGTCAACTCGATCAGGCTCTGTGGTGTTTTGAGAGGGCCATCGCCAATCCCTTTTACGCTACGCCGCAGCTCGCCCTCTACAACCTGGGACTGATCTACGAGAAGAAAGGCGATCCTGATGCAGCCTTGAAGCAGTATCAGGAAGCGGTCCGTCTGCAGCGCAATTACGGCCCCGCCTATTACCGCATGGGCCTGCTGCTGGAAGAGTTTCGCCGGGCGGATGAGGCGAGAGAGGCTTACGGTTATGCGGTTGAGTTCGCTCCGAACCTGGTTGAAGCCCAGTATCGTTACGGGGTGATGAGCTATACGGCGGGCGAGTTGGAGAACGCCTTCTATTCCTTGAATCGCGTGGTCAAGCTTGCTCCCCGTTCGACCATGGCGGAGGATGCCAGGAAGTATCTGGAGCGCCTGCAGACGGTCGTTCCTCCGGGATCGTCACGCGCCTCGCGTGCTCAGCCGGTGGATCGGCTCACGCAGCTCGATGTGATGACCAATCAGGATTTGTTGAACGAAAAGTTGGGCTACGAGGTGCCCCCTGCCGCCACCGACACGGGACTCAACCTTGAATATCAGCAGGAGGCAAAGATCGACGTCGGCCTCCCTGCATCTTCCCCGAAACCTCCCGGGAAGGACGCTCAGGAAGCATCACAGGCAGACGGTCCCCGGATCTACACGGTGCAGTTGGGGTCATTCCTGGACAAGGAGAATGCGGAGAGCTTGCAGCAGCGACTGCGACTCAAAGGCTATGATGCCGTGGTCAAGCCCTTCAGGCACCAGGTCTTGGGTCCTCTTTACGTGGTCCAGTTGAAGCCGGTGAACGATGCCGATAAGGCGAGCCAGTTGATGATGCAGGTGGAAAAAGAGGGCCACGGGAAAGCCATAATCATAGAGGCGCCGGCAAACTGAGGGCCGGTTTCCGGAGGACGTGGTCGAAAAGGCAGCACCCGAGATTTGGGGAAAGGAAGAGAGCCCGGTGGTTTGTAGAAGAGTTCAAGAGATGACCTCGTTCATTGTGATGGATGTTCTTGAGCGAGCTCAAGAGATGGAGCGGGAGGGTGCTTCGGTCATTCACCTGGAAGTGGGAGAACCCGACTTCGACACCCCGGAAGCGATCAAGGACGCCGCTATCGACGCCCTGCGCCGGGGGGAAACCCACTACACTCACAGCCTGGGCACCAAACAGCTCCGCGAAGCCATCTGCAAGTATTACAGTGAAACCTATGGCGTTGACCGACTGGAGCCAGACCAGATCCTCATCACCTCGGGGACCTCGCCGGCCTTCCTGATCGGGATGGGGGGCTTGCTGGAATGGGGTGAGGAGGTGATCCTGTCCGACCCCCACTATGCCTGCCATCCTAATTTCGTCCGCTTTCTTGGAGCCATTCCCAAAACCATCCCGGTTTATGAAGAAGACGGCTTTCAATATCGACCGGAAGCCATACGCGCAGCACTGACCCCCCAAACCAAGGCGATCCTCATCAATTCTCCGGCCAATCCCACGGGCAACCTGTTGGAACCCCGACGCATGGCTGAAATCGCCGACATGGGAAGGTGGGTTTTGAGTGATGAGATCTACCACGGCCTGGTTTACGAAGGCCGTGCTCGCTCCATTCTCGAATACACCGATCGCTGTATCGTTTTCAATGGGTTTTCCAAGCTGTTTGCCATGACCGGTTGGCGCCTCGGGTATCTGATTGTGCCCAGGGAATTGATCCGGCCGATGCAAAAGATGCTCCAGAACTTTTTCATTTCCGCCAATGCCATGGTGCAGACCGCAGGCTGTGTCGCGCTTTCCGATCCCAGCGTCCGGGTCGAAGTTCAGAAGATGCGTGATACCTATAACGAACGCCGCAAGTTCATGATCCCGCGCCTGCGTGAAATGGGTTTCGAAATCACGGTGGAACCCACCGGGGCCTTTTATGTCTTCGCCAACGCGCGACGGTTCACACAGGATTCTTACGCCTTTGCTTTTGAAATCCTCGAAAATGCGAAGGTCGGAATCACCCCGGGGATTGATTTCGGGCCCCACGGCGAAGGCTATGTGCGTCTCAGCTATGCCAATTCTCTCGAAAACATTGCCGAAGGTCTGCGCCGGATTGAAACATATTTGCAGAGTCGCGCCTGAGAGACGAGACCTAGCGCTTGGCTCTTGGTTTTTGGCTTTAGGGATGATGCGCATTGGGCCGATCCGACGATTCAACCTCACGGGACCATCAGGAACATGATGTCAGCACGCACCAGCCACCATCCTCCGACCGAAGCCCAAGACCCGGTGCCCGGTGCTCCGGACCCAGCACGCACAACTGAGAACTCGGGGCCTGCTGCTCAGGACTCGTCACTGGTCGCTCGTCACTCACCGCTCATCAATATCAAAACCGCTGAATTCGAAACCTCAGCCGTTCGTCCCCGGCAATACCCCGCAGGCTATCTGCCCGAGGTGGCCTTTGCCGGGCGGTCAAATGTCGGGAAGTCTTCCCTCATCAACTGCCTCACGCAACGGAAAAAACTGGTCAGGACCAGCCGCACACCGGGACTTACCCAAATGATCAATTTTTTCAAGATCAACGGGGCGTTCTATTTTGTGGATCTGCCGGGCTACGGTTTCGCCCGGGTCCCGGAGCAGGTTAGAGCGCAATGGAAGCCCATGGTGGAGGCCTATCTCCTCGGCAGGACGACGCTCCGTGGCATCGTTCAGATCATGGATGCCCGCCACCTTCCAAGTCCCGATGATCTGCAGCTCTGGGCCTGGCTGAAGAATTCGCGAATCCCCGCCATCCCGGTATTGACCAAAGCGGATAAGCTTGCCCAGGGAAAACGATCTTCCCAGGCGAAAGCCGCCGCCCAGAGTCTGGGTATTCCGCGCGAGGAGATGATACTCTTTTCCTCGACCACCGGGTTGGGACGTGTGGAACTCCTCGAGAAAATCCTGGTGCTCCTCGATCTCCCCTAAATTCGGTAGCCTTTCGATATCCCTCGAAGCCCTCGTAACCGAATCGACAGCCGTTAAAAAAAGCAGCGATGAAGGCAAGCGTTTCACCCTGAAGATCAGTGATCATGGCTTCCGCCGATCACCTTTTTGACCGCTTCATGAAGAAAAAAGACGGTCTCCATTTCTTTCCCGGTTGCTTTCTGCAGGGCCAGAAGGTCCTCGTGGGCGAGCAATCCGTGAATCTTGGCGCACAGATAGTTGATGCAGAGGATGTCGCGTGCCTTAAGGACACATCCGTCCTTTCCCAGAAAGTAGCAGCTGTTCTCGAAACAACGATCTTCCGGCAAGCAGGAACCCAGTAGGAGATTGACCAGCAGGAGATGAGGTGAATATCGGTTTTCGATTCCAGAGCCGCAGCAACTGCCCCCCTCTTCCTCGTCACACTGCTTGCACGCTGCAAAGACCCCGAGGTCCCGGCTCACCACTCCGGAAGCTGAAATGTTCTCCAGGAGAACATCAAGGAGCCCCCGAACCTTTGCGTCCCTACGCAGATCGTCTCTCCATGTCTCATAGAGGGCCCTTGCCATTTTGATCTTTTCACTGATGGATGGGTCGATAAATCATCTCCGAACCATGAAGGAAAGGCGCCGGCTCCTGTCTTGATCACTCCCTCGACCGCTGCCCGACTACTGAGGGGGTTTTGCTTCGCTTTTTTGGAATTCAATAAGCAATTCATTCTCACGGATCCAACCCAATTCCTCCCGCACCATTTTCTCTTGAGCTTGGGGGCTGTTCTTATAGGCCTGGATTTTTCTGAAGAGCTTTTGATTCTCTTCCTTGAGGTTCTTTATTTTAGTTTCCAGTTCCTCGACTTGGGCACTCTGTTTGCGAAATCCCAGAATGCTTTGGGAGGAGAAGAAGAGGCTCTGAAACAACAAGAAATTGAGCACTAAAAGTCCCGCTACCAGCACGAGCAGCAAAGCCGTTCCGCTGAGGACCGGGCCTTTGTTCTCCTCTGGCCCCTCATCCGGGTTGCGGTCGATTATTCTTCTATTCATGGGCGTTGCCTCCTGGTTTTGCCGAAAGCCCCATCCGGGATTGCCACCGAGGGAAACAACCGTGGGTCGGTGTGAGGAATAAAAAGAGCGCCGCGGAACTCGTTCATCAACTCCATGTTCACATTCAATTCAACGTAGGTGATCCGGCTGCAGACTCTTTCAATCTCTTCGACCAGCGTGCGGTCGAGGAGGACCATGGCCGCACCGCCGCCTACAGTGTCTCCGAGTCCGCGATAGGTTTCAAGAGGCAAATCAGGCAGCATGCCAATTTTGATTGCCATCACAGGATCGATGTAATTGCCGAACGTGCCGGTCACGTAAAAGTGCTTGAGATCTTCAAAAGTTAACCCCACCTTGGCCATAATCACGGTGAGGATGGTGTACATGGCCGCCTTTGATTTAAGGAAAATGCCGATGTCGATTTCAGAGAGCAACAGATCTTGACCGTCTGCGGTTTCAGCGCCCCGTGCAACGACATAGGCCGGCCCGTCAGGAGTATCCAGGATTCGGGGAGAATCCAATCTCTGGTTGATTTTCCCCTGTACCGTCAGGATTCCTGACATGAACATTTCCGCAATGAGATCGATTAAACCGGAGCCGCAGATGCCGGCCGCTTTCTCCTCCCCCAGAACATGAAAGGAAGGATCGAGACTCCCCCGATCAATCCGCACCCGGTCGATCGCTCCGGCTCCGGCCATCATCCCGCGCTCCACCACGCCGCCTTCGAGGGCAGGGCCGGCCGCTCCGGCACAGGCTACGAGCCAATCGCGACTGCCCAGCACGATCTCGGCATTGGTCCCAATGTCCACCAGGATGCTCGGTTCGTCGGTGCGATATAAGCCCGCGGCCAGGATGTCGGCGATCAGGTCCCCTCCGAAGTAAGAACCCACGTTGGGAAAAAGATAGAGCAGGGCTTGAGGATGGGAAGCCAGCTTGAGATCCGCCGCATGGCAAACGGGAAAGCGGTTTACTGCGGGGATGTAAGGCTCCCGGCAGATGTTTGCGGGGTTGAAGCCCATAAGGAAGTGGCTCATGGTGGTATTACCGGCGACGGCAAGAGCATACACGTCCAGGCGGGAATAGCCGCTCTTCTCCAGCATCCGGTGCATGGTGTGATTGATGGAATCCACCAGGAGTCGCTGGAGGAACTTGAGGTTGCTCACCTTGCGGGCAAATAGAATGCGGGTCAGGATATCCTCTCCATGGGGAATCTGAGGGTTCGGCACGGAGTCTTCCGCGATCACCGTCGCGTGCCGCAGATCCAGGAGATAGAAGACCAGCCGGGAGCTTCCCAGATCTACCGCAAAACCCAGGAGCGGCCGACGCTCAAGACCGGCAAAGACATCCATCAGCTCCCAGTGGCAAACATGATATCCGAGCACGGCGGTGACTTTGAACTGCCCGTCGCGCAACTCTCGAACCATGTGATTGACGCGCGAGGGATGGACCAGCACGGGGCTGAACCCTTTTTGCTCCAGAGTCCGCAGCAGTCGGTCCAAATCACCCGCGTTATCATCAAGGCTGGGGAGGGCGAGTTCGCACGCAACAGACTCGACCATGGGCTGGTGGTTTATCCAGGAAGGCAAGACCAAGGGCATCAGGCAAGCGCTTTCTTTGTTTTCAAGACGGCCGGAGGCGGGCCCTTGGCGGTAGGCTCACGGTTACCCCGGCAGTTCCGAAGGGAGCGATTAGTGAGAATCAATGCCAGCAGATCTTTCTGAAGTTCATCACGTTTACGGTCAACTCCAGCAGACCGCAAACCATAACATCGGACAGTTCCAACTGAAAACAATTATCGAGCCTTTCCAGGGCATCAAAGACACACTTCCCGGGCTCCAGATTGAACCTCAAGGCGTGATCGTTTTGAAAGTGAGTGGGACGGCACCAATGGGGTCGCGTGAGACTGAAGTGCATGCGGCACGCAAGGGGCCGGTAGGGGTAGATTTGGCAAATCCGGGCATCCAGAAAGGGACAGCGAGGTTCCAAATCACTGTAGGACTTGGAAATCAACGGGACAAGGTTGCAGCGGTCTTCGGGATGGGTGTTTTCGGGTGTTTTCCGGTGCAGAACTTCAACCCAAAGCTCTTCCGCCTCGAGACAGCGCCGGAAAAATTTGGAAGCAGCTCCGGTCATTTGCATCCCGTGATAGAGGTAGATCAATTCAGCAGTGCTCAGTCCCGTTGGCATCTGGTAGCAGCAATAGGGGCATTCAAGTCGACACTGCACCGTGAATCCGGCATCGCGCAGCTGACCCAGGGCCAGCCGTGTGGATTCGTCAAAGAGGTTCATCACTTTGCGAAAATATTCCAGAAACGATGCCGGCAGGCTCCCATCAACAGGCAGTTTCTCCAATCCATCAAGACAGGTGCTTTCAAAGAGGCGCCTTGCCATATGTTTTTGGTAGGCGCTCGCCGTGTTCAGGGCATTCTGAATGGGACCGAGGATGGCCGAATAACCATTATCTGACCGGGACGCTGCCTTCGATTTCCTCATACCGGGTCATTGCACCTTGCGATTCGATATGGCGGAAAATCCAGTCCTGAAATCATTCGAAAAGAGGACCAATTCACCACCGCCCAAGAATAAATGTGTTATATTTCTTCAGATTTTCAGCTTGACACCCTGCTCGCTTTTCCTTAAACTCACCCGTTACCGATGAGTCGCGATTGAACCTTGGGTGATTGCGGTCTGCGCAAAGCCGATGCTTAGGGCGCAGGGTCCCGGGCATCCCCCTTCGGCTTTCATGCTGCGGTCTCCACCGAGACGAGGCTCGGTTTCTCGAACGACTGTTGATTTCCTTCTCCGCCGGCGCTGGCGGATATTCTCTCTCTGGCCCAAGCCCCGAACAAAGCATTAATGTGGTGCTTCGAATTATAGTTGAGTGGGAGTTTTAAATCATTACCTAATCTGATTGTCCAGCATTGGAGCGGAAAGAACTTATGGAGCACATTCAGATCAAAGAACTTGTGGAAGTCATCGCGCGCGCTTTAGCGGAGAATCCCGAGGAAGTTGAAGTGAACGAGATAATCGGACAGCAAATTTCGGTGATCGAACTCAGGGCCGCAAAAGTCGATCTGGGCAAGATTATCGGCAAGGAAGGGCGCAACGCCCATGCCATGCGCACCATAGTCAATGCGGCTGCGACCAAGCTCCGCAAAAGGGCGGTCCTGGAAATTCTGGAGTAGGGTTTGAGAAGACCTCTTCCGCGAGAGCAAAAGAATAATGCCAGAGTCAGAAAATCGGGCATCAGGAGATCGCTCCAGCGGTGACGAGAAGCCCGCCTGTTATGGTGATTCAGGTCGCGTCTGTCCGAAGGACGATGAGGGGATCATGCAGCCCCAGGCGGGATGCCTCACGTGCGGATTTCTGAAAACCTGTCTGCAGCAGGCCCTCCGGCGAGAGGGTTTGCTTTTGGACTCATCCGGGCAGCATCTGGTTTCGAAAACAACTGATTTTCTCAAACGCTGGTCAAATAGAAAGCTTGCTCACAAAGACAGCCGGGATCATCCCACCTAGCAAAGCATCGCAAGACACACCGGAAAACAGACTTTTGCCGGCTTCGGGCGGGTTGTTATATGGGTCCTTTTGAACCGAACCGGTCCGGGAAAATAGTCGTCATCCATCAAGGCGCTTTGGGGGACTTTCTCCTTGCCCTTCCCGCTCTGGAGGGTTTGCACCGTTCATATCCCATGACGCTGGATGGATATCTGGGCAAAAGCCGAGCATGTAGCTCTTCTCGCTGAAAAGTCCTACATCGGGAAAGCACGTCCTCCAGACGACTCGGAATTAACCCCGTTCTTTCATGACAAACTTTGGCTGGAGGCCAAAACCCCGCGATTCCTGGACGGGAGCGCCGCCATTCTAGTCTTTGGGCAGAAAGGCAGTCGGGAGCTCGCCCGGAGACTCAACCATCGGTTGCCTTGCCCGGTGTACTGGATTCAGTCGTTCCCGGGCCCCGATTCGCATGAGCATGTGCACCACTTCCTTCTCGAGCAACTCAGGCACTTGGGCTGGCCGATCCCCGAGTGTCTGCCGGACGCTTCGTCCGTCCCCCCAAGAGGTCTCTTTGGTAAGAACCTATTTGAAATCCAAAAACCGGATACCCCCGGGCAAACCGATACTCGTCCATCCGGGCAGTGGAGGGCTGCGAAAAATCTGGCCCTTGAAGAATTGCTGGGCCCTCCTTCGGTTTCTGTGCGAACGCCATTGCGGTTCCGTTTACTTGTCCCTGGGACCTGCCGATGAGCGCCTCCGAAGCTTTGCCGGAGAAGCTGAAAAACTGGGTGCGGTTACTCTGGAGGGGTTTTCATTGCCCCGTCTGGCAGCATTTCTCGGTGAATGCCGGCTCTTTATCGGGAGTGATTCGGGCGTAAGCCACCTGGCCGCCGCCGTGGGGATTCCGACGGTAGTCATATTCGGTCCAACGGACCCGGCTATCTGGGCGCCCCGTGGCCCCCATGTCCAAGTACTGAGAAGACAAATGGGAAGAATCCGAAGTCACTGGGGAGTGGTCGCCGGGGGGTGCTTGAAGTCCCTCTGAACCCTCTTCTTCTGGAGCTTATTGGAAACAGCCCGCCACTTTACCAAGGGGGCCCGGAGGATAGTATCCTTCGTTGTGACCAGTCGGGTCACCCGGGTCAGTGAAAAGCCCACCGTCGACGAGTTCGTCCAAAAGGATGTCACAGGGAGAAGGAATTACGGGAAAAATACGGTGGGAGACCTCAGGGAATGGAGGAAACGACCTGAACTCCCTTCGCCTTGAGTTCGGCCAGGATCGGTTTCAAGTCAATCTTCTGCAGCCGAATAGTGTAGGTGTCCTCAACGCCCTCGAGCGCCGAGGCATGGCAAATGCTGATTATTTTTGCGCCATGGTCCTGCAGCAATTGGGTTAATTCCTGCAGCGACACCAGCGGTGCGGAAACCTTCACATCCAGCCGTGAAGACTGAGTGAATAAGCCCATCATCGAGATGAATGCGGAAAGGATGTCCACGACCGTGATGATTCCGACCAATCTGCCTTTCTCCACCACGGGCAAACCACCGATGCGTTTCTCCAGAATGAGGTGCGCGGCTTCGTCCAGGGGCATGTCGGGACGGACCACGTAGGGCTTTCGCACCATCACGTCTTCCAGAGTCAACTCCTCCAGCATGGAAGCAATCAAAACACCACGCAAATCGGCATCGGTCACCCAGCCCAAAAGCATTCTCGCGGCATCCACCACCGGCAGATGACGGATCGAATGCTTCTTCATCAAGGCCAAGGCTTCCTGAATCGACGCTTCCTTGTTAATGGTCACCAATTCGGTGGTCATGCAATGGCTTACAATCATCCGGAGTAGATCCTGTCGCTAAAAGAATTTGACATCCCTTGAAGTTGGGCTAGTATTAGCAAGAAGTTTGCCAACATTCGGTCATCAACCTATGCGATATTCATTTAAATTGCAACAGAAAACTCCTCCGGAGGCCGGGGCCGGAAACCCAATCGCGGCGGGAACGGGCGGGAGGTTGGCAGATTGACATTAAAGCGCCATCTGCTATACTGCCGGCGGTTCCTCGAAATAGTCGGCAACGGGTTCAATTGTAACTAAAATATAGAAAAGGAAGGGTTCTGTGCGCCAGCCAAAATTCATTTTCGTTACAGGTGGAGTTCTTTCCTCCCTGGGTAAGGGTTTGGCTGCTGCTTCCATCGGTGCCTTGATGGAAAGCAGAGGGTTGCGGGTAACGATCCAGAAGCTGGATCCCTATATCAATGTCGACCCGGGGACCATGAATCCCTTTCAGCATGGTGAGGTCTTCGTCACCGATGACGGCGCCGAGACCGATCTCGACCTGGGGCATTACGAGCGGTTTACTCATGGCGTGATGACGAAGAAGAACAACTACACCTCCGGCGGCATATACTATTCGGTCATCATGAAAGAGCGCCGGGGAGATTATCTCGGCGGCACCGTTCAGGTGATTCCCCATGTCACCGATGAGATCAAAGCCAGCATCCGCGGTGTAGCCAATGATGTTGACATTGTCATCGTTGAGATTGGCGGGACTGTCGGCGATATCGAGAGTCTGCCCTTCCTCGAGGCTATCCGCCAGTTCCGCAATGATGTCGGGAGGGACCACGCGGTCTACATTCACGTTACCCTGGTTCCTTATATGAAAACCTCGGGCGAGCTCAAGACCAAACCCACTCAGCACAGTGTCAAAGAACTCAGGGGTATTGGTATTCAGCCGGACATTCTGCTCTGCCGCACCGAGCACTCCCTGGCGCCCGACATCAAAGCCAAGATCGCTCATTTCTGCAACGTTGATCGGGACGCCGTAATTACCGCCAAGGATGTGGGATGCATCTATGAGGTGCCGTTGCTTTTTCATGAGGAGGGTCTGGATGAGAAGATCCTCCAGCTGCTCAACGTTTGGACCCGTTCCCCGGTTCTCGATCCGTGGGAGAAACTGGTCCACACCCTGAAAAAACCACGCTACGAGACGCGCATTGCCATTGTCGGCAAGTACATCGACTTGAAGGAATCCTACAAGAGCCTGAATGAGGCCCTTGTGCATGGTGGGGCGGCGAACGATGCGCGCGTCGTATTGGACTATCTCGATTCCGAAAATGTGGAAAAAGATGGAGGGGAAGCCCTGCTGGAAGGGGCGGACGGGATTCTCGTGCCGGGGGGCTTCGGCCAGCGGGGGGTCGAGGGTAAGATCAAGGCCATCCGCTATGCGCGAGAGAACAGGATCCCTTTTCTGGGCATTTGCCTTGGAATGCAACTGGCCACGGTTGAATTCGCTCGTCACGTGGCCGGTCTGGAAAAGGCGCACAGTATGGAATTCGACAAACATTCGCCCCATCCCGTGATTTTTCTCATGAGGGAGTGGTTTGATCACCACAGCGGTCGCATCGTGCGGCGCGATGAGTCCTCCCTCCTCGGCGGCACCATGCGCCTGGGGGCCTACCCATGCATTCTCGAACCCGAAAGCCTCGCTTTTGAAGCCTATCAATATGAGGAGATTTCCGAGCGGCATCGCCATCGCTATGAGTTCAACAACGACTACCGTGAAATTCTCGGAAAGCACGGCTTTCGCTTTACCGGCCTTTCACCGGACAAGAATCTCGTGGAGATTGTCGAGATTCAGGATCACCCCTGGTTTTTGGGCTGCCAGTTCCACCCCGAGTTCAAGTCACGCCCCATGGCACCCCACCCGATCTTCACGGCTTTCGTCGGCAAATCATTGGAAGAGACCCGGCGGAAAAACCCGGAAGCCTTTTCCAAAGAGCCCGTTTGTTGAACACTCTGGAGTTTCCCGGTGAGCCAGCTTGAAGTTTTGGGACAATCGTTGGGTCGGGACCGTCTGTTCTTAATCGGAGGGCCCTGTGTCCTTGAGAGCCGCAAAATGGCCTTGAAGATTGCCGGCTTCATGAAGCGGGCGTGCGAACGGCTTCAGGTCCCGTATGTCTTTAAAAGCTCCTATGACAAAGCCAACCGGACTTCATGGGACTCTTTCCGTGGTCCCGGGCTGGGAGAGGGGCTGGAGATCCTCGCCGCGGTTCGCGAGGAACTGGGCGTACCCGTTCTAACGGACATACACAGCGTCCAGGAAGTGCAGGCGGCGGCAAAGGTCGTGGATATTATCCAAATTCCCGCCTTTCTAGTGCGCCAAACGGATCTCCTGACGGCTGCAGGAAACACGGGTAAACCGGTTAATTTGAAGAAGGCTCAATTCATGGCCCCGGGGGATATGATTCACGCAATCACCAAAGTGCGTCAGACGAGCAACGACAGGATTCTGGTGACCGAGAGGGGCACCCTGTTTGGCTATAACAATCTCGTCGTGGATATGCGTGCAATCGCAATCATGGCGAACTTCGGGCTGCCCGTGGTGTTCGACGCCACCCACAGCGTGCAGTTGCCGGGCGGTCAGGGAACCAGTTCCGGCGGCCAGCGTCAGTTTGTTGCGCCCCTTGCCCGTGCCGCCGTTGCCGCAGGTGCTCATGGGGTTTTCCTCGAGATGCACGAAGACCCCGATCGCGCCCTCAGCGATGGTCCCAATTCTCTTCCTCTGCTTGAAGTACCCCGGCTTCTTGAGGACTTGCTGAAGGTTTACCAGGCTGTGCACCGCGCTGAGCAGTGAGTTCCCTCAGCCGGCACTGTCGGTTTCCTGCGCGAGAGGAAAAAAGGTGTTAGCCAGCATCGATACCAAGCTGCAATCACGAATTTTGCCGGTGCGTCTGATGATTTTTGACGTTGACGGGGTGTTGACCGACGGCCGCATCATCTATCACGATGATGGGTCTGAAATTAAGGCCTTCAACGTTCAGGACGGTCACGGCATTAAGCTCCTGCAAAGGGCCGGCATCGAGGTGGCCCTGATAACCGGACGCTTTTGCCGGGCTGTTGAACACCGGGCTCTGGGCCTCGGTATCACGAAAGTCTATCAGGGCGCCCGTGACAAACTGGAGGCCTATGCCGAGATTCTGGAAGAAACGGGGCTGGAGGACCATGAAATAGGCTTTCTGGGCGATGATCTCATCGACATCCCGCTGCTGCGTCGAGTCGGGTTTGCCGCGGTTGTGCCCAATGCGGTTTCTCACGTGAGGCCCTATGCCCATTATGTGACTGTGGCTGCGGGGGGGCACGGTGCCTGCCGCGAGATCTGCGAACTGCTGCTGCGGGTACAGGGCCTGTGGGATGGGGTGACGGAACGCTATTTTAGAAACCCGCAGCCCTTACCGGAGGAGGCAGTGAGCAAGTGACGGGATACGGTCTGCCTATGGGGATTGCCGACCGTGATTTTCCGGAGCAGCGGGTTTTCATGATCCAGTCCGGTAACTGCATTGGGGTGACAAGGTTATGGTGGTTTCCAAAAGCCCTGCTCAGGGTCTGATTTTGGCGTTCGCTCTCGGATTGACGCTGGTGCTGGTGATCGGAGTCTGGAAAGGAAAGACGCAGAAGGAACTGCAGACCGTTCCGACGACCGACAGGAGTGAGGCGGAAATGAGACTCAGCGATATGGAGTTTACCGAACTTCAGGAAGGGAAGCGCCTCTGGACCATAAAGGCCGCCGAGGCGAAATATTTCCAGGAAGAACAAAAAACCGTCCTGGCAGAGGTTCGTATTACCTTTTTCCTCGAAAGCGGTGAGGAAATTTTGTTGGAGAGCCGGGAAGGAGCCTTACATGCCGGCACCAAAAACATCGAACTGTGGGATTCCGTTCACGCGGTGTTGCCGCGGGGGTACCAGGTGTCCACCGAGCGGGTCTTTTACGATCATCAGAAGAAGGCCATTTCTTCCGAGGTGCCGGTTAAACTGGCTGGGCCCGATGTTCAGCTGGAAGGAAGACTCTGGGAGTACCGAATTCCGGAAAGCAAAGCCGTGGTTGAGGGTGGGGTCCGGGGAACGCTGGTCTTCCTGCCGTCGAAAACAGCACGTGGACAGTGAGGCAGACATATATGGATCGCCGCGTTCGAAGCTGGCATTTGGGTGCTCTTTGTTTACTGTTTCTGTTGGTCACCCCGGTTCTTTGCCGGGCCCAGGGCAGTGTGCCGGAAAAGCGGACCGGCAATGCCGCTCCCGGTAAGGTCCTCCAAGGTGACTCGCCCCTGAGAATTGCCAGCGATCGCATGGAAGTAAACCAAAATGACAGAACGGTTCTGTTCGAAGGCCATGTGGTCGTGCAGCAGGACGATTTGACGATCACCGGCAAGCGTCTCAAGGTTTATTCCGCGGGAGATCAAAAGGATCCTGCCGCTCAATCGGCCATGGTTGACAAAATAGATCGGATCGAAGTCGAGGGAGATGTTACAATCAGCCAGAAGGACAAAGTGGCTGTTGCAGAGCGGGCTGTGTACTACCATCAGGAGCAAAAGATTGTGCTGAGCGGGCAACCCAGCGTGTCACAGGGCGCGGACAGAATTCAGGGCCGTTTGATAACCCTCCTTCTCGCTCAAGGGAAAAGCATTGTCGAGGGCGGTGCGGAAACCCCGGTTCAAGCCGTGCTTCACCCTGCCAAGAAGGATTAGCAATTGTCCACCGCGGCCAAAAGTTTAATGGTGCGTGATCTTGTGAAAAGCTACAAAGGCCGCTGTGTCGTCAACGAAGTGACATTGGGTGTGGAACCGGGCCAGATCGTGGGGCTTCTTGGCCCCAACGGGGCAGGGAAGTCCACCACTTTTTACAGTGTCGTGGGGATCATTCGCCCTGACCGGGGTGCGGTCATTTTGAACGGTGAAAACATCATCCACATGCCGATGTACCTGCGTGCCAGGAGAGGGATTACCTATCTGCCGCAAGAACCGTCGGTGTTTCGTAAGCTGACCGTCGAAGAGAATCTCCTGGCGATTCTGGAAACGATGAACATCGGCAGGCAGGAACGACGCTTGCGCCTGCAGGAATTGCTGGCGGACCTGAATATCTCCCATCTGGCCAGGAATCCGGCTGATCGTTTGTCCGGAGGCGAGCGGCGGCGGGTGGAGATCAGTCGGGCACTGGTAACCCAACCGGATTTTATTCTCCTGGATGAACCCTTTGCCGGCATTGACCCGATTGCGGTTCTGGAAATCCAGGGGCTCATCCGATCCCTCAAATCCAGGGGCATTGGAGTGCTTATCTCCGATCACAATGTTCGCGAGACTCTCAAGGTTTGTGACTGGGCTTATATCATGCATGAAGGCAAAATTCTGGAGGCGGGTGACCCGGTGTCGATCTCCCAAAGCGATTTGGCTCGTCGGACCTATCTCGGTGACCACTTCAGTCTGTCGTAATGAGGCAAGACAATGGCGGCGCTTGAACTGAGACAGCAACTGAAACTGACCCAGCAACTGATCATGACTCCTCAGTTGCAGCAGGCGATTAAACTCCTTCAGCTTTCTCGACTGGAACTCCTGGAGACCATTCATCAGGAATTGGAGATCAACCCCATGCTCGAAGAAATGCAGGAAGAGAGCGGGGAGAATGCCGGTGCAGCCGAGGAGCCGAGAGAACCAGCGGAGGAGTTCAAGGAAATCCAAGTCCTGGAGAGCATGAGACAGGATTTTGACTGGGAATCGTATCTGGACGAATACAATACGGGCACGCCGGTTCTTTTTGAGACGGACCCCAATCGGGAATCGCCCTCTTACGACCATCGACTCACTCTTCCCGACACCCTGCAGGAACACTTGTTTTGGCAGATGAGGCTTTCCGACATGATCGAAAGCGAGAAAGAAGTCGGCATGGCCATCATCGGCAACCTCAATGGCGACGGCTACCTGGATGCCTCCGTGGAAGAAATCGCGACCATGACTGAGGTCAGTGTCCAAGAAGTGGAACGGGTTCTCGCCCAGATCCAGGTCTTCGATCCGATGGGAGTAGCCGCCCGCAATCTGCAGGAATGCTTGTTGATTCAAGCGAAAAACCTGGACCTGAACAATGACCTGGTCGTCTCGATTATTGAGCATCATTTGCATTATCTGGAGAATAAGAATTTTCAGGGGTTGGTGAGGGTGCTCAAGAGAACTCCGGAGGAAGTGAAACTTGCAGTTGAACTCATTTTAGGTTTAAACCCCCGCCCGGGCAGCGCGTTCAGCGAAGAGTCGGTGAACTATATCAGCCCGGATATCTATGTCTTTAGGGTGGACAGCGACTTCGTCATTCTCCTCAACGAAGACGGCCTGCCGAAATTGCGCGTGAGCTCTTACTACCGTGAAGCGCTCAGTCAGGACGCTGTCATTCCCACCGATGCCCGGGACTTTATTCACAACAAACTGCGTTCGGCGGCGTGGCTGATCAAAAGCATCCACCAGCGCCAGCGTACTCTGTACAAGGTGGGGCAGAGTATCGTCAAACTGCAGCGGGAGTTTTTCGAAAAAGGAGTGGCTTTTCTCAAACCCATGGTTTTGAGGGATGTTGCCGAAGATGTGGGAATGCACGAATCCACCATCAGTCGCGTCACATCGAACAAATACATGGATACGCCCCACGGGATTTTTGAGTTGAAATATTTCTTTAACAGTTCCATAAATAGCTTTTTGGGTGAAGCTGTGGCTTCGGAAAGCGTTAAAGAACGAATCAGGCAGCTCATTAAGGGAGAAAATCCGGCAAGGCCCTACAGTGATCAGGAAATCGTTGATATCCTGGAAGGCGAAAACATCCGGATCGCCAGGCGCACGGTTGCAAAATATCGCGAGATGTTAAGCATCCTGCCTTCAAGCAAGCGCAAGAAATCGGCCTGGGGTTGATACAAAAACGGTTCCCGAACGAGTTGTGGAACAGAGGGGTCGCAGTTCCCCGTGTCTTAAATTTTCTCATGGAGGATGGCAACTATGCAAATTAACGTGACATTCCGTCATATCGAGCCTTCACTGGCGCTCCGGAATTATGCAGAAGACAAGATTTCTCGCATCAAGAAATACCTCGAGGAGCCCATTGAAGCTCATGTAGTTCTGAAAATTGAGAAATTTCGGCATATTGCAGAAGTGCTGATTCTTGCCAACGGTATGCGGATCAATGGTAAGGAAGAAACTGATGATATGTATTCTGCCATCGATGTGGTGGCGGATACGATCGAAGGTCAGGTTCGAAAGGGCAAGGACAAATCCCGCCGCAGAAAGCCGGTTAACACCGGGAAGGACCTCACTGCGCCCGTGGATCTTCCTGCCGTGGAGACCAACGACGAGGATAAGGAGACGCGCATCATCCGGGCGGAACAGGTATATGCCAAGCCCATGGATCTGGATGAGGCGGTGATGCAGTTGAATCTCTCCAACGGGGAGTTTATGGTGTTTACCAATCGTCTCACCAATCGCATCAATGTCCTCTACCATCGAAAGGACGGCCACTACGGTCTTATTGAAACCGTCTCCTGACGCACGATCTCGCAGCATCGGGAGCACACTCTTAAGCAGGCTGATATGTCGGTAAGCTACCTGAAGCGAGTATGAGGAATTGATGAAATTACTGGATATCCTGCCAAAACAATTGATTGTTCCCGATCTCAAGGGCAGATCAAAGAAACAGGTGCTTGATGAACTGATTGATGCCCTGCTCCAGGAAAAGCCCGAGTTGGACCGAGAGCGCCTCATGGCGGTTCTACTGGAAAGAGAACGTCTGGGAAGCACCGGTATAGGAGATGGGATTGCGATTCCTCATGGGAAACTGAAAGATCTCAGTCAACTCATGTTGGCCTTTGGGAAATCCACGGAGGGCGTGGATTTTGAATCGATGGACGGCAAACCGGTACACCTTTTTTTCCTCCTGGTAGCTCCGGAAAACTGTACCGGGACACACCTGAGAGCCCTTGCAAGAATTGCCAGACTGCTCAAGAATGCTCCCGTGCGCAAGCGATTGGTGACTGCTCAAGCGCAAGATGAGATATATGCCGTGATTCAGCAAGAAGACGATAACTTCTGATCTCTGTGGCATTCTCTGAATCAGTGGGTAATGGCCCGAAGCCAGAATGCCATCCGTTGTTCCGGAGTTCAGCTTTTGTAGCAGCGCAAGAGTCGTACCAGAGTTCGCCTTCCCTTCATTTCCCTCGTCGGTGCGTGACATTCCCCCGGGAACAGAGTGGCCGTTGTTTTTTTGTGGGCGATAAGGTTCGCGCGCGCTCCGATACCTCACTCGCATGTCCCAGGGAGGCGTCCTGTTCATGTCGCAGTATCGCGGTTTGAGCGGTAGAGCTTTCCATTCCGTGTGACCGGCAGGTCATGTGGGTCAGGGAGGTATGCTATGGAACAAAGAAAAGTCCATGTAGTCGTGGTTACGGGCCTCTCCGGTTCGGGGAAGAGCACTGCCATCAAGGCCTTCGAAGATCTCAACTATTTCTGTATTGACAACTTGCCGGTGCCTATGCTCCCCGCTTTTCTCGATCTTTGCGAAAGAGATATGCCCGACATTTCCAGAATCGCTTTGGGCATCGACATTCGCGAGCGCAAGTTCCTGAAAGACTATGACCGGATCTTTCGATCTCTCGAGGATTCCGGTTACCGGTTTGAAATTATCTTTCTTGAAGCTGCGACCGAGGTGCTGCAGCAGCGTTACAGCCAAACGCGTCGGCTTCATCCGATGACCTCCTCAGAAACGCTGTTGCTCGATGCCATCCATCATGAACGTGAGCATCTGCAAGGCTTTGCGAAGTCGCGCCACCAGAATTGTGGATACGGGCAGGCTTTCCGTCCACCAACTCAAAGCCATGGTCACCCGTTCCTACTCCATGATCAGTGAGGGCGAGTTGTTGAGCATCCAGACCCTTTCTTTCGGATTCAAATACGGGCTCCCCTTCGAGGCCGACCTGGTAATGGATGTGAGGTTTCTTCCCAATCCCTATTTCGTTGATGAATTGAAGATGCTTGACGGGTGCTCTTCGGAAGTTCAGTCATGGGTCCTCAAGTCGCAAGCCGCCAAGGAATTCATAAACGCCTACACGCACCTCGTCCTGCGGTTGATTCCCTGGTATATTCAGGAGGGGAAACGGTATCTCACCATCGCCTTCGGCTGTACCGGAGGGAAGCACCGTTCGGTGGTGCTGGCGAACCAGATAGGCGAAAAATTGCGTGAACAGCACTATTTCGTGAGCGTTTTTCATCGGGATATCCATCTGGAGTAGGAAGTCTGAATGACCAAAGAGGATCAGAAAGAACTGATTGGCGTTGTGGCCGTCTCTCATTGCCGTCTGGCTGAAGAAATGCTCTGCGCTGCAGAGTTGATAACCGGCCCTCTCCAGGCCTGCAAAGCTCTTTGTCTCCAGGCCGACCAGCCGGTTGAAGAAATGGTAAAACAGCTGCGTGATGCCATTAAGGAGGTGGACCAGGGAAAAGGGGTGTTGATACTCACCGACCTCTTCGGGGGCACCCCGGCAAATATCAGTCTTTCTTTTCTCGGGCCCAAAATCGAAGTGGTTTGCGGCATGAATCTTCCAATGCTGATCAAGCTGGCCGGCTGTCGGAAAGGCCGCCCTCTTGCGGAGGCGGCGGCGCTGGTGAAGGAGTATGGTCAGCGCCACATTTCCCTTGCTAGTGAAGTGCTGGGTCGTGCCGTGAAAGCATCCTAGAGCGAGAGGAAAGAGTTCCGGGAATCGTATGGGCCATATTACGTTTCGCATCACCGAACTGCTCGCGTCTGATATCCCGGATGTGGTGGCAATCGAGCAGGAGAGCAACCCCGAGCCATGGAATCGAGAGTCGTTCCTGGAAGAACTGCTCCGGCCGCACTCTCATTTGCTGGTGGCTCGGGTACCCACGGGATCGGGTGAAAGGGTCGCGGGGTATCTTTGTTTCTGGCTTGTAGCCGACGAGGTCCAAATACTCAATATTGCCGTACACAAGGTACACCGGAGGCAAGGAATCGGCAGAGCTTTAATGGTTCACTGCCTTGATTCCGGTTTCCGGAGCAAGGTTCGGAAGGTTCTCCTTGAAGTGCGCTCCAGCAATTCGGCAGCGCAGCGTCTTTATCGCAGCCTCGGCTTTCAAGCTGTGGGGCAGCGGCCCGGCTATTATGGGGGTTTGGGGGAGCATGCCGTCCTCATGGAACTGGGCATGGCCGAGCGGTATATGAAGAGCGGCCAGGAACGGTGGAGGCAATTTCATCAGAGCGTTGTGACCGACAGGTCATGATCGCAAAGCAGGGTGACTCAATGACCGAACTGAGAGACTTTGAATTGATGCAATCTGACGCGCTCAGCAAAAATATGGATCTGACCAATGTTGAAGTGCTCATCCCGGAATTTTCCGAGGTTCTTGAGGAAGCGGTCCGAGGTTATGCCGGCAAAGAACAGCAGGCAAGGGAGCTCCTTCGGGAATACCATCATCGTTATCGCAACTGGCAGTTTGTGGTCCAGGAGACGTGGCGCTACGCAACCTCCAATCTGCGGCTTTATGCTCACCACCCACTGAACGGCAGCGTCATTTACCTGCTTTCCCAGATTCTCTTCGAGGCCTTAAGAAGATCCGAGCGCCCTGAAGTCCGCAGCCTTGCGGTGGACTACCTTATCGGCTTCTGGCTCAAACTGGTCGATGAAATACCGGAAGAAATCGCCCGGCCGCTCCCGGATGAAGTTTCGATTAGGAACATCGAGCGATCCGTGAAGGCGGACTCTGCTCTCCAAGAAGGAATCCTGCGCTATTTCTTTCTGCAACTGAGCGAGCTGAGCCAGGCATCTTTTGAGAGCCTCATGAGGTGTTATTACCATCCCAAGCGGCTGGCGGCCAAGCTTCTGCGGCTTTGGCCCGAGCCCCCGTCCTTTGAAGAGCTTCGATCGCTGCTCCAGAGGCTCCAGAAGGAGACCTACCAGTTCTGGCTGGTCAAGGACGACCCCTGCGAATGGGTCTCACAGCAGGCAGGCATACTCTCTTCCCACCGGCCTTGGTCCACCCTTTGTTATCCGCTGAGCCACGAGCATTTCCAACGCTATCTGAGAATTGTGAAGACCGAAATCGAGCCGGAAAAGGACCCTCGAAAAGCCCTGTCAGAACTGGCCGAATTACCCGATTTCAGTGAAATTGTGCGGCTCTATTTCAAGCTGCCCGAAGAGTTGAAGGCGTACGAAGACCCCGCTCAACCCACTCATCTCTGCACCCTGATGCGCTTCAAGATCATGGAAACGAGAGGCCTCGAAGCCATTCACGAAGAAACGCTGCGCGAGATCAACTTCGACATAGGCAAATGGATTCAGCAGGAATCAATCGAAAGTCTGGAAAGCTTTCTCGAACGGATTTTTGATGTTCTCGGGGGGTGCCTGCAGAATTACCCTGAAGCGGCGCTGCAAATACTCAGGACCATCGGGCTTGAAGTGGTCCAGACGGAAAACAAAGCCCTGATAAGCTTCTTCATTAAGCGTCTCGTCCGCCTGGGGTTTCAGACGCCGCAACTGGGGAGCGTCACCCAGCATTGGCAGATTGAGATGAACCCGGCCCATCTGCCCAATATCCGCATCTGGCTCGACATCATCAACAAGAATCCTTTGCGCACCAAGCCCTTGCTCTCAGCCTTGATTGTCAACCTGGCCCTCGGGGGCATTTACATTCGCGATACCGACTTGTTCCAACGGGACGTGAGCCACCTGCTCCACGCCTCTATCCGGCCTTCCTACAACTTGGTGAAGCAACTGGCCAAGCTCTTTCCGGTCTATTTCAACCAGATCGGGGCGGAAGGGCAGTTGCGCACCGTTTCCACCGACGTCGACGAGCTCACCGGCAGAGACGACCGCCTGATCCATTTTCTTCGCAAGCAGAGCCACGTGGAGAGCAACAATGTAATCGTTTCCTTTATCGAAGCCCTTGTTGAATTCTGGCGGACCCTCGATCGAAATCGACTCGTCAGCCTTGTGCCCCCTGAAGTCTTTGAAGAAATTTCCGATTCCGGCCCGCTGGTTGATGAGATGCATCGGATCTTCACGACTATTTTCAGTTCCCGGACCATTCACCACACCGAAGATCTCCTTGACCTGTCGGAAGCCGAAATCCAGGATCTCATTCAAAGTATTCCCGACGTTTCCGAACGCGAGCGCCGGCGGGCTTTTCTCATGATCCAGTTTTACCAGTTGGTTCACGAGAAGTATGCGCTCAGCTTTAAAGACATTCAGGCTCACCTGCGACGGGCGGCGAACCTCGGACTGCCCGATCCGACGGTCCTGATAGAAGGCCTTGCCAGCTCGGACCTCTTCGAAAAACTCGGGTCGATTTTGGACTACCTTCTCGAACTCAAAGAGGTCATCCTCACCCCGTGCGACCTGCAAGTCCTGGAAAACATCTACTACAAACGCCATATTGCCGTCGACATCCCTTCCATGTACGGGTCCTACAATGAGCGCAAGTTCGATGCCCTCGGTTTGACTTTCCGCCTGGAAAATCTTGCCAATGTGCTGTTCGAGGAGATCATTTTTTCATTCAACCTGACCTTCATCACGCGTGCGACTTTTTTCCGGATTGCCAAGTTCCTGCCCCTTTTCATCAAGGCCCTTGAAATTGACGGCATCAGCTCATACCGCCTGGCCCGTCAGGAGGAACTGTTTCTAAAGGCGTTGCAGATTCGGCACTTTTCCCACTCGCAGTACATGGACATTTTCCGGGGCTTTTCCGAAGCCATAAAACAGATCATCCTGACCAACTACCATGCCCTGCATCAGGACAACCTGGATGTGATCATCCGCAAACTCGGTCAGGAAAAGCTGCTCGCGAGGTATCGGCGCGAACCCGACAAAGAGTCCTCGTCCGAGTGGAACCATCGGATTTCGGAAAGCTTCCTGCGGGAACTCATTGCCCGCACTTTCGGCTTGCAGTACTTCGACCACTTCATCGGCAGCATTCTGACCACGCTTGCCACACAAAAGGAGAAACTCAGCGTCCAGAACCTGGACCTCTTGCTCAGCTATGATCCCGAAAAGACCATCTCTCTGATCCATGATCCGAACCCCATGACCTATGATCTGATCCACCTGGGCAATAAAGCTTATACCTTGACCAAACTTCACTCCATCGGCATTAAGGTGCCTCCGGCATTCGTGATAACGACGGAATATTTCAGGTGCCAGGACGTCATCGGCAGCCAGGGCTTTTCTTATTCCCGGGCGGACTTCGAAGAGCGAGTGATGGACCACATCCGGAAATTGGAGGAGGCAACGGGACGGCACTTTGGCAGCCCCGAGATGCCCCTGCTCCTTTCCGTGCGCAGTGGTTCCGCCGTTTCCATGCCGGGCATGATGAACACCTTCCTGAACGTCGGGATTAACGAAGCCATCGTCGAGGGGCTCATCAAAGAAACACGGGAAGCCTGGTTTGCCTGGGACAACTACCGCCGGTTTATCCAATCCTGGGCGATGTCTTTCGGGATGCAGAGGGACGAGTTCGATGCCTTGATGATAGCCTGCAAGAAGAAGTACGGTCGGAAAGTCAAGAGACAGTTTCGCCCCGAAGAGATCCGCGAACTGGCGCTGGCTTACAAGGAAGCGGCCCGCAAGGAGCATGGTATTCATTTGGCCGATGATCCCGAGGAACAACTCTTCACCGCCATCGACCAGGTCACCGATTCGTGGATCTCGCCCAAAGCGAAAACGTATCGGGAAATTATGGGGATTTCTGAAAATTGGGGCACTGCTGTGGCCATTCAGGCGATGGTTTTTGGAAATCTGGACACGCAGTCGGGGGCTGGTGTGATGTTCACACACGACCCATGGAAATCCGAAGATCAGGTCGAGCCTGTGGGGGACTTCACCCTGGGCAACCAGGGAGAAGATATTGTCGGCGGTCTGGTCGAGAGACTGCCGCTTTCGGAGAAGCAGCGACTGGGTGAAGGCGAACGCAAGGAATGTTCCCTGGAAAGGCTCTTCCCAAAGGTTCATGAGCGGCTGGCGGGGATTGCCAAAGATCTGGTTTATGGCCACAATTGGGCCCCGCAGGAAATCGAATTCACCTTCCAGGGCGATCGCGAAGACGGGGTTTACGTGTTGCAGTCTCGGAACATGACGGCGCGCATCATCCGCCACTATCCCGTTTTCAAACCTTCCGGGGAGCTTGATGCCGCTTATCTGGGCAGTGGCATCGGGGTTAGCGGCGGCGCTCTGTCCGGGGTGGTGGCCTTCGACCTGGAAAGCATCCAGCAGTTGCGTGAAGAGCAGGTGCGGCGTCCGATTATTCTGATTCGTGCCGATACCGTTCCCGATGACATTCGGGAGATCTCTATTGCCGATGGCATTTTGACCGGCAAAGGGGGAGCGACCTCCCACGCCGCCATTGTTGCCCACCGGCTTGAGAAGATCTGTGTCGTCGGTTTCAGTAAGATGCGGGTATGGGAAAGAGACAGAAAATGTACCATCGACGGGCGAATTATAAGGGCCGGCGATACGATTGGAATTGACGGTCGCAGTGGAGCGATCTATTTTGGCGATCACGAAACGGAACAAGTGGACGTTGTAATCTAGGAGCTAAGCTACTATCCGCGGGGAGTTGTTATGACGGAACATGATAAGATGGCGCCGAAAAAATTGGGAATTAACGGGCTGGGGCGTATCGCAAAACTCTCGATCTGGCACCAGGTCGAACGACGTTATTTTTCTGAGCTGATCGTCAACATCGGTCGGGAAGTTGGCACCGGTATCCAGGATATTGCCCATTTCATCGAACGTGACTCGACCTACGGGACACTCCATAACTTCCTTTACGGGTCTCGGGCCAAGAGGATTATCGAGGAGGTGAACGAAAAAGAAGGCAGCATGATTATCAACGGGGTGAAAACCACCTTCCTGCGACGCCACCGTAACCCCATTGCCATTGGATGGCGAGACCTGGGCGTGGAAGTGGTGGTTGACGCTACGGGCGCCTTCGTGGACCCGACCACGCCGGCTGATGACCCGAAAGGCTCGGCACGGGGCCATCTGGCTGCCGGAGCCAAAAAAGTAATCGTCTCCGCTCCTTTCAAGATTAAAGACAAGAGCAAAGACATCCCCCCCGACGCGATCACGACGGTCATGGGGATTAATGACGCCGACTATGATCCCAAAAAGCACGTGATCCTCTCCAATGCCTCCTGTACCACGACCTGTCTCAGCTACATGATGAAACCGCTTCTCGACTATTTCGGGGCCGATCGCATCCTCTCCGCTGCAATGACCACGGTGCACGCCGCTACCAGTTCCCAGCAGGTGCTGGATCACGCTCCGAAATCAGGCACCGCCGATTTGCGAAAGACCCGGTCGGCGTTCAATAACATCATCCTCACCAGCACCGGTGCGGCCAAAGCCCTCGGGCTGGTCATCCCGGAAATGAAGCGGATTGCCTTCATTGCCGAATCGGTAAGAGTTCCGGTGGCTTCGGGTTCACTGATCATCCTGGCGGTAATGATTCAGGATGAGAGCCTTGCGACTCCCATCAACCGGGAGAAAATCAACAGTATCTACAAGCGCGCGGTGGAACATTACCCGGAAGGGTATCTGGTCTATTCCGATGAGCAGAATGTCTCGGCCGACATCATCGGGCGGCCGCATGCGGCCACCGTCATTGAAGGACACGAGAATCACACCCGTACTGCCGCCGTTCGCATCAGCATGGATATTGCCAGAAAGGCGGGGGTGCCGATCGAGCAGAACTTTGAGGGAAAGGCGATCGAAATCCCGATCACGCAAGCCGTGATTTATGGTTGGTATGACAACGAATTAGGAAGTTATACCAATATGTTGGGCGATCGGACGGTCAGCGTCGCCCAACTGCTTTAGGAAATGGTTTCCTGGACCATCGCGCAAAATCCTTACGGCTCCCAACGCGGTTGGCTCATGGTAACCTCATCGTGACATCTGCATGCGATCTTCATGTAGACATGGAATCGGCATTTAGAAACGGAATCACCATCTGAAAGGAGAAAAGTATTATGGCAATTCACGTGGCAATCAATGGTTTTGGACGTATCGGTCGGACCCTCTTCAAAGCGATTATCGATCGCAAGGCGCCCATCGAAATCGTGGCCATCAATGATCTGACGGCGCCCTCGGAACTGGCATACCTGCTGAAATACGACTCCGTCCATGGCGTTTGGCCTCATGAGGTTTCCGGCACTGAAAACGAGTTGATCGTTGCCGGCAAAACCTACAAATGCCTGAAAGTGAAAGATCCGGCTCAGTCTCCCTGGCATGAGCTGAAGGTGGATGTCGTCCTCGAGAGCACCGGGTTCTTTACCGATCGGGATGGATGCCAGAAACACATCAACGCCGGCGCCCGGAAAGTCATCGTTACCGCGCCCGGAAAGGGCATGGATGCAACCTTTGTGATGGGGGTGAACGACGGCACTTACGACCCCCGGAAACACCATATTGTTTCCAACGCCTCCTGCACGACCAACTGCCTGGCGCCCATCGCGTCCCTCCTGCATGACCGTTTCGTCATCGAGCACGGCCTGATGACCACGATCCACTCCTATACCATGGATCAACGCCTCCTCGATGCGCTGCACAAAGACAAGCGCCGTGCCCGAGCGGCAGCGCTTTCCATGATCCCCACCACGACCGGCGCGGCGAAAGCGGTATCGGAGGTCATCCCGGAACTGAAGGGCAAACTCGACGGCATTGCCATTCGCGTGCCCACCCCCAATGTTTCCCTGGTGGACCTCGTTTGCACCCTCGGCAGAGACACGACCAAGGACGAAGTGAACAAAGTCTTCGACGAGGCCGCCAAAGGGCCGCTCAAGGGTATCCTGCAGTGCGTCACCGAGGACCTTGTTTCCATTGACTTCAACCATACGGCCTTCTCGTCGAGCGTCGACATGCAGCTCACCAATGTTATCGGTGGCCGAATGGTGAAGGTTTTCAGTTGGTATGACAACGAGTACGGATATTCCAACCGGGTCGTCGATCTCGCGACAATGATGGGACAATCGATCGACTCGGAATGATATCAGGGAAGGCTCAGTCTGCTTAGGAAGGGGCCTTGAAGAGGGGATCTTTGATAGCCATGAAGACTCTGGATGATGTCCAACTAGAGGGAAAAAGAGTGTTTTTAAGGGTCGACTACAACGTGCCGCTCGACAAAGAGCGTCACGTGACCGACGACCTTCGTATTCGGGCCACCCTGCCCAGCATCAGGAAGATCATCGATGCGGGCGGCAAGGCCATCCTTGCCTCGCACCTCGGGAGGCCCAAGGGGAAAGTTGCTGCAGAGTATTCGCTGAAACCGGTGGCGGAATATCTCTCCAAGCTTCTTGAAAAACCAGTCCCGATGACTTCGGATTGTATCGGGGAGGAAGTAGGCAAACAGGTCTCGGAATTGAAGAACGGTGAGGTCTTGCTGCTGGAGAACCTGCGCTTCCATCCGGGTGAAGAAAGCGATGACGATGACTTCTCCAGGCAGCTGGGAGAACTGGCCGACGTCTACGTTAACGATGCCTTCGCCGTGTCCCACCGCGCCCATGCCTCGGTCCACGGCATCATCCACTATGTGAAGGTCTGTGCCGCCGGCTACCAGATGAAAACGGAGGTCGATTACTTCCACAAAGCCATGGATAATCCCAAAAGGCCGCTTGCCATGGTGATCGGCGGGGCAAAAATCTCAACTAAAATCGACTTGCTCGAAAATCTCATTCCCCGAACCGACTGTATGATCATCGGTGGCGCCATGGCCAATACCTTCCTGAAGGCTCAGGGGAAAGACGTCGGCAAATCGCTCGTCGAAGACGACCATCTCCAGACCGCTGCCCATCTGCTGGAAAAGGCCGCTCAGCGAGGAGTCATGGTCTTTCTGCCGGTCGACGCTGTGGTGTCGTCGAGCCGCGACGATGCGGTCGACGTTCGGCAGGTCTCGGTGGATGCGGTCCCTCCCGATACTCAGATCCTGGATGTGGGACCAAAAAGCATTGAGGAGTTCGAATCGGTCTTGAAGGACTGTGCAACCATAGTCTGGAACGGGCCGTTGGGGGCCTTCGAATATCCTCCTTTCCACAAGGGCACCTTCGCCCTGGCCGAATTTCTCGGCAACCTGAGAGCCCTCACCGTGGTCGGCGGAGGTGATTCCGCAGCGGCGGTGAAACAGGCCGGCGTTGCAGGAAAAGTGAGTTATGTTTCGACGGGCGGGGGGGCTTTTTTGGAGTTGCTTGAAGGGAAAACCTTGCCGGGCATTGCCGCCTTGGAAGAATGTTCGCAACGAAGTTAAGGGGATATTTATGGTTCAGAAAAAATCGCTCATCGCCGCCAATTGGAAGATGCACAAGACGCTTGCAGAGGCGGTTTCCTTTACCGAATCATTGCAGAGGGAGGTCGGTCACTTTGAAGATCGCGAAGTCGTGATTGCTCCTCCATACACGGCCCTCGCCGCGGTCCGGAATGCTATCTGGAGTCGCGAGTTCAAGCTTTCCGCCCAGAATTGCCATGGGGCAGAGAAGGGTGCCTTTACCGGCGAAATCTCCGTTGCCATGCTGCAGGACGTAGGCTGTGATTATGTGATTTTGGGCCACTCGGAAAGGCGGCAGCTGTTCGGAGAGACCGACGAAACCGTCAAGAACAAGATGAGCGCTGTGTTCCGTGGTGGGATCCTGCCGATTCTCTGTGTCGGGGAAGTGCTCGAAGAGCGTGAGAGCGGCAGCACCTTTGAGGTGATCGGGAGGCAACTGGATCGGGCGCTTCAGGGACTGCCTGCGGAACAGGCCCGCCGGCTTGCCATTGCCTACGAGCCCGTGTGGGCCATCGGCACCGGCAAGACCGCCACGCCCGAACAGGCGCAGGAGGTTCATGCCTTCATCAGGGAACGGTGTGGCTCGCTGTGGGACAAAATGGTTGCAAAAGAGATCAGGATAATATATGGTGGTTCGGTTAAACCGGACAATGTGGACAGTCTCATGGGGAAACCCGACATTGATGGCATGCTGGTGGGCGGTGCGAGTCTTGAAGTGGAATCCTTCAAACGCATTGTTCAATATAAAACTCCTGGAGAAACGATTTAGCTGATGTACACGATAACGGTTGTCTTTCACGTCGTGGCCTGTATGGCTCTCATTCTGATAGTGCTGTTGCAGACCGGGAAGGGAGCGGAGATGGGTGCGGCCTTTGGAGGAGCATCCCAGACCCTTTTTGGCGGCTCAGGCGGTGCCACCTTTCTCAGCAAGCTGACCACGGGAGCGGCGATTGTTTTCATGATCACCTGCCTCGGCCTGACCTATCTGTCTGCGGGCCCGCGGACGAAATCGGTCATGGAAGATGTGCCGATCGAAAAGACGGAAGCGCCCCTGCTGCCTGATGCCAAACCGATTCAGCCTGCTCCCCAACCAGCGGCAGTGCCGGTGACGCCGCCAAAGGCGGAAACGAGTCCGGCGACCGCAGCGCCCCAAGCCACCGCCACCCAGGCCCAGGAACCGGTGAAGACGCAGGAGCCGGCAAAAGAGGAAAAGAAAGCGGCCCCTCCTCCGAAAGCCGAACAAAAGCAGCATGAGAAAGCGCCGGCGGGTGCCAAAAAGCAATAGACAAGCCCAGATTGAGCTTGTCAGGCAGACGCCTTTTGCGTTAAAAAGACATCCTGTGCCGAAGTGGTGGAATTTGGTAGACACACCATCTTGAGGGGGTGGCGGGGCGACCCGTGCCGGTTCGAGTCCGGCCTTCGGCACCACCAGAAATACAAATAAAATCAATCGTTTGAAAGGGAACTCAACTTCGCTGGCAGCATCAGCTCCAAGTAAATTCGATGGGTTACGAATTGATCGCCGAGGATAGACTTCGGCACCAAACAGAGAAATCCAGACTCTTCGAGATGTGCTTGCCATAAAGCCGCATCCTTTGAAATGAGAGAGGTTTGCGGCTTGTATGCATGGCGTTCTTGGGCAAGGACTACGCAGCCGCTTTCTGAGTGTGAACTGCGGCTACTCAGTAATCTGATAGCCGATGTCTCTATATCCTCGGCGGCGTCTCTCAAACATTTTAGCAAGCATTGGAACCTCGATATCGGCATAGTCGTAAATTACGACCTCTTTCTTCCTTTCATGCAACCGATGCAGACGTCCTGCATACTGCGCCAGGATTCCACGCCAAGAAACTGGGAGTGCCAGAAAGAGCGTATCCAGCCGTGCATCGTCAAAGCCCTCGCCGAGATACCGACCGGTGGAGATGAGTAGCCTTTCTTCTTCATCTGGGATTTCCGAAATTCTTTTGGCCAGTTGACGTCTCTGCTTTTGACCCATGCCACCCTTGAGAACGATAATATTTTGGACCAGAGGCGAAAGGAGTTCGGTCAAAAGAGCCAAGTGCTCTTTCCGTTCTGTTAGAATAACTGGAGACCGTTTCTTTTGCATCGTCTCCAACACGTCGTCCAGGATCATTTTGTTCCTTGGATCGTGGTGGATCAATGCTGAATAGATTTCCTGGATGGTGAGATCTGATTTATCTCGGTACCCATCAGGCAGTTTGAAGCCCGTTCGTCGCAAAATCACCCGGTGTTCGAAAGGTCTTGCGGCTGCCTGCTTTCGTTCATCAACTCGGAACCGTATCGGTCCGCACTGCATGAATATGATCGGATGGTGGCCATCTTTCCGAGTCACAGTAGCTGAGAGTCCTGTTACGTATTTTGCCTTACATTGCCTGGCGACAATCTCGAAGCTCCTTGCCGAAATGTGGTGACATTCGTCCACCACGAGATATCCATACTCGCCCACAAGGTCATCCACGATGCCCTTTCGGGCTAGGCTCTGAATGATGGCCACATCGATTTTGCCCGTTGCTTTGCGCTTTCCACCTCCTATCTGGCCAATCGCGTGTGGATCAACCCGCAAGAAGCTGCTCAAGCGGGAAACCCATTGATCGAGCAACTGTCTGCGATGCACGAGGATCAAAGTATTCACTTTGCGTTGAGCTATGAGGTAAGCAGCCACCACTGTTTTGCCAAAGGCAGTTGTAGCGGCCAGCACTCCCGTATCGTGGCGAAGCACAGATTCAGCCGCGGTTTCTTGATCGGGCCACAGGGCACCTGAGAATCCCACATCTATGGGAATGCCAGGGAACCTCTCGTCGATGAGGATAGGTGAGATCTTTAGAGAACGTAATAGGTCCGCAATTTCCTCCAGACAGCCTCTCGGAAGGCCGATATGCTTTGGGAAATCTTCACTGCAGCTAATAATGCGGGGAATCTGGTAGATCGGAAGACGCATAGCCTGTGCCTTGTAGAACTCTGGATTCTGAAAGGCTGCAAGGCGTATCAGTCGATTTTTCAAAGCGGGTGTCAGCTCATTTTTTGATATGTATATCTGGTTTCCCAGGACCAATGTGATTTGCGCCGGCAACGACCCTGGTATGGGCGGATCTTTCTGCCGTCTCGAAGCAGGTGCCGTCCACGGTTCATCGTCTTCGTCATCCGTAACGACCATCCGCACGCCGACTACTCTTCCACGTTTCTGAGCCTCACTTACGATTGCTTCGACATCACTCCGATTTATGCGACGGACAGACGAGAGAAACGCCCACTGATCAGGATAGGGCACGAAATTCATGTCGAGGAAGAGACTATTGCCTTTCTCGCGCGGCTTCTTCTGTAAAGGGAGAGCAATGAGGCTCCCGAACCCTCCTTTGGGCATTGTGTCCTGATTGGGAAAGAGCCGGTCGTAAGAATCGAATCCGATCTCAGGACGTCGCTCCATGGTTTCCGTCAAAATAAATGAGCCCATCTGTCGGGCCAAGCCAGCAGAGATTGGCTCGGAGAAGAAGATCCAGATATGGCTTCCACTGCCGGAGCGTGAACGTTCAAGGGCAGCAGGCACATTTAGTGCCGCGCAGGTCTCGATGAACGCCGACGCATCGGCCATCCAGGCGCTCTTGTCAAAATCTGCAGCCAGGAACCAGCAGGTTTCATCAATGAGAAGTGGGTAGACGCCGATGGTGAAATCTCGTTTCGATTTATTGTCTGGATCCACACCTTGCAGGTGATTTTTGATCACTCCGTCGCTTATGGGAATAAAATCTCGGTAGTTACAGTCTCCGCATCTCGTGGCCGGTTTACTACACATGGGCCTTACCCATTCGTTGCGGCATGCCGGTTGGTAACCTGTCTTGCCTGTTCGTATACTTTCAAATCGCCTGGGAAAAACATCCTGCCTCCCCTTGAAAAGAGATCGGAAGAGCGCAGTCTTCACGTCTGGGTCCGATTGATTTGTGACAGACCCGGCAGGCAACGGTGCCGATACCAATAAGGTGCGACCAGCTTGCTCTTTCTCAGATTTCAAGCGCCTAATCTGTTCGAGGATCTCGACTCGTCTGGCATCCAGCCCGGCAAGTTCATTCTCTGCCTCAGAAAGCAGCCGATCTAAGTCATCAGTAGTTCTCACAACTCCCTCATTCGATCCCGGTAATGGAGAACATTGAGTGCCTTCCATTTCAGGCCGGGATGATGCGCAATCTTCTCTGCCAGTTCCTCATCCATAGTCAGCAATGCGGGCTTGATGTCACCCCGGTCGAGCAAGAGATTCAAGAACTCCAGTTCAGCTTCTTTGAAAGGCAAAAGTGCACTGAGTGCCCGACGGCATTCGTTCACCAGAAGTGCTATCCATTGTCGAGGGTTCTCGATGGTTTCCAGAAAACCTGCACGAAACATCGGAATTAATTGGCTCTCGAGGCCCGTGGTGGAAAAACGAACATCATCCATGCACACCTTTCGCCAGTCTCTGCGGTTCATTGCTCCGTAAACGATGAAAGCTAACCTGAGCCGTTTACGATCAAGCTCTTTGCGGGTGAGGAGTTGGTGCGCATCGAAGAGATCACGGATGGTCTCCCGGGCGAACAGTGCAGCAAGCTTTCCAGCTGCCAATTCGTGGATATCAAGCAAGGGAATTCGGCGAGCCTGATATGATCCGATCATCTTGGAGTCTTGCCATTCCACAGGCCAAAGGGGTGTTCGGAACATGTAATTCAAATCCACCTGGAGGTTGCCTCCGGGGCCGAGCGCACTCCCGTAGCGAAGCAGCCATTTGCCGCCAGCGTGTTCACCAGGCATGCGAATTATCTCGAACCGTTCCCGTGTACACACCATGCGAATCGCCTCTTCGAGCTTTGGGCGCTCGGCAAGCATGACTTCACGTTCGTGGCTCCCAACGTAGTTTAGGTCAATGTCCACCGACAGACGGGGCAGATCAAATACGAAAAGGTTCAATGCCGTGCCACCTTTGAGCGCCAGCCGATCCTTCAGGAAAGGGTGACTGCGGAATCCCTCCAGCAAATGGATCAGATGGATGGCTTTCTCCAGAATCTCGGCACGAAATCCGGTTGCCTCTGCCTCGACGAGTAAAGCTTCCCTTGAAATGTTCACAACACTTCCTGCCATGAGCGTTTTAGAATCATACTGGGCACTATTAGATTCCACTCCGGCACAAGATGGCCGGATTGTCTGCTAGCTCTATGGAGATAGTGAGGCCTTCGCGGCCGGCGTTTGCGCAAAGCGCGCAAATGAGTATCATCAACCATCAGCGCATCTCGATGCTGTTCCAAAAAGAATCCGACTTTTGCCGCAGTTGTGGCATTGTCCAGCAACAGAGCATATTCGACGATTTGATCAAGATCGAAGAACTCAACGGTTTCAAGTGACCTCCATATTTCTTCCCATCCGCCTCCCAAATTGGGCCGATCGAGGAGATCCACCAGAGTGCGCTCAAGCCCTGTCACTTGGATTCTTAACCCTGTGCGCTCTTCCTGCCTTACCCCCCACAGATGTTGTCCGCTTCTCCTCAGGCTTACAGGGAAGCGGATGCCACGAAAGCGATGATTTCTGAAACATGCGGGACGCGGAACATGGTTTGTGAGATACAAAAAATCCTCATGGACCGAGTAGGCTCTGCCATAAAATTCCAAAGCTGTGTGGTATGCAAGAACAGCATCATCCGTCATCTTTGCGGCCAGAAGATTGGGGTCTACGGGACAGGTTTCAGGACTCACCCCCGGGAGCACTACTGCGTACAATCCCCTCCGTACCCGCAACAGACGTCCTGCTCGAACATGGTATGCAAGCAAGGATTCCCGGGTTTTTGTGCTGTGTCTCTTCTCGGAATCGAGGACCGCTGCGAATGCAGCATGAGTAAAGACCAGGTTTTGAGCGAAGAATTCCTGGAGTCTCACAGTCACATCCCAAATTTGATGTTAGCTGACAATACCCTCTATTTACTTAGGGGTATTGAAGCGACTTGTCAACCACCATTCAACTTAGGCATTGTCATAAAATAACACTACCAACTTTGAGTGATCTGTGCTATGGGTAACATGTGGACACAGAACTCATTAAAACACGATTTGAATCCATTGCGCCATTTCTTGACGAGCGACTTCGAAGGCTCTTTGCAGCCGCCGAAGCAATGGCCATTGGCTATGGGGGACCATCCATTGTCTCGCGCGAAATCGGAGTCTCACGGGCTGCCATTGCATTAGGCTTAAAGGAGCTCAAAGAGCCCGAGAAGCCAGACACTCAGCGCATCCGCAAAAAAGGTGGAGGCCGAAAACGAGCCACGGACAAGGACCCAACCCTCAGAGAAGATCTTGAACGCCTGCTGGAGTCGGCCACGCGAGGTGATCCGGAATCGCCACTCCTTTGGACTTGCAAGAGCGTTCGCAAGCTCTCGGGCGAACTGAACCAGATGGGACACAAAGCCAGTCATAATCTGGTTGCAGAACTTCTGAAAGACATGGGATACAGCCTGCAAGCCAATCAGAAGACACTTGAAGGCTCATCGCACCCGGATCGCAATGCGCAGTTTGAGTTCATTAATAGCAAGGTCAAGGATTATCAGGCCAACGAGCAACCCGTCATCTCGGTTGATACCAAGAAGAAGGAATTGGTCGGAGACTTTAAAAACGCTGGTCGCGAGCTTCGCCCGAAAGGAGACCCACAGAAAGTGCGAGTGCATGATTTCCTGATCCCGGAACTGGGAAGGGCTTCTCCTTATGGGGTGTATGATATCACCGACAATGTTGGATGGGTTAATGTCGGCATCGACCATGATACTTCCGCTTTTGCAGTAGAAAGTATCCGGGGATGGTGGCACACTATGGGCCGTGAGAGGTACCCCGTGGCTAAGCAACTTCTTATCACAGCCGATGGAGGCGGTAGCAATGGCTATCGGGTAAGACTGTGGAAGCTGGAGTTGCAGAAACTTGCAAATGAGACGGGGCTTTCCATTTCGGTCTCTCACCTGCCGCCCGGGACGAGCAAATGGAATAAAATCGAACATCGCCTCTTCTCTTTCATCACCCAAAACTGGCGAGGAAAACCCTTGGTTACCCATGAGGTCATAGTCAACCTCATCGCAGCTACTTCCACGAAAAAGGGTCTCCAAGTCCGATGTCAACTGGATACCAACTCATATCCCAAAGGGATCAAAATCTCAGATGAATTGATGGCCAACATTAACATTGAAAGGGACTCATTCCACGGAGAGTGGAACTACACCATCTCTCCACACCCGCTTTAAACCTGATAGACTTATTCCATGACAGGCCCTTAAGTTGGCCCTCCCGTTGAAAGGTGCAGGGCTAGGTGCTGCGCGCATGGAGACAATTAGAACCAGCTGAAGAGGACTTTATGAAGAGATATGGTCTAAGGCCCTATCAAAGGTGGCGAGAAGATTAAGCTTATCCGATGTGCGACCTGCAAGAATTTGCCGAAAGCACAACATACCAGTTCCACCTCGTGGGTACTGGGCAAAAAAGCACACTGGACAAAATCCTCCCCGAACATGCTTCCCTAGGCGAGCGCCGAAATGACAATCACAACTTATCCTGGATTACGAAGGGAAAACCTTGATTAAAATGAAGAAATTGCCAAAGGAGAGAGATGGCGAAGCTTCTAAAGATGCCTCACATGCCTGAGCAAGATCTGCATCCTCTCATTCAGGCATCACTGGAAATCTTGGAACGGCACATCGACAGCGTCTGAGCAAGTGCAAGTGATGATTGGATGTGCGGTTGCGGATGAGATATCGTGCCCTCCAGATGATTCTTGGTGATACGCCATGCCACTCAGTGATACTTGGCTTGCTCGCTCAACCCAAAAAACGTAATATAATCAACAGATCATCACAATCCGGCCTTCGGCACCACATATTGAAATCATTGACAAAATCGGTCAAATCCACCCCTTGGGGCACGGACAAGGGCACGGAATGGCCGTTTTTTTGTTTCAGGTTTCCTGCGAATCATTGATGTTCCTACCCGTGCCCCCGTGCCCTCAAGGGCACGGATGCAAACCCATCCACTAAGCCTGCTTTGAACGCTCCCAGAAAACATTGTCCGTCGGGCAGGAATCATGCATTCTTCTCTTGGACGCTGGTGAGAGTTAAACGCCCCTTGCGTTGTTCCGACCCATCAACCGAACACCGCAAAGTACTTTCCAGATCCTTCTTCCCTTCCCCTGGCAGCCAGTGTCCGTAAATGTCAACCGTCATGGTGATCGAATGGTGCCCGAGTTGCTTTTGCACATACGCCGGGCTGTAATGATCCATGAGAAGCAGCGTAGCGTAAGTGTGCCGTAAATCATGAGGGCTGCGGGTCCGCATTCTGGCGGAAGCGCAGGCACGCTTCATGGCGCCCTGCACGAGACGGTGAGTGATCTCGGGGAAGAGATATCCTGCTGTCCCACCCTCGGCCCTGGCCTTCTTCCTCAACTTCAGGATGTGTTGCTCGATATGTCTGGTTAAAGACTCGGGAAGATCAATCAGTCTCTTTCCGGTCTTGGGCTGCCCAAAACAGCCGTACCTGACCGACTCCGCAACCATGTACTGAGAATGCCTGACATCGACGTTTTCCAGATGCATGGCAAGGCATTCTCCAAGCCTCATGCCGGTCAGAGCCATCGTTTCAAGGATGAGCGAGTATGGCTCATTCAGACAACAACGAGTTTCAGCCAGGAGCCTGTTGAGATCCTCCTTCGAAAATGGGTCCGGCATGTTCCGGGTCCGCTTCCGCTTCGGGGGAAGAATCTTTGCCAGGAGTCCACGAGCAGGATTCTCATTCGTGTAGCCGAGATCGATGGCCTCACTGAATACTCCACTCATCGTCGCGTGTACCAGTTCAATAGTCTTCGGTGATCGGATATGGCTCACCTCTACCAGCACTCGTTTCACTCTAGCACGATCAATCGTCTTGCGTGGATAGCCTCCGATATAGGGTTCCAAGTAGTTCTTGGCGATCCAGTTGTACCGTTCCAGTGTGGTTGGCCCTGATGGCCACCTCGATTCCTCCACCTATGGCCACTAAGAATTCCCTCACGCTCGAAGTGAAATATTCGAGGATGAAAAAGAAAAGAGTATTTAATATTGAGCACCGCTCTCCCGATGAAACACAGGCGGTCGATTCTCACGCAATTCTTGAGGCCCTGGATAAGACCGGGTGGAACAAAGCAAAAGCCGCTCGCCTGCTGGGCATAGATCGCGTGACCCTCTACCGAAAAATCAAAAGATACAACCTCACTCAAGATACCCCCTGATGTTGAAGTGTTGCACATGACAGAGAAATAATGCAACGCTTCCATTGCATGCAACTTCCGGCACTTTGCCGCGGAGTTATCAATTGGCTCATTCTCTCGACACAGGGGCGCGCGCGCCTGCAGGCAGCTATTGCAGAGAATGCAGAAAATCCTGGAATTGGGGCGAATCGTCGAGGAGTTTTTTTGCGGCGGCGCGTACACGATCGACGCTTTCACGCGGTAATTCAAGACGCGTTCCAATGCTGTTGAAGAACTGCCGTTCGGTGTCGTCCTCCAGGCTGTCGAACCTCAGATGGACAAGAGATGTTTGCGGATAAGGCGGCGGCCCCTCCGGATAGATTTCCTCGAGGCATTGTTCGGCTCCGCCCCACTCATTCCTCTCACAATACGCCCATCTCTCTGCGTATGCTGTTTCGGCTTCTTTCCATTGAGAAAAAAGGTCGTTGAGCCTTTCGGTGGTGTCGGATGAGTAGTTTTCCAGCACAGAAACGGCCACCCTGTTGACCGTCTGAGCGAGCCCGATTCTGCTCAGCACAGATTCGGATGTTTCGAGCGGTTCCGCCCTGGCGTTCACGATAATCACCAGGAGCTTCTTGATTGCCTTTCGCCTGATCTTATCCTGCAGACTCCACAGACCGTCCCCTCGAAGGAGTGCGTAAAGCGGGCCGCGCAGAGCACTTGCATCCGAAATGCCTCCGTCCACAAGCTTTATGGTTGGCCTCCGCTGGAAATCCAGGTATGTCAGGAGCATTCTGGACTGATCGTACAGTCCGGTATTCATGTCCTTTTCCTTATAGTCTCGGATCAACCATTCCGGAGGCTGATATCCGCATTCCCCTGCATGATTGTCCAACCGCATCGGGGCAAAGATCACGGGAAAGGAAGTGGATGCGGTGACCGCCCGAGAGACGGGAAGTTTTGAAAGATCGCTGCACAACAGATCGAATTGATCCTGGGAAAACTCGAAGCGCACTCCTTGGATCATGTCGGTTGCATTGATCAGAATGAATGGGCGCGAACTTGCGCATATCACCAAAGGTGGCGCCGTGAAAAAACTCCCTGTCATAGTATTCATCCGTCAGGTCGGTCCGACTGAAGTCCGAAGAGAATATGAGGAACCAGCCACGAAGGGAGAAGAGCTCTTTTAATAGATCTTTCTTGATATTGCGGTAGAGAATTCTCTCTGAAAAGTCCTGAAACAGCCTATCGCCATAGAGACCGTAATACGCAGCGGTTAGACTTCCCCCCGAAACCGATGATATGATGTCCACCTCATCGAGAAGGCTCCTCTCACTGCCATGCCAGGAAATCCTGGTCTCCTTCAGCTTCTCCATCACTCCGTAGGACATGGCCATGGCTCGCGTTCCGCCGCCCGAGAAGGTCAGGATGACGAACAGGTCATCGGAATTGTTCCCGAGCGGCTCCAGGTTACTGAACCGATAGCCGGCAGAAGGGTCAAAGCTGCTCAGAGTCGCGTTGCGCGGATAGTGGGCGCAGGCGGATAGAGCAATCACAGAATGAGCAGAAACGTGAGGAACTTACATTTCATGATCTTAGGCCTTATACGGAAGTTGAACGGGCAGCAACGATCCAATTCCGGGCACGATCATATCATAAGGCGAGCTCATCGATCACAAAAGACTGTGAGCATCATTAGTGGACGTGCCTTTCGGGCAAGGGATTCAGCGGAATCACACTCAAAAAAGTCAGGGATCAGCGTCGACTCATCATGCTTGACCAATCGATCCGGCAATAATAAACGGAAGCGATGCAACGCTTCTGTTGCATGCAACATGTTTTCACCGCACGACCACTCCCTCAGGCAGTATTCGCTCCCTCCACAAGTATCCATATACATTATATAAAATGAGAAAGCGACGGTTCTCGATCCCCTGGGCACAGAATTTGCGAAAGCAACAGGGAGGATAGCTCGTAACTCCAAAGTTTCAGGCAACATTTATCGGAGTGCCGCAGTATGTATCCGGCAAGATACGGGAGGGACATGGCAGCAAACACGAAGAGGCCGAGATGAAGCTCAGAGGGAAGGAAACCTCGAGTTAGGTCCGTCTCATGTGGAACGACCGAAACCAGCCACCCAATCATGTTAATGGTTTTCCAAAAACCAGAAAGGATGTTAGATGAAAAAAGCCCTTTTTCTTGTAGTTCTGTTTTTGTCTATGGCCCTGATCTTAGGCTCTGCACTAAAGACATTCGCAGGGCGAACTGCGGGGGTAGAGATCGACGATGCCACTATCACGATCAACACAGCTCAAGTCGATCCCAATAACAGCGGATCGCGACGTCATTGCCACACAAATTTCTGTGAATGAGATTTACGGATATGTCCCAATAGAGAACCTCAGCTTTCTCATCCAATCAGGCTGGGATGTCCATGCAGGCCCCACCGCTAATGGCGAAATCTACAGGAAAAGGATGACGAAGATAGAGTTCTATCTCGGCGAAAAAACACTCCTGGTCCAAGCTGGCCAAGGTGAGCTCTACATCAAGGGATTCATGACCGGTACCGGTGTCCTCACGTCATTGACCACAGGCGAGAAAAGGCTTTTGAAAGATGCCCTGGAACACAGCGGCAATGTTAAGCTGGGTGAGCATGCCGATTTGTTTCTGAGCAGCCTTAACGTCCTTTCCTCCTGGCCGGAAAACATGTTGGTTTTCATTTGGCATGATGACGATAAAGCCATGTCTGCGGTCGGTAATGACAAATTGGCCACCATGCCGCGCAAGGATTTCAACGCGCGGAATACTGATGCCGTAACGCTGGTCCCCCTTGATCGACAGGCAATTGAAGACCTGACCCCTCCCGTGCTGGATATGACGGCAACCGACGTGAGAGAGCTTCAAAGCACTCAATCAGTGGCGAGTATGTGTTCCGCCATCGGTCAAAAGCGTACAGCGCGCTATTTCGAGTGTGATGATTCTTTTTGCATCGGTAAGACTTATCATTGGTACGGTCATCTTGTAGGCGGTACTAATTGCTTTGGCAGATGTGGAGAGGGGTGTTCGGGCATTCCTTACGGCAGGAAATATACCTGGGATTGTTTCAATCACGATGCTTGTGTCAAGAACCTGGGGTCCACTGCGTTGTCATGCGACATCATGTTCACCTTCTGTGCTGATGACGCAATCAATGCGCGAAACTGCCCGAAGTGACGTTTTAGCGAGAAGCATCGTGCTGTGTGACTGATAAGGAAGTCGCTTATTCAGGATTTTGGGGTAGCATCCATCTGTTCAGCGGGTCACCTGAATTTATGAGACATCTGGAGGCCTGTGTTGGAAGTGCAGAGGACTGCTCGCTGCCGGCGGATGATCTCGGTCTGCACAAAGAGATTGCTGCACGCCGGATGCACGGCGTCCGCTTTTCTATCGGCTCCCGTAATCCTCCCGGGATAGCTCAGCAACCTGAAGAACATAAAGTGCCTTGCCGGGAATCTGTGGTTGACAAGTCCACCATGCTTTGAGAAAGTTCAACGATCGTGATGGTCTCTCATTTCTGTGCAATTGACGATTGACCATTGAGAGACTCGGAGTTGCCTTGAAGGCCGCAGAGTTTTTCGACCACAAAGGAAGAAATGAACGACAGCATGAAAGACCGTTTAAGCCATGCTAATCAGCCCACCTCGGGCTCAACGATCTGCCCGCAAGGACTGCCGAACCTGATCCACCTGCTGCGCCGGAGGGTTCAAGAGCATAGCGAAAAAACCGTCTACACCTATCTCAAGGATGGAGAATCACAAGAAACCAGACTGACTTATAATGAACTGGAACGGAGGGCGCTCGCCATTGCGGCACATCTCCAATCTCACATCCCTCCGGGAGAAAGAGTCCTTTTGCTCTACCCTCCGGGCACCGAGTTTCCCACGGCATTCTTCGGGTGTCTGTGTGCGGGCATGGTCGCCTTGCCAACCTATCCCCCACATTCCAACCAGTTCCTGGCAAGCCTCGGAGCAATTGTATCCGACGCAGGACCAACAGTCGCGCTCACCACGGCTTCTACCCTGGAAGAGTACAGGCGCCAAATAGATCAGACTCCCGCGCTGATGGCTCTTAAATGGATACCAACCGACACCATTCCCGACGACCTGGCAAATGCCTGGCAAGAGCCTACCCTTGGTGCTGATGCTCTCGCTGTCCTC
>CAWJQV010000019.1:0-50000 GCA_963844985.1 uncultured delta proteobacterium
TGTCGAGCAGTTGACAGGCATAGGATAGCAGCGGTATAAGAACGGTGCTGGATACAAACTCGCTCGATGACATGGTTCGGCGTGCAATAAGCGGTTCCATATCACCTGTTGTCGACCCCGGGGCCTGCCGCTGCAAGTTTGCTGCCATTTTTGTCAACATTGTGCTTGATCCGTCGTGAAGAGGCGGATGCCGCACCGGCGCCGGGCTTGAAACTGCACCGATCGGGTGCATGAGGAGAGCATGACCCGCTTGAAACGACGAGTTCTGATCGGCACAGGGTTGAGCGTGCTGGTATTGGCAGGGCTGGGGGCTGGTTCTACTATGTCTATTTTTCTTCCACGTACAGCGCGTTGCAGAGCGCCGAATCTTTTGGTTGCGGCGCATGCAGGTCGCACAACTGAGCCAGCAGGGGGGCATCGGTTTTTCTTCGTCACGAACCGCCGCCCGGAAAGCAATGACGGGCCGCTCGAGGAGCGATTCGGGATAGATCGGGAGGAGGCCCTCAAGTTCGGGCTTTTCGATGTCAAGATCGAACAAGCGCTGGGCCCGGGCATGATCATCAACCCGAGCGAGTGGTTCCAGAATGAGGAAATCAGGCTCAAGGCGGTGAAAGAGCTGGATCCGGTCCGCGTTCGTCGCGCAGGTACGGGGCTCGTTCAAGCTTCTCCGCAGCGATCGCTGCTGGTCGTCGTGCACGGATTCAGGGAGGCTTTCCCTCTGCCCTGCGCAAGACCGCTTTCGTCGGCTACGTGCTGGACATCAACTCGCCGATCCTCCTGTTCGACTGGCCCGGCAACCAGGGAAGCTCGCCGGGCGGCTACCGGCAGGCGCGCCGGGTTGCTGAAGCGTCCGGGGCGGAGCTGGCCCGCACCCTAGAGATGATCATTCGGGACATCCGGCCCGACAAGCTGTGGCTGATCGCCAACAGCATGGGGGGCCAGGTCGTCGTCGATGCCTTTCGCCTCCTCTCCCGTCAGACGGATCCGGCCGGCTCGAAGACCGTGATCGAAAATGTGGTGCTGACCGCGCCGGACGTCGATTTCAAGGAGTTTGAGGACGACCAGTTCAGGCAGGCGCTCAAGGCCTTGGCCCCCAAGACCACGATCGACGTTTCCTCCAACGACAGGGCCTTGCCGGCAAGCCGCCATCTCAATCGGGGACGACGGATTGGCGAAAGCACCTTGAGACCGCGCCGGATGGAAGAGGCCGTGCGCGTGGTGGACCATGATCCGGACAGCGAGGAGGTCACCGTGGTGGATGTGACACTGGTGAACCGGACGCGCAATTTCATAATTTCAGCCTCGAAACGCCGGAGTTTTTCGACGATTTATACCTGCGGCTTACCAACACCGAAACCCCTCGGAGCCGGATGATCTATGCGGTCCAAGCCCCCAATGGCACGGTCTACTGGATCCTGACGCAAGGCCGCTGAACGGGGGGGGACAGCGGTACAACCCGTCTTGCGCGTGCCTTGACCGTATAGGAATTTGCATTTTTTCTTAACCACGAAGGACACGAAGATCACGAAGAAGAGCACAGGGATTATTGTGAAAGCATTCCTTCGTGCTCTTCATGGTGAGTTGTTTGATTAAAGTTCGCCCACAGGGCCCTAAGTTCAGGCACGGGTGCCGGCGTGGATGGATAGCGCCAATGGTTGTGGAAACGACAGCACGGGATGGTCGACACCCGGAGGGCAAGGCGTTGGGGTAATCCCGCCCAAGCAAGGAAGAAACATAAGCCTTGCCTATTGTCGGATTTATTCGATATACTCTATGCGCTTTTTTGGGCCGTTCAGGTTGTTACCCAATTGCGGGAAACCCGGCGCATTGTCAGCCGTGGTTGTCCACCGTGAATGACGCTAATCTTTCTTACCACTCCATTCAACCAAAGGAGGTCTCCATGTCCCAACTGATCGCAATCGAATTTCATGACGAGCACACCGCTTTTGCCGTGCGGGCGGAATTGGCCAAGATGCAGAAAGAGTATCTGATCGACATGAAAGACGTGGTGGTGGTCACCAAGGATGAAAAGGGCAAAGTCAAGCTGCATCAGGCCGTCAACCTGACCATGACGGGAGCCGTGAGCGGCAGCTTCTGGGGAATGCTCATCGGCCTTCTCTTTCTCAACCCCCTGCTGGGCGCCGCCGTGGGCGCCGGCGCCGGCGCCCTCAGCGGCAAGCTCACGGACATCGGTATCGACGACAAATTCATGAAAGAGTTCAGCAAAGACTTCACGCCCGGCGCCTCGGCGCTTTTCGTGCTGTTTCGCACGGCCACGGAGGACAAGGTGCTGGAACGCCTGCAAGGCTTCAAGGGCAAAGTCCTGAAGACCTCCCTCACCATCGACAATGAGAAGCGGCTGCGGCAGGTGCTCGAGGGGTAAGCAAACCACCCGAGGTCCACGCCTGAAGACGAGGGTTTTTCTCCCAATCCCCGACGGGGGTAATAAGGAACCTTGTGATGCTGGAAAATCTGACGGAAGGTCTGCAGCCTTCGCAAACCGATAGTCTTGCCAAAGCCTTTTCGCGACTGGGCTGGTGTGGTTTTTGGGCACTGGTGGTGATGGGCGCGATCCCCATCATCATCATGGTCTACACTTTTGTATTTACGGGTAGGCCTTCGGGCAGCTCTCGTTCCGGGCTGCCCTTCGTGCAATTCTTTTCGACCGTTGGCTTTCTGCTTTCGCTCTTCATAGCCCTCTGGTTTTACCGGTACACGCGCATTGCCAGGCGCCTTCAGGATCCGGCATCGCGGCCGTCCGAGTCTTCCTTGCGCAGGACCGTATGGACTGGACTTGTCGCGACGATCTTGGCCATCTTCTTCTCGATGCTGGTATTGCTGTTCGAAGTCGGCACTCTGCTCTACTATTTCTTGTCGGCGCCACAGGCGGGTTTGGCTACCGTGCAGACCACTGTCGATGGGATCGCCAGCTGGGTATCGGCAATAGACATTATGAACCTGATGGCTGTGATCCTGACCCTTGGAGGCGATATCTTCGCCTTGATCTTCGGGCTCCTGCTTCTTTCCCGAACCATGCGATTGTCACCGGCATTGGCAACGGCTTCTAAAGCGGCACCTTGAACGAGGCGTGCCGTTCCCCGATGACCGTCAAGGACCGGAAGAGGCGGCAGACAGGCTCGGGAGTGGCCGTCTCTTCTGCAACATGCGCAAAATCCAGTAGCCGCCGGCTGCGGCCGCCAGATGCTTTAAGGTGTGGCCGCTGACGATGTGCCCTATCCCGAAAATCGGCTTGTCGAGAATCTCCAGGACTTTCGCGAGGGCATAGAAACCCACCACCACCGCCAGGTCCGATCCTCGCGTGTAGCGCGGGGGAAAAGACAAGTGCGATCAAGAGCACGAGAATCGAATACACCTGCACCGCGGCGTAAAAGCGCAAATCGCCGGCGCCGCGCACTTCGCTCCAGTACCACTGCAGCACGCTGCTCAGGCCGATTAGCAGAAGTATCGGCAACAACCAGAGACCGGCTCGCAGACTGATGCGCTCCGCGATCACGGCCGCCACCAACGACATGAACACTATCGTCATCGGCAATCTGTCCCACACGAGGGATGCGTTGTCTGGATGAAGATGATAGTACGAGGAACCCAATGCCGTGAGCAGCATTCCGGCAAAAACAAACAGGAACGGCCAGCGTTCTCGCCTGTCAAGAAAATGTTTTGGAATCTGTTCGGAGTTGGATCGCAGCAAGAATACCAGCCCCCACAATCCAATTACCGCGAAAGCCAGATTGGAAACCACGTCACCAATATTGGGAAAGCCCAGAAATCCGCGCTGGTCGGCGAACCTGTGATATGACTGCGGCTGCGGAATTGGTGGCAACAAGAGAGCGACCACAGCCACAATTGCCGTGGTCGCAAACAACAACATCATAGCGGCTCTTCGTGAGATCATTTTCCCTCCTTCCCTAATCGTCGCCCGGTGCCGCGGGCTGTCATCGAATACCTAGAAAATATGTCGTTTCCGCTCGTTCCCAAGCTCCAGCTTGGGAACGCAGTCTTGGAAGCTCCAGCTTCTAGTGGCCACAAGTCACGCCAAGCTGGAGCTTGGCTGACCATGGTTCCCAAGCCGGAGCTTGGGACAGCGAGCTGGCGACGTTGGGGACTGTTCACGCTGCACTATGTTATTTCCTGATGAGTCCTAAGCGTTACGGCGTCACGATCTCCGACTCGATGATCAGATCCAGCACATCGAGAGTCGAGGAGGCACCGGGACGCGCCGGGGTGCGGTTGAAGCGTTTGACCCGCAACACATTGCGTTCGCCTTCCTTGTGGGTGAAGCCCTCGATATTCTCGTGAAGAGTCTGCCATTCTCCCGGTGTTCCGACGGTAAGGCCATGCTCGTCAAAGTACCGTTCGCGGACTTGAAGACAACGTGTGTTCGGGGGCGGAGGATCTGTGCACGCCACATGGTGGGCGGAGACCTCCAGAAAGATGAGGGTCCCGGGTCCGTAACGGGCTTCCGGCGTAGCCTGGCCGGTAAGCGTCAGCGTCTCGTTCGACGCCGAAATCAAGCGCAGCCTCGGTTTTTCGCCATCGTCCAGCTCGACCCGCATTGGTTTGGCCAGCACGCCGGACAGGGCGGCATCGGCCTGCATCAACGGCGGAGCGCAGGCCATATTGGTGGAAGCGGTGCCATTCACCGAGAGTTGTTCCGCGGCATTGATCCGGTAAGTTCCCATCATTCGGTTGCAGGAACCTTGGATGCTGAGTCCGGTGCCGGAAAAATCGAACACAACCGGGTGACCCTTGCGGGGAGACAGGGCCTCAATGACTCGATCTTCGCCGTCGGTCGCGGACTCAAGGCTCCAGCGATAGCGCTCAAGCGTCTGCGCCAAGCCATCTCTTGAAGCCGTTTGCGGGACGAGCGTCAGCACACGGTTGGGCGCCGGCGACCCTCCAGGCCCACCATCGGGGTAGATTAGAATGAGTCGGGCCTCGCCCACCGCATACTGTTGCCCGCCACCACGCTCATCGAGCGTAACGGCGTTCCCGTTGGATTGCCAGGCGAAGCGTCCGTGCACGGTTTCCGCCGCACCCTGCCGTCGCGGATGCCGAGTCACGCGTTCGTACGTGCCTTCGCGGTTGAGCGTCAGCCTGGTCATAACGCCGGGGCAGTCTGAGCACGGCAAAACGCCCTCATAGACACCCGCCCAGTCGAGGGAGTTCCGGCTTGTGTGTGAATCGGCAGGCTTCGTTGTCACCGACTCCGGCGGCGCCACCCTCTCTTTTGGCTGCACACAGGCACACAGAACCGAGGCCAAAACAAACGCTATCAGTAAGGTTTTCACGGGAGCCTCCAACCGGAATAACATAAGCGCAATTCATGCCCGCGCAAAGTATGGATTGCAGGAACCAGGATGGACGGCGGGAAGGTAATGCCGGCGGAAAAGAGCGAAACCGTTGCCACGCCGCAGACTCACTGCGAATCGCCTTCCGAGAGAACCGAGGAGATCGCCCGTCCGCTGGCGGCGCTGATCTCCTCCCGGGGATGCCCGTTCTATTGGCATCTCCCGGTGGGTGATGGAAATTTGCTTCCTGGAGGTTTTCGGATAGCCGGTCCTCTGGAGTTTGTCAAGGAGTTCTCAAGGACATTTTCGTTTCAGGTTCTGCGTGAAAACGGAGCAGAAATGTCGTTCCATACGTTACTATCCCCCCAGCGGAATCGCGATGAGCACCATGATCGCGCCAACTGCGAATAACAGCAAGCCGGTTCGCCACGGGTTGGCGCCGGTGTGTCTTCCCCATTGGTAGCCGGCGATAAAGAGCACGATGAACGACACGACGTTCGAGACCCGAATCGCGAGCGCATAGTTGCCGCGCAGGAGCAGCAACGGCGTCAGCGACGGCAGCACGGCGACGATCGCCACCAGCACAGACCCGAACGCGCCGGCCAGGTCCTCGCGCGTGAGCCTTACCGGCTGGGGGTGGCTATCATGCAGATGTTCGAGTACGTCCGCATAGAGCGCACGTCGTTTTTCCGATCCCGTGATCGGTTCAAGAATATGATCCAGCTCTTCCGCAATCGCCTCAATGCCTTCCTCTTGCGTCGTCGCGGTTTGGATGCGCAGCAGCAGACGGTGTTTCTCTCCGCGTTCGAACATGGACATCAACGCGTACATGATGCCGTCGATCAAGCCCGATGCCAGCGTCGCGCCCAAAGCGCCGAGGAGCAGATCGTCGATGTACTCGGCCGAGATCACCTGGGCGGGGTCGTTGCCAAGCTTGAATATCCCGAAGGCCAACGTAAATGTCAGCACGATGAGGATGCTGAAGATCATTTCGGACAGTAGATCGATGGGGTCGAGCAAGCGCTCCGGAAAGTATTTCGTGGGTCTTGCGCGCGGTTGGACCCGGTGGGATGGTATTCTCTTCCGCATAGACATATGTTGATGACCTTCTGGCCCGGGATACCGACGGTGCTGCACCGGGTTGGGCAGGGCCCTCAGTCCTGTTCCGGTGAGGCTGATGTTTATGGAACTCGGCTTGCGACCACGGCGATCTGATCGGCGATCGAGCGCATTGCCCGCTTGCTGCCGTCAATGAGGAAGTTGACCGAGGACTGCACGGCCGCCGGGAAACGGGCTTCCTGCTCCATCACGCCGCCGGTTCCGCACAGAGCCGTGATGCGGCGCCGGGTTGGCCGATCGAGAGGCTGGTGACGGGCACCTTGCCGCGGTAGCAGGCAAAAGGTGAAAATTGCTTCAGGGCGTCGGCTGGAACTGCAATCCCGGAGGATCGGTCGACCATAGCGGTCCTGCGAGCGCCTTCCGGTAGCCGATCTCATACAGCTGCCTCATCACGACAGGATCGAACACTTCGTTCCCGGACAGCTCCGCACCCTCGGGAATCGTAATCATCTTGAAGCCCGCCGATTCCCGCAAGGATACGGCGTAAATGCGGAAGAGGTCCCCGATGGTCTTCGATTTGGCCGCCAACTCGAAGGCACGCGTGGCAATACTGCGCAGCGACCGGGACGTCGTCGCCGGCGCCGGGAGCAGTTGTCCGTTATGAATGACGAAGATGTCTTCGCGTCCTTGACCGCGCCCCACGCCCGCACGAGCGGCGGAGAAACTGAATACCCCTCCGGTGTAGAACACGTTGAAGCCCACAGAGCCATCGACGTGCATCTCGTCGTAGCGCCGGCCGCCGGCCTCGACGTCGAAGAACACGGGCGGAAACGCGATCGGCACCGAAGCGGACGCCAGCATGATGCTGCGGAACAGTTCGAGAGCCCCCGGACGACCGCTCGTCGCGATGAGCCCCATGTTCCACACGACGAAGCGCTGGGAGTCCAGGTCCACGGTGCCGATGTAGAGCCGCCGGCCGGAATCATGCGCATGCGCAACCGCGCGCAGGAGCTCGGCATCCACCGCCTGTTCGAGCATTGCCATCAGAGGTCCCGTGTCCGCCAGCGACTCGCCGCTCAGCAACTGGGGCACCATCGAAAGCCTCCTGAAGATATTGCGTGACGCCGTGGTCGTGTAGAACTGCCGCATTGCGCCGTCGTACTCAGGACCAAGAAATGCATACGGCGCCATCAACGCCCCGGTCGATACACCGGTGACGATCTTGAAGATCGGGCGATGTCCCATCTTCGTCCAGCCGCTCAGGAACCCCGCCCCGAACGCGCCGTTCGCTCCGCCGCCCGACAGCGCGAGATGGGCATAGTGGAAGTAGCCGTCGGGATCGATCGGAAAATCGCTCGGTGATTCCTGTTCGAAGGATCGTGCCAGATCGCTCATCATCGCGGCGCTGATTTGGCCGGCGGGCGCACGTATTTCAGGCATGCCTGGAATCACGGCAGTGCCCATCAGGTCCATAGGCACCGCATTGCGCGGCAGAATGGCACAGCCTGGGAGGCAGAGAACGGCGCAAACGAGGGCAAGACGTCCGACGATCACCATGATCGGCGCTGATCTTTGCGGGACCCCGCGGTGACGGACTCGGCAAATGGCCTCGTTCATTTTGCCGGACCTGCTGCCGGTACTGCCCGCCCCGGTGCGTTTTCGCGCGGGTCCGCGGGGATTGCCGGAGGCGGCGACACGCCTTTTGATCCCGTGCCGTTGCCTTCTTCGATTCGTGCCATAAGGTACGGGAAGAACGGGTTGGACGACATGCGGTTCAACCAATCGATGCTGACGATCAGCGTGTTGCGCTCGCCGCGCTTCGCCATGGCGCCCAGGTTCACGCCGAAGTCCTCGCGCGGATCGGGTTGCATGCCGTACAGCGCATCGTCAATGGGAAACGGCAGCGCGATATGCGATAGTGAAAAGACATCGTCCGGGTAGGTGAGACCCAGGGCGCGCGAATGCTCGGTCGTTGCCCCCGCATCGATGACCCGCTCCACGACCTCGCTGCTGTCGGGGCTCGCGTTGGTGATGATGGCGGTCCTGAAGTTGCGTGGCGGTTCGGGCAGGAGCCGGGCCAGAATGGTGTCGGTGCCGGGCCGCAGGAGCGGGCCGAACCTGGCATGCCGGTTCAGGTCGAACAACACGAGCTCACTGCCGTTCGCCGGCAGATTGGCATAAAGCGCGTTGACGATCGCGGACGTGCTGACCGTGAAATCCACTGCCGATTGAAAGGTGAGAATGGGCGGCAACTCGGCCAGCCGGCCTTCGCGCCCGTTTTGCGCAATCTGTTCCTGGAGGGCGCGCGCAGTCAGCGACGATTGCCGTGCGGCGTTGACCGGAAAGGAGTTGTATTTGAAGGGATTGAACTCCGGCACAATGCTGAGCCACGCCGCTTTGGCGAAGGCGGGAAATATTGCCGGCCAGCCAAGCACGCCGGCGAACCGGGCCATGCTGGTGACGCCGATCATCGGTGAAATCAGGACGATGCGGTCCGGCCGTGACAAGGTCTTGTCGCCGAGTGCATCGAGCGTGTACTTCATCGCCAGCGCCCCGCCATTGGAATACCCGACCAGATGCAACGGCAGGGACGGGCCGATGCGCCGCCGGGCTTCCCTGACCGCAAGGCGGGTCGCTTCCGACCAGTCTTCCCATTCGACGGTGGTGAGGCCGGCCGGCACCGTGCCATGACCGGGCAGCCTGATCGCGATGGCGACGAACCCGTCATCGCGATAGCGCCGCGCGATGTGGCGCGAACTGTAAGGTGAATCCGTGAGTCCGTGCAGGATCACAACCGCGCCAACCGGAGCGCCGTCGGGCTCCATGATGAAGGAGCGGTTCCAGTCCCGGGCAAACCTTTCCGGGTTGATCGGGCTGCCGTCGAAGTAGCGATTGGCGGTGACGCGATCTTCCGGCTCGAGCTTCTGCGTCACCTCCGTCCGCACGTCGTTGAAAACGGCCTGCTCGGCGACCAGGTAAGCGTTCCAGTCCGACTTGGCGAGTTCCCCGGCCTTCAGTTCATGGGGAACGTGGGTGTGCCACAATTGGAGCGGCGGACCGCGCTGCGAGTCGAAGGCACGTACGGCCAGCACCGTCACTGCGCATACGGCGACCACCACCGCCGACCATTTCAGTAATTTGACTGTCCTTGCTATCACGATTCCATCGCTCTGGTGCAGCACTCTTGTTGATCGCCCGACGATCATTGCCTGCGCATTGGCGAGGTCCGGGTTCCGCACTGTGCGGCCCTACCTATAGGCGCATTCCTCAGAGGGTGTCCAGAAACCCAAAATGAGAGTATCTGCAAGAGCTCTCGCATGGACCCCCGATCGTCATTCCGGCATGTTTCTGGCCGGAATCCAGGTCTTTCAAAACCCTGGACCCCGGCCAAGAACCTGCCGGGGTGACGATCGGAGCGACTTGTTTGACACGCTCTCAGAGCCTCCCGCCTCACCCCTAGGGTTTTCGGGCGCCCGACGTGAAGGCATACAGCCCGTTGGTTATCAGCTCAGACCACTTCTGGATCGCGTTCGCAGCGTCGCCCCACTGCCACTGGGCCGCGGACTGGATCGCCCCGCCACCGGAACGCCGGTCCACTCCGGCTGCGATGATTTGGCCGGTCACGGAGTCCGAGACCTTGGCGACCGCCAGTCCACCCCCGGAGAAGGGATACCTTCCTGTTACGAGGGAGGTGCCGGTGGTGAGAAGGCGCAGCTGCGGGACCACCATCGTGACTGAGCGCGCCCCCCTCGTCGCTGCCTCGGCATCCAGGATCGCAACCTGGATGCGCGCCACATCAGGACCGGGCTGGTCTACGATCTGGTACTTCTTCGCCAGCTCGTCATTGAGCGTCCTGTAGAACAAGTCGGTGAGCATCTGTTCATCCGCGAGCGACACCTTTGCCGGATCGGAGCCGAAGAAGCCGACCATCTCGACGATCATCTTGTTGTACCTGGTCGGCTGGGCGTTGGGGTTGACCCAGCGCAGACTCGGCTGCCCGGTCGCGCCGGGTTGGAGCTCCTGGCAGGCTTCGCCGAGGAACGCGCAGATTGCCGGATGCTCTTCAACCTCCTGCCGATGGGTGGTGGCGCAGCCCATCGCCAGCACGAGCACCACTGCCATCAGACCAAACATCGTTCTCATTGGATCTCTCCTTCATGGTGTGCAGCTGATAAGGTGATAAGAAATTGTTTTTAGGAGTTTTTTTGGATAGCAGCTGCGTTGCATTCTGTCAATGGCATTTTGGCACGGAAGCTCTCTTCCACTGCGTAACCGAGTTGCGTTCATGAGCTGCTGCCGGTGCGTAATGGACTCGCGCGAAAGTCTCCGCCGCGTTCGTCTCAGTCTCATTCGAACCCCGGGCGGCAAGCAAACCCATCGCCCCTGCCGCAGTGGGCGTCCTATAGAGCCCGTATCTTTCCCCCTATCTTAAACAAACGATGCCGGGTAGAGGACCTGAAGAACTGAATCGATGCGGCGCATTTTTTGATCGATGAGCAGGCAATCTTCTCCACTCAGGTGATCAATCCGCTTCAGCGCCCCCAACTTGGTTAGCGTCTTCGATAGACTGTCAACGGCACCTCTGACATCCAAATCGTCATCCATATGTTTTTCGAAACCGGTCGTAAGGGCGGCAAGCAGTTCGCCGGATGCTCGCGCGGAAACGGCTGTCTGCCCCTTGCCCGGAGACGGACCCACAAGTTCCTCCAGGAGCTCTCGGAGATTGCGGAGCGTTCCGCTGACCTTTCTGAAGGATTCCGCAGTAAAGTTGAGTTTTTTTCGGTGATGTCCGAACATGAGATAGAACCGCACATGCCGGCCAGAATGGCCGTCGACCATGAGGTCATCCGGATAGACAATGTTGCCGAGGCTTTTGGACATCTTCTTGCCGTTGACCAGCAGATGCTCGCCATGAATCCAGTAGCGGGCGAATTCCTTACCGGAGGCGGCTTCGATCACGGCGATGTTGTAGTCGTGATGGCGATAGAGGTTATCAATGCCCCCGCAACTGATGTCGATAGCATAACCCAGATGCTTGGTAACCATGGCCGGGTCCTGGATATTCCAGGATGGCCGGCCACGGCCGATGTCGGTGTCCCAGAAGACCGGATCGCCCTCCCGATAGCCATGCCAGAGGATGAAGTCTCCGAGGTTCCATCGCCTCCCGGGATACGTGTCCTTTTTAAACCGCCTTTTCTCCTTTGGCCAGCGGCTCATATCCAGGCGTGAAAGCTTGCCGAAGTCTTTGAATTTGAGGGGGTCGAAGAAAACGTTGTTCTCATGCCAATAGGCAGACCCTTTCTCCAACAGCACCTGAATGAGTTTGACCGCCTGGTCGACACTGGTGGAGGAGCGGGGAATGGAGGCGGGAAGCTTGATTCTCAACTGTCGGGCATCGGCGAAGAATTGTTCCACCACGGGGTCGGTTAATTCCGGCAGGGTAAGGCCTTCTTGCTGAGCCTCCTCAAGGGCCTTGTCCTCCACGTCGGTGAAGTTCAATACGCGCTCAACCTTGAATCCCCGGTATTCCAGGTATCTCTGAAGCACATCCTCCCACACAAAGCTCCGGTAGTTGCCAAGGTGGGGTCTTCTGTATATGGATGGGCCACAGGAGAACATTCGTACCAGATTGCCGGCTTGTCGCGGTTTGAAAACTTCCTTTTTCCTGGACATGGTGTTGTAAAGTTGGAACATGATCAGGATATCCCTCCTTAAAAAGTGGTATGAAGAAACGCAGCCAAAGGATTGCCCTCCGTTCGCCTACTCGGCTTCCTCAAGCGGGGGCTGGGCGAGCTGTTCGATGAGGACTTTATCCACCCGATGGCCATCCATATCCAGGATTTCAAAACGCAGGCCGCAGCATTCGAAACGATCTCCAGCGGATGGCACTCGCTTCAGGTGGGTCATGGCAAACCCCCCGAGGGTCTGGTAATGGCCGGCCTTTTCTTCGGGCAGGTCCTTGATGCGAAACATCTCCTTCAGCTCGTCCACCGGCAGCAAACCATCCACCAGCCAGGAGCCGTCGTCACGTTGAACGACTCTAGGTTCTTCCCGGTCGTCAACGGAGGGCATGTCCCCCACCACCGCCTCCAAGATGTCCGTTAAGGTCACCAAACCCTCGATGGTCCCGTATTCGTCAATGATCATCGCCATATGGGTACCGGATGCCTTGAACATTTCAAGCACCTTCGGGACATGAGTGGTTTCCAGCACAAAAAGAGGCTGTCTCAGCGCGGCCTTCAGATCGAGGGACCGCCCGGTCAGACTGCGAGCGAAAAGGTCCCGCACGTGTACGATGCCGTGAATATTGTTCAATCTGCCTTGACAGACGGGGAAGCATGAAAGGGTGCTTCTGGCGATCATGCGGCGGATTCTTTCGGGCGGGTCATTGAGGTTCAGCCAGGTAACTCTTTTGCGGGGCGTCATGAGCACGCCGACACGACGATCACCCAAACGGAAGACGCGCTCGACCATTTCTTGTTCCGCTTCATCAAATACTCCGGCAACCGTGCCCTGGCTGATGAGCAGTTTGATTTCCTCCTCGGTGATGGGGACCTCGGCGGAAGCTTTCATGCCCACCAGACGAAGCACCAGGTCGGTCGAGGCGCTGAGAAAACGCACCGCCGGGGAAGCGACGGATGCCAACAGATTCATCGCGGGAGAGACCAATGCGGCAATGCGCTCCGGGTTGTTCAAAGCCAGCCGCTTCGGTACGAGTTCTCCGATGATGAGCGACAGGAAGCTGATGGCAAGCACCACGATGCCCATGGCGAGACCGTGACTGTAAGGGGCGAGCGTTGGAATGAGGTTCAGCCACTCGGCCAGATCGTTGGCGATTTTGAATCCTCCGAAAACGCCGCTGAGAACTCCAATCAGCGTAATACCCACCTGCACCGTGGCGAGGAAACGATTCGGCGCGTTAGCCAGTCTTAACGCCGCGCCTGCCTTGGCGTTCCCGGTTTCAGCCCATTGCTGGAGTCGCTCTTTCCGTGCTGAAATAATCGCAATTTCGGACATGGAAAGGGCCCCGTTGGCGACGATGAGCACCAGAACAAGGAGGAGGTCAAGGCTTTGGGATAACATGTCAGTAGTTCCTCCGGGATTCCCTCGGCCTTACTCTTTCAAGGCGGTCTTGACGATGATTTCCGAGTGCAGCGTCCGATGCACCGGGCAACGGTCGGCAATCTCCAAGAGGCGTTGGCGCTGTTCCCCGTCGAGTGGTCCCTCGATTTCGATTTCACGCTCGATCGAATCGAGCTTGCCGCTTTGGGTTTCACATTCCCGGCATTCCTGGGCGTGGATCTTCCGGTGACGGAGGCGGACCACCACCGAATCCAGAGGCCATTGTTTGAGGTCCGCATACATGCGCAGGGTCATTCCGGTGCATGCCCCGAGAGCGGCCATGAGGTAGTCATAAGGGTTTGGTCCCGTATCCGCGCCCCCGGCCGGAATGGGTTCGTCAGCCATGAGTCGGTGGCCGTTGGCAATAATTTCCGTTTGATAGCCTCGGCGGCCGGTGCGGGTCACGACCCGGTTGTCGGTCAGTTCTCTGGGGGGAGCTGCGGGCAAGGAAATCTCCAGGTATTTGCGCGCCCAGGCAGCGAGAACGGACCCAACGTAGAGCGAGTCCTCCCGGTTGGATAAGAGGTGATCCGCCCGATCCAACGAGATGAAGCTTTTCGGGTGCCTCGCCATCTGGAAAATCTCCGCGGCGTTTTCTATGCCGACGATGCTGTCCACCGGCGAATGAAAGATGAGCAGGGCTTTGTTCAGGTTCTGAATGGTTTCCTGGAAGTGAGTCGGTTGGAGGTCGTCGAAGAACTGTTTCTTGATCCTGAAGGTCTTCCCCGCAAGGGTGATTTCCGCCTCCCCTTGGGTTGCGATCGCCTGCCGCTGCGGCGTAAGATAGCGTGCCAGATGGTCCAGATTGGATGGGGCGCCGATGGTTGCGACGGCAACGGTGGAAGGGATGTGTTTGGCTGCCTGCAGGACAGCGGCCCCACCCAGGGAGTGGCCGATGAGCAACCCGGGGGCGTCGAATTCGAGCTTGAGAAAATCGGCTGCAGCGATCAGATCGGAAACATTGGAGGAAAAACTGGTGTGAGAGAAATCCCCTTCGCTTTCGCCGAGCCCGGTGAAATCGAACCTGAGGGTGGCGATTCCTTCTCTCGCCAGGGCCCGGTTGATATTGACGACGGCGTTGAGGTTCTTGGTGCAGGTAAAACAGTGGGCAAAGACAGCGTAGGCGACCGGCTTTTCATCCACCGGCAAATCGAGGCGAGCAGCCAGGCTTTCCCCTTTTTCATTTTTAAAGGTCAATTTCAGGAAATGCATTGCAATCTCTCCCATTATTATTCATATTTGTCCCATACCATGGTTTCCCATTCACTTTGTCAACCTGTCCCTTTTCGTGCCGTTTCCACGGTGATCGGTGGCTCTGTCAGAGGCTGCCGTGCGAAGGCCGGTCACCTTGGAGTTTTCGGGTGAAACCACAATAGCGGCAGAGCGCCGGAATGATATCATAGAGGCTGCCCTCGGGGACCAAAATAAGTGATCCGAGGAGAAAACGCTTCTTGACAGATAAAGAAATTTTTCACCATAATGGCTGCGCTCAGGATTTTTGGAGTTGATGGTTGGTCTGGTTGAACGGTATTGAAAGGAGGTTAGGAGAAGCGATGAGAAGAGGAAAGTTGGTTTCTTGTGTGGTTCTGGCCGTCATGGTCGTGTTCACGGCATCCTTGGTCGTGTTGGCGCAACAGAAGGCGCCGGACGTGATTTCGATCAAGGCCTGGCCCACCCCCACCAAAGCCCCGGTGGAATTAACTCACAAGAAGCATGCGGAGGACTACAAGATCGCATGCAGTGAATGCCATCATGTTTACAAGGATGGCAAGAACGTCTGGAAAGACGCGGATCCCGTAGACAAGTGCGGCAAATGCCATACAAACATGGTGATTGAAGGCGAGAAGAAGCTTTCCCCCGAGGATCAGAAGCTGAATCTCAAACTGGCCTTCCACAACAACTGTCAGGGCTGCCATCAGAAGCTGAAGAAGGAAAAGCCCGACACCAAGGCCCCGGTCACCTGCGCTCAATGCCATCCGGCTCAGAAGTAACGCCCCAAGCGTTTTAGGCTGAGGTTCATCCAGCCCGCCACTTTCGCAGTGGCGGGCTTTTTTGCGGGGATTTGTGGTCGGCAGTCTTGCTTGGGGGCGGGAGACGAATGGGGAAAAGAGTGGCATGAGGGGCGATCAAAAGCAACGAGCCACCCAAGCTTTATCGCATGAGTGGCTCGTCTGAAAGCGGGGTAATTAAGCGCGAACTAGACTTCTTCTACGGTGATTGCATTCGATTCGCAAACTTCCACGCAGCTTTCACATCCGAGGCATTCTTCCTCGTTCACGGGGTCCGCCTTGCCGTCGACCAGTTCATAAACATCCACGGGGCATACATCGACACATTCGGCGTCACCAGTGCACTTGTCCTTGTCTACCGTTACTTTCCACATGTTCTTTTCCTCCATTTTCACTTGAAACTAAAATCGCTTTTCGAGCATGGCTCAACAGGGGGGATTTAGTCTATTCGCCCAGCTAGTCTAGCTCGGCACCGCTCCTTCGTATCTTCTTCTGAAACGAATGTCAAGCCGAATTCAGCAAGATCGAACGTCATTTCTTGAACCTTCAAAGCAACGCACAAAGCCTTGCTCCTGCAAGCATAACGCATGGTTCCGAGCGTCATGGGTTTATGAGACATCACGGCGCCTGCGCAAAAAAAGGCTCCAAGCAGGGTTTTCCTGACCTTGGAGCCTTTGGGGAGAAAGGTGATGATTAAACGCAACCGGTCGGCTTGGGGAGCCCCGCCATTTTGCAGGCGCCTTTGCCCGGTCCGGAGGGGAACAGCTCATAGATGTACTTGAGCTTGTAGCCCGTCACTTTGGTGAGAATGCGGACCATCGGGGCGATGCCGTGCTTCCGGTAGTAATCCTGGAGCACATTGATGATCTTCCAATGTTCTTCGGTGAGTTCCTTGATGCCTTCGGAGGTCTTTACATAATCGACCCACTCCGTAGACCATGAATCAAAACTGGCGATGAAACCGTCTTCATCCACTTCGAAAGTTTTTCCCTGAAATTCAATTTGTCCCATAAATACTTCTCCTTTTAAATTGCCGTTGAATATTTGGTACTTTCCAACACACTCCGATTTGGATCAACTCCGCAATCCAAAGCCCCGTTCGTCCGTTCCCGGCGGTATGCCCGAGCCTTCCGGATCATCGCGTCGGCCCAAGCCGCATTTCCCACCGCATGGATGTGAGAGTAATTTGCCAGGACATTCTTATAGCATATTCCGTCCCAGCCCGCTACTATTCCGTGCCCCTTCCGCAAACGAAAAACAAAGGGAAAACCCGGATCGCTGCCCACTATCCGCGAGTAATGGAATTCATGCCCTTTGAGCGTCGCGCCCCTCGCGAAGAACGGGTTGTCATTCACGCACTCCATGAGGGTGTACCCGTGTCCCTGGGGCTTTCTTTCCAGCACCACGTCAAGTGGAAAGAGACCCGTCATGGGAAAGATGCTCTGTTCGCGGTAAATTCCGCGACAGAGAAACATCAGGCCGCCGCACTCAGCGTAAACAGGTAGCCCCCTCTCAATCTCGATCTTGAGGGATGCCCGAAAAACCGCGTTCCCGGCCAGTGCTTCCAGGTGCGTTTCCGGAAAGCCTCCGCCAATATAGAGGGCATCCAGAGGAGGGAGCGGGTGCGAGGCAAGGCTCGAAATTTCCCTGATGATCGCCCCCCGTTCCTCCAAAGCCTCAAGGTTTTCCGGGTAGTAAAACTGGAAGGCCGCGTCGCGAATGACTCCGATCACCACCGGTTCGGCCATTTCCAGGCGCTTTTGAGGGTCCGCCTGGGCCACCGGCCATCCCAGGGGTTGTGCGGTTTTCGCTATCCTCCAGAGAGACGCAAGGTCCACGTGTTCGTTAATCTGTTTCGTCGCAAACGCAAGTGCTCCCGAAATGTCGTCCGACTCCTGGGGAGGTACGAGCCCCAAGTGGCGTTCGGGAAAAAGATTCCGGTCCTGCCGGGGAATGACCCCGAGAACCGGAACGTTGCAGTAATGCTCGATCGCTCCTCTTAGATTATCTGTTCATGGCGCTTCCCGGAGACCTGATTGAGAAGCACCCCGGCGATCTCCACCTCGGGGTCGAAATGGATGCACCCCAGAACTTGGGCTGCCGCGGTGCGCGTGACTTTGGTTGCATCCACGATGAGGATGACCGGCGCCCTGAGAAGCTTGGCCAGCTCCGCAGTGGAAAAGCTGCCTCTGATGTCGACCCCGTCGTAAAGACCCCGGTTTCCTTCAATCAGGCTGCCGTCGCCGGAGTTCGAACGCTGCACAAAGGATGAGATCATCTCCTCGGCCGTCATGAGAAAGGGATCGAGATTGTAGCATGGCTGATGGGCAGCCCTGGCCAGCCAGCCTGAATCAATGTAATCCGGCCCCTTTTTGAACGGAACCAGCCGCAACCCGTGGTGACGGCGCCAAGCCGCGACGAGACCAAGGGATATCAAGGTCTTGCCCGCGCCGCCACGCAATGCCGCGATCACCAGTCGCGGTTTTTGAAACACCATCGAAAGCTCTTCTGGAACAGGCGCCGGTGAGATCTTCCCCCGGCGCCCTGCTTAACAAGTTAGAATTTGAATTGCGTCGTGGTTCTCCAGGTGGTCATGGCCAAGCGATAGTCATCGATGTGTTCATGCTTGAATTCCAGACCGGTCCTCTCGAAGAAACGCTCCCAGCCAATGCGGTTGATCCAATCGCCAACACGCTCGTAGCGCTTGCCACCGGCGGCATAGGCCTCCACGATCTTCTTGATCGTGTTGACCGTGGTCGGCCAGCGTGGCGGCTCATTGGGAATGAACGGCACCGCCAGCTTGGAGAACATCGGTGTGGAGATTACGTTGGAAACCTTGCCTCCAACCCAGAGGGCGATTCCGTCGCCCTCACCGTCAGCCAGCGGCAGGGCCGGACACATGGTGTAGCAGTTCCCGCAGAACATGCACCGACTGTTGTTGATCTCAACACTCTTAAGCTCGCCGACTTTTTTGGGTTTGATGGCGGCCGTCGGGCAGGCAGCGATCACCAGCGGGATCTCACACACGTTCGGCACACGCTCATTTTCCACGAGCGGAGGCTTCCGGTGCACACCCAGGATCGCGATGTCCGAACAGTGCACGGCGCCGCACATGTTGAGGCAGCAAGCCAGAGCGATGCGCACCTGGGCGGGGAGCTTGTGCGATCCGAAATAGTCGAAAAGCTCATCCATCACGGCCTTGACCACCCCGGAAGCATCGATTGCGGGGGTGTGGCAGTGGGCCCAACCCTGAGTGTGGACGATGTTGGTAATGCCGGTGCCGGTCCCGCCGACGGGGAACCAGTTGCCGCGGCCCTTCAGGTGATCAAGGAGCGGCTGCAGCTTCGCTTTGTCGCTCACCAGGAACTCGACGTTGTTGCGGGTGGTCCATCGCAGATAGCCATCGCAGATATTTGTCTGCGATGTCACACATTTCCCGGATCAGTTCAACGCTGATCAGACGGGCTGACCCGATCCGCACCGAATAGAGTTCCGCCCCGGTTTCAGAAACATGGACCAGGACTCCGGGTTGAAGGATTTCATGGTACTTCCATTTACCATAGTTTTCCTTCACCACGGGAGGGAAGAACTTGTCGTACTTGGGCGGGCCGATATCGGTGATGCGATCTTTCATCATGTCATTTGGATCAAAAGCCATCGTTTTATCTCCTAAGCTTGATGTCGTTCACGGTAAGCTTTGCCGTCATGTTCCCAACCACCGGGGACTTCCGCAGGATCGTAGAAGATGTAGGGATTGAAGCGCGGAGTGTTGACCATGCGTGGATCGGGAGTGAGCTCGCAGGCCTTCAGGAATTCGCGGAGGCCGATGCGCTGGATCATTTCACCCAGGCGTTCCCGGTTCTTCCCTTCTTCCATCCAGAGGTCCCACATCTTTTCCACAAATTCCTTGAACTCGGTGTAGGGCGGTTCCATCTTCATGAACGGAATGACCACGCTGGAGAGCTGCGCCCCCTCAAGGATGGGTGCCTTCGCGCCGACCAGAATGGTGGCCCCGGTGTCCAGGCCCGGCCGCAAAGCTCGCGGCATGACCCGGATACAGTGCATACAGCGGGTGCAGTCCTCATCCCAGATCTTAAGGCTTTTGCCGTCCCATTCCATGCACTTGGTCGGACACAGATCGATGACTTCCGACTTGATGTCAAATGCTTCTCTCTTCGCGTCCTGAGCCCCGGCGTGAGGGTTGAACTCGCCGCCCACATAGCCCCGAACCGCTTCCTGGTCGATCCGGATCTTATCCCGCCAGGTCCCGATGATGGAGCAGTCGGAGCGGGCGATGGCAGCCACGCAGTCGCACGGGCAACCGGATGATTTGAACTTGAACTTGTAGGGGAACATGGGGCGATGGAGGGCATCCTGATACTCCTGGGTGATATCGTAGATGATATCCTGAGTATCGATACAGGACCATTCACAGCGGGACTTGCCGAGGCAAGCTTCCGGTGTCCGCATATTGGATCCGGAACCACCCAGGTCCATTTCCATATCATGGGTCAGTTCATAAAAAATGGGTTCCAACTGATCCGTGGTGGTCCCCAGGAGGACGATGTCGCCCGTGGACCCATGCATATTGGTGAGGCCGCTCCCTTTCGCTTCCCAGATGTCGCAGAGTTTCCGCAACACTTCGGTGTTGTAGAACTTGCTCGCGGGCTGATTCACGCGCATGGTGTGAAAGTGCGCAACATTCGGAAAAAGGTCGGGGCGGTCGCAGTAACGGCCGATAACGCCTCCCCCATATCCGAACACACCGACAATACCGCCGTGCTTCCAGTGTCCTTCCTTGTCCCGGAAGGACATTTCCATCAGCCCCAGCCAGTCATCGCACATGGGTTTCTTCTTCGCCATTCTTTTCACATCGGTCACAAAACTGGGCCAGGGCCCCTTTTCCAATTCGTCAAGCATAGGTGTTGCATGCTTTAGTGTCATTCCATAAACCTCCGTTGGCCAATCTTAGCTTTTGGTTTATCAGGATTTACGCTGATCTCTGAGACAGGGACTTACATGAGTTCCTTGAATTCACCTCCTTCTTTCATGGTTTAGAAAACCTGGTCCGGGATAACCTTCATTAAATACACAGTAATCAAGGCGCAGAAACATCGCATATCAGACGGAGATAATGGCAGGGAGCAGGGAGCGGGAACCTCGGCAGGCTTAATTAATCGTTCATGCCTTTTTCTTCTTTGGAAACATCGTCGTCTGAAGGGAGCATATACATGGTCGTGCTGCCGCTTGACCAGTATTTGAGCTTGCCTTCGCCGACCAGTTCGTTGATGATCTTCTTCGCTTGCATCATCTTGATTTCAGGAACAGCCTTGCACAGGTCATTGAAATAGTGCTTCGTCTTCTTCTGCTGTTTGACCCACTCAATAATACGCTGCTTAGCCTCCTCACTCATGGCAACCTCCTCCGGGAAAGTCATTATACGTTAAGGCAAAAAGGATCTTGGACCTTGTAAAACCTCAAAAAAAGAATCTGTAAGAGCAATTCGAGACCTCCCATTAAATCCTTATCAAGCCTTTGTCAATAAAAAAAAAGTCCGTGAAAAATGTTGCGAAACCCATTCCCTGACAGAGGCCTCCAGAAACGGCTGGCCTTGACACGATCCTTCGGCATGGTTAAGAGACAGAGCCTCTGAATTTGTCGGGCAATGAACGAGAGGTATTATTGCGGTGACGAGATCAACTGACTTCACCGGGCCCGCCACCGCGCACTCACACCAGCATGTTTGAGGAGCATAAATTGGCCACGAAAACCGACGCTAACGTTGATGCGAAGTTGAGCCTTCACATTAAATTCTTGAAGGAAAGACTGTTTTTCGAACCTCTCTCGGCCACTCTTCATTATAATCTTGGTCTGGCCTACAGTCAGAGGGGACTGGTTGAGGAAGCGATTTCCGAATTCAAGCAGGCTCTTGAATGTGATCCCGGCCTCGCTCAGGCATACGTCAACCTGGGTGGCCTTTTTTTCAAAAAGGGGGAAGTGGATCTGTGTATCGATGCCAATCTCAAAGCCATTGCCTTGGACCCCAACCTGCCGATGGCCCTCAGCAACCTTGGGCTTGCCTATCTGGCGCGGGGAGCCTTTCAGGAAGCTATCGAATACAGCGAAAAGGCAATCGGAATGATGCCGAACATGATTCCGGCCCATAACAATCTCGCTCTTGCCTACCTTCAGGCCGGCCGGCCGGAAGCGAGCATTGCCGCGTCCTTAAAGATCCTGGGCCTTAATGAAAGCTCCCCGTCAGCCCACTATAACCTCGCGACAGCCTTGCGGATGGCGGGAAGGGAGGAAGAGGCCGGGGAACACTTCGAAAAAGCTAAAGCCCTTGGTTATCCCGTTGACGCATCAACCGAAAGCCATCTGCCGGAAACGTCCTGACCATACTCGCATGCGTCCCGCGGCAACAATCCAAAGCGAACGGCAGCATCCCGGCATGAAGCCCCGATGATTTCGACCAATCCGGAAATGTCTGACGCGGCGGCTTCTCGAATCACAAAGGGCATTTCTCAACTCTGTCCGGCCAGGAATCCCTTCACGTGCGGGAGGATTACGTCGCCGGCAAAAAGCGCCCCGAAGTGATCGAGTCCCGGCAGGCTGATGAATCTTGCGCCAGGGATGTTTGCGGCTCCTTCTTTAGCGCCCGCGTAAAGCGGGTCGGCCTCGCCCGCATAGATCAGGCAGGGAACCTCAATTCTCGCCAGGATGTCGCCGATGCCCGGCCATTCATGAAAGGCCCTGGTCATGGCGGAGAGCGCCAGAGGGTCATTTTCAAGGAGCCGTTTCCTTGCGGCGGGCGGTATGGGTCCGGATGCCGCCTCGAGGAACCGGATATAAGCCTCCATTCCCTGTTCCAGAGCCGCTGCCACATTGTCCACGAAGAGTTTCACGAACTGCTTTTCGGCGTCCGTGCGCGGACCGTAAGGGGTGTGGCCCCCCAGAGTGAGGGAACAGAAGCGGGATGGAGCGCATCTGGCGATTTCAAACCCGACAACAGCCCCCATGGAGTAACCCCAGAAGTGAGCTTTGGGGATTCCCAGCTCGTCTAAAAGTCCTACGACGTCGCCTGCAAATTGTTCAACCCGATAAACATCGGGGTCATGAGGTTTGTCGCTGCCGCCGTGGCCCCGAGCATCGATCAAGATGAGCTGATAGTCTTTTTTGAGGGCTCTCGCATAGCCGGCGGCGAGCCACACTTCGAGGTTCGAGGAAAACCCGTGGTGCAGCACCAACGGCGGCCCACTCCCCTCCACCTGGTAGCGGATGCGGATTCCCTGACGACTGATGAACGGCATATTTCTATCCCCCGATCGTTTCATTCATGGAACCGGTGCGGTAGCCCTGGAGGTCGAGGGTAACATAAGCGTATCCGGCTTCCTTGCAGACCTTTACCACGGCGTGGTGCACGGGTGACCCGAGCAGTCGCTTCAGGTCGTCGGGTACCAGTTCGATACGCGCAAGAGAACTGTGGTCCCGAACGCGCACCCCCCGGAAGCCCAATTCACGGAGTGATGCCTCCGCCCGCGCGATGCGCTCAAGGCGCTCTAAAGTTATCTCCTCTCCGTAAGGGATGCGCGAGGCAAGGCAGGCTGAGGACGGTCGGTCCCAGTTCTCTAACCCCCTCTCTTGAGCAAGCCTTCGAATATCCTTTTTGCCGAGTCCCAGTTCGACGAAAGGTGAGCGAATGCCGAGTTCCCGAAGCGCAATCAGACCCGGCCTGAAATCGGAAAGATCGTCGACATTTGTGGCCTCGAGGACCAGCGGCAGGTTTTCCTCGCGCGCCTTTTCGAGCAGCAGCCCGAAGAGCCTCTTTTTGCAGAGATAGCAGCGGTTAGGGGGGTTTGCCCGGAACAGGTGATCGTCGAGTTCGTCGGTTTCTACCGTAACCCAGCGGACACCGAGTTGCAGCGCGGCTCTTCGAGCCCATTCGAAATCATGAGCCGAAAACGTCGGTGAGGTGGCGGTGACCGCCAGGACCTTACCGCCAAGGGCATCCCTCGCTGCCGCCAGGAGGAGGGTGCTGTCCACGCCGCCGGAAAAAGCAACCAGAGCCGCATCCATGTCCTTTAACCGGGCTGTCAAAACTTCGTATGTTGTCTCCATTTCTGATTACTCTTTCGTTTTTCCTCAACTGCTTGACAAACTCGATGGTGGGCGAAGTGCATCAGTTCTGCAGCGGTTTTCCGGAAAACTAACGTGCCGTCGAGGGTAAGATTCAGCATCCGGTCCAGGGCAAGGAGGGCTTCGGCCTTGATTGCTTCAGGGACGGTCACCACGTTGACCTGTCCGATGTTTTCCAGGGTCCGGAGAAGGTTTTTCAGGTTGATTCGAAACATATTCGGGCAAAGGGAACGGTGCAGTTCCATCACCCGCTTGTCCGGATTTACCAGGGCGAGGCGATGGATGAGGTTGATTTCCGTCCCGATGATGATCGTGGCTCCCGGCGGAGCATTCTTCACATAATTGACGATGAAGCTGGTGGAGCCGCAAGCGTCTGCCAGAGCGACCACTTCCTGAGTGCACTCCGGATGCACCACGATCTTTGCTTCGGGGTATTTTTCCCGCATTTGCACCATGTGTTCCACTTCGAAGCGGGTGTGCACCAGGCAGTAGCCATCCCAAAGAATGAGCCTCGCTCTGGCGATGTCCTCGCGACTGTTGCCGCCGGCCGGCTTCTTCGGGTCCCAGACGATCATTTCCGCGGGCTTTAGGCCGATTTGGTTGCCAACATTGCGGCCCAGATGCTGGTCAGGGAAAAACAGAATCTTCTGACCGAGGCCGAATCCCCACTTGTATCGCCCGGTCGGCGTTGGCCGAGGTGCAGACCGTTCCTCCATGACGACCGCAAAATGCTTTGAGAGAAGCGTCCGAGTTCATATAGACGATCGGAACAACAGAACCTTCTCCGGAGATGGCAATAATTTCGGCCCACGCCTTTTCAATATCGTGGGCGTCCGCCATATCGGCCATCCAGCATCCCGCTTCGTAGTCGGGGATCTGAACGGTCTGATGGGGTTGGGCCAGAATTGCTGCACTCTCCGCCATAAAATGAACGCCGCAGAACACAATGAATCGGGCCTCGCTGTCATCGGCGGCCTTTTTCGAGAGGCCGAAGGAATCCCCCCGAAAGTCACCGAGATCAATGATTTCTTTTCGCTGGTAATGGTGGGTCAGGATGAGCAATTGTTTTCCCAGTGCTTCCTTGATGGTGCGAATGTGTTCAACCAGCTTTTCTGCTTCATCGGGATGGGTCATCTCTTCTCCGGTCAATCAACGGTTTCCGTGTCAACAAAGCGTATCGGGTCTCCATTAGCTATGGCGCCTCCTTCCAACACCCGGGCGAAGATGCCTTCCCGCGGCATGATACAGTCTCCAGCCTGGTAATATATGGCGCACTTCTGGTGACATTCCTTGCCGATCTGAGTGATTTCCACAATCACAGAGCTTCCCAACTGGAGTCTTGTTCCAAGCGGCACATTTAACCAATCGATACCTTCCGTCGCAATGTTTTCCGCAAAGTCGCCGAAAGTCACTTCAAGCCCACTCCGGCGAGCTTTCTCGATGCTCTCACCAGCCAGGAAGCTTACCTGACGGTGCCACGGTCCGGCGTGGGCGTCTCCCTCGAGGCCGTGATCCTTGGTAAGAAGGGCTTTTTCCACGCCGGATTTGCGCGTTCCCTTCTTCTTGCTGACAGCAATGGACACGATCTTCATCCCTGCTTCCTGTCGCAGATAGAGTCGAGGGCTTCGGCCTTCCCGTGCGCTCGGACCATCATGACCAGATCGGCGAGGGTAAACGCGCCGAGCTTCTCATACATGGCTTCGGTGGCTTCTTTCCAGAGCAAACGCGTGACACAGGTCTCGGCCCGCTCGCAAATCCCGGGGTCGTCGCTACATAAGGCCAGTCTGCGTCCACCTTCCATGAGGGCCACAATTTCCCCCGCCGTGATTTCCTGAGGGAGTTTGGCGAGCATGTGCCCTCCTTTGTAGCCTCTGACGCTCGTCACGTAGCCTGCTTTTTTCAGCGGGATAATGATTTGCTCAAGGTATTTTACGGGAATGCCCTGACGTTCGGCAATGGTCCGAAGCTGTATCGGCCCCTCCTGGTGATGCTCTGCCATATCCAGCATCAGTCGGGTGCCATAACGGCTTCTGGTTGATAGTTTCATTTTCTCGACCCGATCTTTTTAAACAATTAATGCAGCAATTTCTTTGCATACCATTTTTGTATAGAAGATTTCAATAGCTATCAGTCAACCGATTAGTCTCGCGAAGATGACGATATCCTTATATAAGGCCTCCTGTGCCGGCGGCTGAACTCCCAGAGAATCTTTAGGGCAGCCTGTTGCCAAGGGCCGACGGCATAAGGTATTATAGTAAGCTTTGAGCTTTGAGGCGAACAGGAGAAGCGGTCACGGAGGAGAAATCAGGGGGCCGAAACGCACAATGACAATGAACGGGTATGGTCGGCGGTCGATACGTCTGGACCTTTCTTTCGGAGTCCCCATGGTCCTGACGCGTTCAAAGAGAAAGATGAGGATCAGATCCCGATGCCCCTGCATGAGCGAGAAGCAAAGATCAAGGGCACCATTTTGATTGTGGACGACGACCTTGCTGCGCGTGATACTCTCGAAGAACTCCTGGCCTGCGAGGATTACGACATAATTTCCGCCGCCAACGGTATTGAAGCTCTGGCAATGGCGGGAGAGCTTCACCCTGACATCATCCTGTCGGATGTAATGATGCCTGAGATGAACGGCTTTGAGGTATGCCGTCGCCTGCGTGCCGATCCTGTTCTTGCCGAGGTTCCGATAATCCTGATTACGGGCCTCGACGATCAGGAATCCTTTTTGAAGGGGCTTGCAGCCGGAGCCGACGACTTCATCTCGAAACCGTTCGATCGAGTCAAGTTGAGTGCTCGTGTGGCCGCAGTCGCGCGACTCAACCGCTACCGGCGTCTGCTGGAGGAGCGCGCCAAATTTGAACGTCTGATCGAACTCTCGCCTGATGGGGTCCTTCTGATTGACAGTGAAGGCACTATCCAGCTGGCCAATCCGACTTTTGTCCGGATGCTGCGTATGGGCGAAGGAAGTTCCCCGATGGGGAGAAGGATAACCGCCTTTGTGGCCGCCCCGCAATTTGATGGATTTCCAGAATTTCATCTCCAATGCATTTTCCAATCCTGAGCGGATTTATAGAACAGAGAACGCTCCTTGTGCGTACGGATGGCAGTGAATTTCCAGTAGAAATAGCTGCCGGACACTGCGCCCTGCAGAGTCAATCGGCGGTGCAATTGATTATTCGCGATATCACCGAGCGCAAAAGCGGCCGAGGAGGAAATCCGGCGTGCTCATGAAGAACTGACTTGGGCCTGCGATACCTCACTGGAAGGCTGGTCTCGCGCGCTGGAATTGCGTGACCAGGATACCGAAGGCCACTCCCAGCGCGTCACGGAGATGACCTTGCGGCTTGCTCGGGCGATGAATATTCCTGAAGAGCAGCTCCTTCATATCCGCCGGGGTGCCCTCCTCCACGATATTGGCAAGATGGGTATCCCCGACAGTATTCTTCGAAAGCCAGGGCCTCTGACGGAAGAGGAATGGGTCGATCATGCGCAAGCATCCCGAATACGCCTACGAGATGCTCTCACCCATTGCCTACCTTCGTCCGGCCCTGGATATTCCCTACCATCATCACGAGCGATGGGACGGAACGGGGTATCCATGCGGGCTGGAAGGGGAGAACATCCCATTGGCCGCGCGGATCTTTGCGGTCGTGGACGTCTGGGATGCCCTCTGCTCGGATCGCCCCTATAGCAATGGTTGGTCAACCGATGCGGTGCGGGAGCACATTCAATCACTCGCGGGGACGCACCTTGATCCTGCGGTGGTGGAGGTCTTTATGAGCACTGCAATCGATTAGTGCGGATTGTGCACTGTCACCGGAAATGAGAATCCCTGTCCCGTATCATTTCCCGATGCAAAACTGCGAAAAGATCTGATCGAGCAATTCATCGTCTCGAACCCAGCCAAGAATTGAGTCAAGTTGATGGCGTGCGACGCCGAGTTCAATGCTCGCCAACTCCGCATAGCCCCCTTTGTCGGAGCAGGTCCCGGGCCCGACAGAGCGCTCCCCGTGCGTGTTCAAGGCAGTCCTTGTGGCGAAGATTGGGGATGATCAGGGAATCGCCCATTTCCAGGGGATTGCGGAGAAAGGTTTCCGTCAGAAAATTTCTAAGGTTTTCGATATCATTGGGGTTCAGTACGGAAAGACCGAGTATCGGAGCGTTGCCGCCATAGCGAGCCCGCACTTCGCGGGAGGAGATCTCCTGCGGAAGGTCCGCTTTGTTCAGGAGCATCACATAACGCTTCGAAGCAATTTTACCAAACACCGCATCGTCTTCTTCGGTCAAGGGCTGGCTTCCGTCCAACAGCCAAAGAACAACATCGGCTTCTTCGACCGACTGGAAAGTCCGTTCAATGCCCAGGGATTCAATCTCATCGGGTCTTCGTCTAATGCCTGCCGTGTCAAGGACCCTCACCAGGATTCCCGAGAGGATGAAGCTGTCTTCGATAACATCGCGCGTAGTGCCGGGAAACGGAGTGACAATCGCCCGGTTCTTCATGAGGAGGGCATTCAGGAGCGATGACTTGCCGACATTCGGCCTGCCCACCAGAACAATGGTGAACCCTTCCCGTAAAACACGCCCGTCTTCGTAACGATCCAGGATCTCTCTCAAGGGGTCGAGCACCCGCTCCTGGAGTTCTTGTAGGATCAGGGGGTAATCGAGGGACTCGTCTCCGACGTCTTCAGTGAAATCGATAGCGGCTTCAAGTTCCGCCTGCAACCCGAGGAGATGCTCTCGCCATGACTGAATCTGCTGGCTAAAAGTCCCCTTGCAGAGGCGGTTGGCGACCAGCAGACTCTGTTCCGACCGGGAGCGAACGAGTTCGATGACCGCTTCTGCCTGGGAGAGGTCAAGGCGCCCATTCAAAAAAGCCCGGCGCGTGAATTCTCCCGGTTCTGCCAAACGGGCGCCCGCCTGGAGTACCAGTTCCAGAATCCGGTTCAATACGGCGTACCCACTGTGACAATTGACCTCAACCACATCTTCCCGGGTGTAGGTATGGGGTGCAGCCATGTAACTCAAAAGCACTTCATCGACAGTTTGGTTGGAAACAGGATCGCGAATCCATCCGTGATAGAGGCGGTGAGATTCCCAGGGCAGGTTGGCGAGATTTGGTTGGAAAAGCTTCCGTGCAATTGCCATACGCCCCTGCTCCGTTGATTTTGATGAGGCCGATGCCGCCCTCCCCAACGGGGGTTGCAATTGCACAGATCGTGTCTTCCAGCGATTTTATGTCCATCGTGCAGGCAGAGTTGGCGGACTGAAGATCAGTCTTCCTTCTCGGCAACTTTTTGCGGTTTCTTCCCCCTTCTAACCGGATAGATGACCACCCGGCGGAGATTTCCTTCCCCTTTGCTCTTCGTTCGGACCTCAAGATCTTCCTTCAAAGCGAGGTGAATGATGCGGCGATCTTGAGCATTCATAGGACCGGTCGTTAGGGATCGGTGGGTTTTCTTGACCTTTTCACTCAGTTGCCGGGCAAGTTCCGTGAGGCTCGTTTCTCGCTTGGAGCGGTAGTTTTCGGTATCGACAATCACCGTCACATTTTCACCCACTTCTCGGTGCAGAATCTTGGTGACCAGATGCTGAAGCGCACCAAGGGTTTTGCCCCTTTTCCCAATGAGCAGACCCGTGCCGTTGCTGACGATGTTCAAGCAGATTTGTTCATCCTTTACCTCAGACTCAATCACCGTGGGCAAATCCACGTGTCTTAGAATTTCCGTCAGGATTTCTTTGCCCCGTTCCGCGGTCCCTTCCAGAGACAAAGTTTTGGGAGAAACCCGAATTTTGGCTTTCTTTGCACCCACAATCCCGAATATGCCGGAAGACCCCTTGGACACGATTTCGATTTCAAGCTGTTCTCGAGGCAGGTTGAGTTTTTGACATGCCAGACCGATGGCATCCTCGACAGTTTTTTCTTCAATTTCAAGAACTGACATGCTCTCCTCCGTAAGTTCTCCGAACCGAGCGTCTGATCACAAGCATGAAGCGGGGAGGTCCTTACTTTGTGGTGCGATTGATCCAATACTGCTGCGCGATGGACAAGATGTTGTTCACCAGCCAATATAACACAAGACCGGCAGGAAAGTTGATAAAGAAAACGGTGAAAACCAAGGGCATGAGCAACATTATCTGCTCCTGCCGCGGATCTCCGGTCGAGGGAGTCATCTTTTGCTGAGCAAACATGGAGATCCCCATCAAGATCGTCAGCACCGGTATGCCTCCCAGGTAAGGAATGTCGATCCCGATCTGGAGGCGATCAGGGGCCGTGAGATCGTTGATCCAGAGCATGAACGGCTCGTGCCGAAGCTCCACAGCGGTGTTGAGCATGCGATAGAGAGCAATAAATACAGGAATTTGGAGCACCATGGGGAGGCATCCGCCCATCGGGTTGACTTTATAGGTCTTGTACAAGCCCATCAATTCCTGATTGAGCTTTTCGCGGTCGTCTTTGTACTTTTCTCGAACCTGGGCGATCTTCGGCTGAATCTTCTTCATGGCCTGCATGGATTTGAAGCTTTTTTGAGTCAGCGGCCAGAACAAGATCTTGATGAAGATCGTGAGCAGGATGATCGCGACCCCATAGTTGTGAACGTATTTATAGACCCATTTCAGCACATAAAGGGCGGGTTTGGCGAGAAAGGAGAACCAGCCGTAATCGACGGCTTCAACCAGATTGTGTCCGGCCTCCTTGAGGTAGTCCAGCTCCTTTGGCCCCAGATAGAGCCGCAAGTTGAGCGTCTTCTCCTGGCCGCTTTCGATCTGAAACGGTTCCGTCAAATAGACCACTTGCAGCAAGCCCTTGGCGGCATCCAAAACCCGCGTTATCACTTCGAAACCTCGCTCCTCCATGGGAACGATTGCCTGGAGGAAGAAATTGTTGCCATAACCAACCCAATCCAGTGGCGGCTTCGATACCAGCCCCTTTTTTTCCAGGTCACTTAAGGAATAGGTGTTCAGCGAACCCTTTTCGGTCACCGCCAGCTGCGACACGTTGTACGAACTTTCATCCTTCGCATTGGACAAAGGTTGGAAAAAGAAACTTACCCCCATTTGATCCGCCAGTGGTTCCTGAGCCACATTCTTGAGCCGAATCTCCAAGTCAACGGCATAGCCTTCCGGTCTAAAGGTAAACACCTTCGTCAGTTTGACCTGGCCGGGAATCTCATCGAAAAGGGTCAACGTCCTGGGAGGGTCGCTGGGTGACAACAACGATTCGGGAGGCGCCGGGCTGGAGAAGGGGGTTGTCGAGAGTTGCCAGGCTTTGTGATGCAGGAGATCTACGGAAAGAGGAAGGTAGCCGCTGCCCTGAGAGGAGATCATTTCCACGGGAGGAGAGTCGGGGGCGACCTCTTGACGGAACCCTTTCAGCAGAAAAGAGTTCACTCGTGCTCCGGGAGCCAGGATCTGCGATCGATAGAGAGGGGCGTCCATGGTCCATTTGTCAAAATGCTGATCGAGTTTTAGGGAACGTTCCTGAGGCAGGGCGTCGGGGGCGAGGGCGGGGGGGAGATCAGCGGGCGCCGCCTTGGGCTTTGTCTCGGCCGGTCGGGGAGCCACCATGCCCGATTCCTGCTGACGCTGTGGGGCCGGGGTCCGGAGCAGCCCAAAAAAATACTCCCAGAACAAGAGGACAACCAAAGAGAGGACCAGGGCGATTAGCGCTCTTTTTTCCATTCAGAAACACTCCATCTAATCAAAAGAGACGAGGGAAGGGGGTTCAACTATCGGATCATAACCGCCGGGATGAAAAGGATGGCAGCGGGCCAAGCGTTTCAAGCCCATGATTGAGCCCCTTGAGGGTCCGTAAAGTCGAATCGCATCATATGTATATTGGGAACACGAGGGATAAAACCGGCAAGATGTGATCTTGAGGGGAGAGACCAAAAGCTGATAGGCACGGATAAGGAAAAGCAGCAACCATCGGATCATGCGGACCGACCATCCCGCTTCGCAAAAGCCGCGAGGAGCTCCCTCGCCATGTCGCTCGATGAAAGTCGTTCCGCCCCGGGGCGTGCAATGACAACGATATCCTTGCCTGGAAGCGGCATCATACATTTGTGAAGGCGAAACCATTCTCTCAGCCGCCGCTTGATAAGGTTTCTGGTCACCGCGTCCCAGAAACGCTTCTGAACCACCATCCCCAGGCGATGGTAAGGGAGTCCATTATCACCGAAATTTAGCCCGAAATGAGGAGCTCTGAGGCGTTCACCGGTTTTCTTCACCCGCAGGAAGTCTGCGGACGACCGCAGTTTTTCGTGCGGTCGAAAGCGGTTCATTCCCCTCAAGATGTTCCCTCAATCAAGGGCAGGTGGAAGCGGTGTCAGAAACCTGGGCTTGCTCATACGCTGAGGCGCTTGCGGCCTCTCGCCCGCCGCCGCTTCAACACAGCCCTCCCGGATTTCGTGGACATCCTTTCCAAGAATCCGTGAGTTCGCTTCCTTTTCACATTACTGGGCTGAAATGTCATTTTCATAGGAATCTACTTGATAACTCCCGTCTCTTTAAATGATTAAATGTTCAAAGACTTAAACCGACTCAAGTCGCTACTCCAATCTCATGCCAACTTGCAACAAAAGATCGGAACAGGAAAAGTGTTCATAATCAATTTTTTCTTTTATTGTCAAGCTCCAAAAAAGAGGCGGAAGGCAAAGATAGTTTGCGGAGCAATGGGGAGCGCCGAGCGACGGACAACCCGGAACTTCATAAGATTCGATAATTCATGATTGAAGATAGAAGATTCACATGCTATGAATTGACCTCTTTAGAAACGTCTGCTGAAAGGAGAAGGGTGACTGATGATTTGGAATCGCATTCTGGGCTGGTTCTCCAATGATCTGGCGATTGACCTTGGGACCGCGAATACGCTTGTGTATGTGAGGGGCAAAGGGATTGTCCTGTGTGAACCTTCGGTTGTTGCTGTCCGCAAGGATGAACGAGGCGCAAAACGAATCCTGGCTGTGGGTAAAGATGCCAAAATGATGCTCGGGAAAACCCCGGGCAATATCGTTGCTATTCGTCCCATGCAGGATGGAGTGATCGCCGACTTTGAGGTAACCGAGGCCATGATTCGGTACTTCATCAGAAAGGTTCACAACCGGCGGAATTTAGTCAGACCCAGAATCATCGTCTGTATTCCATCAGGGGTAACGCAGGTGGAGCGCCGAGCGGTCCGGGAGTCGGCGGAATCGGCAGGGGCCAGAGAGGTGTATCTCATCGAGGAACCCATGGCGGCTGCCATTGGTGCAGGGCTGCCCATCACCGAGCCGGTCTGCAATATGGTGGTCGATATCGGGGGGGGCACCACAGAAGTTGCGGTCATTTCCCTCGCAGGTATTGTTTTCAGCCGTTCCGTGCGGGTCGGTGGAGACAAGATGGACCTGGCGGTCCTCCAGCATATCAAGCGACAGTATAATCTCCTCATCGGCGAACGCACTGCGGAACACATCAAGACGACCATCGGAAACGCTTATCCGGTGGGGGAAACGGAGACCATGTTGATCAAAGGGCGGGACCTCGTAAGCGGGATTCCCAAGACCGTCGAGATCAATTCTGATGAGATCCGAGAATCCATCCAGGAGCAGGTCGACTCCATTGTTGAGACGATCAAGATAGCACTCGAACAAACCCCGCCTGAACTGGCTGCCGACATCGTGGATCGAGGCATTGTTCTGACCGGCGGTGGCGCTCTGCTGAAGGGTTTGGATCACCTGTTGCGGCTCGAGACGGGCTTGCCTATTACGATCACCGAGGATCCCCTTTCCACTGTTGTCCTGGGCTCGGGGAAAGCCCTGGAAGAGATAGAAATCCTGAAGCAGGTGCTTACTTAGAAGGCGGGGGTCAGGGAGCAGCGCCTTTTTCAAAATGATCACCCGGACTACCGCTCAGCCGGCAAGCTCGAAGGTGCCTGATTTCAGAACGTGCATATTTATTGAACTGAGGCTTTCCCATCATGACGGATTGGTTGCGCCGGCTGCGCAGCGCCCTGTTGGTTTTTTTATTTTTCAGTGTCTTCCTCTATATCCTCTCGCTCAACTTTCGACCTCCGGAGCGGATGGACGTTCTGCAAAGAATTGTGGTTGAATCCATCCTCCCTTTCTTCAAATCCGTTGGTAAAGTCAGCTCCTTTGCCGAAGATCTGGCCAATGAATATGTATTCCTGAGACAGCTGCGGGCGGAAAACGAGTCACTCAGAGAACAGCTGGCAAGCATCGAACAGCGATTGATCGATTATCAGGAATCGTATCTGGAGAACCAGCGCTTACGACGACTTCTGGACTTCAGGTCGACCATCCAGGCCGAAACCATTCCCGCCCAAGTGGTCCTCCACGACCTCACCGGATGGTTCCAGACTCTGATGGTGGACAAGGGCTTTCGAGAGCAACTCGCCCCGGATATGGCGGTCGTAAACGACGAGGGCGTTGTGGGTCGGGTTCTGGACGTTTCGGATCGCTACGCGCGGGTCCTCCTCGTCACCGATCCCGGGAGCTCTATTGATGCCATCATCCAACGTAATCGTGTCAGGGGCATCGTTACCGGCAAAGATGCGAACACTTGTTTTCTGAAATACGTGCGTGGTAATCTGGATGTGCAAGTGGGGGACCTGCTAACCACTTCGGGAAAGGATGGTGTTTTCCCCAAAGGACTTCGCTTGGGGACGGTGACGGCCGTTTACAAGGACCCGCTTGATCTTTTCCAGAGAATTGAAGTCAAGCCTCTGGTTCGTCTCGGTGCTCTCGAGGAATTACTGATCATCAAGCGTGATTCGAAACCCTCTGAGAAGAGTGCTGCTAACTGATCGTTAGAATCAAGTGTTCGAGGTGAGCAAGGAAATTGGCCTACATAAAAAATGCGATACCTTGGCGGTATCTTTCCAGGGTAACCATCTATACGCTTTTCCTCCTGATGGTACAATCGTACTGGGTGTCGCGCCTCTCCTACCCTGAACTGCGGATAGACCTGCTGCTCCCCTTGATGTTCGGCATCGCCGTTGAGTGGTCTCCCGTACTGAGCATCGTCTGGGCTTCTGTCTGGGGCTTTGTTGCGGATGCACTTTCGGGGAAGTTCTGGGGGTTTCATGTGGGCTCCTATGTCGTGGCTATCTGTCTGGTGAACATCACCGCAGAGCGTTTCGAGTTTCATAACCCACTCTACCAGATGCTCTTCGTGGGGGCATGTGCCTTGGGACAATCGATAGCGCTCTGCCTGTTTTTGCTGGTCGCAGCGCCGGAGCAAATCGCGATGCCGTCAATTTACGCGAGTCTGCTCTTACGTTCGGTGGTTACCATGATAATGGCGCCGCTCATCACTTACCCCGTATGGAACATTCGGGAAAGCAATCTGTAGGCTCCGTCCGAGGGATGGTGCCGGAGGGAGAATCGCCTGCGGCCGGCGACCAATCATCCATTAGCCTGAGTTGTGAACTTGACGATGTTAAAAACAGATAAGGACGCCGACAACCTCAAGTTGCTGAACTGGCAGCTTACCGATGTTGTGGGTTTTCAGAAACAGTATTTGTTGCTGCTGGCTCTCATGCTCCTGGTGCTTGTCGTGTATGTGTTTCGCATGTGGTACCTGCAGGTTCTCCAGGGGACGACGTATCGCTACCAATCCGAGAATAATCGCATACGTCTTGAGGAGATTCCCGCAGCGAGAGGGATTATTTTCGACCGGAACGGCAATCCACTGGTTGAAAATCGTCCGGCCTATCATGTCCAACTCATCCGCGAGGATGTGCGAGACTTGGACCAGACCATCAGGGAAGTGGCCCGCCTGTGTGACCGGAGTCCGGAAGAATTGTTCGCCGTTCTGGAAGCCAGCAAGCATGTTCCGAGGTTTGTGCCGCTGCGCCTGGTCAGTGACATCGATCGCGATTGTTTGGCACGGGTTGAGGCACACAGGGTTCGCTTGCCCGGTCTGTTCATCCAACTTGAACCGAAGCGAGAGTACCGGTGGAAGGGAACAGCGCCTCACCTCATCGGCTATCTGAGTGAAATCACTGAAGGCAGAACTAAAGGGTGGGCAGTATCAGGGCTATTTCCCGGGGGAAGACATCGGCAGAATTGGAGTGGAAAGCGCGTTTGAAAAGTATCTTCATGGGAAGAGGGGGGGCGGCAGGTGGAGGTCGATGCCATCGGCCGACGCATACGTCTCCTCGATGAAATGCTGCCCATAGCGGGAAAGAACGTCTGGCTGACCATCGACATCGAGCTGCAGCGAGTTGCCGAATCCTGTCTTGAAGGCGGGTGGGGGCAATCGTTGCCTTGGACCCCAACAATGGAGCGATCCTTGCCATGGCGAGCAGTCCGGTTTTCGATCAGGAAAAATTTATCCGCGGCATGAAAAAAGAAGAATGGCTGGCTCTGACTCGCGATACCAGCCATCCCCTTCTCAACCGATGCATTGGCGGAACCTATCCCCCCGGCTCGACCTACAAACCCCTCGTGGCGCTGGCAGCTTTGAAAGAAGGATTGGTTACTCCCGACACCACCTTCTTTTGTCCCGGTCATATCGAATTTGCGGGCCGAAAGTATCGATGCTGGCGCCCTCACGGCCATGGTTCCATGGCTGTGGTCAATGCGATCATCCAATCCTGTGACGTTTATTTCTATCAGAGCGGGTTGCGGCTGGGAGTGGACCACCTTGCCCATTGGGTGAAAGCGTTTGGATTAGGCGAAAGAACCGGGATTGGGCTGCCGGGGGAGAGCCCGGGTCTGGTTCCCACCTCCAAGTGGAAAAGGCAGGCGCTGGGTGTTCCCTGGCAAAAGGGAGAAACCCTTTCCATTGCCATCGGCCAGGGTTTTGATTCTGCGACTCCCTCTGCAGATGGCTCTTGCCTACGCGGCTATCGCCAACAACGGTAAAGTTTGGCAGCCCTTTGTCGTGAGCCGCATTGAAGGCCACGGTCCGGATGATGTGGATGAGATTCGCGGGAAGCTGAAAAACAAAGTTGCCATCGACCAGCGCTATTTTGATCTTGTCAAGAAAGGATTGCTTGGAGTGGTTGATAGTGATCAGGGAACGGCTCATGCCATCAAAGACAAGGTCATCAGCCTTGCCGGTAAGACCGGTACGGCCCAGGTCGTCCAGATGGCCGACGGACCCACCCGCACCCTTACCAAAAACCTGAAGGAAAAAGATCGCGACCATGCGTGGTTTGTGGGATATGCGCCCGCCAATAGTCCTCAAATCGTTGTGGCCGCGCTGGTAGAGCACGGCGGACACGGTTCCTCTGCCGCCGCCCCCCTGGTCCGCAAGGTCATTGCTGCTTATCTCAGCAATATCTCAAATGCGACGGGGTCTTAGGTTGTCACATGGGTAGCGGCCGTTTGGTATAAGGATTGCCCGCCAATGATGGATCGACGTTTAATTGAAAATTTTGACTGGGCAATCATCTGGGTTATGCTGGGCATCATTTGTGTCGGCTTGCTGAGCATCTACAGTGCTCTCTACAATTACATTCAAGCCCATCCCACTCATAATCTTTTCATTAAGCAACTGATCTGGCTCTCGATCGGCTTCACCATCATGTTTTGCAGCCTGTTGGGAGATTACCAGCAACTGAAAAGGGTGAGCCTTTGGCTTTATCTTCTGGCGCTCTTTCTGCTTCTGGCGGTCTTGCTTGTCGGCAAAGACGTCAATGGCTCCAAGCGCTGGCTGGAACTGGGAGGGTTTCAATTTCAGCCCTCAGAGTTTATGAAGATAGCAATTGTGATTTATCTCGCGAGTTATTTTTCGTCGCAGGAAGCGTCCCCTTACCCCGAGCTGAAGAAGCTCGCGCTCCCCGTGGTCCTTGTCATGCTCCCGGTGCTTTTGATCCTGGCCCAGCCCGACCTCGGCACGGCGATCACGGTCTTGACCATCTCAGCCACCATCATTTTCTTCGTGGGAATCCGATGGCGATATATCGTTTCCGCCTTGTTGCTGATTGGCCCTTTGCTCATCCCGATCTGGGAACATGTCCTGAAGCCTTATCAGAAAAGGCGGATACTCATCCTCTTGCGACCGGATCTGGATCCGTTGGGAGCCGGTTACCACATCCGCCAGTCCAAGATTGCAATCGGGTCGGGCATGTTATGGGGTAAAGGGTTTCTCAATGGGACCCAGAATAAACTGCACTTTCTGCCGGAGAAACACACGGATTTTATCTTTTCCGTGTGGGCGGAAGAGTGGGGTTTTATCGGCTGTTTTGTGCTTTTAACGCTTTTTGCTCTCCTCATTTTTCTGTGTCTCGGGGTGGCCCGCAGATCAAAAGACCGCTATGGTTCCCTGCTCGTGGTCGGCATGACTGCCCTCGTATTGTGGCAGGTGCTGATCAACATCGGGATGGTCATCGGGTTGCTGCCGGTGGTGGGGATTACGCTTCCTTTTGTCAGCTATGGCGGTTCTTCGCTGATCACGCTGTGCATCGCCATTGGCCTGATCGAAAATGTGAGCATGCGCCGCTACATATTTCAGTTTCGATAAGACGTCGGTGCACCCCGGAAGGCAATTGTGATTTTAATTACTTTTCCCTTGCCAATGAGGGGAACTTGTGCTAACAACCACGCCCGATCAGACTACCATTCTCTTGCCACCGGGTCGCCTGCGAGTTCGCCGGGCGCGAATGCCGGTGCGGGTCGAGGGGCAGGAGAGCGTGAAGGGATAGGGTATGAGATGGTGTTTCCGAACGCAGAGGAAGGGTTACAATGATCAGCATTAACGTGACTTTTTTTATTCAAATGGCTAATGTTCTCGTCTTGCTTTTCCTTATGAATCTTTTCCTTTACCGTCCCATTCGTCGCATCGTTGCCCAGAGAAATCAGTTCATTGCCGAGCAGCGGCAGGGGATCGACCAGGCCGAGAGCGAGAGCGTTGCGGCCCTGGAGCAGTTTAACCTGAGTATTCAGGAAGCTCGCAAACAGGGTCGTGAAAGAATTATGGAAATCAAATCAGCCGCTTACGAAGAGGAAAAGGGGATGCTGCAGGCTGCCTCGGACGAGGGCGCGAAGCAGGTGCAGGTGACCCGCATGACGATCCAGACCGATGTCAGAAAGGCGCGCGAGGAATTGAGGACGCAGGTCCATGCCTTCTCGGTCGAACTCGCGCAGAAGATATTAGGCAGGAATCTCTAGGTGTATGAGCGTGAGAGGGGGTATGAGATGAGGGCAAAGGGTGCGTTACCCCTCCTGTGCGCAGCATCGCTCCTTGCATTGCAGGGAATCTGCTGGGCTTCGGAAGGGGGAGGTGGTGGAGGTCATCTTAATTGGACTGATTTCGCGTATCGGCTTGTTGCCTTTGTAATCCTGGTTGCAATCCTGGTGAAGCTTCTCAAAAAACCGATCGTCGGGTTTCTTACTTCACGGCGTGAGGAGATTCAACAGCTATTGGCCGAATTGGAGTCAAAGCGGGTGGAAGCGGAGCAGAGAAGCTCCGAGAGCAAAGCCAAGCTTGCCGCGCTGGAGGAAGAAACCAAGAGGATCGTTGCTGAGTTGATTGCTGAAGGAGAAGCTGAAAGGCAGAAGATTATTGCGTCTGCCCGGAAGCAGGCTGACTACCTCAAGCTACAGGCGCAGCTGGCCATCGAACAGGAAATGAAGGCTGCCAGAGAAAGTCTCAGGGAAGAAATCGGCGACCTAACCGTGGAAGCGGCTGAAGCGCTGGTGCGGAAGAACCTGGGGCCTGCCGATCAGGATCGCCTGGTTCGGGATTTCATGACAAGGGTGGTGGAGGCGAAGTGAAAAATCTAATCATAGCCAAACGTTATGCCAAGGCATTGTTCAACCTTGCCGAAGAAGACGGAAAGGTTGAACAATATGGACAGGAGCTGGATGGCTTTGTTCAGCTCACAGGGGAGCTTCCAGATTTGGCAAACGCCATACAAAACCCTTTGTACCCGGAAGCGGCCCGCAAATCAGTGTTTCATTCCGTCGCAGACCAGGTTGGTTTGTCACCGATCCTTAAGAACTTCATCAACCTTCTCATCGAAAAGAAGCGGGTTCAAAATGTTGGGGAAATAGCTGAATACTACCACAAACTGATCGACGAATACGCCAATGTCGCACGGGCTCAGATCACTGCCGCAACCGCGCTGGATGAAGATGTGATTCGCGAAATTGCGCAGACTCTCGAGAAAATGACAGGCAAGCATGTTGTGGTCGAATTTCAGCAGGATGCCGGCTTGATTGGGGGGGTTGTCGCGAAGATTGGCGATATGGTTTTAGATGGGAGCGTAAAGCGACAGTTGCTTAATTTCAAGGAAACTATGAAGAGGGGTGCATTAGGTTAATGGAAATCAGAGCCGAAGAAATCAGCCAAATTATCCGAGAGCAGATCAAGGATTACGAGAAGCAGGTCGAACTCAGCGAGACAGGCCGTGTGCTTTCCGTTGGTGACGGTATCGCTCGCGTCTATGGCGTGGAGAAGTGCATGTCCATGGAGTTGCTGGAGTTCCCTACTGAACATGGATCAGTTTTTGGTTTAGCCCTCAACCTCGAAGAAGACAATGTGGGTGTCGCCATCATGGGTGAAGACTTCCACATCAAGGAGGGGGGCGAGGTTCGACGCACCGGGCGTATCGCCGAGGTGCCGGTGGGTGATGCGGTTCTGGGTCGGGTTATCGATCCGGTCGGTGCCCCCATCGATGGTAAGGGGCCCATTGAAGCCAAGGAGTTCGCCCGCATCGAGCGGATCGCTCCCGGTGTTATCGCCAGGCAGTCGGTCAACGAGCCGATGTACACGGGACTCAAGGCCATCGATGCCATGACTCCGGTTGGCCGCGGGCAGCGTGAGTTGATCATCGGCGACCGGCAGATCGGCAAGACGGCCATTGCCATCGACTCCATCATCAATCAGAAAGAGACCGGCATTATCTGCATCTACGTGGCGGTCGGGCAGAAGAAATCGACGGTTGCCCAGGTGGTGGAGGTGCTCCGCAAACACGGGGCCATGGAATACACCACGGTCGTCGTTGCCGGCGCCAGCGACCCGGCGTCTCTTCAGTACATCGCTCCCTATGCGGGATGTGCCATGGGCGAGTACTATCGGGATCGGGGCCGCCATGCCCTGATCATCTACGATGATCTCTCCAAACAAGCCGTCGCTTACCGTCAGGTGTCTTTGCTCCTGCGTCGTCCCCCGGCGCGCGAGGCCTATCCCGGTGACATTTTTTACAATCACTCCCGGTTGCTCGAACGGGCGTCAAAGCTGAATAATGAACTGGGCGCCGGGTCATTGACCGCTTTGCCGATTATTGAAACCCAGGCCGGTGACGTATCCGCGTACATTCCAACCAACGTTATCTCCATTACCGACGGGCAGATCTATCTCGAACCGTCACTCTTCTTCTCCGGTGTGCGTCCTGCCATCAACGTCGGTCTCTCGGTATCCCGGGTGGGTGGTGCCGCCCAAACCAAGGCCATGAAACAGGTGGCCGGCCGTATGCGGTTGGATCTGGCGCAGTATCGGGAACTGGAAGCCTTCGCCAAATTCGGCAGCGACCTCGACAAGGGGACGCAAGATCAGCTGAATCGCGGTATGCGGCTGGTGGAACTCCTGAAGCAGCCTCAATATAAGCCCATGTCGGCGGAAAGAGAGGTCGTCAGCCTCTATTCCGGAACGCGAGGATATCTGGATCAGATTCCGGTTGAGAAGGTGAGTGAGTACGAAACGCAGATGCTTGCTTTTGTGGAGCGGAAGTATCCTGAAATTTTCGAAGAACTCAAAGAGAAGAACATCATCGGCGACTCGTTGGACGAGAAGATGAAAAAGGCCCTGCAAGAGTTTGCCGAGGTCTTTAAGGCTGCATAGGCGTCAATTCAGGTAATCAAATAAGAGAGCGTGCATTATGGCTACCTTGCGGGACATAAAGAGGAAAATTGACGCCGTCAAAAAGACCTCGCAGATCACCAAAGCCATGAACATGGTGGCTGCTGCCAAGCTTCGCGGAGCTCAGCAGAACATGGAGAAGTTCCACCCTTATGCCGTCAAGTTCAAAGAGGTGATCGGGCGTCTGGCAGCGGGTGTGGAAGAAGGCGGGGAGTACGAGCTGGTCAATCCGAGGGAAGAAATCAAGAAGGTTGAGCTGGTTCTGATCACCGCGGATAGAGGTCTTTGCGGCAGTTATAACAATAACCTGATCCTCACGGCTGAGCGATTCATACGCCAGAAACAAGCAGCAGGAGTTGAGGTTTCTTTGATCACGGTAGGCAGGAAAGGCACTGACTACTATAAACGGCGCAAGATTGAAATCCGCCGCCGGATGACCGGAGTTCTCAACAAACCCAGCTATGACGATGCCTTGAGTTTGGGCCGTGAACTCATCGAAATCTTTGAAACCGGCGAGTGTGATGAAGTCTATGTGATCTACAGCCGCTATTTGAGCATGGTGAGACAAGTGGCGACGCTGGTCAAACTTCTTCCCATTACCCCAGAAGGGCCGGAAAAAGAAAAGGAAGACGGATATTTCGAATACCTGTTCGAACCTTCCCATCAAGCGCTGTTAACCGACCTTCTGCCTAATTTCTTGTATATTCAACTTTTGGAGCACTTCTATCAGACCTCCGTGGGAGAACACGCAGCACGCATGGCTGCGATGGAAAATGCCACCAGCAACTGCAAGGAAATGGTTCGCAGTCTTTCGTTGACTTACAACAAGGCAAGACAGGCCGGCATTACCACAGAACTCATGGATATCGTAGGCGGTGCGGAGGCCCTGAGAAAATAGGTTCAGGCCGCAGGCAGCGGACCTTTTGGACTAAGGAGGCAATAAGCCCATGAACATGGGGAAAATCGTTCAAGTCATTGGAAACGTAGTTGACGTCGAGTTTGAGGAAGGGAAGCTCCCCGAACTCTTGACCGCGTTGCTCGTCACGAATCCGGGCATCGATGACAAGGAAGACAACCTGGTTCTCGAAGTCGCGCAGCATCTTGGTGACAACGTCGTGCGGACCGTTGGGATGGACACGTCCGACGGCCTCGTTCGTGGAATGCTTTGCAAAGACACCGGAAAACCGATCATGATGCCGGTCGGGAAGGCGGTGCTGGGCCGCATTTTAAACGTCGTCGGCCGACCGGTCGATGGTTTGGGTCCGGTGGGAACCGATGAGCGCATGCCTATCCATCGCGCTGCCCCGGCATTCACGGAACAGGATACCTCGGTAAAGGTGCTGGAAACGGGAGTTAAGGTTATCGACCTCCTGGTGCCTTTCCCCCGAGGCGGCAAAATGGGGATGTTCGGAGGCGCCGGCGTCGGCAAGACGGTCGTGATGATGGAAATGATCCATAACATCGCCATGCAGCATGGTGGTATTTCGGTCTTTGCCGGAGTGGGTGAGCGTACCCGCGAAGGAAATGACCTCTACCACGAAATGAAGGATTCCGGAGTTCTGCCGCGTGCCGGTCTCGTTTATGGACAGATGACCGAACCTCCCGGAGCGCGTGCGCGGGTAGCCATCTCAGCGCTGACCGTTGCCGAATACTTTCGGGATATCGAAGGTCAGGATGTTTTGCTCTTTATTGACAACATCTTCCGGTTTACTCAGGCCGGTGCCGAGGTGTCGGCCCTCCTCGGGCGCATGCCTTCCGCCGTTGGTTACCAGCCGACCCTGGGTACGGACCTCGGCGAGTTGCAGGAACGCATCACCTCGACGACCAAGGGATCGATCACCTCCGTGCAGTGCGTCTACGTGCCTGCCGATGACTTGACCGACCCCGCCCCGGCCACGACCTTCGCTCACTTGGACGGAACCGTCGTGCTTTCCCGTCAGATCGCCGAGTTGGGCATTTATCCGGCCGTGGATCCGCTGGATTCCACCTCGCGAATCCTCGATCCCAACGTCCTTGGGGAGGAGCATTACTACACCGCTCGCCAGGTCCAGCAGATTCTCCAGAAGTATAAGGATCTCCAGGACATCATCGCTATTCTCGGCATGGACGAACTCGCCGAAGAAGACAAGGTGGTGGTGGCTCGAGCGAGAAGGATTCAGCGTTTCCTTTCACAACCCTTCCATGTAGCCGAGGCCTTTACCGGAACTCCCGGGAAATATGTGAAGGTGGAAGAGACCGTTCGAGGCTTTAAGGAGATCTGTGAAGGCAAACACGATGATATCCCCGAACAGGCCTTCTACATGGTAGGAGCGATTGAGGAAGCGGTTGCCAAGGCCAAGGCTATGGCTGCGGCGTAACCACAAAGAATGGTGAGCATATGGCCGATAAAATCTTATTGGAGATCGTCACACCGGAAAGAAAAGTCCTGAGCGAAACGGTGGACATAGTTGTGGCACCGGGTGAAGAGGGTGAATTCGGCGCCCTGCCGAACCACATCCCTTTTCTCTGCAAACTCAAAGTTGGCGAGTTGCGGTTTCGCGTGGGTGCCACCACTCGGCATGTCGCCATCATGGGTGGCTATGCGGAAGTACTGCCCGATCATGTCACGATTCTGGCTACTGCTGCCGAAGAAGCCTCGGAGATCGATGTGATACGCGCTAAGGCAGCGAGGGAACGTGCCGAGCGCCGTCTTGCTGAAGTCCGTGATAAGCTCGAATTTGCTCAGACCCAAGCTGCACTGCATAGAGCAATGGCTCGTCTGAGAATTGCGGAAAAGCGCTGATTTGTTCATCGAACACCCCTTCCTGAAGCCCTTCCCTAGCGGAAGGGCTTTTCTTTGCTTTACACCGTCATATCCTTGTTCAATAATACATTCCCTCAATTGAGTGGCTATCCGAAAAGTGTGCACTATTTCCCACGCGAGGAGGAAACGCAATGTGCGGGATTGTTGGATACATCGGCGCAGGTGACGGCAGTAATCTTTTGATTGAGGGTCTCAAAAGACTTGAATACCGCGGCTACGACAGTGCCGGAATTGCCATGATCGGTGCGGATCGGGAATTGAAGATCGTCCGTTCCCGGGGAAAAATCGCCGTACTGGAAGAGAAACTGAAGACTGATCCGGTTTCCGGGAACATCGGGATTGCGCATACTCGATGGGCAACCCATGGCAAACCCTCGGATGAGAATGCTCATCCCCATCGTTCCGGGCCTTTTGTGGTAGTGCACAACGGGATCATTGAGAATTATGCGGAGATCAAACAACAGTTGAAAAGTGAAGGATTTGATTTTTCTTCGGAGACGGATACGGAAGTCATTGTGAAGCTTGCCGAGCGGGAGTGGCGACGGGGTAAGTCTTTCCACGCCTCCGTCGTTGACACCCTGCGCCAACTGCGAGGCAGCTACGCCGTGGTTTTCCTCAGTCAGGAGCACCCGCAGGAACTCATTGCCGCGCGGAAAGAGAGTCCCCTCATTCTGGGGTTGGGTGAAAATGTCAGTTACCTGGCTTCAGACGTGCCTGCCATTCTGCCTTACACGAAGATGATGGTCTATCTGGAGGACGGCGACGTTGTTCACCTGTCGCGCGAAGGCTATGCCATTGAGAATGTGGATGGAACGAGGCGGGAACGGACTCCCGTGCGCATTGACTGGAATCCGGTGATGGCTGAGAAGGCCGGCTACAAGCATTTCATGCTGAAAGAAATCCACGAACAGCCACATGCCATTATTGACACCGTTCGCGGAGCCCTTGATCTGAACCGCCAACGAGTTTCCCTCAACGATCTCAATCTGGTCGAAAGGGATGTCAGGCAGTTCCATAAGATCGTTCTCGTAGCCTGCGGAACGTCCTATCACGCATGCCTTGTCGGCAAATACATCATCGAGAGTATGTGCCGCTTGCCGGTCGAGGTTGACCTGGGTTCTGAATTTCGCTATCGCAAACCGCTGCTGGACCCAAAGACACTCCTTGTCGCCGTGAGCCAATCCGGCGAAACCGCCGACACCAGGGCTGCTCTCCAGGAAGGCATTGATCAAGAGGCTTCCTGCAAGACGATTGTCAATGTGGTGGGCAGCAGTCTGGCAAGGATGGCCGGCGGAGTGATCTACACCCATGCCGGTCCGGAAATTGGCGTGGCTTCAACGAAGGCTTTTACCGCCCAAGTCGCGGCGCTCTATTTGTTCAGCCTGTATTGCGCAAGTGCCCTTGGGCGTATTTCTCAGGAGCAGCTGGCCCAACATATCCAGGAGTTGGTGGAACTTCCCCACAAAATGGAAACGACCCTCGCAAACAGCGACAGAATCATCAAGTGGGCTAAACGTTACATGCATGCTCAGGACTTTCTCTACCTTGGCAGAGGTATTCTTTATCCCATCGCTTTGGAGGGGGCGCTTAAACTCAAAGAAATCTCATACATACATGCCGAGGGCTACGCCGCCGGTGAGATGAAACACGGTCCCATCGCTTTGATTGATGAAAATATGCCGGTAGTTGTCCTGCTGCAACAGGGCCTTCTTTATGAGAAGATGCTGAGCAACATCCAGGAGGTGAAGGCGAGGGGAGGCCAGGTGCTGGCGCTTGTGGAGGGAAATTCCGACGACAAGCTCGGTGGAGAAGACGAGCAATTGGTTCTTCCGCGGACCTCCGAGTGGCTGGCGCCGATTCTGTTTGCCATTCCGTTGCAATTGCTCGCATATCACATAGCGGTTCTCCGTGGCACGGATGTCGACCAGCCGAGAAATCTGGCGAAGAGCGTTACCGTTGAGTAGACGGGATCGGGCGTGATGGATGCGCAGAGAATGAGCTTGACTTGTTTTTCGTTTTTTGAGTAAAATACGAGGCGAATATGGGCCAATGTGTGATCTGTTCGCCCCGTTTTGGCATGATCTGCTAAATGAGCTGATCGCTTTAGGGTTTGGCAATGTGCCGGAGGGGCTGCGAGCGTTGCTGCGAACAGGCGAATGGCCTTTGAGAATAGGGTAAGAGGAACAGCTCATAACGATCGAAAGGTGCTGCAAGTAAAGATCTCTGGAGAGAGAAAATTTGACTTTGTAACAGATAAGTTTGTAGGGAATGAATATCCTCAGATTGCGGTCAGAATGTGGTAACGATGTCGAACGTCTTCTGATTGATAGGCATTGCAGGACAAGGAATTTCGAGCCGTCTGAGAAAGATCGGCCTCGAGCCGTTACAGGAACCACTCCGTTGCCAATGACATTGTTGGGAAGGGGAGTGGCCCTGAGTGTTCCAATCGAAATTAGGGGCTCTTCACGAAAGATACGGGACCCCTGCTGTGTTCGTGATTGGTGGAATGTCTCTGAGCCAACACAAAGATTAACGGGAACCGCCTCTTGCTCCGGTGTGCACGTCAGGAAACTGAAAGCCTAAAGGAGCAAAGTGGTGCCCACTTGAACCCTTAGGTTCAATACTGAACACCAACACGGCACCATGCGGGGGTTTTGTGTAACGTCTGTCTCTCTCCCTGCAGAACCATGAGATCCTTGGCTGGGTTGCGTGCCATGCGCTAATCATCGCTGGTCGGGGGAGATGCCCTCGCTCGGCCCACCCTGTGAGCCTTTCCCAAGAATAAACATCATCCGATTGACCAGGCTTTTTTAGCCGAAAGAGGCAATACTGCAGCTGACAGCTTCCCGCTGTCTAAAGATTACATTTCACGTCCGGGGCTAGTTCATCGGGATAGAGGCACAGATGGCTGTGGGAGAGGGATGGATCGTCATGGGGTATTTGTCGGGAGCGCTTTTTATATTGTTGGGAGTCCTTGTCGGTGCGGGGTCCGGTGTATTGCTGCGCCGGTATTGGCTGGAGAGGCAAACGGGCCGGGTCAGGGAGCAAGCGCAGGATCTCTTGGGAGAGGCGCGCAAGGAAGCGGAGACCATTAAGAAGGAGGCGATTCTTCAAGCCAAAGATAATCTGTTCCAGATGAAGGCAGAGTTTGAGAGGGAGAGCAAAGAGGCGAGGAAGGAATTTCAGAATCTTGAGAAGAGGATCCTCCAGAAAGAGGAGAACCTCGATAAGAAATCGGAAGCTCTCGACAAAAGGGATGCTGCCGTTGCCAAGAGAGAGAAGCAGTTAGGCCAGCAAGAAAAAGAGATGGGAGAAAGGGAGAAAGAGCTCCAGTCTCTGATTGAAGAAGAGCGCAAACAGCTGGAAAGTCTTTCCGGGATGACCTCTGAAGAGGCCAAGGATATGCTGATCCGGGTTGTGGAGAATGAGGCGCGTCATGATGCCGCGGTTTTGGTGAAAAGGATTGAATCCGAGGCCCGGGAAGTTGCCGATCGCAAGGCCAAGAACATTATATCCCTGGCGATCCAAAGATATGCCGGAGACTACGTGGCGGAAAAGACGGTCTCGGTCGTGACCCTGCCCAACGAAGAAATGAAAGGGCGGATCATCGGCCGTGAAGGCAGAAACATCAGGGCCATTGAAGCAAGCACAGGGGTCGATTTGATCATTGACGACACCCCGGAGGCGGTTATTCTGTCCGGCTTCAATCCCATCCGCCGCGAAGTGGCGCGGGTGTCCCTTGAGCGACTTATTTCGGATGGAAGAATCCATCCTGCGCGCATTGAAGAGATCGTGGAAAAGGTCAACAGCGAGATTGACACGGCCATCCGTGAAGCCGGGGAGCAGGCAGCTTTTGATGTCGGTGTCCATGGGATTCATCCGGATTTGGTCAAGCTCCTGGGCAAACTTAAATACCGCACGAGTTACGCCCAAAACGTACTCCAGCATTCCATCGAAGTCGCTTTCCTGTGCGGCATCATGGCGGCGGAGCTCAGCTTGAACGAAAAGCAGGCGAAGCGAGCAGGCTTGTTGCATGACATTGGAAAAGCCATCGATCACGAGATCGAAGGCCCCCATGCTTCTATCGGTGCGGATCTTGCCAAGCGCCACGGAGAAGCCCCGGTGATTGTGCATGCGGTTGCGGCCCATCACGAAGATGTGCCTGCCGAGGACGTCCTGGCCATTCTGGTGCAGGCTGCGGATGCCTTGTCCGGGGCCAGACCCGGTGCCAGAAAAGAACTCCTGGAAACCTATGTCAAACGGCTTGAAGATCTTGAAAAAATTGCCTGCCAGTTCCCGGGAATTACCAAGGCGTATGCGATCCAGGCGGGGCGAGAGCTCAGGATCATTGTTGAAAGCGGTTCGGTCATGGATGCCGATGTTGTCCTGTTGAGCCGTGACATTGCTCGAAAAATCGAGAGTCAACTGACTTATCCGGGACAAATCAAGGTTACGGTGATTCGTGAGATAAGAGCGGTCGAGTATGCCAAATAAGACCGCTGATGTGGGGCTTTGCCGCTCGGAGTCTTATTCCCGTCCTTCATTGGGACCTGCCAGGACATGGGGGTTAGAGGAGAACATCGTGCCGGAAGTGGTAAATGTGTTTGAGACCCTGAACGAGAGAGGATTTGTAGCGCAATCTACGGATCCGGAAGAGATCAGGGAGCGTCTTGAAAAGCCGGTCACCTGCTACATTGGTTTTGACCCGACGGCTGACAGCCTCCACGTCGGAAGTCTGGTCCCGATTATGGCGCTGGCTCAGATGCAACGCCATGGTCATCGTCCGATCGTGCTGGTCGGCGGCGGCACCGGATTGGTTGGTGATCCCAGCGGTAAGACCGAAATGCGCAAGCTCCTCAGCCTTGAGGAAATAGAGGCCAACTCGCAGGCGCTGAAGGCGCAGTTGTCGCGCTTTATCGACTTTTCCAAGGGCAGGGCTCTGCTTGTCAATAATGCCGACTGGCTTCTTGATTTGCGCTATATCGAATTTCTCCGGGACATCGGCAAACATTTCAGCGTCAACCGCATGCTCGCCGCGGAAAGCTACAAACAGAGGTTTGAAGCGGGTCTCAATTTCGTCGAATTCAACTACATGCTCCTTCAGGCTTATGATTTCCTCTATCTCTCGGAGCACTTCGACTGCGAACTCCAGATGGGGGGCAATGACCAGTGGGGAAACATCGTTGCGGGAATTGATCTCATTCGGCGAAAGGGAGGAGGGAATAGTTACGCCATAACCTTTCCTCTGCTCACCACCGCCTCAGGAGCAAAAATGGGCAAGACGGCAGCGGGCGCGGTGTGGTTGAGTGCCCAGCGGACCAGCCCTTTCGACTTCTATCAGTTCTGGGTAAATACGGATGATTTGGATGTGGAGCGCTTCCTGCGGCTGTACACATTCCTCCCTATGTCGGAAATTGAGGTGGTGCGGGGACTGGAAGGACAAGAATTGAATGCCTGCAAGACCATCCTCGCTTACGAAGTAACCGCGTTGACTCATGGTCATGACCAGGCCGTCCCGGTCTTTGAAGCGGCCAGCGGAATCTTCGGCCAAAGGGATTTGTCCAGGGAACTGCTTCCGTCATCTTCAATCCCTCGTGAGGCCAAGCAAGAAGTCTCGGCGATCCCCACGACGGAAGTGGCGCGTCACCGGTTGGAGGCGGGCATTCCGGCCTTCCAGTTGTTTGCTGAAACCGGGCTTTGTGGGTCGCGGGGCGCGGCACGGCGCCTGATCGAACAGGGGGGAGCGTACGT
>CAWJQV010000019.1:52500-76398 GCA_963844985.1 uncultured delta proteobacterium
TGCGAAAAGCTTCGGGGAGTCGCTAAACAGGCTTTGATCCGGAGATCTCCGAATGGGGAAACCCGATCTCGGTAATACGGGATCATCCCGCAAGGGAGGCGAACCCGGGGAACTGAAACATCTCAGTACCCGGAGGAAAAGAAATCAAGAGAGATTCCGCCAGTAGCGGCGAGCGAACGCGGAAGAGCCCAAACCCGGGGCTTTTAGCCCCGGGGGTTGTAGGGTCCCGATGTGGGATGGGGAAAGGGTAGCAGAAGAATCTGGAAAGGTTTTCCATAGAGGGTGACAGGCCCGTATGCGAAACGTTTTCCTCACCCTAGGGATACCCTGAGTACCGCGGGGCACGTGGAACCCCGTGGGAATCCGGGAGGACCATCTTCCAAGGCTAAATACTACTCAGCGACCGATAGTGAACTAGTACCGTGAGGGAAAGGTGAAAAGTACCCCGGGAGGGGAGTGAAATAGTACCTGAAACCGTCTGCCTACAAGCAGTGGGAGGAGGGTGATAGGTCCTTCGGGATTTATCTCTCTGACCGCGTGCCTTTTGCATAATGAGTCAGCGAGTTACTCTCTGTGGCAAGGTTAAGCCGATTGAGGTGGAGCCGTAGCGAAAGCGAGTCTGAACAGGGCGCCATAGTTGCAGGGAGTAGACCCGAAACCAGGTGATCTATCCATGGCCAGGGTGAAGTCTCGGTAACACGAGATGAAGGCCCGAACCGAAGAGGGTTGAAAACCTCTCGGATGAGCTGTGGATAGGAGTGAAAGGCTAATCAAACCTGGAAATAGCTGGTACTCCCCGAAATGCATTGAGGTGCAGCCTCGAGGTGAGAATGACGGGGGTAGAGCTCTGGATGGGCTAGGGGTCTTACCGGATTACCAAACCCAACCAAACTGCGAATACCGTCATATCGTCCTCGGGAGTGAGACTGCGGGAGATAAGTTCCGTAGTCGAGAGGGAAAGAGCCCAGACCGTCAGCTAAGGTCCCCAAATAGGTGCTAAGTGGTAAAGGATGTGGGGACGCACAGACAACCAGGAGGTTGGCTTAGAAGCAGCCATCCTTTAAAGAAAGCGTAATAGCTCACTGGTCTAGTGTGCCTGCGCCGAAAATTCAACGGGTCTTAAGCATCTTACCGAAGCTGCGGCAACGGGGGGCGGATATCAGAGGTCAGAAGTCGGAGAAAAGAGCGAGAGTCAGCCGATGGCAATCTATGGCTATGGCGATTTAGAGGTATATCAGGAAGGTTTTGCTTTGGCGGTGCGGTTGCACCGGCGAACGGAAGGCTTTCCGGAAGCCGAGCGCTATGGAATAGTGAGTCAAATCCGGCGCAGTTCCAAGAGCGTGTGTGCTCTGATTGCGGAGGGATTTGGTCGCAAGGAATCATCTGCTGAGTTTCGGCGCTATTTGAGAATGGCCCATGGGTCGGTACAGGAAACCAAGGTGTGGTTGGAGTTTTCGCAGACTTTGGGGTATCTGGGCGATCAGGAAGGCCGGGGTCTTTGGCAGGAGTATGATCGTCTCGGCAGGCGTTTGTACAGTTTGCTGGAGAAGTGGCAGTAACACCGATTTCCGATTTCCGATATCCGACCCCCGTTGGGTAGGGGAGCATTGCACGAGCCTGTGAAGGTTGACCGAGAGGACAGCTGGAGGTTGTGCAAGGGATTATGCTGACATGAGTAACGATAAAGCGGGTGAGAATCCCGCTCGCCGTAAGCCTAAGGTTTCCTGGGTAAAGGTCGTCTGCCCAGGGTAAGTCGGTCCCTAAGGTGAGGCCGTGAGGCGTAGCTGATGGGAAACAGGTTAATATTCCTGTACCACCGGGAAAGCGTTTGAGCGATGGGGGGACGCAGGAGGGTAGGCCATCCGGGTGTTGGAAGTCCCGGTACAAGCTGGTAGGCGGGGGGTTTAGGCAAATCCGGACCCCTGATAACGCCGAGAAGTGATGTGGAGGGCGAAAGCCCGCAAACTGGTTGATCCCACACTGCCAAGAAAAGCCTCGTAGCGAGTTTTTCAGGTGACCGTACCGCAAACCGACACAGGTAGGCGAGGAGAGAATCCTCAGGCGCGTGAGAGAACCCTGGTTAAGGAACTCGGCAAAATGACACCGTAACTTCGGGAGAAGGTGTGCCCTCATTAGGTGAAGATACTTGCTATTGGAGCCGAAGGGGGTTGCAGAGAAGAGGCGGTAGCGACTGTTTACTAAAAACACAGGACTCTGCTAAGTCGCAAGACGACGTATAGGGTCTGACGCCTGCCCGGTGCCGGAAGGTTAAGGGGTGGTGTTATTGGCTTTCGGGCCGAGAAGCGCTGAACCGAAGCCCCGGTAAACGGCGGCCGTAACTATAACGGTCCTAAGGTAGCGAAATTCCTTGTCGGGTAAGTTCCGACCTGCACGAATGGCGTAACGACTTCCGCGCTGTCTCAACCAGGGGCTCAGTGAAATTGCAGTCTCGGTGCAGATACCGAGTACCCGCGGCTAGACGGAAAGACCCCGTGCACCTTTACTATAGCTTGGCATTGGATTTTGGGCGTGTATGTGTAGGATAGGTGGGAGGCGATGAAGTGGGGGCGCCAGCTCTCATGGAGCCACCCTTGAAATACCACCCTTATGCGTTTAGAGTTCTAACCCGGATGAGTTATCCTCATCGGGGACAGTGCCTGGTGGGTAGTTTGACTGGGGCGGTCGCCTCCCAAAGAGTAACGGAGGCGCGCGAAGGTTCCCTCAGGCTGATTGGAAACCAGCCGTAGAGTGTAAAGGCAGAAGGGAGCCTGACTGTGAGAGAGACATCTCGATCAGGGACGAAAGTCGGTCTTAGTGATCCGGCGGTTCCGCATGGAAGGGCCGTCGCTCAACGGATAAAAGGTACGCCGGGGATAACAGGCTGATCTCCCCCAAGAGTTCACATCGACGGGGAGGTTTGGCACCTCGATGTCGGCTCATCGCATCCTGGGGCTGGAGCAGGTCCCAAGGGTTCGGCTGTTCGCCGATTAAAGCGGTACGTGAGCTGGGTTTAAAACGTCGTGAGACAGTTTGGTCCCTATCTACCGTGGGCGCAGGAATTTTGAGGGGATCTGTCCCTAGTACGAGAGGACCGGGATGGACGAACCTCTGGTGTACCAGTTGTCACGCCAGTGGCAGCGCTGGGTAGCTAAGTTCGGAAGGGATAACCGCTGAAAGCATCTAAGCGGGAAACCCACCCCAAGATGAGAGTTCCCCTCCGGAGCGATCCGGGCTGAAGGCCCCTTGTAGACCACAAGGTTGATAGGTCGGGTGTGCAAGCACAGCAATGTGTTCAGCTAACCGATACTAATGGGCCGTGCGGCTTGACCATTCTTAAAAAAAGGCAATTGATCGAAACCAGGAAACTGCAAAACCCCTATTCGGAAACCGAAATCAGAAGTCGGAGATCGGAAGTCGGAGTGAATGTTACCGACCTCCGAGTTCCGCTCTCCGACCTCCGTTTTTGGGCCGGTGGCTTTAGCGAGGAGGCCACACCCGTTCCCATCCCGAACACGGTCGTTAAGCTCCTCAGCGCCGATGGTACTGCGCGGGCGACTGCGTGGCAGAGTAGGTCGCCGCCGTCCCAATCCCTAAATGAGCCGGGTGGACTAACCCTCCCCCGGCTCTTTTTGCTTCTCTTGGTGCCCTTCCTCCGTCAGTCTGGCACTGTCAATTTGACAAGGCTTCCCGCACATTATGACCTGCTTGGGGGGTAAAGCCGAGGCAGTGTCGAGCGAAGCGCCAGGTGGTAAGAACACCACGAACATCGTGATCGGGGAAGGTACTCCACAACCGCGATCCCTGCCATCCGCGCCTCCCTGCCCTTAATGAGCACTCTCGTCGGCGCGGGCTATCGCTCCCAGAAATTGGAGGAATGCGTTCAACTCCTGGCGAAGCTGTTCCCACAACCCCGGGAGATTTTCAACAAGATGCTCTATGCGGATGATATCAAGATTGGTTGTATAGATGTTGCGCACCAGATGTCTGAACTTGCGATATTCATCAAGCCGCGCAGCGGTCTCGCTCCCGACCACCGGCGGTCGGATGTCCCCCAGATCCAAAGCCATCTGCTTCAATAGCTCCGTATGCCAGGAATCGCCGCCAAGCGGTCCGCCGTCGAGCTCAATGGCGATCAATTCGAAGAGTCGTTCCAAGCCGGAGTAAAAGCTGTGCAGGTTGAGGGCCACGGAGTTGATGTAGGCATCCTGATCGGGGCCTGCAGTCTTTGCTTTCTGCCAATGCCGATCAATGGCGGGCAGCGTTTTCCCTATGTGATCGAGCTCAAGTTGGACTCGGCGCCTGAGTGCTTCATGACGAGCAATCACAGTTCGATCCCCAATTCGTTTATTTCTCGGCTCATTTCTTCTGAAGCGGACTCGACGGCAATCAGGTTGATTTCCAGGTTGCTTCCAAGCCCGTCCAATGCGCACCATGATTTGAAGAATGCATCGGGTGGGATTCCCTCTGCCGCAAGATCAATATCGGAGCGCGAGGTGAACCACGCTCCGTGTGCCAGTGAACCGAACACAATCACTCGAGTTGCACCGAAATTGGCTTTGAGCATGGAGGCGGCCTGGCGGGCGATCCTCCATGCGGTTTCGCGCCGGGCAGCGGCTTCACGGCGCCGGGCTGCCTCACGGGCATATGCAGTCCGTTTGCAGGCCTCCATTTTGTCCGGGTCAATCATGAGCTTCATGTCTTTCCCATATGCTCGGCAATCGCAAAAACACCCAAACCCATGCACCATATCCTTGACCTTTATTTCTTTCAAGAAGGAATTCGGGCCATGAAATCGGGGTCCTTCTGAAGACTTTCCAGAGCGCGTTGAAACTGACTCCGAGAGATCTCCGGACCCGGTTCATCGACTCAATGACTGGCATGAATTCAAGGGAAAGCAAGCGCATTCAGATGCGCTTTTTCATGGTGAGACTTACTATAAAATAATAAAGAAAGGACCCGGTCGGCACCCCATAGATACCAGGCTAAAGAGGCAAGGTGCTTTAAAATCAACGATTTGATCCTGCGAGTCTGCAATTTGGGCTTTAGGACTTTCGAAACATGACGGATGGAGAATAGCCATGAAGAGGATAATAAAGAATATTCGTGCGTATGTTGTGATGATGCTTGCCGTCACAGGACTGCTCGTGACGATAGCGTCGATATCGTTGGCTGCGTCAAACCTCAACTTGTCGAAGAGCAACATTAACAGGGTTGGAGGGGCGCAGATCGTTTCCGCGACCGTATCCTTTTCTGGCCCGGACCAGACGCAGACGGTTTATACCACCCCGGAGACGGGTGAATTTCTCCTGACCCAGTTCTGCGTCGGTCCGGCGAACGGAGGCATTCGCCTCGCAGTCACCGGCTTTGGGCCCATCGCACACACGGGCAGCGAGATGTGCTACGCTTTCAATCCCGGTGTGATCGTGCCGAAGAACTCCGCAATAACTTGCTCCACCACCCAGTACGCGGAGTCCGGTGACTACTTTTGCGCCATCTCCGGGCTTTTGGCGCGTTGAGAAGTTGAGCACTTGCGACACGGGGCAGTCGGTGCGTTGCGGATGTTCCCGTCACCTGATCGGCGACCGGAAGCGGCACGCGAGATGTCCACCTTTGGGACGGGAAACCCGAAAGAACGCATCAACTGTTCTCGTTCCGAAGTACCGAAGAGTGATGGGTTCATATGGAAATCCACCCCTCCGCGCTTAAGACCTGCGGGAGCCGGTTTTGCCGGCAGGATGAACGGAGTTCGGGCACCTATTTCGTGCTGCCAGCGGAGGGTAACTGCTTTCCCGGCAACAAGAGGTCATCAAGAACAGCACGAAGGCCGGGAGGGTGGACAATCGAACACAAAGGAATAGAAAGCAATTCACACAGCCCATTGACGGCTGAGGTCAGACATGCTACTCAGGATTGCTCTCTCGGCGTTTCGAACCGGCATGACCGCGGGCGCCCTGTCAGGGTAAACGGCCGCCACCGGCTTCATTGTATTTTCTCTTACCGATTTTAACGCGAAAGGGCACTCACGCCCCGCGCCATCCTGTCCATGAGTGCGCACGGGGTCACCCGTTAAGCTTTGAGTTGACCGCCATGATTCACGAGCGCGACCTTCGACTGAATCGCATCGAGGATATGATCCGACGACTTCTGCGTCGTCAGGCGCGCCCGCATTTGAGCAAAGCTCTGGGAAAGATGCATGCCGCGGAGATCGCGCAGATTTTCTCGCACCTCATCCCCGAGGAGCGGGAACAAGCTTTCAGGGCCATATGCCAGGCGGAGCGGCGAGCCGCGGTCCTGACCGAATCCGACCCTCACATTACCCGGGAATTGCTGGAGCCCCTCTCCAACGAAGAGATTTCCGCGCTCATCGTCAAGCTTGACAGCGATGATGCCCGCTACCTCCTCGAAACTCTGCCGGAGGAGCGTTCGGCCGAGATCGTGCAGCTGTTCAGCGCCAAACAGACCGAAACGCTCCAGGACATGCTGGCCTATCCTTCGGACACGGCAGGGAGCATCATGTCGCATTCGTATGTGGCGCTTCCCGAGGACATCACCGTAGAAGATGCCATTGCCAACGTGCGCAATGCCAGTTCTGATGTTGAGTACGTCTTTTATGTCTATGTCGTCGATGAAAACCGCCACCTGCGAGGGGTAATCAGCCTGCGCCAGCTCCTGCTGGCCGGCCCCACCCGGCCTCTGGCCGAGGTCATGACACCCAACGTCTGGAGGGTAAACGTTCTTGCCGACCAGGAGCAAGTCGCGCAGATTATTTCGCGCTACAACATTCTGGCCATCCCGGTTGTGGATGAGGCGGGGCTTATGGTCGGCATCGTCACCGTGGACGACGTCCTTGACGTGTTGCGGGATGAAGCCACGGAAGACATTCTTAAAATGGCGGGTACCCACTACACCGAGGAAATCACCTCGCTTTCTCCCCTGCGGCTGGCGTGGGTGCGCTTTCCCTGGCTCGCGATCAGCTGGCTGGGAAGTCTGGTCTCCGCCTTTTTCATCGCCCAATATTCAAACGAGCTGAGCAAAATGATCGCTCTGGCAGCCTTTATCCCGGTCATCAATGGTACCGCGGGGAATGTCGGCACCCAGGGCGTGACCATCATGGTGCGCGGCCTGGCAACGGGGAAGCTCAACCCCGGCAATTGGCTGCGCGCCATTGGCAAGCAATTCGTGGTGGGTATCATGCTCGGGTCCTGTTTCGGTTTACTGCTCTTTGTTCTGGCGCACTGGCAGTATCCTCATGTGGCCTGGTTGGGTCCCATCGTCGGACTCGCGATCAGCATCTCGATCCTGGTTTCGGCGACCCTTTCCTCGCTGCTGCCGTTCGTGCTTCATTTCCTGCGCCTCGACCCGGCCCTTATGACGGGACCTTTTGTGGCCACTACCATGGACTTGGTATCGGTGCTCGTTTATTTCAACATTGCCCGGTTCTTTCTTTCGCTCTCCCCTTAAGCCGAGGCGCTGCCAGCCCCATTCGCAAAATAGTTCCATGGAGACCCGCCCCGAGGTTTTCTTTAAGATATCGACGAAGGGAAAAGTCGTCAGGGCGGCAAGGCCGCGGCGTCCGTTGACCGGAGCCGCCTCAATGCGGGGAGAGTCCTATCAACCTGGGGATTCCGTCGGCGGAGCGGGTCGGTCCGGAAAGATTCCTAAGGTTGGGTTGTTTCGCCGAAATCACGGGTCCATTGCTCGATTCTGCTGTAGATCGAGCCCTGCGGGTAAAAGTCGAGAACGCCCATCTCTTTGATGCAGGCCATGTCTTCGTCAGGGAGGAACCCGCCGGCAGTGATGCGGATATGGGTAACTTCGTTTTCCTCCAGCAGTTTGAAAATCGTGCCGAAGTCTTCTATGTCTGCGCCGGGGAGGGTGGTGATTCCAATGTGGTCGACCGCTTCCTGGATGGCCGCTGCGACGATCGCCCGCGGGTCCTGGAGGTCCGTGTAAATCACCTCAAAACCGGCCTCACTGCAGGCCGCGGCCAGTTTAAGCAAGGCATTTTCATAACCTTGGCCAAATTTGGCAATCAAGACTCTGAGCTTTCTTTTCGCCATGGGAAGCTCCTTTCCAAAAAGAAAACGTCAATGGGTAATGGAGTCTGCCTGATGTCTCGATGATCCTCCGTGGGATATCATCAGGTCAATTAGCCGTGAGGTGAATAAATGTCAATGGTTTCCGCCTCTCTTCGCGTAAGGGAGTGGCTGCCGGGGGACTTCGGCTTAGCGGAGGCAGTTCCATGGGCTCAAAGTCATTTCAATGTCACGCAATCGTTCCGTCTCTGTCACCGAATCGTAACAATCCCCTTTTATAAGCTTCCCAACATCGTGAGGCGCTGAAACCAAGCCGCTGTGTAGCGGCGAAACCATGGAAAAAGAATGAGTCAACAGAGGAGTAGAACAATGAGATCGAAGAGTTTGTTTTTGGCGGTTGCCTTCCTGACATGCTTTATGACCGGGGCAGTTTGTGCCGAGTCAATCCGGATGGATGGGTCGACGACGGTGCTGCCCATCGCCCAGAAACTTGTTGAAGCTTATATGAAAGACCACCCGGGGGTGAACATAACGGTATCCGGAGGCGGTTCGGGCAACGGCATCAAGGCGCTCATCGACGGGACCACCAACATAGCCAACAGTTCGCGTTTCCTGAAGGATGAAGAGGTCAAGCTGGCCCTTGAAAGAGGGGTTTATCCGGTGCCTTTCGCCGTTGCCTATGACTGCATCGTGCCGGTGGTTCATCCGGAGAATCCCCTCACCGATATTTCCATGGCGCAGCTCAAATCGATCTACATGGGAGAGATCAAGAACTGGAAAGAGGTGGGCGGGCCTGACAAGGAAATCGTCGTGATTTCCCGCGACACCTCGTCCGGGACTTATGAGGTTTGGGAAGAGAAGGTGATGAAGAAGGAACGCGTCTATGCCGGGGCCCTGCTTCAGGCATCGAGCGGTGCCGTGGCTCAGACGGTTTCCAAGAACAAGTTTGCAATCGGCTACCTTGGCATCGGTTACATCGACAAGAGTGTGAAGGCGCTGACCGTGAATGGCGTTCCCGGCAATGAAGAGACGGCGCTCAGCGGAAAGTTTCCCGTCTCGCGGGCGCTCTTCATGTTCACCAAGGGGTGGCCTTCCGCGGATGTCCTCAATTTCATCAACTACGTTTTGAACCCCCAGAAGGGGCAAAAATTTGTGCGTGATGCCGGGTTTGTTCCGCTATATTAGCCTAGGTGTGCGGAGGTTTCTTGCCTGTCTCCCCCGATTGCATTTTGATTGAAGTCCCCCTTTTCTAAAGGGGGTTTCAGGTGGATTTTCAAATGGGCTTTACTTCAAATCCTCCCTGCCTCCCTTTTAAAAAGCGGGGAACCTGAGCCATTCATAACTGACGAATTACTTCTACCGGCCTCCACTAGCTGAATGAAGGAGGGGAGTCGACGAGGAAAGAGAAAACGTGAAGACTCGTCAGACGAGAGAAAAGATCATTCGCCTTTGCTTTTTGGTCGCGGCGTCCATTTCCATTCTGGTGCTGTTCATGATTCTCGTCTTCCTCTTTGCGGAAGGCATGCCCATATTCAAGAAAGTGTCGGTATGGAACTTCATCTTTGGGCAGGAATGGTACCCCACCTCCTCACCTCCCGACTTCGGCATATTTCCGCTGCTCGTGGCTTCCCTTGCGGTCACCTTCCTGTCCGCCCTCATTTCGATTCCCCTCGGCGTCATGACGGCCATCTATCTGGCGGAAATCGCCTCCGCCCGCCTTCGTGAGATCATCAAGCCGGTCGTTGAGTTGCTGGCGGCCTTGCCGTCGGTTGTGATCGGCTTTTTCGGCATGGTCGTGGTTGCCCCTTTCCTGCAGGAGACGCTTGACATCGCGACCGGGTTGAACCTTTTCAACGCCTCCTTGATGCTGGCCTTCATGGCCGTCCCGACGATTTGCAGCGTATCCGAAGATGCAATCTACAGCGTGCCGCGGGAACTGAAAGAGGCCTCCATGGCCCTGGGCGCAACGCATTGGGAAACGATCTGCCGGGTCATGATTCCGGCGTCCCTCTCAGGGATCAGCACGGCCACTATTCTGGGCATGTCTCGTGCCATCGGAGAAACCATGGTGGTGTTGATGGTAGCCGGTGGGGCGGCTATTATCCCGACCTCGATATTCAAGCCGGTCCGGCCAATGCCGGCGAGCATCGCGGCGGAGATGGCCGAGGCCCCCTTTCGCGGGGACCATTATCATGCCTTGTTTGCCATCGGCGTGGTGTTGTTTCTTTTCACTCTCTGTTTCAACCTGGCGGCGGACTACATCGCCCAGAAACACAAACAGGTGGGGGCTGCTACTCTATGACCGGGCTCGATGGAAGGGCGCTCATGGCATCGCGTGCCGACAATCCTTATGCCGACCTCACCCGCAAGAAGGGGAAAGCCGGTCCTCCGGAGAAACCCGGGGGAAGCGTTTTTCCCGGCCGGCGGAACGGCTCTCTTGCCCCTGGTCGCCGGCTGTTTCAAACGGGATTCTTCAGCCTGTTCAGGGCTGGCCGCCCTGATCAACGGCCTGGCACTTTTCATCATCGTTGCCTTTTTGGTCCTGAACGGCTGGCGTGCCATCAATTGGACCTTTCTGTCCCAAGCCCCGATGGATTCCATGACCAAAGGGGGTATTTTCCCATGCATCGTAGGGACCTTTTTCCTGAGCTTCGGAGCCATGCTGGTCGCTTTTCCATGGGGGGTGGCGTCGGCCATCTACCTCCATGAATACGCACGGCCTGGCACCACACTCCGGATAATTCGCCTCGGGATCAATAATCTTGCCGGGGTGCCGTCCATTGTTTTCGGTCTTTTCGGATTGGCCTTTTTTGTTATCTGGTGCAATTTCAAGGTGAGTCTGCTGTCCGGGGCACTGACCCTGGGAGCGATTATCCTGCCGGTCATTATCGGCACCGCGGAGGAAGCCCTGAGAGCGGTCCCGGCGACCTATCGGGAGGCGTCCCTGGCGCTGGGAGCGACCAAGTGGCAGACCATCTACCGTGTGGTCCTTCCGGCGGCCTTTCCCGGTATGCTGACCGGATGCATCCTGGGGGTGAGTCGGGCGGCGGGTGAAACCGCAGCCATTATGTTCACCGCGGCGGTCTTCTTTACGCGTCAGTTGCCGTCATCCCTGTTTGATCCGGTTATGGCCCTGCCGTATCACATTTACGTCCTCGCCACTGCCGGGACCCAGATCGAACTCACGCGACCGCTCCAATACGGCACGGCCCTGGTGCTGATTGCCCTGGTTTTCGGGATGAACCTCATCGCGATCTTTTACCGCGCCCGCCTGCAGAGAAGGTTTTGATTCATCTCTGGCAATGGTGTTTGATATTGACGCCCTTGCTGATAAAGATGACGCTTTCGGCGATGTTGGTGGTTTGGTCGGCCACGCGTTCCAGGCAGCGGGCGGCGATGATCGTCTGCACCGACCTTTCGACGGCCGGGACTTCGTGAACCATATACTCCAGGAAGTCCTTAAGGACGTGAACATTCAGGTCATCGGCGGCATCATCCATCTCGCAAACCTCCGTGGCCTGCTCTGAATTTTCCGTGGCATAAGCCTGGATCACCATGCGGTACATGTCCATGGCAACCTGGGCCAGCTGTTCAATGGCGGGGTTGGGAGGCAGAGCCGGGCGGCTGCTCAGGAAGAGGGCGCGTTCGGCGATGTTGACCGCCTGATCTCCGATTCTCTCCAAGTCCACGGCAATCCGCATGCACCCGACAATGGTGCGCAAGTCGCGGGCCATCGGCTGGTCGAGGGCAAGGAGGCGAAGGGATTGTCGGTCGACATCCACCTCCAGCATATTGATTTCCCTGTCGCCGTCGATCACTTCATCGGCCAGTTCTGTGTTGCGCTCGAGAAAGGCTTTGATCGATTTCTCCAGGGCCCTTTCCGTCAGGGCAGCCATCTGGAGGATTATCATCCTGAGTTTTTCCAATTCCTGATGAAAACGGCTCTCCATTGGGTAGACTCCTAGCCGAAGCGCCCGGTGATATAATCTTCGGTCTGTTGAAACTGGGGTTTAGTGAAAAGGGTTTCCGTGGCATCGATCTCAATGAGTTTGCCCATATAGAAAAAAGCCGTGTAATCGGATACCCGTGCGGCCTGCTGCATATTGTGGGTAACGATGACGATCGTGTAATTCACCTTGAGCTGCTGGATCAAATCCTCAATTTTCTGAGTAGGCGATCGGGTCAAGAGCAGAAGCCGGCTCGTCCATCAGCAGGATTTCCGGCTCCACGGCCAGTGCCCGGGCGATACAGAGTCGCTGCTGCTGCCCTCCGGAAAGGCTGAGGGCCGAGCGATGGAGCCGGTCCTGGACTTCGTCCCACAGGGCGGCCCGCCGCAGACTCTCTTCCACCCGTTCGGCGATGAACACCCGGTCTCGGACGCCATTCACCCGCAGTCCGTAGGCAACGTTCTCGAAAATGGTCTTGGGAAAGGGGTTCGGTTTTTGAAAGACCATGCCGACCCTGCGCCGCAGCGTCACCACGTCCAATTTCGGATCGTTGATGTTTTCGTCATCCAGAATGATCTCCCCCTCGACCCGACTCGTTGGAATGAGATCATTCATGCGATTCAAGCACCGCAGGAAGGTGCTCTTGCCGCAACCAGAGGGGCCAATCAAAGCTGTCACCAGATTTTCGTAGAAGTCAAGAGATATATCCTGCAATGCGTGAAAATCACCGTAATAGAAATTGAGGTGCTTTGCTGCCATCTTCACGGGCGTACTCATTTCCCTATCCTTACCGGAAAAGCAGTGAACAGTGGTCAGTGACCAGTGAGCAGTGGTTGCTGCTCCTCGGCGCTCACCAGGGTAAAAAAGAAGGTCACTCCATCGGTGCGACCGGGATTGGGGCTCCGAACCCAGATCAGGCCCCCGTGATTGAGGATGATGTGTCGGCAGATGGCCAAGCCCAGACCGGTATTCCCCAGATCACTGCCGCGACTCTTCTCGATGCGGTAGAAACGCTCAAAGATTCTTTGTTGATGGTACCTGGGAATGCTGGGCCCATCGTTGCGCACGCTGATCGTTACGGTGTTGCCTTCCGCATGGCCATCCACGGCGATGGTCCCGCCTGCGGGGCTGTAGCGGATCGCGTTTTCGAGCAGATTCCGAAAGACTCGGACCAGTTGGTCGAAGTCGGCGGCCACCCCAACCATCGCGGTCGGCAGGTTGTTTGCCAGATTCAAGTTCTTGGCTTCAGCGAGGGGCAGACAGGCTTTCCAGGCTGCCATCAGGGCTTCCGTCGGGTTCACCGGAAGCAGTTTGATGACCTCCTGCCCGGCTTCGATTCTGGCCAGTTGGAGCAGGTCGTCCACCATTTTGACCATGTGATTGGTGTTCTTGAGAATCACTTCCAGGAAAGAAGAGAGCACTTCGGCCTTCGGTTGGGGGTCCACAAGCAGCGTCTCGGTATATCCTTTGATGGAGGTGAGGGGAGTGCGCAGCTCATGAGAAACGTTGGCCACGAAATCCTGGCGGACTTTCTCCAGTTGTTTCAGGCGGCTCATGTCATGAAAAACGACCACCGCTCCGATGCCCTTTTCCTGGTCCTGCAAGCGGACGATATTGACCTCAAAGGTGCGACCGTCTCCCATGACAATTGGAAGGTAATAAGGGGCTTCCGGAAGAGGGTCCGGGGAAGCCAGGATGCGGTCGCAAACCTGTTGGAGTTCCAGACTCAAGATGACTTCGAGCGGGCGGCGTCCCGGGACTTCCGTCCGGGTGCCGAGGAGTTCGGAAAGGGCCTGATTGACGCTTCGGATCCTACCCGTTTCATCCAAAACCATCACGCCCTCTCGCATCGCATTGAAAACGGCGGCAAGTTCCTGTTGCTGTGCCCTCAGGGCTCCAAACCGGCGCCCGGTGCTCTCCGCCGTCTGGTTGACGGCCTCAGCCAGGGGGTACAGTTCATGGCCCGGTGGGAAATGGATGCGCCGCTTATAGTTGTTTTCGCCGATGGCGGCCACAACGCGGGTCACCGAGCCGACGGCTTCGTTCAGTTTGCGTACCAGCAGGGAACTGAGAACTGCCGCCATGACAAAGAGGAACGGAGCGGAGAACAGAAAGAGATTTTGAGGCGCCCAAGCAGGTCCTGGAGCTTGCTGACCGGAGCGGCAACTCGGAGAACTCCGGCGGGGATGTTTCCCTTTGGGTTGGATACTCCTGGCTGCAAAAACCTGCTCCTTCTGCATAATCCGGCTGAAACGCCTCATGAAACCGAATTCTTGAACCATTGCCCGGGCGATTTCGGGGCGAGCGGAAAAATCCTCCAAATCCTTCACCTGTTCGAAGGGGAATTGCGAGTCGGCGAGCACCTGACCGCTGTTGGCGACATAGGTCAGGCGGAGTTCAAGGGGTTTGGAAATCTCCACAATCCAGCGCTGCAGCTGTTCCGAATTCTCGAAAGCTTCCTGCTCGATCATCAAGGAAGCTACAAGATTCAGGGGTCTCAGCAGGTCCTGTTTCAGTTCTTCATCGACGGCGCCGTTCAGTCGGTTATAAGTGTACGAAAGCGGCAGGATGACCGTGACCGCCAGGAGTCCCCAAAAAGAGAGCAGCAGCATCGTTCTGAGGGAGACGTTACCGCGCATTATCCAGCCTCGACATTCTCATGTGCGTAACCGATAGCCGACACCCCGGACGGTTTCAACCCAGTGTGAATAGTCGGCGAGCTTCTGGCGCAGGCGCCGGACATGGGTGTCCACGGTCCGGGCATAACCCTCGAAGTGGTAGCCCCAGACTTTATCGAGTAGTTGGTCCCGCGTCTGCACTTTTCCCCGGTTGCGGATCAATTCCACCAGCAGCTTGAATTCCGTGGCGGTGAGAGTGATCTCTTCGCCGTCAACGGTTGCTTTGTGTGCTTCGAAGTCGACGCGAAGCCCTTCGTTCTGCCACACGGATTCCGCCGCGGGTTCTCCCGAGGAGCGGCGCAAAAGGGCGCGGACACGGAGCATCAGCTCCCTCGGGCTGAAGGGTTTGACCACATAGTCCTCGGCGCCCAGCTCCAAACCCACAATGCGGTCCACTTCCTCTCCCCTCGCCGTCAACATGATCACCGGAATGCTTCTCGTCTCCGGGTTTCGCTTGAGCTCTTTGCACACCTCGAACCCGTCAAGACCCGGAATCATCAAATCCAGGAGGATCAGTTCGGGAAGACGCTGTTTGGCTATGCTCAGGGCTTCGTATCCTTCCTCGCAGGTCAGGACCTCATAGCCGCCGGCACGAAGATTATAACTCAAAAGCCGCTGAATATCGCCGTCATCTTCCACTACCAGGATGCTGACTTTGGACATCTTTCCCTCGCGATGAAGTGATAGTTGCTAAGGCAAGAATGCTTCGTTTCAGAACTGACCGCAGAGGCGCAGAGATCGCCGAGAGACAGTGACCGGCAGGCTCTACTTCCTCGCGGTGCAGTAGGGAATTTTCCAACCCAAGCCGGTATAACCCCGCGAAAAGATCATGCCGCGATGACGCAATGGTGACCTTTCGTTACATCCCGGTGACATTCTCATCTGATTGGGCAAAAAACGCAATCGGTTCCTGTCACGCAAATAACTCAAACCTGCAACATTCTCGTCAAAAGCAGCGCATAAAAAGAGGCTGTTACTCATTCCAATCCAATCGAGGATTCAAATGATGGAAGCACTCAGTCTCAACGGCGATCTATTGAAGGACATCTTCAAGTATGCAAAACCGTTAGGGCACAATGAGAAGCCGGCCACTTTTCAAGCCCTTGGCGAACAGGACAACTCGCCGGAAGACCCGTTTGCAGCGAACTGCCTGTACTTGCGACCACCACGGTGGCGCCGAAAGGTGGTTCTTGTCTCCACATACCTAGATATCGGCACAAAAATGTCCTTGACAAAATCGACAACACCTGCTACCGGAAAGGCCTTAAAAGGCTATTTTTGTTGCTTTTCTTATCAATCATTGGGGGGAGAATTCGGATGAAATCGAAATTGGCGTCGATGTTGATCATGGCGGTCCTTTTCACAGGGGGATTTTGGGGTGACAGCTCGGCCCAGGAAAGCTGCACCATTTACAGGGAGGTTTTTCCAAACCAGTCGCAAGGAGGAACCCCAGTTGACACTGACGCCTATCGAAAGCCCGAGGTGTTCAACCAGGGGTGGTACGGAGAACAGCATGGCAGCCACATCTGCACGGGCCCCGATCAGGACCTGCAAATCCTCGTTAACCCGAATCCAGCCCCGCCCAATCTCGATCCGATAAATTCGAACCCCCAGGGGCCTTTGACGCCCAACACGACGGGTGCTTTCTATTCCCCGGTGCAACGGGCCGGCATCTATATATTCACCTCGGAATATGCCTTCTACTCCCAGGTTCTCTCCGAGGTCAGGCTGCAGGCACGAAATAGTGCCTGCGGTACGTCCGGAAACACAAACTCTTGCACCCTCGAACAGATCGATCAATCCCTCATGCGGCCGGCTTTCAGAATCAACAAAGTGTGGTACATAGCGGATCAAGGGCAAAACATTCAAACCGCTGCGCCCTCTCCTGGCAGTTGGAATCAATATGAATTCAATCTCGCGGGGATGACCTTCAAGACGGCGAGTCAGTATAGCGCGACTCCCGAGCCTGTCTGTAACGGGGATGACGCCTATGAATGCTCTGTAGACCAGTTCAACTGCCTGCCCAGGCAGGACGGAACCAGCGGGCTTCCCCTTCCTCAAGGTGTCGTCGATGCCTTCGGGATCTATATCATTAAGAACTTTGCGGGTGAGGGCGCTCGAGCCACCTACCGCATCGACAACTTCGAGATCGTCGCGTCGGTCCCGTGTGAGGACATCGCGACCGGGGCGTGCACAATCGGCGCAGGCCAGGGCGCCCAGTGCCGAAATGTGTCCATGCAGACGTGCATCGAGAGCGGCGGCACCTTCGACCCGGGCAGCCCGTGCCCCGCCCCTGTGCCGGCCACAAGCCCGTGGGGCCTGGCGGCGTTCTCGGTTCTGCTGATCGCTTCCGCCCTCTGGTTCATGAAAAGGCGCAGAGCAGCTTAGATCACAACTTAAATCATCATATTTCAGCGGAGATCGCCCGGTGCGGCGGCTCCGCTTTTTTTTGGTGCGCCCGGCAGGGCGCGTTCACTTGGAGGTGCAAGTCCTCTACAGGCCCGACAGGGGGAACTGTTAGCCGGACGGCAAGGGTGTCCACCGCGAGGTGGAATCTGAAGGAAGCCGCAGGCAAAGCGCTGGCCTGACGAACAGAAATCGCATAAGAGGCGGCCATGCCGGATGAGAAGGCCAATATCTTCAAAGTCCAATACCTGTACGGAAGGCATGGACGTAGATGCGGCGGGCATAAGCGTGAAGGTGGGTGCGCATTACCCGGGGAGATCTGTCGGTCTGCCTTGTGCTACTGTCGCCGAGAGGCGGCGGGATGGGTCGGCAGAAGTCAGCAGAGGGCATAGTAGGTCCATCGACCGGACTGAAGGCCCGAACGTGAAGTGTGTGGCAGGAGCCTTGAATTTCGATGAGGAATGGAGACGCGGACAGTCGGGCTGAGATGCCGGCATACTCTTCGGGGGGTAGCGGACGGAATCCGCAAGGACCCGTTGCTGGTGCGTCAAGCCTCACGGCAAGGAGAGAGCACTCCCGCCAGAAGATCAAGGGTTGATGGAAGCGGTGGTCGAACGCGAGAACATGTTGAAGGCGCTGCGCCAGGTAGAGGCAAACAAAGGGTTCGCCGGGGTGGATGGAATAACGGTTGAGGACCTGAGGAGGCATCTTCAAGAACACTGGCCGCGCATTAGAGAAGAACTGCTGGAGGGCCGATACCAGCCGCAGCCTGTGCGAAAGGTTGAAATACCCAAGCCGGGGGGAAAGGGAATGCGGCAATTGGGCATTCCGACGGTGCTGGACAGGCTCATACAGCAGGCGCTCAGTCAGGTAATGCAACCCATCTTCGACCCGGATTTCTCCGAGTCAAGCTATGGCTTTCGCCCTGGACGCAGCGCGCATCAGGCGGTGCTGAAGGCAGAGGAACAACGGTGCTGAGTCCCACAGAGTGCAGGATGTGCTGCGCCATGAAACGCTGGTGCTGATCCGGGACGACCCGGAACTGATGGAAATGGTGAGAAATGGAAATGGCAACGGCGCCAACCTCGACCAGAAATGGTTCGAGTTTGCCAACAAGACCTCGAACAAGGTTCTTGCCCATCTTGGCACGCACATCCTTGACCATCTCTCCGGGGCAAACCTGTTCAAGATGTTCCACTCCATCGGTTCCGCCGGTGCCCTTTACTCGATCCTGGCCCCCTACTTCTTGGCATTTTCGATGTCCTCAAAAGAAAAGCAGCTGTCGGAGCAGATTCTTGCCAGATTCACGAGTGGCGGTCCGGAAGAACCGTTGCCGAGCAAACGGATGAAAGTGGCGCATTTCACGGACACCTATCACGAAGTGAATGGGGTTGCCATTACCCTGAGGCATCAGGTCCACATGGCCCTGAAGAGCAACAAGAAGCTGACGGTAATCACTTGCGACGGGGAGCATCCTGCCAATGGCAGGGGAGTCCGAAACTTTCAACCCATAGGCGTCCACGAAATTCCTGAGTACCCGGAACTGAAGCTATTCATTCCTCCTTTCCTTGAAATGCTCGATTTTTGCTACGAACAGGGGTTCACCCAGATCCATTCGGCAACCCCCGGTCCCATGGGGCTGGCGGCGCTAGCCATCGCGCGCATTCTAAAGCTCCCCATAAGCGGCACATATCACACGGCGCTGCCTCAGTACGCACAATATCTGACGGGTGATGACAATATTGAAGACCTCGTGTGGAGACTGACCCTCTGGTACTACGATCAAATGGACCAAGTGTATGTTCCTTCCCGAAGCACCGCGCAGGAATTGACCCACAAGGGAATCAAGTCCGAACGAATCAGGTTGTTTCCGCGAGGAGTTGATATCCGGCGTTTCCACCCGTCCAAGCGAAATCCTCTCTTCCTTCGCGATCGTTTTCAGGTCGGTGACGGCACGAAATTGCTCTACGTCGGTCGCATCTCCAAGGAGAAGGACCTGGCGCTCCTGGCGGAGGTCTTCAAAACGCTCACGGCAGCACATGATCATCTGCAGCTCATCATCGTCGGAGATGGACCTTACCTGCTGGAGCTTCAGGAAAGCCTCAAAGGCACGCCCACGGTTTTTACGGGTTACCTGGAAGGCGAAGACCTGTCGGCCGTGTATGCCTCCTGCGACCTTTTCGTCTTTCCCAGCGCTACCGATACCTTCGGCAATGTGGTTCTGGAGGCTCAGGCTTCGGGAATTCCGGTGGTGGTTACGGATTCAGGTGGACCTCAGGAGAATATTATTCCCGAAGAAACCGGCCTGGTCGTCGAGGCGCACAGTGCCGAAAGCCTCCTCTACGCGATCCGCTGGTTCATACGCAGCCTCCACAGCATGAAACGGATGGGGGAAGCCGCGAGGCGCTATATGGAGAAGAGGTCTTTCGAAAAGGCCTTCGACCAAACCTGGGGAATGTACCAGACCAAACAGACGGAGCAGGAGGTTCCGCTGGATGAAGCCATTTGAGTCGAGAGGATGTACGATACCTGAGAGTGTGGCAAGACGGTTGTGAACGCGCTCCGACCGCCATTTTGGCACAAGTGCATGGGCGCCAGCTCAAGGTCCGGTGCACGTCTGAGCCCGAGTTGCAGGAGACGCCGGGTTGTGAAATCCCCAAGACCCTCTTGGACTCGAGACGTCCGGAATTTTCGAGGTTTGTCACAAAAGCTTCACAAACCCTTCAAGCGATCTCCTTAAACCGCCTTTATCCTAGGAAACCAGATGAGACCTCTTCTGAAGCCTTGCCCCTGAGGCAGAGTCGTGCGGGGGGACGCCTTACACCCAAGGATTACGTCCCCCCTCCCGACTCATCAAAAGCAGGGCGGGGAAAAGGGCAGCGGTATTAGAGATTAAGGAGCGATGGAGGAGGAAGGGTTGGTGCAGGATTTGAGCAGGGACTCAGGGCGGGCCGCGGGGAGGAGCGCCCGGGTCCCGGGCGATGATCGCAAAGTGAAGTCGGCACATGCAAAGTCAAGGGAGGGTTTCATGGCAAAGATACTGGTGATTGACGATGAACAGCACATTCGGGAATTGTATACCCTGGAACTGACCAACGAGGGGTACGGCGTGGACAGCAGGGCGTCTTGCGCCAACCTCCCGAGTGTGATCGAGCACTCCAAACCGGACCTGGTCGTTCTAGATATTCGCCTTGTTGACAGTGACGGTTTGGAGGTCCTATTGAAGCTCCGCGAAAACCATGCCGACCTTCGCGTCATCATGTGCAGCGCTTACGACTCCTACCGTCATGATATCCGAGCCATTGCCGCAGACGCCTATGTGGTCAAGTCCTTCGATCTCAGCGAACTGAAAATGAAGGTGAAGCGGGCGCTGGAAGGGAGAGCCCCTGAGGGTCTCGCCTTGCTGCCTCGGCCAGGCGAGGCCGGCATTGGCAAGGTGCAAAAGACCTCGAACGCAGCCATTTAGAGGAGGGATGACATGTATCTGCTTTTGCTGACCGTTGCGCTTGTGTTTGGAATCGGGGTTGTGGCAGCCATCGCTCTCAGAGCACTGATGAACTACGATATGTGCATGCCCGACTTCGATGATGTGATGTAACAGGCGAGCTTGACAGGGCTGTTGCAGGTGGTCATTCGAGGAGAGGACGCCTCCTTCTCTAACCCAAGTTGAGCGATTCGGTCCTCTGCAGTAGGGTAACGTTTCGTTCTGACAATGATTTCACCCCCACCTAACCTCCCCCATCGAGGGGGAGGGACTATTCTGTACAACCCCTCCCCTGGCGGGAGGGGTAGGGGGAGGGGGTAGGAAATCGCTCAATTTGGGTCTAAGATGATTTCTCTCGCACAACCCCCTTTCTCGGCCTCCAGTTCATCGTCAGCGGCATCAAAGGGGCCTTTCCCAACCTCGATTTGCCTGCACCACCCATCCCCATGCTTCTCATGCCGAGATCAGGCGACTTTTCGCCGCTGAAGCGCTTCCGTCTTTCTTTTGCACTGAATGCACACCGTGGTCATGGGGTGGGCTTTCAATCGGGCAAGACCAATGCTGTCTCCGCATTCCGCACAGATGCCGAAGTCTCCTCTCCTGATCCGTTGAAGGGCGGTACTGATCTCAACGGCCGATCTCCGGCTGCGGTGCTGCAGTCTTACCATGGCCTCCCAGTCCGTTCTGCTGGCGGTCGCATCGACCTCGTCCATAGGGTCTTTATTAGTTTTTTTTTTTTTTTAAAAAAAAAAAAAAAAAAAAAAAAAAAAAAAAAAAAAAAAAAAAAAAAAAAAAAAAAAAAAAAAAAAAAAAAATTAATGAGGGGGCGACTACTTCAAAATTAAAAGGGATAGAGTTCATGCCAGCACTGGCCTTAATGAAGCAACAGGGCGTCGTGATCATGTCTACCTTGGTTGCAGGAGGATGGCGATACGGTGAAGAATTTGTGCTCAAAGAAGGCGCGACCCAATGACCGACACGAATGCTTCCAAGCAGGGGTTCCGAGAAATCACCGGCATGTCGTCGTCAAAGACCGTCCAATATCCTCCTCATTGAAACGGGAATGTCACCTTTCTGAAGCCGGCTTATGCTATGGTGGCGTTGTCAGCGACGGGAGGAACAGGGCCGGCGTTGAATGATGGCTGCTGAATGGTTATAAATGATGTCTCCGGAGAGGGTGCGAGCTTCCGGAGACTTGAGAAGGAGACATCATATGAATGAACATGCCCCGGAAACGCTATCACCGGAGGAATGTGCGGGCAAAATTTTCGAGATCAGCGGCGCCAAGTTTGAGCCTGAGATCGCCGCTGACCTGTGGGAGAAAATCCTTCAGCACAAGTGGCTTTTGTCGGAAAAGGTCGGGAGAGACGTCGGATTCCGGACCGCATGCATCGATTTCCTGGAAAACATGGAGCAGGCCCTTGATGAATACATGACCTACAAGCGGCGGGATATCCTCATTGAGATGGGGGCTCAAACGATAGGAAGAGAAGTTTGGGACACCATCTCTGATTCCCAACCCCCGAAGCAACTGGTTCAGCGAAGAATCATCCTGCCCTTCACGGAGGAGGATATTTCCAGAAAACACGGGGTGACTCCTCCCAAGAGTATTATTTTCTTCGGCCCTCCGGGGACCGGCAAGACTCATTTCGTGAAGGCGATCGCCGGGGTCCTCTCCTGGTGGTACATCGAGATTGCCCCCAGTATGCTTATGGAGGAAGGCTCGGAGAAGGTGGGCGCCAACCTCCGAAGGGTCATGGAAAAGGCGCGAAAACTTGAGGAGGCTGTTATCTTCATTGATGAGTTTGAAGAACTGGCGGGCTCTCGCGATAATGCGGACCGCCTGGACAAATCCATTACCAATGAATTTTTGAAACAGGTACCGCTTTTCAAGAATGAAGCCAACAAGGTGCTGCTCGTTTGCGCCACCAACTACATTCGGCAGTTGGACCCCGCCTTGCTCCGACCGGGCCGATTTGACTGCATCATTCCCGTGGGTGGCCTGAATGATGATGAGAGAAGGACGATCCTGGAATACTATCTCTCCAGGCTGAACACCGGTGAAATAGATATCAGGCGCATCGTGAAAGAGACCTCGAGGTTTACTCCTGCCGATATTCAATACCTTTTTGAACAGGTGGCCCAGTTTGCTTTTGAACATGAAATCGCCAAGAAGGAGGATCACAAGGTCACCACGGAGACCATTTTTCAGATCATGCCCAAAGTCCGTCCTTCTCTGACCGATGAAATCCTGGAGGAGTTCGAACGAGACAGCCAAACCTATGCCCGCGTATGAGGAGTTTCGAAGTTGAGTGTGGAAATGACGAGAGATTGCCGGCAATCAAGTGCTCCGCCTGGATTTCATGAGGTTTTATAGGCCCCAAGAGGCCCTTTGGGGCTAAAGACTGTCATGCGCAAGCCCAGAGCCACTGGGATCTCCACGGCATAACGGGCGGCGTACACCCCCTGCAGCCTGGTCGGTCGTCGAACTGCCAAGGCCTTTTCTGCCCTTGGTTGGCGAAACGCTCAAAATAATGCTCGATGCTTACCGGAAGGCCGTGTAGCATGCCGGAGCGACAAGAGTTCTGATTGCGTGCATTTCTTTCATTCTTTTCCTCTTATGCTTCACAAGAGAGTGGGCGTGAGGGTTCCTCGTCTCGAAAAATCACCGGACAAAGGAGTAGGCGCTTTGAACAAGGACCTGATCGAGAAGACAAAAAGAACGGCGGAGCTTTATTTTGACGGGGTTGTTGATGAAAAGCCCTTTGACCTTTGGAAAGCCTTTGACCCGGAACTGGCCAGAGACTTGTCGCTTTTTATCACGGGACAGATGTACAGCAGGGAAAAGATACCCCATACCACCCGTCAACTCATTACCGTTGCCTGCCTGACTGTGCTCGGTAAAACCGAGGAATTGAAACTTCACCTCCACGCGGCCCTCAACGTGGGATGCGAAGTCCGGGAGGTCGCCGAAGTGATCTTTCAGTGTGCCATCTATGGAGGAGTACCGGCCACCAATGTGGCGCTGAAGACCTTGCGGCAGGTGCTTCGGGAAAAGGGCCTGCGGCCGGGAAGCTGATTTCCGACTGCCGAGCATTGAGCACCCGTCAACCCGCTCCCCTGGCTATGAGGCACACGAGGACGGCCAGGCTGACCGTGATGATTCTTCTATTTATCCTATTCATTGCTTTCCTTCCGCCGATGATCACTAAAAGAAGAGTTCACTCGATTGTCAAATCGAAATTCTATTTTATCTCCTTCCCCAATCCCTACCCGCAAAAAACACCAAGAAGAGCAAGGGAGCCAATCAGCAAAAGCTTCCGATAAGGTTAAATTGCGGATGAGTA
>CAWJQV010000020.1:0-37190 GCA_963844985.1 uncultured delta proteobacterium
CATCGGAGAGGGGGTTGAGATGTGGCCGTCGCGGGCCTCGGTGTCACCGCAAGGGATCGGGCTGGGGTCTTGCGGTTGCCCCGGAGCGGGGAGCGATGAATCGATCCCCCGGGGTGACGAATTCCGGCAATCAGAAGAAGAAAGGAGGGCCGGAATACGGCCATCCGAATGGATAAGGGTAGCCGACCAATACCAGGAGGGAGGCGGGTAGGTCCCATAAGGCCGGTAGTATTGCTTCCAGAGATAGATTTCTTTGACGTCAACGAGGGGGTATGCGTATTCCATTTCCCCCAAAGCTTCCAGCCTCTTGCCGGCGATCTTTCCGGCCAGCGTAAGCATCCTTCCTTTGCGGTAAATCTCAGGGTCGGCATAACCTTGAACTCGAGCCAGAAACCTTCCCTGGCTCATCTCCTCGTCCTCGGGCATACCCGAATAATCGACGGGTATCTGCAGCACTTTGATCAGGGTAAGGCCTTCCTCGTTCAGCGTGGTGATGACGGTCCCTCCCCAGATGACCGTCTCCCCTTCATAGGCTTCAGGGTTGGCAAGCACCGCAGAGAAGGAAAGGTCCTTCCGCGCCTGTTCCCGCATCCCCGAGGAGATAACGTGGGCACAGCCGGTCAAACAGGATATGACGCCAATAAGAATGAGGAGCCCGAACCCTCGCTTCCTTCTCATTACTGCCTCTCAACTAGAGGGAACCGTTCAGATCCATGCCGATGACGGCACCACAAGCAGGAATCTATTCTAACTGACTCGGAAATCGATGTAAATGCGCCTTGCGCTCGATTGGGAAGGCAAAGATGGGACTGAGCTGAGATCTGCAAGAGAGCACTTGCCGACGTCGCCCTCTCCTGGTAATCTGCGGGCATTGGAGGGCAGGCGGTTTCGCAGTGAAAATCAGTTTAAGGGCGGTGAGTATGTCTGAAAGGCTTCGCGTAACCTCGGGTGTCAGTCAGTTGGACCGCATTCTCGGAGGGCTTTTTATCGGTGACAATGTCGTCTGGCTTGATGATTCGGGTAGTCTGGCAGCGGTTTACTGCCTCAATTTTATCCAGGCTTCACAGCTTCAGGAAAAGCCGATTATCTACGTCACTTTTGACCGCTCCCCGAGGAATCTCCTGGAGAAGCTCGGCCCTCTGGCCGAAGATCCCTCACTGACCATCCTGGACTGCTTCACCTGCGGCAAAGGGGCCAGTTCATCGATCTTCATGAAGTTCTACGATGAGCCCGATTTCGAATGGCCTTGCAACATCGTCAAAGTGAACGAACCCCGGAACCTGGAACAGGTCATGGATGCTCTCTATGGCATCCATGCAGCATTGAAGGGTGACGTCCGCCTGGTCTTCGAGAGCGTTACCGGGATGCAGGAGGTCTGGGGGGGAGAAGATCAACTGCTCAACTTCTACTCCCATTCCTGCCCGAGGCTTTACGAACTGAACACGATCGCCTACTGGATCATGGAGAAGCGGGCCCACTCCCCGCGCCTGCGGGCAAATATCAGCCAGATCGCACAGGTCGTTATCTCTTTGGATATCAAGAGAGGGACTACCTCGCTGACCGTGACCAAAGCGGAAAAACGAGACCTTCAAAACTTTCACAAACCCCACAATTACTGGGTCAAAGACCTCACGATAACCTTTGACGAGGAAAAACGAACGACGGGAGGCGTCGATCTCGGGCTGCGCCTGAAAGAACTGCGCACGAAAAGAGGGCTCTCGCAGACAGAACTCGCCAAACTGGTCGGCGTCACGCCCAGCACCATTTCCCAGGTCGAAAGCAACCTCATCTACCCGTCGTTGCCCGCGCTGTTGAAGATGGCAGAGGTCCTCTCCATCGATGTGAGTTCCTTCTTTCAGGAGACGAGCGACGCCAAGAAGCGGCTTGTCTTCCCCGGCGCCGAGGCGGCTGAGGTTCGAATCTCCGAGTTGCCGGAGGGAAGCATCTCGGCAAGACTGCTGACCCCGGTTGATTTCGACCCCAAGGCCGAACCATACCTCATTGAAATACCTGCCAATAAGAGCATCTCATCGCATTTTTTCATCCACAAAGGAGAGGAGCTTGGCTACCTCCTGTCCGGCAAGCTCCATGTCAAACTGGAGAAAGCCGCTTACACCTTACGCTCGGGAGATGTCATCTATCTGACCTCCGAGATGCCCACCGAGTGGCGGAACCCGGGACCAAGCGCGGCCAAATTGCTCTGGATTAAAATAAAGTAGTGGCTAGTGGTCAAGTAGCCGGGGGGCGAAGTGGCATCGGCTTCGCGCTGCTGTTTTCACGTTTTGGAGATAGGGCGACGGGAAGAAATTGAGAGGGTTTGGTAGAAGGAAGTTCGCGTTGTCGTCCCTTCGAGAGGGATGCATGCTGAAAAAGGAGGGTGGGCTTTCTAACCCACCACAAGAAGCTCCCCCTGCCGTCCCGCCGAGACGGGTGCATGCAGGGGGAGAGGATGGTGCCTATCAACAACTCGCTATGAGTTATATGGAAGAACCTCGCTTTCTACTATTAACCTTACAGCGGCCAGACACACCAGCCACTGGCAACTGATTCAGCTGTTGAGGATCGCTTCCGCTTCTTCCCGATAGGCATCCATGACATAAGGAATACCGGTTACCCTGGTGCATTCGTCGGTGAGCGACATCAGTTCCTTACGGCTGATGGTGTCGACGTTGAAGCACCTGGCGCCCGCCATCAACTGCTGTAAACCGACCTTGAGTTTGTCGCAGTAGCTGTAAAGGCCAATGGCCCCCAGCGGGATATTGTCAATCTCCCCGTCACCAACGATGTCTTTTACGGTTTCGTAGTTTAAGAAGATCTCCTCTTTCATGTTACCGTACTGGCTGACGGTCTTGGGCAGATCACTCTTTTCGAGCCATTCGCCGATATTTTTCCCTACCATTCCCGGAATCATCAGGGCACGGCCCATACAAACGGCTTTCACAAAGGGTGCACCAAGAGCCAATGCCTTGAATACGCCATCCTCACTGGAAAACCCGCCGGCAAAAGCAATGTCGGGAGCTCGTTCACCCCTGGCGGCCAGCTTCTTGCAGAAGTCATAGGCTGCGGCATGCAGGTAAATGGAGGGGACCCCCCATTCGCTCATCATTCGCCAAGGACTCATTCCGGTACCGCCCGGGGCCCCATCGATGGTGAGCAGGTCGATCTTGGCCTTGGAACCCCACTTGATGGCCATGGCCAGTTCCCGCAAACCGTAGGCGCCTGTTTTCAGAGTGACCCGCTTGAAGCCCAACTTACGCAGGCGATCAACCTCAGCGTGAAAACCCTCTTCGCTGACAAACCCCAAGCGGCTGTGCCGCTCAAATTCCTTGATGGCCCGAAATTTATAAGCGGTCTGGACGACGGGGCTCGAAGGATCGGGAGTGACAATGTAGCCCCGGCGCTGCAGTTCGAGGGCGCGTTCCAACTTGCGCACTTTAATCTCGCCGCCGATACACTTGGCCCCCTGACCCCATTTGAGCTCGATGCTGTCGAAGCCGTGTTTGTTGATAATGTATTCCGCAACGCCCAGCCGCGTGTCTTCAACGTTCATCTGCACAAGCATCTCGCCAAAGCCTTGATGATACCGCTTGTAGACGGAAATACGGCGATCCATTTCCGGGGAGTTGATGATCTTCTTCGCACTGTTCAGTTCGAGTTCGGGATCAATGCCGCAGACATTCTCACCACACACCAGGGTGATCCCGCCCAGGGCCGCTCCCACCGCAAAGTGTTCCCAATTGTGCCGGGCAATTTCCGTGGACCCCAAAGCACCGGTGAATACCGGCATGCGCATCTTCACCTTGGCGTCCCACCCGTATTCGGTTTCCGTGTTGACCGCAGGGAAAATGGCCGTATCGGGACCGGGTTCGACCCCCGGAGGCAGACCCTGAGCACCCATGGCATATCCCTGGATATTGAGATGGGAATAGTCGATCGGATAGTCTTTATCCGCGCCCGCCGTGATTTGGCCGAACGGACCCGGATAGAGAACCTCCCGGCCGCGGAAAGTGGCCCTGAAAACCTCGCAGTTCCCCCTGCAACCATCAATGCAGCGGGAACAAATACCGCTCATCGGAACTACGTTTTTGGAACGATTGAAGGTCAGCGTTGCGTCATTGGAATTGGGTCTGCTCAAGTTCATGCTTCATTACTCCCTTTTACGTGTGGTTGATTGCCCCCTGCTCAATATCGACTACTGCAGGTGTGGACAAAAGAGCCCGTCGGGACCCAGCATCCTCACCGCGCACGTAGCTGGAAAAACGATCTAACGCTCTGTCGGAGTTTGCAAACGGCAACGGCCTATTAGAGACACTTACTGGTTCGGCGATTCCTATAAGCTGGACTTATTGGTTTTGTCAAGAGGTTTTGAAGGAGAAACGTTGCTGCTGCAAGTGTTCGCACAAAGGAAGCCAAGGCAGCCCGCCGGGAATTCGATATTTGGTCGGGACCTCACTTTTTCGGTTGCCGGACTCGGTTATCTGGCTTACAAAACCTGGACATGGACACCGCTTGAATCTTAATTCTTGTTGAACCCGAATGAAGGGAGAAACATATGGCCACCGAAGCAAACCTGGTCAAGGTCTTTGAGTATGCCCTCAACCAGGAAGAGACCGGAAAGCAGTTCTTTCAGAACTCGATCCAGCGTATGGGAATTGGGGCGGCGGTCAGCGCTTTCAAGCGCCTGGTGGAGGAAGAAGAGAAGCACATTATTTTCATCACCAAGATTTTGGAGAGCCTTAAGAAAGGGGAGTCGTTCGAACCCTCAGGTCTGGAGAGCATGGTTCTCAAACCGACCAATTATTTCGATGATCGGGCAAAATCCGAGTTCCTGCAGCAATGCATTGAAGGATCGATGGTGCCGGATGTGACCGTGTTCAACACGGCGTGGCTCATTGAAAAGGATATCAGCGAATTTTATGCCAAGATGGCCATGAAGGCTGCGGGAAAAACCAAATCCGCCTTCCAGATGCTTGCCGATTGGGAAAAGACCCATGAGAGGTTTTTTCGCGAATTTCGGGATAAGATCGCTGAAGTCTATTCTACCATGCCTTGGGGAGGGTGATAGGGTCCCGGGCTGTTTATGATGTTCGAGATCTGCTCGACCACGTACGTCGCCGGCGACGCACGTGGTCGAGCGTGGGGAACCGTTTCGTGTAATCGAAATTTAATATCGAATGGTGATGGATTTCCATGGAATCAACCGTATCCAAGGTCACCGCCTGCACCCTTGATTGCCCTGACGGTTGTTCATTGCTGATCACCGGCGACGCGCAAGGCCACGTCAGCATTAAAGGCAACCCCTTGCACCCTGTTACGGCGGGCTTTACCTGCCAAAAGATCAGAGGTTTTAGCCACCGCCTGCGCAGCCCCAACCGGATCACCAGGCCCCTGCTGCGCCGGGGGAAGGACTGGCAGCCGGTGAACTGGGACGAAGCCCTGGACCTCTGCGCGAACAGGATACAGCAATACCGGGGGGAGCCGGCATCGATCCTGCACATTCACGGGGAAGCGGTAAAAGGTGCCCTCAAGCAGTCGAGCAAGCTCTTCTTTGCCCAACTCGGCGCCAGTCGGGTGCGCGGCTCTCTGTGCGATGCCGCCGGATACGTTGCTTATGTTGCCGATTTTGGCTCGCGCAAGAACCACGACATCTCCGACCTGTTTAACGCGGGCCGAATCGTAAACTGGGGCAAGGACCTCTCTCGCAGCTCCATTCACACTGCGGCCTTAGTCCGTAAAGCCCGGCAACGAGGTGCCAAGGTGCTGACCATCTCTCCGGGCGGTGACGGAAATGGGCCGTTTTCCGATGAATGGGTGCGGGTTTCCCCCGGCTCAGACCGATTTTTGGCCGCAGCCGTGCTGCGCCTGCTCGTGGAAAACGGCAGGATAACGCAAGAAATCCTTTCGCGGACAACGAATTGGTCAACCCTCCTGGCAATCCTCCAAAGCTACCCCATGGAGCAGTTGGCCGCCCTTTGCGAGGTGGCCTTCCTGGATATCCAGAGGCTTTATTCGTGGTACACTGATGGCGGGCCAACGGCGACAATTGTCGGCGCGGGACTGCAACGCCACGCGTTTGGAGGGGAAAATGTCCGCTTTATCAACGCACTTGCGCTTCTTTCAGGAAATATCGGCCGCTCCGGCGCCGGCAGTTATTTCCATTTGCACTCTATGCGAAACCTAAACCTTGATTGGACCAAAGACCCCGGAAAGCAACCGCTGCGATCCTTCTTGATGCCGACTATCGGCCGCAATATCCTGGAAGCCAAGTACCCGCCCGTCAGAATGATCTGGGTGAATGCCTCCAATGTCATCAATCAGGCTCCCGACATCCGCGAAACGATCCGGGCCTTCGAGTCCATCGAATTCAAAGTGGTGGTGGATGCTTTCATGACCGACACGGCTGAGCGTGCCGATCTCTTCCTGCCCTGCTCCCTGATGTTTGAGGAGGAGGATATCGGAGTGTCCTACCTGCACGACTTTGTGCACCACGCGCCGGAGGTCTTCGCTGCCCCGGGGGAAGCGAGAAGCGACCATTGGATTCTTTCCGAACTGGGAAAACGGCTTGACCCGCCGATTCGTCTTCCGGAGCCCGAGGCATGCCTCCGGGCTTCGCTGAATTCGCCTCATCTCTCCACTTCCCTCGAGGAACTCCGCGAGAACCACTTCGTTCAGGCCAAACGCCCGCCCGTGGCTTACATGGGAATGCACTTCGACCACCCGGACGGGAAGTATCACCTGCCGACCGAACTCCACGAGGAACCGCCGCCACCCGAGGGCTACCCCCTCCGCCTGCTGACACTGATCCGGCGCGAAGCCATTCATTCACAAATTCTGCCTGAAGATCAGACGGCCCCCCCCACGGTCCGGGTCGCACCGGATTGTCCATGCCTGGAGCATCTGAATCTGCTGGAAGATGTCTACCTCGTCTCACCTTTCGGAAAGCTCAAAGTGAGGGTGGAGGTGGCTCCCGGCCTACACCCGGGGATCGTGGTCTATCGTCGCGGAGACTGGATGAAACTTGGCGGAGGAGTGAATCAGCTCATTGCCGCCGAACTCACCGATATTGGGAACGGGGCCGCCTATTATCAACAGTATGTGAGCCTGGGAAATGCTGCACCTCACTAAATAAAGGAGCTTTTCTAATTTCATGGCGATCTCACCATACTCTCTGCAAGCTGAAATTGTGTCCTTCTGTGAGCAATGCGCTCGCAGTCTGGAGGGGCTGACCTCCCCCAAAGCCCGTATTAAATTGATTACCGAGGAACTTCCCAAACTGCTTCTCAACAAAGACTTAATAGCCGGGCTTCTGAACAACATCGCCAACGGCGAAGCCTATCCCGACGTCCGCCGCCCGACCATGTTTGACAACGAAGTCCTGCTGTACCTCGATCCTCAGGGGCTGTTTTCCCTGCGCATATACCTGTGGGGACCCATGGAATACACCTATCCTCACGATCACAATTCCTGGGGAGTGATCGGCACGGCAGCCGAGGGCTATGAAGTGATCAACTATCGGCGGGTGGATGATGAAAGCCATGAAGGATACGCCCGCCTGGTGGAAGTGGAAAGATTGCGGCTGCAGCCCGGAGAAACCGCCTTCACCCTGCCGTTCAGCAAGGGTATTCACAAGACCGGCAACGCCACAAAGGCAAGCATCGCCACACTTCACTTCTATGGCCAAACTTTGCCCCGGGGCTATCTGAATGGTTTTGATACCGCCAATAACCGGGTCTACCGGGTCTATCCCCCGAAACGGAAAAAGCAATTGCTTGCCCTGCAGGCATTTGAGTGTCTCGAAAAGGAGCTGTGAGAAAAAGGGGAGACCCGTTTTGAAACCCTAGCGGTTCTCATCAGGTGTCATTTGTCTTCAATATCTATCGGCAGGCAACTGGTATGGCGACGGGACTTTGATGAACGACCGGGCCGTGTGGGGCAACCTTTCCGGCCTGCCATGCCGAACCGGCCACAAAGCGGGTTGGAAAGCCCGCCCCACAAATCGAGGCCCGCTGCGGAGCCCTTATAATAACCTGTTGCCATCCGGAAAGGCCCCGAATTTCTCCTCCCCCTCGATGGGGGAGGCCGGGGGGGGGGTGAAAAGGGATGTGATTGCCGACACTTGACCAACCCCCTCCCCCTGCCCCTCCCGCCAAGGGAGGGGTTTCCGGATGGGCACTAACTATGGTTGGTCGAGCGATTCCAAGTAAGATCTCAGTGAACTGATGTCCCGGGAAACCTCGATCTCATCCCCCGACCTCAAATCATAGATCCCCACCCGAACCGGCTCATCCATTGCATTCGGCAAGCCTTCCTCGCTCAGGTCCGTGACCGTCACGTAGGCGCGCGCTCCTTTGTGATTGACCCATTTCGTGTAGGACGCCTTCCCGGCACAACTCGCAGCAATACGGAAGCCATGCTTCGCCATTTCCTCTTCCACAACCATCATCCGCCTCGCTCAATTTCGGGCATTCGCCACCGATTGTCTCGGAATTCTCCGAAACCGCTAGCGCTCGCGCCACTCCGGTTTTCGCCTCTCCAGAAATGCCTTTACCCCTTCCCCCGCATCTTCGGTGGCGCACAGCGCCGCAAACAGCTCACCCAAATAGTCAAGGGCCTTTTCGTAGGGAACATCCTGCATCGCATAGATGCCCTTCTTGCCGATCTGAAGGGCCAGAGGACTCTTGGCGGCCAGCTTGGTGGCCAGTTCCAGGGTCGCTGCCTCGAGCTGATCCTTGGGCACCACCTTGTTGACAAGCCCCAGCCTTTCGGCCTCGGCCGCCGTCAGGATATCTCCCGTGAGCACCATTTCAAGGGTCTTCTTGCGGCCGACGTTGCGGGCCAGGGGTGCTGCCGGACCAAGACAGATGAGGCCGACATTGATGGCCGTCGTCCCGAATTTGGCGTCTTCCGTCGCAACCGTCAGGTCACAGGCAAATGACAGGCCGGAACCGTTCGCAAGAGCATACCCCTTGACCGAAGCAATTACAGGCTTATTCATCCTGGCAATGGTGTGATTGTGCTCATCCATCAGGCGAATGAACTCCCGGTACTCTTTATGGCTTTTGTTCTTGAATTCCGAAAGGGAAATGCCCGTGGAAAAATGCTTGCCCGCCCCCTTGATCACCACCACCCGCACCTGGGCATCATTTTCCATTTCCCAGAGGGCGTCATTGAGCTCACGGGCAAAAGGCACGGTGAAGGTGTTCATCTCCTCCGGGCGATTGAGAGTGATGAAGCCAATGAGGTCCTTTTTTTCGACAAGAACGTTTGTGTAAGTCATGATGCTTCTCCTTCGCTCATTTTGTCTCTGGACGAACCATGCCTGTATCCTCAAGTGCTTCCGGTAAAAGCCCTTTTGGGCGAGAGGTTGCTTCCAGGCGGCAGAAACTCAGCCTGATACTGTTTTCCATGAGTCGCTCAATGCGTTCAAGAGGATCGGAAATCTCCCCGTACCCTGGTGAAAACGACACGCTTCCGGATCCACACGCATTCATCAGAGGCAACAGACCGGATCTCTTCTCAGTCTCAGGAGTGACCGTTATCAGGCTCTATTTGATGGATTCGTAAATGCGCAGAGGAGGGATATTCCTCACCTCAAATTTTGTGCGAACCGATGGGAAAAAACGTTCCAAGTGCACCTTGAGGTGATGGTCGGCCTGAAAACAGGTTTGATAGACAAGAAACTTGCCGCCCTTTTTCAGGGCCCGGTGCGTGTTGTACAGGATCTTCTCTTTCAGCTGGCAATTGAGCAGGAGAAAAGGAATACCCGAGATGATGTAGTCGGCCTGGGATTCCTGACAGGAGCGCAGGGTTTCCAGCACGTTTTCGGCACTGTCGTTGAAGATCACCACCCGGGGATCCTGTATGGTCCGCTTGAGTATCGAATCGAAATTCTTATTGCGCTCAATCAAGATCAGCCGTGAGTCGCTCTTCATATTCTTCAATAAATAGTTGGTGAAAACGCCGGTACCCGGCCCATATTCAACAATCAGATTGCCGCAATCAAAGTTGATGTTCCGGCAAACCCTCTTCACGCCGAAAGGAGAAGTGGGAGTGATGGAAGCGACATTCTTGTCCTTGATGAAGTTCCTCATATAGGCAAGCGTATCAATCATAGCTGCTCCTGGTGTTAACCTGATGTCTCAAATCCTGACAATGCCGGCCGGCATCTTTCCTCTTCACCCCAAGCCCCGGTCCCCGGATTCCATGAGAACCATCGAACTTGCAGCTCCGACCCTCGATGCTGCTTAAAACTTTCGTCCTCTTCTTTATTCCACCACGGCGCTCGAAGCAAGCTGAAAATAATGCCTTCGGTGCAATGTTTGGATAGGTATTTTACCAAGCCTATAATATCCTTTTCAGGAGCCTCTTGCAAAAGTCCTTTTCACCCTTCGATACCTCTGGGCGAAAGGACTTTTGCATGCGTAAGGTGCTGAATTTCCGTTCGCAGTGAGCGAAGCAAGCCCCGCTTTGGCGTGGCAAAGTGTCCAGCAAGCAACAGTGCCTACAATGTGGGCACTGTTGCTTGAGAGGTATCGAACGACGAATGGAAATAGTTCTGCAGGGTCCTTTGATGATACGCTGCAAATGGGAGATCGTCGGAAAATCCAAACCCACCTCGGTTGAGGGGATTCTGGAAGTGCTTCTTCAGAATCGGGGCGCTGACTCGTCATTTCTGTGCGGCAGCCTCAAAGACCTGGAACCGCACCTCGCCATCAGCGGTATGGATGAAGGGGCTGAGCTGACGGCAAGGCATCTTGCCGCCGGAAACAAGATAGTTTTGATCAGCGATTACGACTGCGACGGGGTGACCTCGGCCGCCCAGTTCGTACATTTCCTGAATGCCATTGGCTTCGACCGTTACGAGGTGGTTATCCCGCAGCGGGAAGAGGGCTATGGCGTGCCGTTGCGAGCAGTTCGCCGGCATCCTGAGGCGAGCCTCTTTGTGGCCATGGACTGTGGCACCCACGATGTCCATTCAGTAAGTGCCGCTCTTGATCTGGGGGCTGATTTTATCGTTATCGACCACCACGAAGTTTCCGAAAATGGACGGGCCCCGGCAACGGTCCTGATCAATCCGAAACAGTTTTCCTGTCCCTCTGCTTTCAAGGATTTTTGCGCCTCCGGACTGACCCTTCTCTTCCTTGCCCGCCTGCGCAGGGCTTTGGCAGGCAAATTCCCTCTCCCCAGACTGGGAGGGAAGTATCTCTCCCTTGCTGCCCTGGGCACCGTCACCGATCTGGTGCCACTGGTTGGAGCGAACCGAATACTGACACAAAACGGCCTGGCCTGCATGAATTCGAGGACCTATCCGCCTATCAACAAACTTGCTGAAACTGCCGGCCTTTCGGGAAAGGTCCTCACCGCTGGACACATCAGCTATTATTTGGGACCGCGAATCAACGCCGCAGGTCGAATGGCAGATGCCGGCCTGGCGCTGGATTTGCTATTGGCAGAGCAGGAGGAGCAAGCCGGCGAACTTGCGCACCAATTGAACCGGCTCAACGCCGGGAGGCAGCACCAGGAGGAACAGATACTCAGCCGGATCCGCGAGCGCTATACGCAGGAACACGCAGGAAGGCGAACCCTGCTCATGGGAGACTCCCAATGGCCCCACGGGGTGGTAGGGATTATTGCCTCACGCATTCAACAGGAACTGCATTACGGCCCCACAATCGTCTTTTCAATCGACGAGGAGAGCGGGGCGGCCAGGGGTTCGGCGCGCAGCATTCCCGGCTTTGACATCTATTCGGCCCTCAAGTCCTGCAGGCACCTGCTTTTGAAGTGGGGCGGCCACAAGATGGCGGCGGGCATGACCATTGACAAAAAGGACCTGGGAGCGCTTTCGCAGTGTTTTGAAGAAGTCGCCGGCAGCTATCCGGCAGAGATTTTCGTTCCCCGGCGAAAAGTCGATGCGGAAATCGATCTGGATCTCGTCTCGCCGCAACTTTTAAACACCCTTCAAAAACTGGAGCCTCACGGCTTGGGAAACCCGCTTCCCACATTCGCCGCCCGCAACATCCAAGTCACCGTCCGGAAAGTGTTTGGCAGGGAGCGCAAGCATTTGCGGTTGAACTTGGACAATCGGATTGATGGGATCTTTTGGCGAGGTGAGCAGTGTTTATTGAAAAAACCACCGAGCAGAGACCTCATGGACCTGGTATTTCAGATAGAATGGGATGATTTCAACGGCAGACCGGTCTTAAGCATGAAGGACATGGGCAAGGTCAATACTCTCTGGTTATGAAATCGGGGAGATTGATGGCTCGAATCTCCGCTATTCTTCTGCGAATCTTACTGGAGATCTTTTCGAGAATTTTTACCGCCTTCTCTCCCTTTACCTTCCTCAGAATCTTTGCGGACTCGACGATATCCTTGGGGTCTCCGCTCTCTGCGATCTTCTGAGCAAGGACGCTTGCCCGCTTAAAATCATGGACAATCTTGAATTCCTCGGGAGAAAGGAAACATTCCAGCTGCGCAAAGGCAATTTCCAGATAACTGCGCATCTCAGCATCGGGATTTTCGATCAACTCCTCGCAAATAGCCTTTCTGATGAGTTCCTTCGGGTAAGGCAGATCGGCCTCACTGGCCACCGGAGCAGAGTATTTCTCCAGGAACCGCTCATACCCTGAAATGACTTCCGAGCGTCCATCAACGCTCATCATGCTCATCAAGGCAGGGGATTGTTGTTTGTCGGTCATTCTCATCGCCACTCAAGATCGTTCTGTCTTCCCCATATTCGGGTCGTGCACGCTACCGGGCTACCCCTTTGTGCCGGCCAAAAGAACCGACTGAACCGGGTCAACGTCGGCGATCATTTTCACCGAACATTACTTCTCTAATTATATCCTGTTTGCAGTTCCCCTGAATGGGTCAATACCCTATTTGCTTTCAGAAAATGCTGTATTTGCAGGGTAGGGATTTAGGGTAAGGGATGGGAGAGAGCCAGTAAGGAGGAGGGGGAATCTGGCTCTCTCCGGAGGAGGAAAGATTCATTCTTTCCGGAGATAATAATAACACGGTCGTCAAGAGGTTTCCCCGGAAAGGCTGTCAGCCTCTGTTGGCGTCCCCTTTTTCTGCCAGTAGGGGTGGATCAAGTCTTCAAACACGGACATGGCGGCTTCACTGCCCTGAGCCATGGCCGTGACGATCTGCTTATAGCCACCCTCCACGTCTCCTGCCGAATAGATGCCGGGGATATTGGTTCGATGATGGTTGTCTCTTTTGATAAAACCGTCCGGGGTAAGCTCAATGCCGGTTTTCACCGCAAGGTCTACGGTTGGAGTATAGCCAATAGCGATGAATACACCATCGACTGGCAAAACCGTCGTTTCACCGCTCTTGATGTTAACCACGAGCAGTTCGTTGACCCGTTCCTTTCCCCTTATTTCCTTGACTTCGGTATTCCAGAGCACGGGGATGTCGTTGACGGCGATATTCTTGGCAAGGAATTCCTGAGCCCTGAAGACGTCCCTGCGGTGCACCATGGTAACCTGCACGCCAAGGTTGTGCAAATGAAGCGCCTCGGTCGTGGCACTGTTGCCGCCGCCGACCACCACCACCTTTTTTCCCTTGAAGAGCGGGCCGTCACATGTCGCACAGTAGCTGACCCCACGGCCTGCCAGGCGCAATTCGCCGGGGACTCCCAGACGCGCATACTTGGCGCCGGTGGCGAAAATCACAGCCCTCGCCAGGATTCTCCTGCGGCTGGTGATGACCGTTAGGATCTCCCCGGGCTGGACCTCGAGGACCTCTTCACCCTGGAGAATCTGCACGTACTCCAAAGCATGACTCACCGTGATATCGACCAGCGTCTTGCCGGGAACGCGCGTAAACCCGGGGTAATTCTCCACAATCGGGGTAATCGCGACTTGACCACCCAGGGCACCGCGCTCGACGACTATGGTCTTGAGGCCGCTGCGCACGGTATAAATTCCGGCAGCAAGCCCCGCCGGCCCACCCCCAACAATCACGACGTCGGTCTCGATCAATTCGGCATCGCTTTCCGGGATGAAGACAGTTTGTGGCTCCAATCTTTCCAGGGATGACAGGAAAAGTTCTTCGGGCTGGGCTCCCCGGCCGATCAGCACTTCGTCGGCAAAGGTTTGCGGAACGCTGTAAGCGGAGAACTTATCGGCAAGTTCAGGGTTGGATTGGATGTCAATGATTTCGAGGAAAATCTGTTCCGGTCTTTCAATGGCTGCTTTGACCGCGTTCAGTACCTGATCGGGACAGTACGGGCAGGTCGCACTGACAAAAACCTTAATCTCTCTTCTCGCATCGATCCGCTTGAGAATCTTGAGAGACTGCTCGCTCAAGCCACTGACCCGGAAACCGAGAAGGAGGATGGTCCCGAGAAAGGTGCGCCCCTCTTCTCCGTAGGGTACCCCGAGGTAACGAATCGAGTGGTTCTCCGGATCAAACAGAATGGTGGGCGAACCGGTTACGTCCCATTTCCGGGCCAATTCATGGTCGAGATCGTATTCCCTGAATTCAATCTTGTCGGAAAGCTCCCGGAAGACTGTCATCATGGCCCTCGCAGCCTCATTCAGGACTTCGTTCTGTCCCTTTCGGGTGAAGAGATAGAGAGCCACGCTGTGGGTCATCTTCTCGAATACCGCTTTGAGCTGCTTTTCGATTTCGAAAGCCGGCGAGGCTTCTGCTTGCCCGGGTTTGGTCTGTTGATTCGGCATATGCAATCTCTCCCTCCCTAAATAAAGCTCCCTTTCCACCGAATGCAAGGTGTGGACGCGACTTGTTGTTGATGCTCGGCTCAATAAGATTATATTAATCGGGAAGGAAAGTGTAGGAGATCGATCACAGAATACTTCAGAACGGCAGGAAGGAGACGAGATGGCAGAATCGTCGAACCAGGCGAAAGTCCAAGTGCTCAAGGAAAAACTGGCAGGAGCGGATAGGGTTGTTGTGTTGACCGGCGCCGGGATTTCTGCGGAGTCGGGAGTGCCCACCTTCAGAGGCCAGGATGGTCTTTGGCGTCAGTATCGAGCAACCGAACTGGCCACTCCGGAAGCCTTTGCCGAAGACCCGCGACTGGTTTGGGAATTCTACAGTTGGCGCCGGGAAGTTCTCGCTCCTCTCCACCCCAATCCCGGCCATCTGGCTCTTGCCGCCATGGAAAAACGATTTCCTCAATTCACCCTCATCACTCAGAACATCGACGGCCTGCATCAGAGGGCCGGAAGCCGAAATGTAATCGAACTGCATGGGAACATCTGGTGGGTCCGCTGCGCCGGATGCGGGAAATTGACCGAAGATCGACGCGTGCCTTTGCCTGAGCTTCCGCACTGCGGGTCCTGCGGAGCACTCCTGCGACCCCATGTCGTCTGGTTCGGAGAAATGCTCGACCCGATGATTCTCGATCAGGCCCACCGCGCCCTCGAAACCTGCCAGGTAATGATGGTTGTCGGCACTTCGGGGGTCGTGCAGCCGGCAGCTGCCATGGGAGCGACCGCCAGGCGACGCGGCGCCTTTGTGGCGGAAATTAATCTGGAAGCAACTCCCTACACCGGAGTTTACGACCTCAGCATCCTGGGGAAATCAGGAGAAGTGCTTCCCCTGCTTTAAATGTCAACAAGACCTTAACCGCCTCGACCGCCACGGAGAATGGGGGCTCCTTGTGAATATCTTGTACACTTCAGACACCCACGTGCATCCGGGTCACCTCGACCGGGCACTGAAGGCCGCAAGGGAACTCCGCCCGCAGCTCCTGATTGTCGGGGGTGACATCATTCCCGACTGGAAAGGGTCGATTGCAGCTTCCATCGAGCCTCATAAACTCTGGGTGAGCAATGTGCTGCTCCCCCGGCTCAGGGATTTCCGCACGGACTGCAAGGAGACGAGGGTCCTGATCGACCTCGGCAATGACGATATTGCCGCTGCAAGGCCCTTGATGGAAGAGGCCGACGGCATCGACTTCGACCTTCTTCATAGACAGATTATAGAGGTAGCAGAAGATTTGGTCGTGGCGGGTTACATGGCGGTCAATCCGACGCCGTTCCTGATCAAGGACTCTGAAAAGCCCGACACCAGGGACCACGATGGGCTCTCCACAAACGGAGCAGTCGCAGCCGGCTACGTTACCCATTCGGGTGTTCCTACCCCCCATGTGCTGGATCCGGCGACAGGCACCATTGAGGAAGACCTGGCCGGACTCTCCGCGATCATGGAAGATTCACTGTGGGGTAATTCCCCTTTCATTTTTGTATGCCACGCACCCCCGAAGGATACCGCTCTCGACTTAACGCAGCGCGACTTCAATGTCGGCAGCTTGGCAGTGAGGCGCTTCGTTGAGCGCTGGAGCGGCTCGGGAAGGTTGATCCTTTCCCTTCATGGCCACATCCATGAAGCACCCCGGAAGAGTGGGCGGGCCTGGCAGTATGTCGGCAATGTCCCCTGCTTCAACGTGGGTCAGACCTCTAAAATGCTCCGGGCATTGCTCGTGAACACCGAGGCGGCTGCCGACTCGGCACGGCTGGTGACCGTCAACCGTGACGGGGAAATCACCGTTGCGGCCAGCGGTGATTGGCTGTGACTGGGGCGCCTCGCCGGAAACAGCGGCAACCAAGGGGCAAGGGTCTCGTACCAGAAGGATCATGGCGTTCCGCCTCGATATCGGCATGGTCCCGGTTATGAAAAGCAAAACAGCGGGACTCATAATGTCACCGCAGACGATGTCATGAGGGTTAAGATTTTGTTGTTTGAGTAGAATTATGATGTAAGATGAAACGTTGAGATCTATGGTACGGAGACGCTCAAACCTTTTGAGGGGTTTTTGAAACATCCGTTGAGTCAATGGGTTCCGGCTTTGCAGGCGAGGTGCCAAATCGGCAGGAGATCGAGATCGTCCCTAAGAGTTCTTCTTCCCCCAAAAGTCGTATTGGCGCGGGGTACGAAAGCCTGCGAGGCGGTCCTGCAATCATATGGCTTGAAAAATCGGAACAATTCAGCTCAGGAGCATAGACGATGTGGGATTATACAGACAAAGTTAAGGAACACTTTTTGAACCCGCGCAATGTGGGGGAGGTGGATGATCCGGACGGAATTGCCGAGGTCGGCTCCATAGCGTGCGGCGATGCCCTTAAGTTCACCTTCAAGCTGGACGAAAACAAACGGATCAAGGAGGCGAAGTTCAAGACTTTCGGCTGTGCCAGCGCGATTGCCTCTGCCTCGGCCCTTACCGAGATGGTCAAGGGGATGAGCGTCGAAGAGGCCGAAAAAGTCACCAATCAGGATATTGCCAGGTATCTGGGCGGTCTTCCCGAAGAGAAGATGCACTGTTCCGTAATGGGGCGTGAGGCCCTGGAGGCGGCCATCGCCCATTATAAGGGGATCCCCGAGAAGGCCATCGAGGGCCAAATCGTCTGTGAATGTTTCGGGGTGACCGATCGGGAAATTGAACGGGCGATTCGGGAGAACCATCTCAAGACGCTGGAGGAGGTCACCAATTACACCAAGGCGGGAGGGGGATGCGGCAACTGCCATGGGGCCATTCAGGAACTCCTGGATCGCGTTCGCGCGGAGATGGAAGTGGCACCCACCCCCAAACCCAAATTGTCGAACATCCAGAAGATCAGGATGATCGAGGAAACCATCGAGCGGGAAATCAGACCCTCACTGAAGCATGACGGCGGAGACATCGAGCTCATCGATGTCGTTGGGAATCGCGTGATCGTAGCCACCAGGGGCGCATGCGCATCCTGTCAGGCGTCCAACATGACCCTCAAAAACTTCGTGGAACTGAAGCTCCGCGAACTCGTTTGGCCGGAACTGGTGGTCGAGGAGGATGCTCAATGAAAACCATCTATCTCGACAACAATGCCACCACCCAGGTAGCGCCGGAAGTACTGGAAGCGATGTTGCCCTACTTTCACGAGCTTTACGGCAATCCCTCCAGCATGCACACCTTCGGCGGCCAGGTGGGGCGCCAAATTCGCGGGGCACGCGAGCAGGTGGCAGCGTTGCTCGGTGCCTCCCCGGACGAAATCATCTTTACCAGTTGCGGGTCGGAGAGCGACAACGCCGCCATCCGGTCGGCGCTGACTTCTCAGCCGGGCAAGCGTCACATCGTGACCAGCCGCGTTGAACATCCCGCCGTGAGGGCCCTCTGCGCCCAGCTGGTAAACGAGGGATATCGCGTCACCGAACTTCCGGTCGACGGTGACGGTCGTCTGGATATGGAGCAGTACCGGAGGAGCCTCACCCCGGATACGGCTATTGTCAGCCTGATGTGGGCCAACAACGAGACCGGGGTGATCTTTCCCGTTGAAAAGGCTGCGGAACTCGCTCGCGGCCGTGGCATTACCTTCCACACCGACGCCGTTCAGGCGGTGGGGAAGATCCCCATCAATCTCAGCAAGACCGCCATCGACATGCTCTCCATTTCAGGACACAAGCTCCATGCGCCCAAGGGGATCGGAGTGCTCTATGTGCGCAAGGGCACCCGGTTTTCACCCTTTCTCATCGGGGGCCATCAGGAAAAAGGGCGCCGCGGCGGTACGGAGAATACGCCGAGCATCATCGGGTTGGGTAAGGCATGTGAACTCGCAGCCCAAAACATGGAGGCAGAAAACACCCGCGTCAAACAACTGCGCGATAAGCTGGAAAATGAACTCTTGAGGCGCGTTCAAAACAGCCGGGTTAACGGCGACCGCATCAACCGTCTGCCCAACACGTCCAACATCAGCTTCGAATTTGTGGAAGGGGAGGCGATTCTGCTCATGATGGACGAGCACGGAATCTGTGCTTCATCCGGCTCCGCCTGCACTTCCGGATCGCTGCAGCCCTCACACGTACTCCGCGCCATGGGGGTCCCCTTCACCATGGCTCACGGCTCCATACGGTTCAGCCTGAGCGTTTATAACACCGATGAGGAGATCGAATTCGTCATCGACAGGATGCCGCCAATCATTGATACTTTGCGGGGCCTTTCCCCCTATTGGAAGGCGGGAGAGCATTGCGGCACGGCTTGATTGCGATCCGGTGCAGGCGGGCGGAAGTCTCTTGCCTTTCTCTCGATGACATTTTGAAGTCCCCCTTTTCAAAGGGGGATTTAGGGGGATTTTTAAACCGGTTCTCCCTCGAATCCCCGCCTTTGGAAAAGGGAGGGACGGATTGGGTTCATCATGCAGGAAATATCGTTAATGGATCAGTGTAAAATCGAGGTCGAGACCGGGAAGCAGCTCCGGGAGTCCATTCCGGCCATTGTCAATGAGCTTGTCAGCTCCTGCGACCGTGAGAACTGCTTCGATCACGTCGGTCCGGAGCCCATCCCCTCGAGGGACGCAGTCATCGATATGGTCCAGAGAATTTTACGAATACTCTACCCGGGCTATTTCGTCCGCAGCCGAATCGATCAGTTCAATTTGAGCTACTACTTTGGCCAGGAAGCAACGGCGCTCTTCGATATCATGGCTGAGCAGGTATCCCTCGCTTTGCGCCATGACTGCATCCGCCACAGCCTGCCTTGTATCAAATGTGAGGATCGTGGTCAGGAGATCACCGCCGAGTTCATGGGTAAACTTTCCGGGCTGAGAGCGATTCTTGCCACCGATGTTCGCGCTGCCTATGAAGGGGACCCTGCAGCAAAGAGCTATGACGAAGTGATTTTCAGCTATCCCGGCCTTTTTGCCGTCAGCGTCTATCGGGTGGCCCATGAAATTTGGGAACGAGGAGTACCCTTCATCCCCCGTATTATGAGCGAATACGCGCACAGCCTGACGGGTATCGATATCCACCCGGGGGCGCACATTCAGGAGAGCTTCTTCATCGACCACGGAACCGGCGTTGTGGTGGGTGAAACCACGGAAATCGGCATGCGGGTGCGACTCTACCAGGGTGTCACCCTGGGCGCCCTGTCGCTGCCCAAAGATGCCGGAGAACTTTACCGCAACAAGAAACGTCACCCCACTATTGAAGACGACGTGATCATCTATGCCCAAGCCACGATCCTGGGTGGGGAAACCGTGATCGGCGCACGTTCGGTGATCGGCGGGAATGTCTGGCTCACCGAATCCGTACCGCCGGATACCAAGGTCTTTCTGAAGAAGCCGGAACTGATTTTCAAGATGAGTGGTACCGACAACTGACAGGGCACCGATCCCTTTGTTGCCTCAGGCCGGCCTTGCCCGGGCGGCACTCAGCCTCGCAGGAGCGCATCCCTCCATAAGGCACCGGGCCCTCATCATAAATGGTCTCCCCCGCAGCTTCGAAATCCCCGATCGGCCCCCCCGCGGGGGTATCCATCATTGCACAAACGCCCCAAGTCGTCATTTCCGTGCTTATTTAACCGCACCTCTCACTCATCATCGGTACTCTTCCGCTCTTTCGGAAAAATCCAAACACAAATCTCACGACCTCCCCCTGTTTCGGGGTCGCATGGTCCGACATCTTCATTTCCCGAGGCTTGTGAAATACCTGCTCCTCCCTTCATTGGAACCGAATTCGGTGAGGGCCAGTTTTTTATGGAAAAAACCAGAACGCGAAGCTAGAATTGAAGGCATTCGGGTTTTTATGGCTGGTCAAAGGATATTCGGAGTGGGAACCGGCTCGCGGCTTGACTGCCTCCCCACTTGCCGGCAGGCGCTTTGCGCCCTTACCAAGGATTTCATTCAGGATTCTCCGGCTGTCCCCATTTGGGGAAGCAGGCCGCATTTCTGAAAATCTTGGAATTGGATGTTTTTTATGCCATAAAGCGTAATCTTCATGTGCATTACAATTTTGGAAAGGATAGGGAACTCTCCATGGTGAAGAAGAATAAAAAGGCCATTTTCGTACTCGTCGCCTTGTTGCTCCTGCTTACCGGATGGTCGAGTCTCAAAGCCAAGACCGGTGAGGGCAACCCTGATGTCTACCAGTATTTAAGGTTATTCAGCGATGTTTTGAACATCGTCCAGGATAATTATGTGGAGAAAATTGATCTAAAGAAACTCATGTACGGGGCGGTAAGCGGCATGCTTCGCGAGTTGGACCCTCATTCTTCCTTTCTCAAACCCGAAGAGTACAAAGAGTTGCAGGTCGAAACCAAGGGTAAATTCGGCGGACTGGGCATTGAAATATCCATGAAGGACGGAATCCTGACCGTGGTATCCCCGCTGGAGGGAACCCCGGCCGACAAGGCGGGAATTCAAGCCGGCGACCAGATCGTCAGGATCGATGACCAGCCGACCCAGGACATGTCGCTCACCGAGGCGGTCCAGAAAATGCGCGGTGCAAAAGGCACCAAGGTTAAACTTACCATTGTCAGGAAAGGCGAGCGCAAACCTCTGGAGTTCGAGCTGGTTCGGGACACGATCTCTATCCAGAGCGTAAAGTGGCGCACTCTGGAGCCAGGTTACGGATATGTTCGGATCTCGAGTTTCCAGAGCGGAACGGTTAATGATCTGCGCAAGGCGCTCGATCAACTCGAAAGTGATAATCATCCTCTCCAGGGCTTAGTACTGGACCTTCGCAATGATCCGGGAGGCCTGCTGGACCAGGCCGTTGAAGTCGCCGATGAATTTATCGATGAGGGTCTGATCGTGTACACGGGCGGGCGCCTGGATAACCAAAAGATGCGTTTTGAGGCTCACAAGAACAGCAAACCGCGCAACTTTCCCATCGTCGTACTGGTTAACTCGGGCAGTGCCAGCGCCTCGGAAATCGTGGCAGGAGCCCTTCAAGACCATAAACGGGCGATCATCCTGGGGGAACCGACCTTCGGCAAAGGTTCGGTGCAAACGGTCATCCCCATGAGCGACGGCTCCGCTCTGCGGCTGACGACATCACTCTACTACACCCCCTCCGGACGTTCTATTCAAGCCAAGGGGATCGAGCCTGACATCTTGGTCAAGAAAGAGACCTCGCAGAAAGCCGAAGATGATGGGACCGATGAAATCCGTCGCGTTCGTGAAAAGGACCTCCCGAGGCATATGGAAACGAAAAAAGCGGAACCGGGAGACTCCAAACCGGGCGCGACCCAATCCGAGTCGCAGAAAATGCTGGAACAGGACAATCAGCTGAGAAGGGCTTTTGACTTGCTCAAGGGCTACAAAATCATGGGACAGATGAGCGTCAAGTAGTCCCGAAAACCATGAATCAGACGCCTTCCGGGGCTACCCCTGAGAAAAAGAGACCCTCCCGGAGGAGGGCTCCGAGGAATCGAACGACAGCCAAGCAGCCCGGAAGCAGCACCCGGAAGGCTGCTGGGGGCGGCTTCGGGTTCTCCTCATTTAAAATAACAAAGTCTTCCCGTGTTGTCTTTTTTCTGGTCTGGCTGGTAGCTCTTGCGGCACTGGCCGGGCTTGTATATTGGGGGAAGAGTTCCAAGCCGGCACGTCAGCCGAAAACGAATGAAGCAGCAACCAAGAGTCGAGGAACTTCCCCCGAGAAGACTTTTGATCATCGAGAGACCCCTAAATCCGGCGAAGCAAGACACCCCGGCACAGCGCCGGCCAACGGCAGACACCCGAACGCCGGCTTAGCCGAAAAACAAATCCCCGAACCTCGGGAACCTATAATACCGAAACCGACCCCGCAACCGGACTCCCCCCGAATTCAACCCAATAATCTCCATGCTTCGCGGGCGCCCGAACCCGGCACGACGACACCGCCGGCACCCCCGCCTCCCGCGCCTGTCCTCACCCCGCCGGTTGCCAGGGTCGCCATTGTAATCGACGATTTCGGGCCGAGCCTCGAGATTGCCAAAAGATTTTCGGAACTTCCGATTCCCATTACCTTTTCGATCCTTCCCCACCAGCGGTACAGTCGGGAAATCGCTGAATTGGCCCACGCAAACCACCGTCAGGTTATTCTCCATATGCCGATGGAGCCGCAAGGGTATCCCAAAGTCAAGCCGGGAAAAGGGGCCCTGCTGTTATCCATGTCCGCGGATGCCGTTCAGCAATCACTGACCGATGCTCTGGAGGCCACTCCTCGCTTGGCGGGATTGAATAACCATATGGGGTCCCGGTTTACCGAAAATGCCGCCCTGATGAAGACGGTCCTGGAGGAAGCGAAACGGCGCGGGCTGTTCTTCATTGATAGTTATACAACCCCTGGAAGCGTGGCAGCTTCCGTGGCGCAACAGGTCCAGATCCCCTATCTGCGCCGTGACGTCTTCCTCGATAACCAGCGCTCGGAAGCTGCTATTCGGAAACAGATAAGACAGGCCATGCAGCGGGCAAAAATCCAGGGTTCGGCCCTGGCGATCGGTCATCCCCATGAATCGACCCTGCGCGCACTCAGCCAGGAGGCAGGGAAATTTGCAGAGGAGAAGATCGCCGTGGTGCCTGCGGGTGAACTGGTGCCGGAGCTTTAGCTTTCCTTTTTGACCTTGACCTTTGAGGTCGGAAAAGCTATGCCAATCATTCTCAATTCAGGAGAATAAAGCTTTAATACGACTGGATTTCGTGCGGGAACCATTCAGCTTAACAATGAGGGAGGAAAAGAGCTTATGAAACGGGTTTTTAGACCATGCCTATTGGTTTTGCTCTGGTGCTTGTGCCTGAGTTGGGCTCATGCGGCGGACCCTGCCGGCAAATCCGCCCAACCCAAGCCGGCAGCCCCGGCTGCATCCCCGGAGGCACCGGTTCTCCAGATACCGGAAGCGACCCATGATTTCGGCGAAGTCTTTGAAGGCGTTGAAGTCGTTCATGATTTCAAGATCAAAAACACCGGCAAGGGGGAGTTGCAAATCGAACAGGTGCGCCCTGGTTGAGGGTGCGCAGTGGCCCAGTTTGATCGGGCGATCCCTCCCGGAGGCGAGGGAAAAGTGACTCTCAAAATCAATCTCAAAGGCTACCAGGGAAATGTCAAGAAGACGGCTACGGTGCTCAGCAATGACCCTCAGAACCAGCGGGCTTCGCTGGTCCTGCAGGGAAACGTGAAAGCCCAGATCGATGTCCAACCCTCTACCAGCATCGCGTTTCAGGGGGATGGCGGATCAGTTGGAGGAGAAGACCATCGATTTGGTGAGTACTTCACGGCCATTCAAAATACAGAAAGTTGAGAGCAATCTCGACGAGAAGGTAGGCTATAAGACGGAGACCGTGGAAGATGGCAAACACTATCGTCTGAAGGTCACCAATCTCCTCAAGCAGGGCTCTTACAGCGGGTTTGTGAAATGCCTTACGGACGTCCCGGAAAAACCCGAAATCACCATCCGGGTAAGCGGATTCATTGAGGGGGAAGTCAGCGTGAAGCCCATGATGGTTCTAGTCGGGAAAATGGCGGTGCAACAACCTGTCCGTACTGGAAAAGTGCTTGTCGTCAGCAATCTCAACAAACCGTTCCAAATCAAGAAACTCACTTACGACGAAAAACTGATCGAAGTCAAACAAGAACCTCTCCCCAAAGAACCGGGCTATAGCCTCGAGATCACCCCCAAAATGGCAAATCTCCCGACCGCTGCCGGTGGCGGCGGAGACCGCCAACAGACCACGCTGACAATCCAAACCGATGTTCAGTCCGACGAACCACAACAGGTACAGGTTCACATTGTCAACGTCGCCAATACGGCCCCTGCCGCATCGACGACTCCTCAAGCTCCTGCCAAACCGGCTGAAACCCCGAAGAAAACCCCTCAATAGGGCTGATTCCCATGTCCTCCCTTGTCTGATGGGCAGGGGAGGACACCGGGGACACCCGGTCGCAACCGTATTTCCACCCGGCTTCATCACCCTGCCTATATGCATTTCAATGGATTTTTGTTTCTGAGGTTTCTGCACAACCGGAAAGGATTCGGTGGTTGCGGCGGAGTGCCAAAGGCCTCGCAGGAGGAGCCCTGAGCGCTATCTCTCGGTAGGCAGACCACGCTGCTGCCACAGTCCCCACCCATCAACCAGAACTCGCACGTGGTCGTAGCCTTTGGCGAAAAGGGCCGAGGCGAGTTCGCGGCTCAGGCTGCAACTCTCCCCGTCGCAGTAGGCAATAATAATGGCATCATGAGGAACTTCCGACATGACTTGGGGGAAGCGTCGGTCAAAATCGTCCCAAGGGAGGTTTCTTGCGCCTTCAATATGCCCTTTGCGATACTGTTCCCGGGACCGCGCATCGAGAAATACCGCACCGCGATCGAAATGGAGGACCTCGGCCTCTTCAAGGGCAATGAGCAAAGGGTCTCCGTCCGGGGGCGAATTATTTTGAACTCCCGCAGGCCGATCCGCAACCAGCGGCAATCGCTCATGGCGCACGGAATTCACCCCGAGGCCAATAATCAAGGCGATGACAAGAATGGCCATGCTTTGCCACACGGCCTGGAAGCCTGAATGAGTCATTTTCTCAGCACTTAACTCCCGACTCTTGATCTTTCGTTATCCATCACTCACTCCTGGTCACTTCTTTGGACGATACAAGCAGAGGGGTTCTTCAGCCAGGTAGTCGCCCGTTTTTTCATAAGCTCTGGCGCGGCAGCCCCCGCACACCTTCACGTACTCGCAGTTCCCGCACTTCCCTCGATAGCTACCGAAATCTCGCAAATTCTGGAAAACCGATGAATGGTCCCAGATATCCCGAAAGGATTTTTCCCGAATGTTTCCGCAGTCCAATTCCAGGTAGCCGCAGGGCTGCACCTGCCCGGTATGGGAAATGAAAGCGAAGCCCACCCCTCCCAAACAGCCGCGGGTCATGGCATCCAGGCCGAAGGTGTCGAAGTTGACTTCACGCTGCTCTGCTCGGGCCCGCTGCCTCAGGATGCGATAATAATGGGGGGCGCAGGTGGCCTTCAACTGCAGCGGCGTCCGGTCTCGCTGTTCGTAGAACCAATGCAGCGTTTGTTCATATTGTTCGGCATCGATGCCCTGCTCTGCCAGGTCTTTGCCTCGGCCCATGGGAACGAGCAGGAAAATGTGGTGAGCCACGGCGCCGAGGGAGACGGTCAGGTCCTGAATGGCCGGGAGTTCATGGAGGTTCTGCTGAGTGATGGTGGTGTTGATCTGAAAATCGAGGCCCGCATCCCGTGCGCACTGCACACCACGAAGCGCTCCCTCGAAGGCTCCCGTAACCTGGCGGAAGGCATCATGCGACTCGGCGGTGGCCCCATCCAGACTGATGCTGATCCGCTGAATGCCCGCCTCCTGCATCTTTCGGGCTGCCTCGGGCGAGAGCAAAGTCCCATTGACGGCCATGGTCATGCGGAAGCCCTTCCCGTTTCCGTAAGCTGCAATCTCGAAGATATCCGGGCGCAGCAGGGGCTCGCCTCCGGTCAGGATGACGATCGGGCTGGCAAAGGTTTCAATCTCGTCCAAGAGCTTGAAGCATTCCGCCGTCGTCAGTTCATTCTCGTAAGGACGGTCCAGCGCAGCGGCGCGGCAGTGGATGCACGCCAGGTTGCAGGTGCGCGTCACCTCCCATGCCACCAGGCGCAGGTTCGCTTTGCTCCCGCTGTTATGCTCTCTTTTCATGCCCTTCCTCGTTCAACCTTCCAGGAGCACCTGTGCCGCTTCTTTGGCAAAATAAGTCAAGATCAGGTCCGCTCCCGCTCGCCGAATGGAATAGAGGACTTCCATCATCACCCGTTTTTCGTCCAGCCAACCTTGAGCCGCCGCGGCTTTGATCATGGAGTATTCACCGCTGACGTTGTAGGCCGCTACCGGCCAATCGAACCGGTCCTTGGCCCGGCGAATAATGTCGAGATAGGAGAGGGCCGGCTTGACCATGACCATATCCGCGCCCTCTTCCAGGTCCATGGCAATCTCGCGCATGGCCTCATCGGCATTGGCCATATCCATTTGATAGGCGCGACGGTCACCGAACTGGGGAGCGGAATCGGCCGCTTCCCGAAACGGCCCGTAAAAGCCGGAGCAGTATTTGGCCGCATAGGAGAGGATGGCAACCCGCTCATAGCCGTTCCCATCCAGGGCCTGCCGGATCGCTCTCACCCGACCGTCCATCATGTCGGAGGGAGCGACGATATCGGCACCGGCACGAGCATGGGAAAGCGCGGCCTTGGCCAGGATCTCCAGGGTGGGATCGTTGTCCACTTCCTGCCCCCGGAGCAGGCCGCAGTGGCCGTGGCTGGTGTATTCGCAGAGGCAGACATCGGTAATGATAACCAGTTCGGGGTATTTTTCCTTAATGGTGCGGGTGGCTTCCTGAACGGCGCCGCCATCCGAAAAGGCCTCACTGCCTTCTTCGTCCTTTTTCTGCGGCAGGCCGAAAAGCAACACCGCGGGCAATTTCAGACGCACCACGGTCGCGATTTCGTCCATAAGTCGATCGACTGAAAACTGATAGACTCCCGGCATGGATTGAACGGGATTCTTGATCTCCCTTCCCGGGAGGACAAAGAGCGGATAAACCAACTGATCCACGGTCAGGGTCGTTTCGCGAACCATGCGGCGCAGATTCTCGGTGCGCCGCAATCTTCTGGGGCGATATTCGGGAAAATACACGGGAAGCCACCTCCTTCGTCGAGCAAAAAATTAAGTTCGTGATCAGGCTATTTCTTCATCGGTAAGGTAGCACGCCGGGTCGGGACTCCAAAGGTCTCCGGTGGCGGCTTCGGCCCGCACCCGGAAATTTCCTCCGCAAATATCCAACCAGCGGCAGCGACTGCAGCGGCCTTTAACATGGAGCTTTTTCTCTTTCAGCTGCTGCATCAGCGGGTTGGAAAGGTCGGTCCAGATTTCACTGAACGGCCGCTGTCGGACATTCCCGAAGCTGTAGTGGCGCCAGAACTGATCCGCGTGGACACTCCCGTCCCAGCTGATGCAGCCGATGCCGCGCCCGGAATTGTTGCCCTCGTTCATTCGCAGGAGCTCAAGCACCTCCGAAGCTTTGAGCGATCCTTCCCTGAGCATCCTCAGATAAACGTAGGGTCCATCCGCATGGTTATCTACAGTCAAGACTTCCTTCATCTTGCCGCGGCGGTGAAGGTCGCCGGTCCGATCGATGATCAGATCCACGACATCCCGGGTTTCCTGATGGGAGAGGTCTTCGTCCATGAGTTTGCTGCCTCTTCCCGCATACACCAGATGATAGAAACAGACCCGGGGAATTTCACGCTCCTCCAGCAGATCAAAAATCGCGGGTATTTCTCGGTAATTAAGGTGATTCATGGTAAAGCGCAAACCGACCTTGATTCCCGCATCCTGGCACGCGGCGATGCCGTCGAGCGCCTTGCCGAAGGCCCCTTTCACGCCTCGAAAGCGATCGTTCACTTCTTCCATACCGTCAAGGCTGATTCCCACATAGGACAGGCCGATCTTTTTGAGCTGCTGAGCAACGGCAGGGGTAATCAGGGTCCCGTTGGTGGAAATGACCGCGCGCATGCCCTTGGCGACCGCATAGGAAGCCAATTCCAGAAGGTCCGGGCGCATGAGCGGTTCACCGCCTGAGAAAAGCACCACGGGGGAACCGAATGCCGCCAGATCGTCGAGAACGCCCTTTCCCTCCTCAGTGGTCAGCTCATCAGGGAAATCAACGTCCCTGGCATGAGCATAGCAGTGGACGCACTTCAAATTGCATCGCCGCGTAACATTCCACACGACAACCGGTTTCTTATCCAGGGAAAACTGCAAAAGGTGCGACGGGAGATGCCCGCTCTGCCGCCCGTAGCGCAAGGCATCGGAAGGCTCGACAGTACCGCAATAAAGTTTTGAAATGCCAATCATAATACCGTTTCCTGTCTACAATTGTTCTCTTCGCCCGGCGGAATCGAGGGGGTAATTACGATAGTTTTCCCTGATCAACTCGTCCAGGTAGACACTCGGCTGAAGAACGGCCCTCCTCGGCATGGTAAACTCGGTCTGGCCGCTGCGCTCGGCAATCAATTTGAAACCGTAGTCGAAGTCCCGGGAAATCCCCTGGCACACGGCTGTAGCCGTGGAATCGCGCTGCAGCGCTTCTTCCATGATTTGATTGACCGCTTCATCATCGAAATGAATCCGGAAATGGTAATTCTCATGAAAGTCCGCCTCGAATACCCTGATTTGATTATACAGCAAGACCATCTCATCCATGATGGTCTCAACAGCCAATCCCGTCCGCAGCTGCTGTTCCACCACCAGCTCAATCCGTTCTGAAGGAAAGATCCGGGGATACTGCAGGACATAGCGCTCTCCCTTGGCCATTACTTGCTCCCGGGCATCGGCTTTTTCCTTCTCGAGGACCTGCACATATCCCTGCAGGCAGATCCGGGTCGCGGGGATTGCCCAGGATTCGGTCCAATTCGCCAAGTGGATCCAGCACCATCTCCCTGGTGACCACAAGAAAGCGGATGGTAGAGCTCGGCAGCCTTTTCTCATAGGACAAGAGCACTCTTTCAATGACACTCACCAACCCGCGTGCCCCTATCTTCTCCTCGCAAGCCATCTCGGCCAGGAGACGCAGGGCCTCATCCTGGAACTTGATATCGATGCCATAGCTCCGAAAATCTTCTCTTTTACCGCCAATGATGGGATTGTTCGGGTTTTTCAGGATTTCGTATAGGTCCTCGACCTCGAGCGGCTCCAAGACGGCCACCACCGGTAGACGGCCGACAAACTCGCTTTCGAAGCCATACTCGACCAAGTCCTCCGCTTTGACATGACGGGCGAATTTGTGATCGTTCTCTTTGCTGTGGATCGGCGCACCGAAGCCCATGCCCTGCTGCTGCAGACGTTTCTTGACAATGGGGGCGAGGTCATTGAACGCGCCGCTCATGATGAAGAGTATGTTCCGCGTATTGATGGTGCGTTTTTCCCGCTTCCCGGTCTTTCGATATTCCTCGATAGCCTGAAGCTGGGAGATGGGATCATGAGGCACCTTGAGATCGACGTCGGTTTCTTCCATGGGCTTCAGCAAGGCCCGCTGCACCCCCGTTCGGGAGACATCCGGGCCAATGAGGTGCCGTGAGGAGGCGATCTTGTCGACCTCGTCGAGATAGATGATCCCGTGCTCAGCCAGATCGAGATCGTCATCCGCCTCGATCAGCAGCTGCCTCACGAGATCTTCCACATCGCCGCCCACATAACCCGTTTCACTGAACTTGGTGGCATCCCCCTTTACAAAGGGAACGCCCAGCTTCCGGGCAATCAGCTTGACCAGGTAAGTCTTGCCGACCCCCGTGGGCCCAATCAGAAGGACATTGTTCTTAATCCGCCCGACAACCTCTTCAGCCCTGTGACGACGTCTCTGCCGTTGATACTTGATACGATTGTAGTGGGTGCAAACCTTGGTTGCGAGGACGGCCTTTGCTTCCGCTTGTTTGATCACGTATTGGTCGAGGTAGCTTTCCAGTTCCTCGGGTTTTAGATCAAATTTGATTTTGTCAACACCACTCGGTTTCTTTTGTTCACGCGAAGCATCTTTCGTCTGCGACACCATCATGGGAGAAACCACCTTTATCCGATATCCGTACTTCTTGGAAAGGTATTCACTCAGCTCTTTTTCCAGCTGTTCCTGATCGGGTAATCCTGGAATATCATCCGCCATCACAATGTCCTGATGTACTTTGTGTTTCATCGAAGCTCACAGCTTGAACACCGTCGGCAACTCGCCAGTGAATATAAACTCTTGGCAGAGGCATTTCAACCACACTCCCCCTCTGTGCATCTCCCCGTCCCCGCATCGCCATGCCTCCGCTTCTCCGTTTCTCCGCGCCTGCCTCTCCCCGTCTCCCTTTCCGCCTGCTCCCCTCCGCACCCCGACCTATCCGGTCCAGCATGACCTCAAACTTTCCAGCGAATCCGGGATTGACCTATGGGGCGCGTGAAGCGATCATAAAGTGTCAAATTCCGATAAACCGGTAACAAGAAGGAAAGGAAAGTCAGTATGCAAGAGTTCGAGATACCTGGCCTCCATCTGCGCGTGCAAAGCATTTGCCTGGGCAATTTCTTTTACCTGCTGCAAAGAGGGTTTGGACTGAAGATCAGAGTGGGGATGAGTGTTGAGACCACCCTCACCCGGGAATTCGGGTTGGATTCCGACCTTCTTGACAAAATCCAGACGGTTTTTCTCGACGGCAAAGCCGTGGACGACCTTGAATCCACCTTGGTCAGGGATGGCTCCATCCTCGCACTCTCCGCGGCAATGCCGGGCCTGGTTGGCGCAACGCTGCGAAGAGGCAGCTATTATGCTGCGATGCGCTCCCAGATCACCGCTGCCGAATCTCAAGCCACTGCGACCCCAAAGGAAGGGCATGGTGACCCTCAAACTTTTCAATCTCGTGATCAGGGAATTGGCACCGATTCTCCTTGAAAAGGGGATTTGGATAGAAAAGGCGGTTCTACGCGATTTCCTTGCCGCGCAGCCGGACAGTTTCTGGGCATGCTGCGAAAATGCCCGTATCGACGGGGCCGATGTGAAACCCGAAAAGGTGGCCCAATGGCCATGGCCGGAGGGCGATGAATTTATCTGCCTCAAGGTGCTGGCGGGCAACCCGGAGACATCTGATCATGGTGAGTGACACGCGAAGCCAAAGGCTCATTCGCCGTGCTCGGAATTGTAGTGTCTTCGGTGGCTCCAACAAAGCGAAAGATTTCAACCTTGGCGGTATACATTTTGCGGCCCCCTACCGTCGTCTGTCACTGAAAGCGCGATCGAGGCGTGCCTCTGATGCCTCAGTGAAACAAAATGGGCCGGATGCCACCTTCCCTGTCTGCCGAGGGAAGATTATATTAACTAATACCTTACGCTTTCTCGCAAGAATGAGAAGGAAAGCCGATTGACTTTATTGCTATGATGTCGGTAGTATTGGTGCTTAACTTTCAGCGGAACGGAGGTGATTTCAATGGGACTCAAGCATCATCTCCCCATTATGGAATTAGACGATTGCGGTTGCTGTCAGACGGTCGACAATGAACCGGACGCGAGCGGCAAGAGCTATGGGTGTCACGAAAAGAGCACCGTTCTCACTCACCGCGAAGAGGCGGTTCTCGATCGAATAAGGCAACTTGGCCTGGAAGCCAGAGTCCTTAAGGACCGGATTAAACACTACGAGACAGCCCAACCGCTTGATCTGCAGGAAAAACAAAGGGTCATGGAAGAACTTGAGAACTTGAGACGACTGCGCTCCGAGTTGGAGTTGGAGAGGATCGCAGCGGCGGAAGAACGGATGCGTCTCCTGGGACACACCTAGGGCAGGCCAAAAGGACAGGTTCAGGACGGGTAATACATCTCTGTTGAGCTCCAACAAGACCCGGAAGAAAGAGTTCTCCGGGTTTTTTCTTTCTCAAACCACTCGAACACCCGCCGCAGACTTACGAGAGATCATTCCTATTCCGCACATCACGAACGATACCAAATTTATAGCGGGCAGAATGAACGTCTGCCGCTCAATATCTGCCGATTCGGGAGGACCGAAGGATGATTCGTAGGGAAGATGCCTTGCAGTACCACACCCAGGAGCGCCCGGGGAAGATCGAGGTGAAATCCACCAAACCGTGCATCACTCAAAGAGATCTCTCCATGGCTTACACGCCGGGAGTAGCCGAGCCTTGCCGGGAAATCGAGAGAGACGCAGACCGGGTTTTTGACTACACGGTTAAGGGCAATTTGGTTGCCGTGATAACCAACGGCACAGCCGTGTTGGGCCTCGGCAACATTGGCCCGCTCGCCGCCAAGCCGGTCATGGAAGGGAAAGCGGTGCTCTTCAAGCGCTTTGCCGACATCGATGTGTTCGATATCGAACTCGGGTCGACCGATCCGGATGAGATCATTAAAGCGGTGCAACTGCTGGAACCCACTTTCGGCGGCATCAATCTGGAAGATATCAAAGCCCCGGAATGCTTCTACATTGAAGAACGACTCAAGGAAATCATGAGCATCCCCGTTTTTCACGATGATCAGCACGGCACGGCCATCATCTCGGGGGCCGCTCTCTTGAACGCCCTCGAACTTCAACGGAAACGCATCGACCAGGTGAAGGTTGTCTTCTCGGGGGCCGGTGCCGCCGGGATTGCCTGCGCCGAACTCTACATTACGCTCGGGGTGAAGCGGGAAAACATGCACATGGTGGATTCGCAGGGCCTCGTCCACAAGGGCCGGGAAAAAGGGATGAACCCATATAAGGAGCGTCTGGCCAACGGCTCCGAGCCCATGACTCTGGCGGAGGTTATGAAGGACGCCGATGTCTTTGCCGGGGTTTCCGTCGCCGGTGTCCTCACCAAAGATATGGTAAAAAGCATGGCCCCGAGACCCATCATTTTCGCTATGGCCAATCCTGACCCGGAAATTGATTACCATGAGGCCACCAGTGTCCGCGACGACCTGATCATGGCCACCGGGCGTTCCGACTATCCCAATCAGGTCAATAATGTCCTGGGATTTCCCTTCATTTTTCGGGGGGCCCTCGATGTAAGAGCCACGGCCATCAACAACGAAATGAAGATCGCCGCCGTCAATGCTCTGGCCGAACTGGCTAAAGAGGATATTCCGGATTCGGTCCTCAGAGCCTATGGCGGGCAAGTGCTGAGATTCGGCCCCGAGTACATCATCCCCAAGCCCTTCGACCCCAGGGTCCTGGTGTGGGAAGCCGTGGCCGTCGCAAAGGCCGCGGTGACCTCGGGAGTTGCCCGGAAACCCATCTACGACTGGGATGCCTACCGGGATAACCTGGAAAGCCGCTTGAGCCGGTCTCAGGAAATCATGAGAAGAATTATTCACCGTGCCCAGAGGGACCCCAAACGGATCGTCTTTTTGGAAGGCAATGAACCAAAGATTCTCCGCGCCTGCCAGGTCATTCTCGATGAAGGCATTGCCCGGCCGATTCTTTTGGGAGAAAAGGCGGTCATCGAAAGGAATATCGCCGAACTCAGCCTGGAACTGGATAAGGCGGTGATTATCGATCCCAGAAACTTCGACCGTTTTGAAGACTACGTTACCGAATTTCACCGCGGGCGGTCCCGCAAGGGCATTACCCGCAAGGAAGCGACCAAACTGTTGACGGTCAACCGCAACTACTTCGGCGCCATGATGGTCAGGATGAGAGACGCCGACGGCCTGGTCGGCGGGGTCAACAAACACTACCCGGAAACCATTCGGCCGGCACTGCAAGTCCTCCCCCTGGAAGAAAAGACTTCGGTGATTGCCGGCATGTACATGATGGTTTTTCCAAAGGACGTCATGTTCTTTGCGGACACCACGGTGAACATCGATCCCACTACCGAACAGTTGGCAGAAATCGCCATCTGTGCCGCTGACACCGTCATTCGCCTGCTGGAAATCAAGCCGCGCATCGCCATGCTCTCGTTCAGCAATTTCGGCAGCACCCGCCATCCCCTGACGGAAAAAGTGGCCCGTGCCGTAAAGATCGTAAAAAAGCGCCGGCCGGACCTCAAGATCGATGGCGAGATGCAAGCAGACACGGCAGTCATTCCGGAGATCTTGAATCGCGTTTACGACTTTAACGAACTGAAGGGCAAGGCGAATGTTCTCATCTTCCCCTGCCTGGATGCGGGAAATATCGCCTACAAACTGATGGAGCGCATCGGCGGGGCCAGGGCCATCGGTCCCATCCTCATGGGAACGAGCCGGGCGATTCATGTCATTCAGCGAAACTGCGACGTGGAGGATATTGTCAACGCCACCTCGCTTGCCGTCATCGACGCCCAGGAACACTGATCAAGGAGTGACCGGCCCGGCATGATGATAGCCATGAAACTCGATATCCGCTATCGATTCTCTGGGCTGCTCGCAAGATAGACGCAAAAAACCCGCTTCATTGACCTCCTTTCTTCAGCTGAACGATTTGAGGCATCCTTCCTGCCGAACCGGCAGGGCTGCGGCTATCAACCCTGGTAGATGCCGCTGATGACATCGTTGACCTGGCAGTCGATACCCTTCTCTTTCAGCAGCCGAATGATCTCCCGGAGCTGCCCCGGATGGCTTATCGTCACTTCGAGGTCGCCGGTTTCGTCACCTACCGGGAATTGGTTCTCTCTGAGCACCCGAACCGTTTGTTCCAGCTTATCAACCAAGAGGCCCAACACCGAGTAATCTGCCATATAAAAGGTCGGCAGCGGCCGGTTGAGCGGATAACACGCCATGGGTCGCTCGGGGTCCGTGGCAGACTTGCTTCCATCCTTTGACAGGATCGGTATTTTCCCCATACTCCTCCTTTCCGGTCTGTTTCAGAATCACCCCAACCTCTAGACTGTCAAGCATTTCCGCCATGCAACCCGGACTGCTTTGACAGCATCGCCCCTGACCGCCGCGAACCGATCGCCCTCAGTCCTTTCACAGGTCATCCCTCAAGCATGGACCAGGCATCCAAGCCATCGAGGACCCTCACGCAGGGTCGAAAAGGGGCATTGAGTTGGAGCGAAAGTTGGCTATACTTTATCCTTTCATATCGAAAGGCGATTCGATCACATTATGACCCAACCGGGGGGAAATTTGCACATGAAGAATATGCTTTTTCAGATTGATGCTTTTACGGACACCTTGTTCAAGGGCAATCCGGCCGCGGTTTGCCCGCTGGAAAGCTGGCTCGTTGATTCAACGCTGCAGACCATTGCCGCAGAGAACAACGTTTCGGAGACGGCCTTTTTCGTTAAGCGGGCAGAACACTATGAACTGCGGTGGTTCACCCCGAAGACGGAAGTGGACCTCTGCGGCCATGCCACGCTGGCCTCCGCTCACGTCATTTTTAACTTCCTTGACCCGAAGGCGGGGACAGTCCGGTTCCGCACAAAGAGCGGCGACCTTTCCGTGGAACGGCAGGGCGACCTCCTGACGATGGAATTTCCCTCCCGCCCCGGCACTTCCTGCGAAGCCCCCGAAAGTCTTATCGAGGCCCTGGGAGTTGCGCCCAAGGAGTGTCTTCTGGCAAGGGATTACCTGGCGGTTTTCGAGTCCGAAGAAAGCGTGAGATCCATAGCGCCCCATATGGATAAATTGGCCGCCCTGGATTGCCTGGGAGTGATCGTCACTGCTCCGGGCACGAAGTCGGACTTCGTCTCGCGGTTCTTTGCGCCCAAAGTCGGAGTTCCCGAAGACCCCGTTACGGGATCGGCTCACTGCACTTTGATTCCCTATTGGGCGGCGAAACTGGGCAAGAGGAAATTGCACGCGCTGCAGTTGTCGGAACGCGGGGGGGAACTCTTCTGTGAACTTCTTGAAGACAAGGTTAGAATAGCTGGTCGTGCGGTTACCTATCTTGAAGGAAGCGTCAACCTGTAGCACCTGAAACCAAGCCTTTTGCCCATTTTTTAAGAAAGAGGAGAGCGCAGCGATGGAATTCAAGGAGATCCTGTTTCAAAGTGAACACGGCGTTGCAACCATGACCCTGAACCGTGCCGACATCCGGAATGCTCTGACCCACCCTGAGATGATCGCCGAAATCAAGTCGGTTTGCGACCGGGTAAACGCCGATTTCGATACCAAGGTGCTCATTGTCACCGCGGTCGATCCGGCCTTTTCTTCCGGAGGCAATGTCAAAGACATGAAGGAGAGGAAAGGCATGTTCTCCGGCAGTCCCGCGCAGATCATGGAAAACTACCGGCGCAATATCCAGGACGTGCTGCTTGCCGTGTACAACGTGGAAATCCCGACAGTCGCCGCCGTTAACGGCTCCGCGGTGGGGGCCGGTTGCGGCATGGCGCTCATGTGCGACCTGCGGGTCGCCTCGCGCAAGGCCACCTTCGGTGAAACCTTCCTCAACGTGGGATTGATCCCGGGAGACGGCAGCGCCTTCACCCTGCCGCGGGCGATCGGCATGGCCCGGGCGAGTGAGCTGATCTTTGCCGGAGACACCATCGATGCGGAGACCGCCCTCGCCATGGGGCTCATCAACTACGTGGTGGATCATGACAAACTGCTGGAAAAGGCTACTGAACTGGCGGTAAAAATCGCCGCCAAGCCACCGCGGGCATTGAGGATGACCAAACGCCTGCTGCGCACCGGCCAGCATTCGACGCTTCAACAAACCATGGACCATGCGGCAGCCTTCCAGTCGCTGTGCCATTACACCGAAGACCACATGGAAGCCCTGTCGGCCATGTTCGAGAAGCGTCAACCCAAGTTCAGCGGCACGTAGGGGGTGGCGTTTAGCTCTTGGCTCTTAGCGGGGTCTAATCGCCTTCGAGTTTGAGGCCGTCCAGGGTCACCACAACCCCGGTCGCACCCAGTTCGCGAAGATGCTCCGCAAGGGTGAACTCTTTCAAGAGCGGCTGGTATTTGCGTGACATCGCAGAAGCTCAGGAAAGCTTCAACGATTATGGCGCGATGGGATCTTCCTTCATGGGTGATGCGAAAGACCTGAGTTTGCTCCCTTGGCT
>CAWJQV010000021.1:0-60821 GCA_963844985.1 uncultured delta proteobacterium
AAGGAGAGATAATGCCCAAAGTCGGATTGAACCATTGGGAGCTGCTCAAGGAAAAGGGATTTACCGCGCTGTGCGTCGATTGGAATGCGGATGGCAGTGAGATGATCTGCGAAATCATGATTGACCCGGGTTTTGGTGCACCTGAGTGTCTCTCCTGTCGGCAAGCCTATCGGAAGGATGAGAATGGAAAAATCGAGTATTTCCGATAAGGTGTTTCATCATATTCTTGACTGTCCCCTCTTCTTCAGGTGACACTCACGCGCTTTTGACTCCGGTGTGAGGGCCCGTGATTACAGGGGAGCACGCCCATTAAAGAGAGGACGGTTATGCATTTACGTCAGGACCTGCGCAATTTAGCCATTATTGCCCACGTCGATCACGGCAAGACGACGCTTGTGGACGCCATGCTCTGGCAGAGCGGGGTCTTTCGGGAAAACGCCCAGGTTGCCGAGCGAGTCATGGACAGCCTTGATCTTGAAAGGGAAAAAGGCATCACGATCATGGCCAAGAACACGGCCATTGTCTTCAAAGGGGTCAAGATCAACATCGTCGACACCCCCGGTCATGCCGATTTCGGCGGTGAGGTCGAGCGCACGCTCAACATGGTCGACGGGGTGATGCTCCTGGTCGATGCCACCGAAGGCCCCCTTCCGCAGACCCGCTTTGTGCTCGGCAAAGCCCTGGCGCGCGGACTGCCCCCCATCGTGGTGATCAATAAGATCGACCGGCCCGACCGGCGCATCCAGGAAGTCCTGGATGAGGTCTACGATCTCTTCATCGATCTCGATGCCACGGAAGAGCAACTGGAGTTTCCGGTGCTCTACACGAACGCCAAGGCCGGAATCGCCCTCACCGACCCGGAAGGGCAGGGGAGGGGCCTGCTGCCGCTGTTCGAAGCCATCCTCACCTCCATTCCCGCTCCCGCCTATGATCCTGAAGCGCCGCTCCAATTTTTGGTCACCAACCTCCACCACAGCGACTACGTCGGCAGAATCGGTGTCGGTAAGGTCGTCAACGGCACGCTGCGCTATGGTCAGGGAGTGGCGCTCATCAAGGCGGACGGGGTCCCGCGCCGCGCCACCCTCAGTGTCGTCTACACCTACGAAGGACTTGAACGGGTGGAACGGGACACGGTCGAAGCGGGCGATATTGCAGCCGTGGCGGGAGTGGATGACATCTTTATCGGGGACACTCTGGGCGACCTGGCGGACCCGCGTGCCTTGCCGGTCATCACCGTGGAAGAGCCGACCATGTCCATGGTCTTTTCGGTCAACACTTCTTCCCTGGCGGGCAAGGACGGGAGGTTCCTGACCTCGCGCCACATCAAGGAGCGCCTGGACAAGGAGCTCCTCTACAACGTGAGCATCCGGGTGGAGCAGGCGGAAAACCGGGATTCTTTCCGGGTGAGTGCCCGCGGCGAGCTGCAGCTGGCGGTGCTGGTGGAGACGATGCGCAGGGAGGGTTTCGAGCTCTCGCTTTCCAACCCCACGATCATCACCCGAAACCTCGACGGGCAGGTGTGCGAACCCATGGAATTGGCCGTGATCGATGTCCCGGAAAAATTCGTCGGGATTGTTACGGAAATGCTGAGCGGCCGGCGCGGCCAGTTGACCAAGATGATCAACAACGGCTTCGGGCGCGTGCGCCTCGAATTTGAAATCACTTCGCGGGGCTTGATCGGCTTTCGCAGCCAGTTCCTGACCGATACCCGCGGTACCGGGATTCTCAACACCATGCTGATCGGCCACAAGCCGCATGCCGGCGAGATTGCCGGGCGGCCGAACGGGGTTATGGTCTCCGACCGCGAGGGGAAAGCGGTGACTTACGCGATCTTTCACCTGCAGCCGCGCGGGACCATTTTTGTCAACCCCGGCGATCCGGTCTACACGGGCATGATCGTCGGCGAGAACTCGCGTTCGGAAGACCTCTGGGTCAACATCACCAAGGAAAAGAAACTCACCAATATCAGGGCTTCGGGCTCCGACGAAGCCCTGCGCCTCATCCCGCCGCGTCAGTTTACCCTCGAACAGGCCATGGAATACATCAGCGACGATGAACTGGTGGAAGTGACCCCCAAATCCATCCGCCTTCGCAAGTTGCGGGGGAGATAAAGGGGGAAGGCGGAGCATAGGGTCGCTCATTCATGCCATTTCGATCGGGATCTTTTCCTTCTGGGCGCTGAGCGTGATGAAGACCCCAGAGAGGATGACGAGCCCCGACCCGACGATCTGCCAGAATCCCGGGGAGCCGCCGAAGACCGGGATGGCGAAGATGTTGGTAAAGATGATGCCGAGGTAGTTCAAGGCACTGATGCGCGCTGCGCGATCGAGCGAATAGGCGCGCGTCATGGCGACCTGTGCGAATCCTCCGGACAACCCGGTGAGGGCGAGGAACAGTCCCGTCAGCGGATCGGGTGTTTCCCATACGGGAATCGAAATGCAGAGCATCACGAGGGTGCCGAAAAGCGAGAAATGCAGGACGACGGCCTCACCCGATTCGGTGGGGCCGATCTGGCGCAGCGAGATCATGGCCAGGGAATAGAAGAAGGACCCGACGACCGCGATAGCCGCAAGCGAGCCGGCGACGTGAAAAGATGGTTTCATAACGAGCACGATTCCGCTGAAGGCGATGGGCACGGCAACCCAGACGAGCCTCCCGACGCGCTCTTTCAAAAGAGGCCGGGACAAGAGGACCACGAACACCGGCCCGATCGAGGTGAGCGTCACGGCATCCCCGAGCGGGATTTTCGGCGAAGCCCATACGTAAAAAACGGAAAGCGCCGAAAGCGTCCCCGTGATGCTCCTCGCCCACATGAGTTTCTTGTTCGTGATGTGGAGAGCGGCGCCGCGAGCTCTGGCCATCAGGTAAGCGACGAACGCCCCGACCGCAAAACGGGACAGCGCAGCCTCCTGCCACGGCACGTTCTGCGCGCCGAGTCGCGTGAAGACCCCCATGGCCGAAAAGAGCACCTGGGCAAGCACCATCCACAGGACCCCGCGAACGGCCGGGCCGGCGAGGATGTCAAGCCGCTGAGGCGCTTCGGGTTCCTTTGAAAACATCGACATCACCGCCTAAGAATTCATTGCCGCCATCACGCGGCCTATCCGGAAGCCTCCCTGAAACGGTTTCTGATCGTGCAGCGATACCTCACTATGAACCGAAATACAATATGCAACGAATGGGGAATTCCGCCACCCGTCGCTCCATCCGCAATCTTAGGGTTTCACCTGTTGGGTGATGCATTTCTCACCCATTCATGATAGTTAAGTGGCACGGTAGAGGTTAAAATCTTAAATTTCGGCTTCCCTGGAACAGGAAAGTCGTGCTCTAAGGGGCCGGGTCGGTGATATCGACCCGATCTTACATACCCACTCGATCAAGGAGGGGCCATGTCGTTCAGCCTTTTCCCCAAATCGCCCAAATTCTTCGAACTGTTCTGCGAACAGAATCGCATCATCGTGAATGCGGCGACGGTACTCGATCAAATCGCCGAGGAATCTTCGGACTGCGAGGATCTGTGCCAGGCGATCAATCGACTCGAAGCCGAGGGAGACGTCATCAACCGGACCATCGCCCGCGAGCTCTCGACCACCTTCATAACCCCCATTGACCGCGAGGACATTCATGAGATCAACTCGTCCCAGGAAACCATCCTGAATCACATCCAGGCGGTTTCAAATCGCATCGGAGTCTACGGCCTTTCCCGCATGCGGTTCCCGGTCAAGCGAATGATTTCCGATATCAAAGAGATGGTCACGGGGATCGGGGTCATGCTGGGCATGCTGGGCAGCGGACAGGAAGTCTCCCAGACCGTTGCCCAGGTCAAACAGCTCAAGAAGGAATGCGAGATGTTGCTGTTGAGCGGCTTGGGTGAGCTTTACGACAACCCGTCGCCCGGTCCGGTGGACGTCGTGGATATTATCAAGTGGACCCACGTCTACGACCGCATCGATAAGGCCTTTAATCGGGCCTGGCAGCTGGCCAAGGCCATCGAAGGGATTTCGCTCAAGAATGCTTGAGATTTCCTTGCTTTTGATGGTGGTCATTGTCGTGGCGCTGGCGTTCGATTTCACTAACGGAGCGCACGACACGGCCAATGCCATTGCCACCGTGGTTTCCACCAAGGTCTTGTCGCCGGGAATAGCGGTGATGATGGCAGCCCTGCTCAATCTGGTCGGAGCCTTCATCGGCACTCACGTGGCCCAGACCGTCGGCAGCGGCATCGTTCACCCGGACATGATCAGGGGCTGCCAGGCACTGACGCTGGCGGGCCTCTGCGGGGCCATTGTCTGGAACCTCTTCACCTGGTACCTGGGGTTGCCGTCTTCGTCATCGCATGCCCTCATTGGCGGGTTGATCGGTGCGACCCTTGCCTACAGAGGATCGGAAGCTCTCAACTTCTCCTCCATTTTCAATAAAGTTTTGGTGCCGCTGGTCTTTTCGCCGATCGGGGGGTTTCTGGCGGGTTACCTGATGATGCTGACTCTGTCCTGGATGTTTCGCGACGCCCATCCCCGCAAGGTCAACGGGGCGTTTCGAAAACTTCAGATCCTGTCGTCGGCCTTTATGGCCACCAGCCACGGCACCAACGATGCTCAAAAAACCATGGGCATCATTACGTTGGCCCTCTTTGTCGGGCACCGGATCCCCGACATGACGGTGCCTTTCTGGGTCCAGCTGTCCTGCGCTCTGTTCATGGCCATGGGCACTGCCATGGGTGGCTGGAAGATCATCAAGACCATGGGACACAAGATCTTTAAGCTTGAAGCGGTGCACGGGTTTTCGGCCGAAACGTCCGCGGCGGGAGTGATCTCGGCGGCGTCATCGTTTGGAGCCCCGATCAGCACCACTCACGTCATTTCCGCAGCGATTTTGGGGGTGGGTTCCTCCAAGCGATTGTCGGCCGTGCGTTGGGGAGTTGCCGGGCGCATGGCCACGGCCTGGCTCCTGACCATACCGGCGGCGGGCGCGGTCGCAGCAGTCTGTTTTGAACTGCTGCGGCTGGCTGGCTTGGTGGATTGAAGAGAGAAGCCCATCGCGACCCCGCACTTCGGAACCCGATACCCGTCTCCGGTGCCGGGAAAGCTCTTGTTGACACCGAAGCGGGTCTTTTATAGTCTGAAACAACTTCCGGCTTATGAGCCAAGTCGAATATCAAGCTTACCACAGCGGTTTAAAGGAGGAGGGCGATTTACTCATGAGTGCTGACTCATCCCCATTCGACCCCAACGATTTTAGAGATCTTGATCCCGGCTATCGGCTTCTTATGGGGCCGGGGCCCAGCGACGTGCCGGCAAGAGTGCTGCAGGCGATGGCCGCACCCTGCATCGGACACCTGGACCCCTATTTCCTGGGAGCCATGAACGATACCCAACAACTGCTGCGCCATCTCTTCCAGACCCAAAACGCCCTCACGATTCCGGTTTCCGCCACCGGCAGCGCCGGCATGGAAGCCTGCTTTGTCAACCTGGTGGAGCCCGGCGACGAGGTGGTGGTCGCCGTGAACGGTGTTTTCGGCACCCGTATGGGTGATATCGTCAACCGCATCGGAGGCAAACTGGTCAAGGTGGATGGCGAATGGGGCCGGGCCGTCGACGCTGAGGCGGTGGCCAAGGCGGTCAAGGGATGCAAGCCCAAAGTCGTGGCCGTCGTGCATGCCGAGACCTCGACCGGCGCCTGCACGCCGCTGGAGGACATCTCGAAGATCGCCCGCGAAGCCGGGGCTCTTTTCGTGGCGGACTGCGTCACCTCACTGGCCGGGATCGATGTCGCCGTCGACCGGATGAAGATCGATGCGGCCTACAGCGGCACCCAGAAGTGCATCTCCTGTCCGCCCGGGCTTTCCCCGGTCACCTTCAGCGCCGCGGCGGTCAAAGCCCTCGAACAGCGCAAGCATCCCGTGGTCAGCTGGTACCTCGATTTCAGCATGATCCGCGACTACTGGGGCAACGAGCGCAAGTATCACCACACCGCCCCGGTCAACATGATCTACGCTCTTCGCGAGGCGCTGCGCATCATTGCCGAGGAGGGGCTCGAGGCCCGCTTTGCGCGCCATTTGCTGAACCATCGCGCCCTGGTGGCCGGGGTTGAGGCCATGGGGCTGGTGATGCTTGTGCCCGAGAAGGAACGGCTTCCGATGCTGAATGCGATCCTGATCCCGGACGGCATCAATGATCTCAAGGTGCGCAAGGTGCTGCTCAACGATTTTTCCATTGAGATCGGCGGCGGACTTGGCCAGTTCGGCGGCAGGGTCTGGCGCGTCGGGCTGATGGGCCATTCCTGCCGCCGCAGGAACGTGTACCTGTTCCTGTCCGCACTGGCAGCCGTGTTGCAAGCCGAGGGCTTCAAGGCCCGCCCGGGCGCCATCGAGGCGGCCACAGCGGTTTATGCGTCCGCATGATTGCCCCCCGGCCCGCATCGGCATACTCGAAACCGGAGGCCATGCCGGCTTGAGCTCCGGCCCCCCGGGGTCTTCTGCAGCACCGGCCGGCGAACACCATTGATCAATTGGCAACAAGTTGTCACCCCGGCGAAAAAAGAGTTTGGGTCTTGTGGGAAACCGAAAACGTAGTATTTCAAGAAATTTATGCAGAAGAGGGTTGTCATTTGAAATTGCGACTGTATAATGGCAACCAATTGTTTGAGACCTTGGTAGGAATTAGTTCAGGAACGCCGTTGTTTCTCCCTGCCATCGGGCATCATCGGTCACTGACCCCATAAGCAAGCTTCTCTTTTGCGGCAGCACGTTTGGTTGGCGACGATGTTTCAAGCCAGTCGTCTCAAGTGTGCTGCAACCGCAGGCGAATGCGCCCTCTCGGCGCCGGTTTCGTTATGCAGTGGTGCAGCTGTACCCTTTAACCGACTTTCTGTATCGAGCCGCCGGTTTTCTGCGCCTTTTGCGACAGGGTCCGGGCATAGGATATGGCGTTGGTCCGGGGAGTTATCCCGGGACCTGCGGCAACCCCGGTTCGCATTCAGAAATGGAGAGGATTGCCCTTTATATGTCTTTTGAAGAACTGCAGTTGATTTCACCCATTCTCAAGGCCCTTGGCCAATGCGGTCACCACATCCCGACGCCGGTCCAGGCCCAGGCCATTCCCCGGGCCCTCATCGGACGCGACGTCATCGCTTCGGCGCAGACCGGTACCGGCAAGACGGCCGCCTTTGTGCTGCCCGCACTCCAGCGGCTGGCGGCAAGTTGCGCAGACCGCAAAACCGGCCCGCGCGTGCTGGTGCTCACTCCCACCCGCGAACTGGCCGACCAGATCACCCAGGCTACCCGTACCTATGGCAAATATCTGCGCGTGAAGAGTGTCGCCATTATCGGCGGCATGCCTTTTGGCCAGCAGGTGAGGGCCCTCTCACAGGCGCCCGACATGATCATCGCAACGCCCGGAAGGCTGCTCGATCACATGGGGCAGAGGCTGATCGATCTTTCTCAGATTGAAATGTTCATCCTGGATGAAGCCGACCGCATGCTCGATATGGGTTTCATCGAGGATGTGGAGCGGATTTCCGCTGCTGTGCCCGACGGTTGCCAGACCCTCCTGTTTGCGGCGACCATGGGGGACGAGACCGCCAAACTGGCCCGGCGGCTCATGAAAGACCCTGAACGGGTGCAGGTGGCGCCCGGCACGATCACCCTTGACGCCATCGAGCAGCGCCTGCACGTGGCCGACAATGTCCACCACAAAAACCGTCTGCTGCATCACCTCTGCGCGGAGCACGACGTGACCAAGGCGATCATCTTTTCCGCCACCCGCCGCGACGCCGACACCCTTGCCCGTGATCTCAACCGGCAGGGGCACGCCGCCGCCGCCCTTCACGGGGACATGAATCAAAATGCCCGCAACCGCACGATGATGAACATGCACCGCGGCAAAATCAGACTCCTGGTGGCGACCGACGTTGCCGCGCGAGGCCTCGATATCACCGGAATCAGTCACGTCATCAATTTCGATCTGCCGCGTTCCGCCGAAGACTACGTCAACCGCATCGGGCGGACCGGTCGCAACGGCGAGTCGGGCATCGCCATCTCCTTTGCCTCCCGGGGCGAACTGGCTTATCTCGACCGCATTGAACGCTACATCGGGAAGGCCCTGACCATGCACGTTATTTCCGGCCTGGAACCGAGCTATCCTCTGAATCGGGCGAGCAGCGGGCGGAGCAGCGGCCTGGCGGCGTTCGCAGGGGCGGCCGATATCCCGCGCAAGAACGGCAGGCCCGCCCGCCGCTCCTTCAGTTATAAGGAGACGGGAGGCGCCGGCAGGTATTCCGGCGGGACAAAACGCAGTGAGCCCAAAAGGGACCGAGAAGTTGCCGTGGAATACCGCAGCGGAAGGCCGGGCCAGGCGGGCCGATCAGACGGCCGGCAAGCGGGGAAGAAAACCTTTATTTAGCGCTGAATGCTCATGCGCTTCAGGCCCTTGGTGAGTTCCCTGTCGAAGGCTTCGGAAAAACGCTGTTTTTCCTTCTGGCCGAACTGCTTCGGGCCGGGAGTGATACCTCCCGCCTCCCGGATATCCTGCATGAAATTCCGGATGGAGAGCCGCTCCCTGATGTTTGCTTCCGTATAGAGGTCGCCCCGGGGGTTGATGACAGTAACTCCCTTGGGCACCAGGACGGAAGCCAAGGGGATGTCCTGGGTAATGGCAAAATCATGGTCCCGGGCATGTTTTGCGATATGCTCATCCACTTCTTCGGGTCCCATGCCGACGCGGACCGTTGAGACATAGGCCGAATCGGGCAGGCTGATGTACTTGTTGGCGACAAAAACCGTATGGATTTTGAGCCGCCTGGCCGTGCGGATGATCAGTTCCTTGATTACCCCCGGGCAGGCATCAGCATCCACCCATATCTTCATTAAACCACTCCCGCAGTTCCGCGGTTTTTAGCCTTGACACAACACACGGGCGGGCGTTGAGCCCGCCACTGCCGAAGGACGAGTAACCCAAAATGAAAGGGCGTGGTTTACCCACGCCCGCCTGGACCAATGGTCTGCGCTTGCTTCTCAGAAGGAATCGCTCACTTTGAGTAGGTGCCGACGACCTGGCCGATGGTAAAATTGCCGTCGCTGAGGTCGTTCGAGCCCTCGTTGCTGGTCAGTGAAATCCTATAATTATCTCCCGGTTCTCTCGCTGACGGAATCTTCCAGGAACAGGAACCGGTGCCGTCTTCTCCGATTGGGTTAGCCGGCTTGATGGTGCTTATAGGCACTCCGTTTCTGATCAGTTCGATTCTCACCAGGGTCCCGGGGTTTCCCGTGTAGGTCCATTGGATCGTCTGAGTGCTGCCGGGCGGCCAGATCTCGCCGCCGTTCGGGGTCGTTACGCGGACGCTTGGCTGGGCGTCTGCGGTTATGTAGGCCGGTCTGATTTTGGCGCTGCTGCCCCCCGGTCCGCTGACGTTCAGCGAAACGGTGTAGATGCCCGGGTTGAGGTAGGTGTGGGTCGGATTGCGTTTGGAGGAGGTCTGGTTATCCCCGAAATCCCATTGCCGACTTGTAATGTCTCCACTCGATGAGTCGGTGAACCTGACGGTCAGCGGGGCCCGACCACGCTGCGGTTTTGCCGAAAAGCCTGCGACAGGCGGGATGAAATTGGTGTTGTTGATCTTGGTGATAAAGGCATCCCATGCCCCCGCTTTTATGGGTTGGAGGGCATTCGAAGTTACGAGAAAGTCGTCGGAGTGGGTCCATCCGGTAACGTAGGCATAATCGTCCGAATCCACGGCAATGCCTCGGGCGTAATCATCCTTGGACCCACCGAGATAACTTGAGTAAATGAGTTGGTTTCCGGCAGCAGTGAGTTTGACCACAAAGCCATCCCAAAAACTCCTATGCTCATTCACAAAAGCTTTTTCCAAAGGAAAATCAGAGGATGCGGTGTGGCCGGTGACATACGCGTTGGAAAAGGCATCGACGGCGATACCCACACCATAGTCCAAACCGGTCCCTCCGAGATAGGTAGAGTACAAAAGGGTGTTACCGCCGGGCGAGAACTTCGTGACAAAGGCATCGTAATAGCCTGCCGCGTGTTCCAAACCGGGCACCGGGTTTTTGACCGGAAAATCGGCCGACCGGGTGTTGCCCGTGAGATAGGCGTTTCCGGAAGCGTCAACGGCAATCCCTTTTCCCTCCTCTTGATCGCTTCCTCCTAAATAAGTCGAATAAACCAGGGCGTCGCCTGTCGGGCTCAATTTGAGCAGGAAGGCATCTTGAGAACCCAGCCTCGCATTCTGGAAGGGATTTTCCAGAAGGAAGTCGGCGGAGCGGGTTGTTCCCGCGACATAGGCCTGCCCGGAGGCATCCACGGCAATCCCGGAACCGCCGTCCCGGTCATTTCCACCCAGGTAGGTCGAGTAAACCAGGGCTTTGCCGGTGTCATTGAGTTTGGCAACAAAGGCATCGGATTCTCCCCCTGCGAAGGCGGACTGAAAGGGGGACGCCAGGGGAAAGTTGCGGGAGGCCGTCCTCCCCGTTACGTAGGCGTTGCCTCCGGAGTCGACCGCGATGGCGGAACCCCCCTCGTCTTCCGAGCCCCCGAGGTAAGTTGAATAGACCAAGGTGTTGCCGCCGGGACCAAGCTTGGTCACGAAGGCATCCCATCCGCCGCCTCTGGTTTTCTGGAAGGCGTTCTTTCTGGGGAAATTGGTCGAATCCGTATAGCCCGTAATGCAGGCGTTCCCGCTCGAGTCCAGAGCAACACCATAGCCAAAGTCGTAGCCATTTCCTCCGAGATAGGTCGAATAGACCAGAGCATCTCCAGCGGCGTTGAGTTTCGTGACAAAAACCTTGGCTTTGGTCCCGGTGTAAGGACCATGGAAGGGTTCTTTGGCGGGGAAATCATGGGAGAGGGTATGGCCGGTGAGGGTGACCTGGCCGGAAGAATCGACCGCGAGGGCATAGCCATAATCGGCCCCGGTTCCGCCAAAGTAGCTGGAATAGATGAGAATGGGATCGATGACCAGGGGGTATCTCTGGTCATAAAATGCTACCTTAAAGCCAAAAACGTGGTCTTTTGCAATCGTTGTCGAAGCCTGCGCGGGAAGACCCTCCAGCGCCCCGGTGTCCGCTGCACACGGGAACCCTGACGATTTTGAGCCGCAGGCCTCAGGCGTAATCGAAAAAACACCCGTCCGCTCAACCCGCGCGCCATCGATCACTTGGTAGACCACGGGGCTTCTTTGGGTGATGGTCAGACCGGGAGCCACATGAATCGCCAGGTTTCCCTCGTCGGTGATTTCCAATCCGTCAATCCCGGAATATTGGAGTCTTACCTGAGACAGGTCGGCACCGGGTTCGACCACGATGTCGTACTCAAGATGCTGATTATTTCCATAAAATTTGAAATCAACACCGGGATAGGCATCCTTGTAAACGAGGGAGCGATAGGTCGGGATGTCGGTCCGCCACTGGGTGGGATCGTCACCAATGAAGAAATTCGCTTTCCCGGGTTGCGCTTCCTCGGCGCAGAGATGAGCCGGGTGCTTCATTCCGAGGGGTGTAAGTCTGACCAGGTGGGAACTCCCCGATGGGAGTCCGGGCCCCTCACCCGACAAGGCGGAAGGCCCGTGAGCCCACCCCTCATCCGGTCGCATGAGGGCAAAAACGACACCGTCATCGGTGAAAAACGTCTCGCGCCCTCCTGAGCTTTCGTGAAAGCGCACTTTACTGTCCATCTGCCCCTCATTCTTGACAAAAAAGAGAGGTATTTTTCCATACCTTTCAGAAAGAGCGGTTGTCTTTTTCTCACCACCAGAGGCCTTCGAAGGCTTTGTAAAGGCCGGCATGAAGGTGAAGACGGCAGCGAGCAGCAGAGAGATCGGCAGGAAATAACGCACTTTCATAATTCTTCCCTTCTTGTTTCCACAACGAATGTTTGTTCTGAATAAGGCCTGGCGAGGATATATACTTTATCTGTCGAGAGCGGAAAAGTACTTTATGGGAAACATCCTTGGGGGCGGTCCGGGAATGAAGCAGCATCGCCTTCCGCGAAGAGCACAAAGGACCGGCAACGACTCCTTTGTGCCCGTCGTGGTTGAAAATAGCTCAACATAAGCGCGGTTGTGTTTCTGCAGGCGCTTGGCCTCAGGGCGCCGGGGATCCCGGCGGAACTGTTTTGTGGCCCTGCTTCCCCTGGCGTCCCCCCGAGTCAACCTGCGGAGGAGGAAGGACCGTGCCGCTCGGCCCTGACGGTTCCTGCGGCCCGCTGCCCGATTGCTTCCGATTATGTGAACGCGGCTGTTCATTCCTCGGCTGCGGCGGCGGAGGCGCTTGTTCTATGCCGGTCGATCGCGGTGGCTGCGGAAGAACCGTTGCTTTCTTAGGCCCTTCCGGCGGCCGGGAATCCCGTCCCCCTGCCGCGGGGACCTGCCGCTGCATTTCAGTGCCTGGTGACCGCAGTTCGCGTCCGTTTGCGGGAGGCGTCAGTCTCTGGACGTTATCCGTGGACGGTTTCTTCAGTCCCGGCTGATTCGGTGGCAAGTCTCCTCCCGGTCTGGCCGGTCTCATGCGCTGGTTTGGATCACCTGTCTGCGCCGGCATCCCGCCATCGGGTGTCCGTATGTGCTGCCGGGGTGCGGGCGGTCCGCTCTTGCGGAAATCGTCGGCAGACGGTTTTGCCTGGCCCGGTTCAAGAGTTTGCCCTTCGCCACCGGGTTTTTGCGGTCTGAGCCGTCGTTCCTCATCGGGAACTCGCCCGGCTTGCCCCGGCTGTCTCTGTTGAGTCTCACCGCCGGGCCTTGGCGGTCTGACTCGCTGGGCATCATCGGACGGACTTCCCGGCTGTCTCGGTCTGCCCGGCAGCGCCCCGTCTGCGGGCATGCCGGGTGATCCTCCGGGTGCAAGCGTTTGTCCGGCCGCGATCTCGGAAGGCGGTTTGGCTCTCGCCTTCAAGTCCCTTTGCGGGAGCTGCAGATCGGTGAGGGGTTTGTTTGCTTCATTCTCCCTCACGAGCTTGTCGCTTATCCTGGGCGCCCCGATCCTTGCGTCCGGAGAAGGTTTGCCCGGCTGCATGGCGGCCACATCCCGCCGGATGCCATTGGCATTGATGTCCCCTGCTTGCTTTCCCAGTTGCTCATTCCTTCTGATCCTGTCCACAACCATGTCATGCGGCTTGTGTTCCACTTTGACATTCGTGAGGTTGTATCGATCCGAAAGGTTGTTGTAATTGGGAATCACCCTGCTGTCGATAACCGGGGCGGCACGATAGTCATTCTTGATGGAATTCCTGTTGATATTGGCAATCCGGACATTCTCATAATTGTTGACTCGGTAGAGGTTCTTTTGGTTAACGATAACCGCACGATTGATATACTGATATCGATTGATGTTGATATTAGTGATATTGATGTTATTGACCACCAGCGTTCTCGGTCCCCACGGGCGGCGGCCGTAATAGGTTTCAAAGGGGGCCAAAGGGATCCAGCCGACATTCAGCCCCGAGTAAATCCAGCCCACTCGCCCCGGATACCACCCGAACGGAATGGGAAGGAACGGACCGAGGTTCACGCCGACCCTCACTACCGGTGGCGCCCAATACCAGCAATTGCAGCCGTCCACAAACACCCAGCTGCCGTAATGATGAGTAAGATAACCGAAAGGCTCGTCGGGGACCCAGCAGTTGTCTCCGTAATAAACCGACCATCTTCCCACGGTGAACGGCGCCCATCCCGGCGTGACCGCGATCGGGCGCCAGAGATGGCGGTAGCCGCCCTCGTAATAAACCCTTTCCCATCTGCCGTGCTCATCAAGCGAGTAGGCATCATCCTGGAGGTTTGGCGGGAGGTAGCGCACCGATTCTCCTCTTACTTCCGCCCTTTTTGACCAGAGCCGGTCACGCTCGGCATTCCAGTCATCCCAGTCGGCGTCGACCGTTCCCTGTCCGGAAGTCACCTGCTGGCCGTCTGAAACCAGCGAAGGAGCTCCCGCGATAACGTCGTACCTGGCTTGGTCGCGGTTCGGGATGAAATCGACTTGCCCCTTCAGGGAGATTACTTCCAGGGACTGATCACCCACATACAGATCAAATACGGTGCCGGCCGGCGCTGCGACATAGCCGAAGGGGCTCGTGACCTTGATGACACCGCCGGTGCTCCTGTTGTAGAAGCGCGCCATGCCGGACGCAACGTCGACTTCCGTGACATCAGCCCGGAGGGTGATGAGCTGAAGCTGGGTGCTGCCGCCGATCCTGATCCGGGTGTTGGTGGGCATGATCAATTCCGCCCGGGACTTGCCCTCGGAATAGAGGGAGTCATCCAGCCCGAAAGGAGCATCCCTGACAGTGGCCACCCAATCCTTCTCTTCCGGCACAAACCGCAGCAGCTGGCCCTCGACATGGGCCACACGCCCGACCATGACTCCTTCCCCCGACTTCTTCGGTTCGAGTCTGGGTCCAGCCGAAAGATGCCGTCACAAACAACAGAATCGTTGTGACAAGGAGGTATCTCCTGAATCTTGCCATTTTGGATCTCCTTGTTCTTTTGGAGAAAATGTTTCTTCTTGCCCCGGCAGGAGAGTGCTTGCATGGTCCTGCCGCCCTCTCGCAGCCGGTAGGCTCAACGGGATATTATGGCTCCGGACAGTTGCTAAAGCAATATCCGCACCAAACCGTCAAGTGATCGAAATGCTGATATTATTTTGGAGCGCAGGGGCAGCGGCCGGAGTTTCCGGGGCGACCGGGTTACGAATACTGCTCGCGCGATTACGCTTTTTACCCGGAACACGAAACCGAGCCTCGAGAAAGAGGGGGCTGGCTGCTCGACAAGGCAATCGCTTTTCCATTATAATAGGCCGTGGTCAGACTTGAAAAACATTGGGGCTATCGGGCTTTTTCAAGATGGTTGCCGAGGGATTTGATCAAGCTTTTCAGCGAATGTGAAAACCGCGGACCGTTTTCTTGGGGAGGGCACGGTGGACGAAACCGTCTTGGAAGGAAAACTGGCAGAGGAACTGCTCGAGGGATGGGAAGTGACCCCGACGGGGAGTGGTTTTTTGGTGACCACCGCATGGCGTTGGCCGAGCGATGAGATGATTGAGATTTCCGTCAGAAAAGTCGCTGAGCGGGATGACCTTTATCTGGTGACGGATGGGGGCGCGCTGTTCAATTTACTTTTCGCCGGGGGCGTCGATCTTCGCCGGGATGATCGGGACATGGAGATGCTGCACAAGATCGTCGCAAGGTCTGACGCCGGGATAAGCGACTACCAGATCGTCAAAGGAGCAAACAACGAAGACCTTCCTCAGAGCATCCGGCTGGTGGCGGAAGCCGTAAAGGAGGGGGCATTCATCTTTTGGCATAAGCTCCGCTGAGCATCACCATCACAACGCGGCCTGCGGGGTGCTCCAGCGCGAAAACACCGGGCAGGTCCACCCCAAGCACGGCCACAACCGAAACAATTCACCAGCAGAGACGCAGAGAAAACAATGACTTCTACTAGCCACCAGCCACTAGCCACCCATCCCCTTCAAGGCTCCCCGCAGCCTTTTCAAAACGGTTTCCCTGCCGAGGACGTCAATGATTTCAAAAATGCCGGGACTGACGGTCGACCCGGTAAGAGCCACCCGAACCGGCTGAGCGATTTTCCTGAGCTTGAGCCCTGTTTCCGCGACCACCTCCTGAAAGGCATGCTCGAGATTCGCCTCGTCGAAGACTGCCAGACCCTCCAGGGAGGCTACCAATTTTCGGAAAGGTTCAGCCATGTCGGGGGTGAGAAACTTGCCGGCAGCATCGGGGTCACAGGCGATTTCCTCTGCCATGTAGAACTTCATGGCGTCGGCCATTTCCACCAGGTTGTGCGTGCGCGGCTGAAGGGTGCGAATGGCTTTGGCAAGGTAGTCGGCGGATTTTCGGGGGTGCTTGCGTGCCGCCAGAAAAGGCTCGATCAGCGGGACCAGGGATTCCGGACTGCGGGCTCTGAGGTAATGGGCATTCAACCAGAGAAACTTCTCCGGGTCAAAGACGCTTGGAGATTTCCCAACATTGTCGAGGCTGAAGAGTTGAATGAGTTCCTCGCGGCTGAAGATCTCCTGATCCCCGTGCGACCACCCCAGGCGAACGAGGTAATTGATCAGGGCTTCGGGCAGATACCCCATTTCCTGGTACGCCATAACCGAGGTGGCGCCGTGGCGTTTGGAGAGCTTCGCCCGATCCTGCCCGAGGATCATGGGGACGTGAGCGAAATAGGGCAGGGGGACGTCCAGGGCCTGGTAGATGAGGATCTGCCTGGGAGTGTTGGGGACATGATCGTCGCCCCGGATCACGTGGGTGATGTTCATGGTAATGTCATCGATCACTACGGCAAAATTGTAGGTCGGGATGCCGTCGCTGCGCTCGAGTACGAGATCATCCAGTTCGGCGTTTTCGAACAGGATGGGCCCTTTGATGAGATCGTTCAGCACGGTAGTCCCTGCCTGGGGGCAGCGGAAACGGATCACCCGGTTCGGTCCGGGCCCCAGTCCCCGGTCACGACAGCGCCCGTCATATTTGGGTTTTCGGCCTTGAGCAAGGGCCGCGCTGGCGGCGTTCTTCCAGTGCTTCGGGGGTGCACTCGCAGTAGTAGGCATGGCCTCTTCCCAGGAGCTTTTGCAGGTATTCGCGGTAGATTTCGAGGCGCTGCGTTTGAAAGTAGGGGCCCTCGTCCCACTCCAGCTCCAACCATTCCATGGCGTCGAGGATAGCCTTTATGGCGTCATCCGTGGATCGCACCACATCGGTGTCCTCGATCCGTAAAATGAATTTTCCGCCGTGGTGCCGGGTAAAAAGCCAGTTGAACAGGGCGGTGCGGGCGCCGCCGATATGGAGATAGCCGGTAGGACTCGGGGGAAAACGGGTGATGATCGGTTGCATGGATTCATGAGCTCCTTTTTTGATCATTATCTGGTGCCGAAGAACGGCTTCTACGCATAACACAGTCATCGGCCGAACTCAAGACGGAGGGGACATCTCCGCCTCTCCGCCCCCAACACGGGACGGGCTCGAACGGAAACGGAAAATGGCTGCCGACGCAACTCAAAACTTGCCCAATTTTCAATCCTCTGGCAGTATAGGAAAGCCGTCGGATGCTGGACCGGGTCCTGGCTCGCAAGGCGCGTCCATCCGAAGCTCCGCACAGTTCGGCATGGATTATGGAAGATCGGCGATACCGTTCTGAAAAAGGCACGAGTAGAGATGATGAAAAGAAAGGCCCTTTGCTGCTTTGCGTTCGTTCTGATGGCGGCTGCTCTCTGGGGATGCGGCGGGACCCGGCAGGAGCTGCCGATGCCGATGCCGAGGAGGCCCCCGTGGTTTCCAACATTAAGATCAGGGTCGTGGATGTCTCGAATGATACCCGGGAACTCTACGAAGTCGATGTGATCGGAATGATGTGGGCGGCTTTGGACGACTCCCTGAGGAAGCGGGGCATGCTCTGGACCCCCGATGCGCCGGGATTGCCTTTGATCATGGACGCGCATGTCCTTCGTTACCAGGAAGGGAACGTCTGGCTGCGCCCGATTCTGCCCATGTGGGGAAAGACCGTGATCACCGTAAAGGGTGATCTCAGGGATGGCGGCCAGGTCATTGCCTCGGCGGAAACCCAGCAGGTGATCACCTTCGGCCACGAAACCTTCACGGTCGGCGCCTGGCGGAAGATTTTCGCGGGCGCGGCGGAAGATCTGGTCAGCCAGCTGGTGCGGGGGCTGTAGCAGTAGGCAGTAAGCAGTAAGCAGTAGGAAGTAGGCAGTAAGAACCAAGAGGCAAGAACCAAGAACCCGCAGCAACTTGTCACCTTTACTCTACTTGTCACTTGTCACTGCCTTTAAGTTGCTTGTCACTGCCTTTAAGCAAGCCGCAGCTTCTCAGAGCCGTCCGTGGCCGGGGATGCTGTGCCCAGAAAAAGGCTTGACTTTTGTCCTCTCATTTATTAGATAGAAGCTCCCGCTGGGAAATAAGGGGTTGCCTGCTCCGGGGTAGGTGATACAAGGGCGGATAGCTCAGCTGGGAGAGCATCGGCCTTACAAGCCGGGGGTCACAGGTTCGAACCCTGTTCCGCCCACCAAGGAAATTCAGTTCGGGGTCGTAGTTAAGTTGGTTATAACGCCGGCCTGTCACGCCGGAGGCCGAGGGTTCAAGTCCCTTCGACCCCGCCAGTTAATGAGGGGAGCTGACCGCTCAGGTCAGCTCCTTTTTCATTGGGCGAGGATCGATGCGCATCCCTCCGTTTACCGCAATTGAAGCACCATTCCCCTTGAGCACTTCAAAAACAGACTCAATTAAAAATGCTGAACCGCTATTGTTGGCCTGAAAGGCAGATCCTTTTGCCGAGTTGACCTTGAGGAACTGCACCATGAAACCGATTTCTTTGGACGACAAGGCCGCCCCGCCGGCCGATTTCGGTGCTGGAGGAGATTTTGCGGGGACCGTAATCGGTTGCCGGCGGTTTGCTCGTCCGCGTCTCACCGGAGAAAGTTGAAATGCTGCTTGGACTGCTGACGGAAAAGGGTGTAAAGGAGAGTGTAGCGGTCGGGCGAGTAATAACGGATCAGAAGGTCAGGATTCGTGTTCGTTTCTGAGTGAAGCCGGTGCCTAAAGGGGTAGGCCTGTCCCCGGGAGAGTTGGGTCATGAGAAAATTCATCGCGGTATATATCGATCTTGAAAATGTCGCCGGAATTCTCGATTTGGACAAGATGCTTCAAGATATCATTCTTGAAGAAGACAAAGAAGCTCCGGAAGAATACGTTTTTGCCGTAAAGTTTGCCTGTGGAGACACCAATTCCATATCAAAATTGCGGGGGCAATTGATCAACCACAATTTCGATATCCGGGAAGCTCCTCATATTTCCGGAAAGAAGAACCGGGCGGACCTGATCATCAGTCTCGACGCGTTTGAGAAACTCTATCTGGACAAGCCTTCTATCGACCGGTTCGTTTTTGTCACTAGAGACTCCGATTTCTCTGTCATTATGGACATCTTGAGGAAATACGGGAAAGAAGTCTGGCTGATTACCCAGGCAGGTGATACCCAACGGTTGATCTTTACCAGCTGCACCGACAATATTATGGTGCTTCCGCATCCCGTAAGGCCTGCTCCCAAAAAACCGAAACCGGACAGAAGAGTGAAAGAAGTGGCCCCGGTGAGCGAAGAAAAGAAACCTCCCAAGGAAGAGGACGGGGAAACGAAGGGCAAGACTGCCGAAGAATTGTTTAAAACCGTCCTCCTGAGCCTTGACCCGAGTGCCGAGCACCTCCTGACCGTTGTTGCCAATAAGATGAGGCAACTGGATAAATCCTTCAAGGTCAAGAATACGAGCTATAGGAAGATGACAACCCTGGCAAAGGAATTTGAAAGGAAGGGATGGTTCAAGACCATCAAAAACAAAGAGGGTCACCTTATCATTATTGATCTGGACGTCTCACGGTAGGCAATTTCTCCGTTGGTGAACCGAAACAATCGAGCCTCTTACCCATAAAGGACCGAGCTATTCAGAGCGCCCGTCAGGGTTCAAGGCGCACCTGAAGGCCGTTGCCAACCCCCCCCAGCCTTCATCACCCGGCGGCTCACAACCAAGCCCGAGCAATCCCCCTCCCGAAGCGGACTGCAATGATGGGAACTTTCAGGCGGGCGTGAAGCCTGCCCTGCCTCGTTCAGTGGGGGTTGAGCTTGCCGGCACCGGCCCCCTGTCTTATCTTAGCCGCGAAGCGGTCGCTGTTCGAAGTTCTCGATCCGAGTCGAGGATTGCTTTATGACCGCGGGAAATGGAGGTACTCAGCTATGAAAAAAACCGAACACAAGAACCTTTCAATTCCGGACGAGACTCGCGCCTTCGGGCATGGCAAGGTCGAAATTATTCACATTGCCGGAGGCACCGTCGGGAGACTCACTCTACAGCCGGGTTGGCGCTGGTCGAAAGATGTCAAACCGCTTGTCGGGACTCAATGGTGTGAGGCGCCGCACTTTCAGTATCAGGTGTCCGGTCGTCTCCATGTGATCATGGAAGATGGAGCTGATTTCGAGCTGGGGCCGGGCGATGTCTCCGTCCTGCCTTCGGGTCATGACGCATGGGTGGTCGGGGATGAACCGGTTGTGCTTATTGACTGGTTCGGTGCAACGAACTACGCCAAGGCCTGACGGAAGGATCTGAGCTCCCTTCAGGGTGCGCAGTTTCCGGCCCGGGGGGTCCCCGATGGCCGTCAGTGGTGGATGAAAACGCGGATCATCACCAGGAGGAGGGTGTTGACGGAGGCGGCTCCAAGACTGTTCAAGCAGAACGCTGGAGGAGAAAGGCCTGCTTCACATCCCCCGGCCCTTTTGAGAAAGAGGGGAACCCGAGCCCCATAACCGGCGGCTTACTCTTCCGGCGTGGGTTCGGGTTCACAGATTACTCTGATCTCCCTCTGTGGTTGGGTGAGGTCAAACGTCCACCAATAGGTGCCGTCCAGTTTGTCCGGATCGACCCTCCCCGAAGCCAGGCCGTCGGCAAGCGATATCTGAAATTCGTCGTACAGGTCTCGAGGATCCACCTCGATCCAATATAGCGGGTAAACTTCCACTTCTATTCTCATCGGTTCTCCACTTAAGGGCAGTGACAAGTGACTTAAGGGCAGTGACAAGTGACAAGTAACAAGTGACAAGTGACAAGTGGCAGGTTGCGGGTTCTTGGTTCTTGGTTCTTGCTCCTTACTCCTTACTCCTTACTGTTTTCTGGCGGCTGCTGCCTACTGCTCGGCAGGAGGCATTTTACGGGAAGCGAGCAAGCTTGTGAATCTCTGTTGCCATAGAAATTTGTTTTGTGGTATCGGAGAGCTCTTTGTCCGGCCTGATCGCTGTTGCGAGGTGCGGGTTGCTCCCGGCGGTTTTCATCGCTTAAGGTGCCTCGAAGGGACATGAGTTGCTGCTGCAATACGATGAAAAGGAGACATATCATGAAGTCGATCATCGCTTTCCTGCTCGCGGGAATGCTCGTCGTCCCCGCATTTGCCTTTGCCGGGGCTTACTACAGCAGCGGGTCCATTGATAACGACCTGCAGTTCGAGGATTTCAAAATCGGTGACGACGGGTTTTTGACCGGCCTTATCGTCAATTCCTCCAAACGGACCCTGAAGGATGTTAAGCTCGATGTCTGGACGTGCAATACGCAGGAGACTCAGATCTATTGGAGAAAAACCCTGAATCTCGGCGATCTGACGCCCGGAATGAAAGCCCCCGTTAAAGAACCCTACAAGATTGACCGGGAAGACCCTGCGCGGACCAAATTCATGTTTCGAATCCCCCAAGCTGCAAACTACAGGAACAAATAGAGGGATCAGGCGCCTGAGGAGCCGAGCAGTTTGATGTAGCTCCGGATCGTCGGCAGGTTTCCGATGAAGCGTTGAGAAGCGAGTTCGTCCCGAAGCCGGCCAATCGGGTAGGGGATGCGAAAGAGGGTCACCGTTCCCGCATTGCTGTCATAGAGCACCGAGTTGGCCGTGGCCACGCCGTCGCGGTAGGGCCCGCCGACACTGCCTCCCTTGATCCAGTAGCGAGCATCGGGGTTGAGTGCGACCGTCAACGGTCGATCCGGGGCCGGACGATGAATGCGAATGTCCGCAAGTTCCGGCGACTCGACCTCATCCGGCAGTTCGTAGACCGCCGGCAGATGATCGTGGCCGCTGAAGATGATGCGGACCGGGTAGGCCCGCCAGGCGTCCAGGCATTCCGAAAGGGCAGCCCCATCGAGATAATCGAAGCATTCTATGGTGGGTGGTTCTCCCGGTTTCGGAAGATGAAACGGGCTGTGGTGAACCACCAGGAAGTCGTCTCGCTCCAGAATGAGCGGCAGGTTCGACAGGTATTCGGCGGCACCCGAGACCGTGCTCAGCAGGCCGGCGTTGTAGGCCGTGGCCTGCATGCGATCCAGTTGCCCCGGATGATCGGTCAGGAGTCCCGCCACCAGCAGGTCATGGTTTCCCGCCACCGTTGGGAGATTCAGGTTGCGCATGCGCGCAAGGGTGCGGTCGCCAAACGGCAGCCATCCCACGAGGTCTCCCAGGCAGCACACGGCATCGGCTTTGATCCTGTCCACATGATCGAGGCAAGCTTCAAGTGCATAGGCATTGCCATGGATGTCGCCGAAAAAACAGGTGCGCATGACTTCTCCTATTCTTCCACCGTCTCAAAAGTGCCGTCATCCTTCTGGATGATTTTCATGTTCCGTCCACTGGGATCGGTGAACCTTATCGGCCCGCCATAGGTCCTCGGGACGCCCGGCGGGCGGGCTTTGCGGCGTTTGATCCGGACCAGGAGCAGAACAGCCATCAGCACCCCCAGGGTCCCAAGCATCAAGTAAATCACGTTCATCCACCCTCCCGTAAAAAGTAGGCAGTAGGCAGTAAGCAGTAAGGCAGTAAGCAGTAAGCAGTAAGCAGTAAGAAGTAAGCCAGTAAGCAGTACGCAGTCATAGTCACTCGTCACAGCCTTTAAGTCACTCGCTGTTCAAGCTCTGTCACTTAGTCACTTGTCACTTGTCACTCGTCAATGCCTTTAAGTCACTTGTCATTGCCTTTAAGCACTTGCAGCAACTTGTCACTGCCTTTAAGAGCTTCCGAGAGTCAGGTGCCGGTACCCGGCGATCGAGTCCAGCAAAGCTCTCAGAGGTGTCGAGCCGGCGCTGTCGTACCAGTCCTCAATGAGCCGAAAAGCTATGGAAAAGCTTGAAGGCAGGCGCAGCAGCCCCGCAGCCAGGCGGTCCTGAAAATCCTGACGAGAAAACCAGCGCGCATCCTCCAGTTCGTGGTCCATGAGCCGAATGGACTCGCTGAGCGCCTCGGCGGTGAAGCCGAGCATGATCGAACTGGGGTATGGCCATGGCTGGGATGAGTGGTAATGCACTTCGGTCACCCCGATTCCGGTCTCTTCCCGGATTTCACGGACGACGGCGTCTTCGAGACTCTCTCCCGGTTCGACGAATCCCGCAATGGCCGAATAAAAGCCCTGTGGCCACACCGGTTGCCGCCCCAGCAGACACCGGTCTCCCGAACCAACGAGGGTGATTATCGCGGGATCGGTCCGCGGAAAATGCTGCTGACCGCACTGTGCGTTCGTACAGACCCGCCGGTGTCCCCCGTCGACGCTTACCGTCGGCGTTCCGCAGTCGCCGCAGAAGCGATGGCGGCGATGCCAGTGGGTCAGAGCTCGTGCATAGGCGAGGAGAGCCGCCTGGGGAGCCTGAAGCAAGGCCCCGAATCTTTTCAGATCGTGAAACTTGCCGAGCCTCGCGAGGCTTTCGGCAAAAGCCGAATGGTCCCGCGGCAGGTCCACGGCAAAATAGGTCTTCGCTTCATTTCGACCCAGGAAAACAACGGATTCGGCACTACTCAGCCATTCACCCAGGTCGGCGAAAGAAAGCAAGACCGGCTGCGGTGCCGATTCATCGGCAAAGAGCTGTTTGGAATCCCACACGGGAAGGAAGAGGGTGTCGGGGTCTTCCAGTTGTGCCTTCAGCCAGTTCTCGTCCGAACGTTTGGCCGTCAAGCGATCGATAGGGCTTGCCGCATAATAATTGCGGGCTGAGCGCCGGTAATGGTCCACATCAATCCCCTTTGTATTTCTGCACTGCCTTCGGCACCCACCACTGGCGGGGAGTCAACCCCATGGGGTAGACGATCACGTTGTGAAAACGGCGAGCCGCCGCCACCAGAGCATCAGTGGTGAAGAGGAAGGTGTAGGGCTGCTCCTCATACAGAATTTCACTGAAACGGGTATACATCTGACGCCGTTTTCGGGGGTTGAACTCCTTGCGGGCGGCTTCAATGAGGCGATCGGCTTCGTCATTGCGAAATCCCACGAAGTTGGATCCCTTGTCGGCCTGCGAGGAATGCCAAAGCTGATAGGGGTCGGTGTCCCACCCAAGGCTCCACCCCATGGTGCAGGCATCGAAGTTGTGGTCTTCAATCCTTTGAACGAAGACGGCCCATTCCAGCTTGCGAATGCCCATCTTGATTCCGACCCCTTTTAAGTTTTCCTGAAGGATGGTTGCGATTTGTTCCCCGAATTTCGACCCCGCGGAAATCAAGAACTCAAAATCAAAGGGGACGCCATCCCGGTCCAGGATGCCGTCTCCGTTGCGATCCTCCCAACCCGCAGCCCGCAACAGTTCAACGGCGGTCTTGGGATCGTACGGGTAGGGCTTCAGGTTGTGGTCGTATTCCGGGCTGTTTAGATAGAAAGTCCCGCTGATCACGGTCCCAAGCCCGAAAAGGACCTTCTTCAAAATCGTTTCGCGATCCAACAGCAGGGTCATCGCCAGCCGTACCCGGCGGTCGTTAAAAAGGGGGCGGCGCAGGTTCCAGCCGATATAGGAATAGCTCGGCAGGGGATACTTCAATTTCTGGTAATTCTCCTCGAACCGCCTGGCCTGAGTCTGCCGCACCCATTGGATGGGGCGCAGGCTCATGAGGTCCAGCCCGCCCTGTTTCAGGACCTGGAGGGCCACCGTGGCATCGGTGATGATTTTGAAGACGATCCGATTCAGGTGAGGCTTTTCTCCCCAGTATTCCTCATTGCGGACGAGGGCGATCTCTTTGCCCGTTTCCCAGTGCAGCAGCCGGTAGGGTCCGGTTCCGACCGGACGGCGGCCGATGGGATGCTGGTTGAAGTTGTCGGTGTCCTTGAAAAGATGGGCCGGAACGATCGGGATGCCCCCGCAGAACTCCAGTGCCTTGAAGTAAGGGATGCGGTAATGATAACGCACGGTGTCGTTGTCGACCATTTCCAGCCGCTCGATGTCCTGGTAGTAATTGCGCAGGTGCGCCGAGTCCACCCCGGGGTCCTTGATGCGTTCGAAGGAGAACAAGATATCGTGTGCCGTGAACGGCTGACCGTCCTGCCAGCGGATGTTCTTTTTCAGATGGAAGGTGTATTGAAGATGGTCCTCCGAGATCTCCCAGGATTCCGCCAGCACCGGCACCAGTTCGAGGGATTTCTCATCGCGCTTCAGAAGGGATTCGTAGATATAGTCGTCGATATTGTGGGCGTAAGCGTCGGTGGCCGTGATCGGGTTCAGTGTTGCAGGTTCGGCGCCGAGGTGACTGATCAGCCAATCGCCAGCCACCGGGTCTTCCTGTCCCGCTGCCACGAGGTGGGAGCCGGTGACCAGGAAGCTGAGCGAAAGGATGAAAAGGCAGAGCCGCAAACGTAAACCCATGGTTCCTGATCTCCTCGAAAGTCGCTTTGCCAGCAAGATGCCCGAAGATAAAAGTGCCCCGCAAAAGGCGCTTGACCTTTCCCGGCGCCGGCGGAAAAGACAGGGAGAATCCCGCTTCGCGATGGCACTGTGATCCGGAATACCGGTGGGTAGGAAAAATAGCATGAGAGAGGGCATAAAAAAAACCCCTTCTCAGAGCTAATCATGAAAAGGGGCTCCGGGGACGCAGGACGTCACCTTCAAAAGATGAGTGACAACTGATTACAGCTTGCTGATATCAATATTGCGGATAAAAGCTTTGATTTCACTCATCCAGGTTTCCAACTGCTGTTCCCGTTCCTGATTGACCGAATCTTTTTCAACGGGTTTCCCCTCCACATTTCCCGGAGACTGAGGCGTCGCCGCATCATCCATGGCACTGCGATTGTCAAGGCCGGAAAACTCGTTGCTTCTAAAATAATCCAACCGTTCGGGATTGTTTTCAACAGCTCTCATCATGCTCTCCTTTGCTTTCATTTCTCTGCGCTGAGAAATGAAACTAATCACCATTTCCGTTCTGTAAAGTGGCGCGCATGCTTAAGGGCAGTGACGAGTGACTTAAGTGACGAGTGACGAGTGACGAGTGACGAGTGACCAGTGACGGGTTGCGAGGTTTTTGGTTTTTGCTGCCTTACTGCTTACTGCCTACTCCCTACTCCCTACTGCTTGCTCCCTACTCCCGAGCGGATCGCCGCTATGGTCACCGGGTCTCCTCGGTGAAGACTGCAGCTCAGCGAGGCATTGCCCTGGTTTACGGCAATTTCCAAGTACCCGTGGCTGCCGATGAGCGCTATCACCCTGGCGGGGTCCTGATCTCCATAGGTTCCGGCCATGGTCGATATGCTGCAACCGCCGACCCTGATTGCCACTCGAAACCGCGACGCAAAGCGTTCGAACACCTCGCGACTCACATTGGTAACGGCATTGCCAAAGTGATCGATGTGTATGATCTCACCCAGGATCTCCTCTCCCTCTTCAATGGCGTCGGCCCACGCCGCAGGCTGCGGCGTGCAAGGCGGGCCGAGCGCCCCGGGGGGCACTCCCATCGCGAGGTGAGCCGCCACGGGAGCGAAAATGTCGCGGCCATGAAAGGTCTTGCTCACGGTGGGTTGCCAATAGGCGGGGTCCTCCAGGCTGAAAGCCGCCCAGGCGGATGCCCGATGCAGGACCCTCGAAAAAAGACCGTTATCCGGTCCCACGAAGAAGTGGCTGTCGGCTTCTATTGCCAGCCCTCGCCGCTCCGTCCCCACCCCGGGATCGATCACCGCCAGGTGAATCGTACCCGACGGGAAATCGCAAGCCACGGAAGCAAGCAGGAAAGCGCCGGTGCGCACATCCTGGGGGGGCACCAGATGAGAGATGTCAACCAGGCGGGCATCGGGGCAAACCTTGAGGATCGTCCCTTTCATGCTCGCGGCATAGGTGTCGTGAAGGCCAAAATCGGTCAGCAGGGTAATAATAGGTGCCGTCATGGCGTCAACCCCGGTAGGCAGTAGGCAGTAAGAAGTAAGCAGTAAGCAGTAAGGGCTAGAAATAGTAAGACATAAGAAGTCGCAGTAAGCTGCAACCGCAAGTAGGCAGTAAGCATTAGGCAGCAACTGCTGGTAGGCGGTAGGCAGAAAAGAGCAAGAACCCGCAACTCGAATCAAGGTCCCCGCTTCTCGGGTGGCTTTAGGCGGCTGCGGATCAGCGCGGGTGTTCCCTGGTCGTACTCGCGTCGCAGCTGGAGAATGATCACGGCGGCTATGACCAGCAGCATGCCCAAGATCTGGAGCGGTTCCAGTGCTTCGCCCAAAAAAAAGAAGGAAATGATACCCGCGGCAATCGGTTCCAGGGTCGCGGTAATGCTCGCGCGGGTGGAACGGATCAGGCTGATGCCATCGAAATAGAGGCCGAAGGGGACAATCGTGCCCAGAACCGCAATGTATAAGATCAATCCCCAGACGGTGGCGGAATAGTGCTGCCCGAGCGCTTCGAAGGGCAGCGGAGCGGCGTCCCAGAACAAATGGGCGCTGTTCCAAAAAACAGCGGCGAAGAAGATGGCGTAAAAGAGCACCGTCCAGGGGTTGTAGCGGTGCATACCCTTCTCTCCGTAAAGCGAATACCCGGCGAAGCAAACAGCACAGACAAAACCGCAGAGGATGCCCTCTCGGTTCATGGAAAAGAGGTCGAAATTGTAGCCGCCCACAACCAGGTAGCAGCCAACGGTGGCGCAGGAAACGGCAATCATGGTCGCGCGCGTCAGGGCCTCGCGGGCAAACACCAATGAATAAAGGGAAATCAGTACCGGCGCCAGGTACTGCATAAGGATCGCCACGGCTACTTTGAGCAGGCTGATGGTGAGAAGATAGGTGAACTGCACCATGGCGAGGCCGGCCGCGCCCAGCAGGACAAAGTAGAGGATGTCCCGGCGGTCGATGCGCAGCAGCGCCGGGCGGCGCGCCAGGAGCCACAGGAAAAGCAGGGCAATACCGATGGTGAGGCGCAGTTGTGTCAACTGGAGCGGCGTCACCCCATGGGCGAAGAGGTACTTGGCGGAAGATCCGGATACCGCCCACATCAGTGCGGCTGATGCCACATAGAGATAACCCCGCCTGGGAATGGAGGCGGATGTCGGGATGTTGTCTTGAAGTTCCGTTGTCTTCATGGGCCAAAAATCAGTAAGCGCGTAGCCAATAACACCGCATATCAGGGACGGTGTTTCCGGAAACACTCTACCACAGGGCTGCCGCAAAAGCTCATGCTTTCACGAAAATGACCGCTCCCCGCTCGTTTTCGATTTGCGATGTTCGTCTCCTTTGCTAACATAAGCGCCAGGGGAATTTCTGAGCATGATTCCCCATTGTGGTTGTGTCGGCGTAGTCGAGGGGTAATTCCCGCGAAAATCCCCCCTGACCCCCCTTTGCAAAGGGGGGAACTCCTCCTGAAGTTGACGCTCACGGGCTTCCGCCGAAATGACGGGGCCGGGCCCCGAAACCGATTCGGAGGGTGAACGATGATTTGTTGTAAACCTTCGGCTCTCTAAAGGCTGGAGGGTTTTTGAAAGGAGTATGAATGGATCAGCAAGCAAGTCCCGGCATTGAGGATTTGACCCGGTTTGCGATGGAGGTACTGCATCGAGCAGGGAACGAGGCGCTTCGCTACTATGGCAAGGGGGACCCGCTCGTGAAGTTCGATTCCGAACTGGTTACCGAAGCGGAGCTCCATCTGGTCGATTTTTTCCGAAATCAGCTTCAGGCTCAGTTTCCGGAGCACGGCGTGTTTGGTGACGAGCTGCCGAGACAGGACTATGTTCATGGCGAAAAGAGATATCTCTGGATCTACGACGCCCTGGACGGAGTGGCGAATTTTCAAGCCGGGATTCCGATTTGGGGGACTTCACTGGCGCTTCTCGAGAACTTCTGGCCCGTTTTCGGGGTCTTTTACATGCCGGTAACGGGGGACCTCTTTCATGCCCAGGCCGGGCAGAAGGCCTACTGGGGGGACGCGCGGATCGTCATCCCGGACCATGGTGAAATCAGCAACGAGAGTGTGCTCCTGACCTATTCCCGCTTCCACAATCACTACCGGTCTGCTTTCCCGGGCAAAATCCGCAACCTCGGCTGCACCGCCGCCCACCTCTGCTATGTGGCCAGAGGCTGCGCCGAAGGCGCCCTGCTTGCCAACGTTTCCTACCAGGATCTGGCCGCGGCGCAAATCATCCTCACGGGGGCAGGCGGCAAAATCTGCAAGCTCGACGGCCGGGAATTCCACCTCAGCGATTACCTGGCCGGCGAGCGGATCGAAGAGCACCTCATTGCCGCCCCCGAAGGGTCTCATGACGCCATTACCATGTACCTGAGTGAGGAGTAGGAGTAAGGAGTAAGGAGTAGGGAGTAAGGAGTAGGGAGTAGGAGAGATTATGATCAAGGTGCCGATGAGTGAAATCGCCAATCGACTCGTTTCTTTGCAGGCTCTGCTGCAAAGGGATGAAGTGGATGCGGCCGTCATCCGTCAAAATGCGGACCTGTTCTATTTCACCGGCACGGTGCAGGACGGCTACCTCATCGTGCCCTCCTCGGGATCGCCCGTTTTCTTGGTCCGGCGGGATGTGGCACGGGCGGGGGAGCAGTCTCCCGTTCGCCCGATCCTGCCGCTCAAAAGCGCCAAGGAAATCCCTCCGGCCGTCTTTGAGGCGTGCGGCACGGCCACCCCGAAACGGCTGGGCCTGGAACTGGATGTCCTGCCTGCCGCGACTTTTTTCTTCTTCGATGAGAAGCTCTTTCCAAAGCAGCAGGTTGTCGATGTCAGCGGTTCGATCCGTCAGGTTCGCATGGTCAAGTCTTCCTGGGAACTGGACATGATGCGTCATGCCGGCGGCATCTCGCGGGCGGTTGCCGATGCCGTGCCCCGGGTCCTTCGTCAAGGGGTGAGCGAACTGGAGCTGAGCATCGAACTCGAGGCGGTGGCGAGAAGAGCGGGACACCTGGGGCTGATCCGCCTGCGCGGCTTCAACATGGACATGTATTTCGGCCACGTCCTGTCGGGTCCCGAAGCCGCCATCCCCGCCTATGGCGATGCGCCGACCGGAGGTCAGGGAGTCAGCGCCGCCTTCGGCCAGGGTGCAAGCGAGCGCCGCATCGGGGCGGGGGAGATGGTGAGCATCGATACCATGCTGAACTACCAGGGGTATCTCAGCGACCAGACCCGGAATTTCTGCATCGGCCCTCCTCCCTCGAAACTGGAGGAAGCCTACCGGTTCGCGCAGGAGATTCACCGGCGCTTTCGCCGGGCGGCAATTCCGGGGGCCGTCACGGGTGAGCTCTTCGATCTCGTCTGGCGTTGGGTTGAGGAAGCCGGGTGGTCTGAGTGGTTCATGGGGCATGGCGCCGGGCGTGTGGCCTTTATCGGCCATGGGCTGGGGATCGAAGTGGATGAATTCCCGTTCATTGCCCAGGGGCAGAAACTGGCTCTCAAAGAGGGGATGACCTTCGCCTTTGAGCCCAAGTTCATCATGCCCGGCCACGGCATCACCGGCCTTGAAAACACCTACCTGGTGACGGCTGAAGGTCTGGAATCCCTGAACACGGCGACGGAAGATCTGGTGATCGTCTGAGGATCGCGGTTTGGCCCATTTTTTAGGCGATAGGCAGATGAGCAGGCGATGGACCACCAGCCACCAGCCACTGCTAACTTGTTGCCATCCGGAAAGGCCCCGAATTTCTCCTCCCCCTCGATGGGGGAGGCCGGGTGGGGGTGAAAAGGGATGTGATTGCCGACACTTGACCAACCCCCTCCCCCTGCCCCTCCCGCCAAGGGAGGGGTTTCCGGATGGGCACTAACTTGTCACTCGTCACTGCTCATCGGTCACTGCTTCAAGGGGTAGTTCTTGCGGGTCGTATTGCAGGTTGTCTTGGTCGCACTCTTCATCTTCGCCGCGCTGGCTTACGGCGCCGTTCACTATTGGGCCTACTCGATTGTCTTCGGTGCTACCTTTGCCTTTGTGCGCCATCGTCTTCCTGCAGGAAGGTTTTTCTTCTCTCAGAAAGAGCAAAATCCCTTCTGAGGATAGCGCCATAGAGCATCAAAATCCCCCCTTGCCCCCCTATACCAAAGGGGGGAGAAGAGGGCCTTTGCACCCTGGGCAGCCGGTGGGGTGTTCAGGGGGCCGTTTGTGCTTTTTTTGGGCGCGTTCCTGCTCTACATCTTGTTCCAGCTCGCCCCGCTCCCCGGCGGGGTCCTGAAAACCCTCTCCCCTTATGCGGCTTACCTCTACGAACAGGCCCGGGTGCTCACCGCCCCCGGCGGACTTGACCCCGGAAATCAGCTCTGGGGCTATCTCAGCCTGGACCGGGACAAAACCGTCAAAAGCCTGCTCGCCTTCGCCGCTTACCTCGGGTTTGGCTTCCTGGTCACCCGAGCGGTCCGCAGGCCTGCCGATCTGACTCGAATCACCCTGGTCCTGATCGCTTTTTCTGTCGGGCTGTCCTTGTATGGTCTTCTTAATCTGGGGGATGCTCTCCCCAAGACTCCCGGCGTGAAGAATCCCCTTGCTGGCGGGGCCAGAGTCTCGGCAACGCTGATCAACCCGGACCATTTTGGCGGTTATCTGGTGCTGGCGATTTATCTGGCCTTCGGTTATCTGGTTGCTTTTCTCAGGAAACCACCCGCTGCCGTGGGGCGAAGTCTCCTGCAGCGCGGGATGGGTATGCTCAACGCCGAGGGGGCTTACGTTCCCAAAGCCCTCCTGTTGCTTTTCGCAATCGCGGTCATGACTTTTGTGTTGTTTTATACCCTGTCGCGCGGTGCGGTCATCGGTTTCTCCGCTTCGCTGGTCTTTTGTTTCCTGCTGCTTTTTCTCAAGAGCAGACGGCCGCTTTTTCTGCTGCTCATGATTCCGCCGGCTGCCTTCATCGCCTACTACATCCGGGTGGTCGGCGCCGACCCTCTTTTGCAGAGGCTTCAAGAGACCGGCAAAGACCTGCTGCAAGCCGACGACAACGCCCGCATCCATTTCTATCGCGCCGGTCTCGATCTGTGGCGGAAATTCGCTCTGTTCGGGTCCGGCCTCGGGTCTTTTGAGGTGATCGCTCCCCTTATGGTGCTCAAGTATTATCAGGGTTCCTTTATCCCATACATCCACAACGACTGGCTGCAATTGGCCATCGAAACCGGTTGGGTCGGCGGGATGCTGTTTATCCTGGGGATGGGTTCCCTGTTTGTCGCTGTCTTTCGCCGCTGGTGGCGGACGGAGGATCGCTGGGGCTTCGGCTTCGGGCTGGCGGCGATGGGCGGCATGTCTGCGATGGGAATCCATGCCTTTCTTGATTTTGGCCTGAGAGTCCCGATCAATGCGCTGTTCCTGGCGCTGCTGGTATCTCTTGCCCTTGCCGCGCTGGACGAGGGATTCGAGCCAAGAAAGAAATCCAGGCGGGCCGGCCGGACGGGCATTGACCCCGTCCCTGCGCTATATCCCCGGCGATTCACCGGGGCAAAACGCCGGGCGGCGGGTTTGAGCCTGCTGTTTGCTGCCGTGCTCTGCGGGTGGTCGTCGTTGCTGACGGTCCGCTATGGCCTGGCACAGAATTACTGTCCCTCGGAGATTGATACCGTGCACCGAAGAGACTACGGCATCAGTGCTTCCAAATTGCAGAAGGCTTTGCGGTTGAACCCTCTGAATGGCGACTACTGGTTGAACGTGGCGCTGCTCGCCGGGGTGCCCGATGCAGCCGATACTCGCGACGAGACCACATCCGAACCTCCTTTTTCAAAAGGGGCCGAGGGGGGATTTGATATCATCCCCAATCGGGTTCCCGGATGGGAAGGGGCTTGTGCCGGCAATGCATCGCTATCTCTTCAAGACTGGGCGTATGGCCAAGTTCTTTCATGCTCTCCTGCAGCGGGCGAATTCTGGCTCTCTTATGCAGACTACCTGCGGGAAGAGATCCAGACTGTCAAGGAAGGAGTCGACGGCAGACTGTTTGAGCGGGCCGCTCAGTCTTATACCATGGCCATCGAGCTGCAGCCCAATGATGCCGCTGTCCGCAAGAGGGCTGCCGATTTTTCCAGGTGGCTGAAACAAAAAGACCTGCCGGACAATTAGTCCGACAGGTCCTGGTAAAATCGTTCTGGTCCCTGGCTCTTAGTGCTTGGTTCTTGCTTTTCTTGCTCCTTGCTCCTTACTGCTTACTGTCTACTCCTTACTCCCTGCTATTTAAAGGGACTCGGGGTAGAGCAGCAACCGGACGCACTTGGTGGCGATCGAGACGTCCACGCTGTTGACATTCCGTCACAGTCCAGGTCATATTTTGATTTGGGTTGGCGCCGGGTGTGACCCGGGTTTTTGCAGCTAGCGGAGTTTTCGAGCACTTCAGGATGGCTTGAGCGGTGGTGACAGTGACTTTACCGCCGGGGATCACCGCCAGGACCTTGCATCGGCAATCCGGTATGCAGCTTTTATAGTTCGGACCGGGTCGAGGGATTGACACACGGGTCGCCCGTGCCGGCGAACGCGTTCTCCAGGTAGAGCGAACCACCCAGAGACAGGGTCCAAAGATAATGACACCCAGCATTACTTGAAGAGATGATCTTTTCATATCATTTTCCTCCCCTAGGGCTGTAACGGTCACGATCCGATTTTGTAACAAGCCACTTTTAATGCAATCGAGAAGAATCTGCTGATCGGCCTGTCGACGACGCCGTTGCCATCGAAATCCATTGCCGAATTAGTGGTGGCCTGGCGCAGCTTGATTTACTGCACTTCAGCCAGGATGAGAGGTCGGCAACGTTTATCATCCATTATCTCCATTGAGGTCGAGGTTGTACACGGGTGCAGGTTCGTCGGGGCGATTGATGCGGCCGCGGCAATTCCGGAAAAAACCATCCCCAGGCCGAGAGCGATGCCCAAGCCGAGCAAAATCAACGGCAGACTCTGGCCTCTTCTCAATTTCCTGAGCCTCCTTGTCACAAGGATAAAGAAACGGCGATCAGGAGAGCGAAACACCCATACCGTAGCCCTGGAAAGCTGGAACCGGCGGGTTTAAGAATAAATGATGACTGGGTGGATCGACTATTATCCGGTGGTTTCGTTTCGTCATCGCAGTCCGTAACCCAAGTACATTCGGGGTTGGTCGAAAACTCAGCGATCACCCACGGCATATGCGCTCGGAAGGTAAGGGTGGACACGAGTTTGCGAGGAAATGGCGATAATTACTTCACACTCCACATTCGGGCGGTTCCCCGGAATTATAAGCCCGCCAAGTCAATAAACAGGACATTGGCCTGGGTAGCACTGGGCGGAACAGGCACTGCAGCAATTGAAAGCATGAGGGTAACCTGGCTCGGTGCAGTTGTCGTCGTTCACATGTTCTCCTGAAGAATTGCCCATCCACCGGGCCGGTTACGGGACAGCACAGGAAATTTCCAGGGGCTCGAGTCGCAATCCGGGTGCTCAGTTAGATACATAGTTCAAGAGCAATAATGATAGGCGTGGACATTTTAGTGATGGTGGGGCGCTGTCGACTCGAGATAAACCCTGACATCGAAACATTGGCCAACCGTTACGGACTGGACATGTTCGAAGGTGAAAGTCGCCGCCCCCAGGGCGTACCCCGGAACAAGCAAAGCAATACAAAAAATAATGATCGAAAGCTTCGAAAACCTGATCATGATCTTTCCTCCTGTCGCCCCAAAAGACAAAGCCTGGAAGTGAGCCCCCCTGATCTATGCTACTCTCTAAACCCTACGCCTATGCTTCATCCAAGTCAATATTTTTTCTGTGCTTTCTCTTCTTTCTCCAACTGCTCTTCTTAGGCTCTTCTTCGTCTCCGTAATAGCCGTCGGACTGATAGTAATAATAGTCGTAATAGTAATAGCCGTTCCTGCCGATCATGATCTCGTTCAGGACGACCCCGGTGATTCGGGCGTTGAGGTCGGTGAGCAGTTTGACCGCCCGCTGCGCGACCTGACGCTTGGTGTCGCCGGCCCTCACCACGAGCACCGTGCCATCGACGACGGGAGTGAGCACGGCGGCGTCGGTTGCCGCCATGATGGGAGGCGAATCGATGATGATGCGCTGATAGTCTCCGCGGAGTTCTTCCAGGAGGGCGTGCATGCGCTTGGAGCCCAGCAGCTCCGAGGGATTAGGGGGAATCGGCCCGCAGGTGATGACCTCCAGGTTGGCCTGGGCGGTTTTCTGGATATAGAGGTGAGGGTCGACCTTGGTACCCACCAGCAGGTTCGACAGGCCCGGATCGCGATCCAGGCTGAAGACTCTGTGCATCTTGGGTTTTCGCAAGTCGCAATCGATGAGCAGCACGCGGTTTCCCGCCTGCGCCATGGCGATGCTGAGATTGGCCGCGGTGAGCGACTTCCCCTCACTCTTTCCCGGGCTGGTAATGAGCAGCACCCGGGGCTGCACATCGGCTGAAGACAACAGCACATTGGTGCGAAGGGCCCGGTAGGCTTCGGCGCCCGACGATTTGGTGTCATCCAGCGTCACCAGGGGCCGGTCGCCGGTGCGCCCGGATTTGCCGTTGGCGGCGAGACTGGGCACGGCGCCGAGGAACGTCTGCCCCAGGAAGTGTTCGATCTGGTCGGGTTTGGTGAACGTGTTGTCCAGGTATTCCAGCAGCAGAGCCAAGCCGATGCCCAGGGCCAGGGCAAGGAGCAAACCCGTCGTCATGCGCCTCTGCACGTTGGGGCTGCTGGGTGCCCCGGGAATTCCCGCATGCTGGAGGATCGAGGCATTCGGGCTCTTGCTCAACTCCTCCGTAAGCGAAGTCTCCTTCAACCGATTGAGCACCAGGTCGTAGACCTTCTCATTGCTTTCCACTTCGCGCCTCAAGGCAAAATAGCTGACAGTGCGCTTCTTGAGGTCCTCGAGTTCCTGCTGCAGCGTGTTCCTGGCCTGGACGATCGATTGCTCCTGGAGTCGCGCGGTATCGTACTGGACCTTGAGAGCGTTGACGATCTTCTTGATTTCCTGGCTCTTGGCATCGCGGATATTCCTGAGCTGCTGTTGGATGGAAACGACCTTGGGGTGATTGCTGCCGTAGGTCGAGGAAAGCTTGATCGCTTCCTGCTCCAGTTGAATTTCCTGGGTGCGGAGGTCAGCGAGGACCTTGTTGGTAATGGCTTCCGGAATCGTGTCGATGAGGTTTGGAGAAGCCGCCAGCTGCAAAGTCTGCTGATACTTGATCTCGAGCGATCCCATATTTTCCTTGGCCGTCCGAACCTTCTCCTCCAAAAGCTTCAGTTCTTCGTCCAGCTTGGTACCGCGTTTTTCGTCAATGCTCAATATCCCGTATTTGTTCATATATTCGTACAGATCGATACGCGATCGGTCGAGATCCACCTGTTCCGTTTTGAGCTGATTCTGGAGCCACACGATCCCCTGCTGGGTGGTTTCCAGGCGGCGGGTCAAGCGGTCTTTAATGAAGGTTTCGGCCACGGCATTGGCGATAAGGGCGGCTTCGCGCGGGTCCGGGCGGGAGCTGACAATCTGAAGGATATCCGTACTCGGGATGGCCTTGACGCTGAGTCCTCCCGCAATTTGACCCGCCGTGAACCGCGGCTGATTCGCCGCAGGGCTATCGTCGGACTGCTCGGCGTCCGGCGCCTTCGGGGCGGGTTGCGGAGGGGGAGAACTGATCCTGAAAGAAGGAGGTTACGGTGCGGAGACTGGAAAGCAGCGCATGGTAGGGCTCTCCGGCATAAAGGTCCGTTTGGCCGTTCTTGCCCGCGGCGGTGCTCTCCGCATCTTTCTGATTGAGCTCATCGGCCACCTTTCGCAGAAATTCCTCGGAATTGATGATGCGAAGCTGGGTTTCGGTGAATGGCCCGGAATCATAGTAGGAGGAATACCCGTACTGAATGCCCATGGGTTGCATCCCGCGTTCAATCAGTACCTGAGCACTGCTGGTAAACAGGGGCGTCTCTGCGGCGAGCATGACAAGGTTCGTAACCATGACGATGAGGGCCACACAGAGTACGATCCAGCGCCTTTTCCAGACAGCCTGGAGATAGTCCTGGATGTTGAATTCCTGCCTGTCTCCGAACATCACTAAATCCTTAAAAGAAATTGCCAATGCCTATGGATCGATTCATGGCCATCTTCACTCGTTACTCGCCACCTGCCGCCGTTACCGACTCAGATCACTTCTGCCACAGACCCACACAGAGTCACACAGACTTGAATCATCTCTGCTTGTTACTCGTCACTTGTCACTTGTCACTGATCTTCACCCAAATTGAGCGATTTCCTACCCCCTCCCCCTACCCCTCCCGCCAGGGGAGGGGTTGTACAGAATAGTCCCTCCCCCTCGATGGGGGAGGTTAGGTGGGGGTGAAATCATTGTCAGAACAAAACGTTACCCTACTGCAGAGGACCGAATCGCTCAACTTGGGCTTCAGTCACTTGTCACTTCTAAAAAAGGCTCTCGGGCACAATGATCATGTCGTTTTCTTCCAGGTAGACGGTCTCCCTTTTCCCGCCCTTCATGAGATCGCCGACGCGCACCCGGATTTCCTGCTCCGTGCCGTCAGCAACGCGGTAAATCCAGACCTTGTTCTTGGCGGCGATCGGGGTGAAGCCGCCCGCCTGAATAATGGCCTCGAGGATGCTGGTTTTTCGGTAGCTGTCGAGGGTAAAGATACCGGGGCTTTTCACCTCACCCATGATCATATAGCGATGGGCCCTCGGGATGTAGATGATATCCTCGTCCCTGAGGAGCAGGTTCGAGGTCGGATCTTTCCCCTGGATCAAGTCGTTGAGGTTGATTTCGATGGCCAGCTTCGAACTCGGGTCCACCTTGCGGAGCACGAAAATCTTGGTGCTGTCCTTGCCGAAGTCGACCCCTCCGGCCTCGGCGACGATATCAAGGAGCCGCTGGTTGGCCTTGAGAAAATATTGACCGGCTTTCCCCACCGCACCGAAAATCTTGATGCTCCGGCTCTGAACTTCGAGGAGGGTGACGTTCACTTCGGGGTTGTTCAAAATTCTTTTTTCCCGGGCCGTTTCTTTGATCGTTCGGGCAACCTGGTCGCTGGTCATTCCCGTCACATGAATCTTGCCGAGCAGGGGAAGGTTAATATTTCCGTCAGGAAGCACGGTCAGCTTTCCGGACATGTCCGGCGCTTCGAAAAAGTCGACCTGGATGACGTCCTTCGGCCCCAGGTGATAGAAGGCCATGGGGTTCCCCTCTTCGGGGTCGGTCTTCAGATACTGGTGAACACCCACCCGGGTCACCCCTTCCAGTTCTTCGTTGAGGCGCAGCTCTTCAGAGGGCTGGCCCTTTTTCAGTCCCTGGAGGTCTTTGCCCATGCCCTTCACGGGGGCGTCGCCGCCGGAGAGCGTTTTCACGGTGACGATCTGCCCGCCCCCGCAGGCAGTGAGACACGCCAGCGCAACCGCCAGAACCCCGAGTGTCAAACAAACGGAAGTTTCCCGCCGGTCTCCCGGCTTTTCGAAATCCCCCCCGACCCCCCTTTGCCAAAGGGGGGCGAAGGGTGAGAACCGGGACCTGGATCTCCCCGTTTTCAGCGGTGGAACGCCGGCCATCTGTCCGGTGAGTCACTGTTGCCGGCCTGAAAGAGTTCCGGCAAAACCTTGTGCTGAGTTGAATGCATCAATACCTCTTTCCCCTCAAAACTTTTATCCATAAAGTTACTACCCAAGTTGCGCGATTCGGTCCTCTGCAGTAGGGTAACGTTTCGTTCTGACAATGATTTCACCCCCACCTAACCTCCCCCATCGGGGGAGGGACTATTCTGTACACCCTCTGGGAGGGGTAGGGAGGAGGGGTAGGAAATCGCTCAATTTGGGTACTATTCTCCGTGTTTCATTCAGCACCACGAACTGCGAACCACGAACTGCGAACGAAATCAATACGAAGCGCCGAGGTTGGCGCTCACCATGCTCACGGCGTAGGTGTTGCCGGGCAGCTGCGAATCCCGGTTCTGATACGTGTAGGTCAGCCCCCAGGAGAAGTAGCGCTGAAACTGTTGAGTGAACGTTACCCCCGCACCATAAAAAGTGTCATTGCGGTCCGGGTAGATTCTGGTTTTGGCGTATTGATCCAGTTCGTAGTTCAGAAAAACCGCAACACTGAGGTTCGGCCGGGGATTGGTGGTCAGTCTCAGCTCAAAGGCATTGGCCAGGTATCCGTCCTGGTAGATGTCCAGCCGGTCGCTCGTCGGATTCAGGTCCCCTCCGAAATAGAACTGGCGCGCCGCCTGAAAGGAAGCCGTAGTCTTGGGCGAAATCATGTACTGAAGATTGAACATATAGATCGGGGCGCTTTGGTTCGGGTAGGGGATTCCCAGGGCATCCGTGTTGTTGGTATAGGTTTGCCAGGCATAGCCGCCCTTGAGTTCCCCCGAAAGCCGGCCGGTCGGGGCCCACCTCACACCGGTCAGCGACTTGATTGACAAAGTAGTTGGCGGCAAACTGGGAAGGCTGTTCGTAGTAGTTCCAGTAAGCGATGCTGTATTGGGCGAGGAGTTTGGTCTTTTCGCTGACTTCGTAGAGGAGGGTCGGGTTCAGGGTGTTGGTGAGGCTGCTCTGGCTCTGATAGGTGTCTTCAAAGTAATTCTGCCATAAATTCTGGTAACCGAGTTCGACGGAGTAGTCGCGCGGGAGGTTTCGACCCACCGCGAAATCGGTTTGGTTGACCATTCGGGCGTTCGCCACCCCCTGCCCGATGAACTGCTGGTTGCCGTACGGGTTGTTGGTGTAGGTAATGGCTTGCCTGAGCCGCATGTAGGTCGTCGGCCGCTCCATGAGATTGACGTTGGCCCACAGGGTGTGAGTGGCAAAGTTGTTGTCGGTGACTTGCGTGTAGGCCCCGAGGTTCCCGGTGTAGCCGAAGGTGATGTAATCCTTTACTCTGAGGCCCTGGTCCACGGCGACATCGAAAGTCGGGTTGATGGTGGTGAGGAAGCTCGACTGCTGGTCGCTGCTCTGCATCCGGGCGTTGCTGGTATAGGTGGTGCCGACGCTGATGCCGGGGCTGATTCGCAGCGGTCCGAGCTGTATGCCGCCCTGCCCCGGACCGAACGAGGTTTTTTTCGGATCGGAAGCACCGGAAGAGTAAGTCCCACCGAAAGCGAAAGGGCTGTTGTACCCCATGGGATAGGAATTCGTCTGCGCATCCGCCCTGTTGAGTAAGGCGAAGACACTGAGGAAAATAACGACCAGTCCCCGATAGAACCATTTATCCATAAATCGCCCGGCGAAAGAACCGCTCTCGTTCGTTACTTGCCACTGCTCTTAAGTCACATTTGCCACAGACCCACACAGAGTCACACAGACTTAAATCATTTTTGCTCGCCACTGACCACTAACCACTAGCCACTAGCCACTGTCACTAAGTCACTCGTCACTGCCCTTAAGCAGTTTCTCCAGGGTGTGGGTCATCGTCCTGCGCAGATGCTCGATGCGTCTCAGGGTATAGTGGCCGAACAGGCTGCGCCTCAAGTCCTTGATCAGCCAAAGGGTGCCGAGAGACTTGTTCTCGTCGTCGAGCAGGGGCAGTTCGAGCTTGAGCAGGCAGGCCTCGCACTTGTCCTTTTTGGAAGCAAAACCGTTTTGGGTCCAAACCCGTTCGAAAACGCCATTGCCGTCATGGCCGTCGGCTTCGATGCCGTCGAGCCGGCATGGAAGGGGAGGGGCGTTGCCGCTGACGTCTTCCGGTTCGCAAGCGGGTTCCGCGGCGCCGTTCGACAAGCGCTCCAGTTTTACCCGTGACATATCGAAATCGAGCACCTTCAGCGCCTTGCAGATATTTTGCCAGAGTTCTTCAAGGTTCCGGGAGTTGTGGATGTCGATTTGGAGATTGAGAAAGCTGCGGCGGTCGTGCGTCAGCCCAACCTCATCCGAAACATCCTTGAGCCATTGGACGACGTTATCCTTGGCGACGTATTCCAGGTAACCGAGCTTCTTGATGAAAAGCAGGGCGACGAACCCGAGCGAAATCAGAAAGGCGCCCACGGCCTGATCGCGCAGATTGACCACGACCAGGGACAGGACACAGAGGATTGAGGAAAGGACATAAATCATCAGCACCGCGTGGCTGGTTGAAAGACCCATGGCCACGAGCTTGTGATGGATGTGACCGGCATCGGGCCGAAACATTTTCTTACCCAGCAGGAAGCGCCGGATGGGCGAGAGGAGGGTGTCGAATATGGGTATTCCCAGGGCCACCAGCGGCATGAGGATGGTCGCCCCGATCTGGCTTTTTGACGAACTCAGGATGGAAATCCCGGCAATACAGTAGCCCAGAAAATAGCTCCCTCCGTCGCCCATGTAGATGGAGGCGGGTTTGAAGTTATATCGAAGGAAGCCCAGATTGACCCCGGCCAAAACGCCGAACAACAGGCCCGTGGACTGATCGCCCCGCCAGTAGGAGAGGATTGTCATCACCGAGCAGGTGAAAAAGGTGAGGCCGGCGGCCAGGCCGTCCAGGCCGTCGATGAGATTCAGGGCATTGATAAAAAGGACAAACCAGAAAACGGTCAGCAGGTAACTGAAAAAAAGCTGCGGCCAATCCGGGGGGACTTGCAGGGGAAGTTCGATTCGAACGCCACCCCCAAAGGCGATGCTGGCGGCCAAGACCTGGAACAGCACTTTGATACCGGGGCCCAGCGGCCGAAAGTCATCCCACAGACCGATTCCGAAAACGATTAAACTGCCGGCCAGGAGCGTACCCATCTTGAGGTCGAGCGGCCAGAAATGGCCGCGAAGGAAAGAAGAATAGCGAGCCAACCACCAGAGAGCCGAAAAAAGCCAGCACCAGGGCGACCCCGCCGATCCTTGGGATGGGCCGATTATGGACCTTGCGATGGTCCGGCTTGTCCAGTGCCCCCAGTTTCGCTCCCAGTCGCCTTGATGACGGGGGTGAGCGCTACGGAGAAGCACAGGGCTGTGAGAAACGCAAAAGTCAGCCATTTCATTCAGAGAAAAGTCTCCAATAATAGAAAAACATCCCTAATTGGCTATTCAACTATCACCAAGGGATTGAAAAGTCAAGGAAAAAGCCCAGCCAATAAGCTAGGCAATTCTAATGCCGAAAAGGCCGGCTCCTTTTCAGCGGCGTGCCGGGGACGGTTGAGTGACAAATTGTGTCAGTTTCCTCAGGGGCTTCAGCCAGAGCGTCCAGGGGTAGGGTCTCAAGTGGTTCACCTGCCAGGCCTTCCGGTCCATGCGATTGGCCAGAATGCGGTTTTTCAGGGAAGCGTTGCTGATGCCCCCGGAGCGCATGCGCACCAGCACTTGCGGGATGTAAGCCGTGGTTATCCGGTGTTTCAGGAGCAGGCGGAGCATCAGTTCATAATCGGCGGCCGATCCCAAAGAGGTGTCGAAGACGCCATATCTTCGATAAACGGGGGCCCGGACAAAAAAAGTAGGGTGGGGAGGCATCCAGCCCCAGAGGAACTTTTCGCGCGCGAAGGCTCCCGATCTCCACGAGCGCAGCACCTTTCCGATATTGACGGGGTCCACGTAATCGAGGTCGCCGTAGCAGGAGTCCGCCCCGCTGCTTGCGAAAACTTCTGCGATTTCGGCCAGGGTATTTTCATCGGCATAAAAGTCGTCGGCGTTCAGGATGCCGATGACATCCCCGGAGGCCATGCCGATTCCCTTGTTCATGGCGTGGTAGATGCCGTCGTCGGGTTCGGAGACCACCCTGGCAAGGGTCCCGGCGCAGGCGGCGAGAATATCGAGCGTGCCGTCGGTGGACCCTCCGTCGACAACGACGTGTTCCGCCGGACGGGTCTGGCTCCGGACGGAATGGAGACAATCCCGAATGGTCCCGGCCGCATTCAGCGCCACCGTCACCACGGATATGGAAGGCAGGGCAGTCACTTCAAATTTTACTCCCACCCCAATTGAGCGGTTTGCTCTCGCGGGGTGCGATAAGCGATTGCTCAGTCGACGATTTCACCCCCACCCAACCTCCCCATCGAGGGGGAGGAGAAATAGGGAACCTTTCCGGACGGAAACCAATTGCCCCTTCCTTGCTGGGATCGTTTGATTACCGCTCCTCTGATGGGACCGATTGATTACCCCTCCTCTGATGGGACCGATTGATTACCCTCCCAGGTGGGACCGTTTGATTACCCCTCCCTTGGTGGGAGGGGCAGGGGGAGGGGGTCGTTATACTCCGCCATATGGTTTCCATAACGCCATCGATGTTCCCAAGGACTTCGTTATTCCAAAATCTCAAGATCTGGAATCCTTCACTCCTAAGCCAGGTATCCCTTTGTTGGTCCCTATCAGTCTCAACAGCGTGCTGACCACCGTCCAGCTCAATCACAAGTCTTGTCTCAAAACACACAAAATCCACAATGTAGGGTCCCAACATCTGTTGACGACGGAATTTCAAACCGCCTAATTGCTTGGCTCTCAAGCGTTTCCATAAGACCTTTTCGGCTTGCGTTGAGCGTTGTCGGAGGCCTCTGGCAAGCATGGTATAAATCGAACTATTGGCCGCCACTGATCAACCCCCTCCCCTAGCCCCTCCCACCAAGGGAGGGGAACTCGATATGCTACGCCTCTCTCAAATTGACGAAACAGACCCCTCCCACCAAGGGATATGCTACGCCTCTCTCAAATTGACGAAACAGACCCCTCCCACCAAGGGATATGCTACGCCTCTCTCAAATTGACGAAACAGACCCCTCCCACCAAGGGAGGGGAACTCGATATGCTACGCCTCTCTCAACTTGACGAAACAGACCCCTCCCATCGAGGTCCGTGATTCGGGTGGTCATATCATCAAGGCACGTGATTCGGATGATCATGTACAAGACAAGTCAAGGCAGGTGAGCCGGATTCTCCTTTGCAGGATAAAGTGGCCGGATCTTCCGCTCCTTTACGGGAACGGCCGGATTACCCCGGTATATCCACCATGGTTTCAAGTCCCCGGTGGCCACACTCCCCAGGGCCAGGACCGCGCCTTCGCCGACGGTCACTCCCGGGCCGACCACCGATTTCGCCCCGAGCCAGGCTTGGTCGCACAGGGTGATGGGGGCGGTGACAAGGTCGAATTTCGAGGCTTGCCAATCGTGGCTGCCGGTGCAGAGATAAACCCCCTGGGAGAGGCAGCAATGATTCCCGATGACTACCGGGGCCAGATTGTCGATCCAGACGTCTTCCCCGACCCAGGAGTGGTCGCCGATCTGCAGGCGCCAGGGGAATTTTACCCGCATTCCCGGCCGGAGATAGACGCCCGTGCCAATGGAAGCGCCGAAGCGGCGCAGCAGCAGGGAGCGATGCCCGACGCCCACCAGGCGTGAGGAAACGAAGAGGGCCTGGCAGATGAGCCACAACCCTTCTACCCAGGCCGGCCTTCCCCGATCGAACGAAAGCTTGTCGAATTGATCGAGACGCACGTCATGCGGCACTTTTAAGGCACCTCCTCTACCCTCCGGCAACCTTCATGTCCCGCCAGGGCGGGAGCGCTGCCGGAGTCAACAAAGTTCAGAGGCAATCTCGACGGCCCGGCCGGCCACCAGGGCGACTTCAGCCTCGGTCAGCCCGGGAAAGAGCGGGAGCGTCATGACCCGCTCACAAAAACCCCTGCTTGCGACCAGGTCTTCCCCGTCGCCCCCGGCCCCGGTGCTGGCGGTGAAAGCCGAAAAAGAGGGGATGAAAGGATAGTGGAGGCTGGTCTGAATGCCTGCCTCTCTCATCGCCTGCGCGCAGGCCTGGCGAACCTCGGCCGAAGGGGCCACCAGCGGCAGCAGATGGCAGCTGGGCACAACGGGCCCGGCACCCGCCTCCCTTTCTCCATGCGAACCGACCGCAGATCCGAACTCCTTCTTGAAAGGAAGGCTCCAACCCAGGGTCTCCAGGGGGGTCAGCTTTTCCCAATAAAGGGCAGTGAGGCCACGCCTGCGGGCGTTGTTCCGGTCGAGTTTGGCGAGCTGGGCGCGGCCGAGGGCCGACCGCAGCTCATCAATGCGGTAATTGAAACCGTTCTGCATGACATCGTAGCTGGCGGCGTGGCCTCTGTGGCGATCCCAGGTGAGCGAAGTCATGCCGTGAGAGCGCAGCAGCCGCACCTGCGCCGCCAAATCATCCCGGTTTGTGACCACCATTCCCCCTTCTCCGGTAGCCATGTTCTTGTTGCTGAAAAAGGAGAAGCAGCCCACATCGCCGATCGTGCCCAGGGGCAGTGACTTAGGTGCAGTGACAAGCGACGAGTGACGAGTGACGAGTGAATCAGGGGCGAGTGACAAGTGAGGAGTAGTGGGCGCCGACGGCATGGCAGGCGTCTTCGATCAGTGGGATGTTGTGCTCCCTGCAAAGGGAGACGATTTCATCCATGCGGCAGGGATATCCGCCGTAGTGCATGACGATCAGCGCGGCAGGCCGTGATGAATGGGCAGTCCCGGAGGGCGGGTGACGGCTCAGAAGTCGTGCAATCGATTCGGGGGCAACGGTCGGTTCCGAAAGGGAGCAGATATCGGCAAAAAGGGGAAGGGCGCCGACGGTAACGGTCATGTTGGCGGCGGCAACAAAATTGACGGCCGGCTGGATCACCGAACTGCCGGGACCGACGCCGAGAGCGAGCAGGGCAAGGTGCAAGGCGGCGGTACCGTTGGCGACGGCAATGGCATGTTTCGCCCCGAGGTGGTCGGCAAACTCCTGCTCGAAGGCCAGGGTTTCCTCACCCATGCTGAGCCAGCGCGAACGCAGCACGCGCAGGACAGCCGCCTCCTCTTCGGGGCCAAAATCGATGTCGGATAAAGGAAGCAGCCTAGATGCTCCTTAAAAATTGTTTGGAGTGCTCTTCGAAGACCTGCTGGGCATGGGCATAATCTTCAGGGCGTCCGATATCGAGCCAGATGGCATCGTTTTCGTAGCAGGCGACCTTTTCCCCGTGCTCCAGCAGTTTCAGGACCAGCGAAGGGAAGTCGAAGTACCGGTCGGGGGGGATGTACTCGAGGGCTCCGGGTTCGTAAACGTAGACTCCCATACTGACCGGGTAAACATATTCGGGCTTTTCAAGGTACCCGCAGACGGTGCCGGACCCTTCATCCAATTCGAGGACTCCCAGGTCAATTTTCACGCGCTTGCGGTGCCCGGCGATGGTGAGAATCGCCCCCGAGCGGCGGTGATAATCGAAGAGTGCCCGGTAGTCCAGCGTGGTCAGGACGTCGCCGTTCATGGCCAGGAAGGTTGTGTCCAGGCCCGGGATCAGGGTGAGGGACCCGGCAGTGCCGGTCGGCTGCTCTTCCTGCACGAACTGGATGTCAATCATGCTTGAGAGCGCTTTGTGGTGGGCGAAAAACGCCCTGATGAGCTCTCCCAGGTATCCGAGCGTCAGCGTGACGCTGCTGAAGCCGGCGGCTATCAGCTGCCTGACGACAATTTCCAGGATCGGCATGTCCCCGACGGGAACCAGCGGCTTGGGGAATACCGTGGTGTAGGGGGCCAGCCGGGTGCCCCGGCCTCCGGCAAGGATTACGGCTCTCTTGGGAGCAGTGACAAGTGACGAGTGACGAGTGACGAGTGGGGCCGGAGTGGTTTTCATCGGGCATAGCTTTCCGGACAGTAAAGGGATTGATGCGCAGCAAGCCATTCGATGGTGCGGGTCAGCCCTTCGCGCAGGGAGACTCGGGGTTCCCAGCCGAGAAGGTCCCGAGCCCGGCTGTTGTCGCTCAGCAATTTCATGACTTCGCTTTCCATCGGGCGGACCCGGGCTTCATCGGTGAGAATGCGGCACGGCTTTCCCAGAATCTCAAAAATCGCGTGAGCCAACTCCCCAATGCTGACCGCCCGGCCGGTTCCGAGGTTCACCACCAGGCCGAGGGCCTCATCCGAACGGGCTGCGGCCAGAAATCCGGCAGCCGTGTCGCTGACGAAGGTGAGGTCGCGCACCGGGTCGAGCGAGCCGAGAAGGACCTCGTCCCCGAGCAGGGCCTGAGTGACGATGGTCGGGATCACTGCCCGCGCCGACTGGCGGGGACCGTAGGTGTTGAAGGGGCGGACGACGACGGCGGGGAGGTCGAAGCTCCGCACGAAGCTTTCCACCAGCTTGTCGGCGGCGATCTTGGTTGCCGCATAGGGCGACTGGGCCTGCAGAGGGTGGTTCTCGTCGATCGGGGTGTAACGGGCGGTCCCGTAGACTTCGCTCGTGGAAGTGTGGACAAAGCGCCGGACGCCGTGTTTCAGCGCCGCCTGCAGGAGACAGAGCGTGCCGGTAATGTTGGTCGCCACATAAGAGGCCGGGGCCGCGTAGGAATAGGGTATGCCGATGAGTGCGGCCAGATGAAAGACGACGTCGCAGCCGGCCACCGTTTCATCCATCTGGGAGGAGTCGGTGACATCCCCGAGCATCACCTCCATGGCCGCGGCATTCCTTGTCCTCAGTTCTTCGAGCCAGCCCCAACTGGAGCGGCTGTTGTAGCGCACCAGGGCTCGCACTTCCCAGCCATCGGCCAGAAGCGCCTCCACCAGGTGACTGCCGATGAACCCGCCGGCGCCCGTTACCAGTGCTTTCATGAGTCTGTGTTTCCCCCTCTTTTCACCCTCACCCAACCTCTCCCATCGAGGGAGAGGAGTCCTGTCACTCGCCGCTCGCCCCTCGCCCCTTGTCACTTGTCACTTGTCACTTGTCACTTGTCACTTGTCACTTGTCACTTGTCACTTGTCACTGCCCTTAGTCACTTGTCACTCGTCACTTGTCACTTGTCACTGCCCTTAAGTCACTGCCCTTAAGTCACTGCCCTTCAATATTTGAGCCAATAATACACCGTCTTCACCCACTCGTTATTGACTGCAATCAAACCTTCTTCCGTCCGCCACCAGTCCTCGTTATTGAACTTCAGGGAATCGGCGGCGGCCACCTGAAGATGGATTTTCTCGCCCAGCACCTTCTGGAAAATCCTGCGGACCCGGCTGCTGTAGAGGGTATTGGTAACCACTATGACCGACCTGGCTCCATGCGTCTGACACCATCGCTGCAGGACTCTTGCCTCCTCAAAGGTGGAAGTCACAAAGCCCAGGGCCTTCCATTCCTGAAGCAGTTGGCCTTTCCCCAGCTGGTCGGCCCACCTCGCTTCGCCGCGTGTGCCGAGCAGGACAATGCTTTCGGGGGGAATCCCCGCGATTTCAGTCATCACCCCCAGTGAAATTTCGGTGCCGCTGCGGTCCAGCCCGAGTTCGGCGGCCCGTCCCGGTTCCTGGTTGGCCAGGAGAACCGTGGAGGTCAAACCCTCGAAGTACAATTTCGCCGCCTCGAAGGAGCGGGTGTCCGAGCCGCCCCCAAGCACCATCGCGGCATCAGCCTTCTGGAGGTGCCCGCTATCCGATGAGACCAGCGGCAAGGCGACCCAGGTCAGCAGGCGGTCCCTGAAACCATAGGCCGCCGCCGCCAGGCAAGCCAAAATTCCGAAGATCGTCAACCAGCGCCGCAGTTTCATGTTGGGTCGCGATCTACGATTCCACCCATTGTGGTTTTGCTCTCCCCCCTGTCAGCCATGCATACACCTCGTAGATTTGCCGGCCGACGACTTCAGGACGAAACGCGGCCGCCAGTTGCCGGCCTTCCTCCCCCATCCTGCGCCGATCACCGGCCGCCATGGCCATCGCCTCCCGCAAAGCCCGGCTCAGTGTTTCAGTGTCGGGTTTGACCCACCAGCCGCACTGCCGCTCCTTCAGGGCCCGCCAGGGCGTTCCCGTGGTGGTTACGACGGGCAGACCGCAGAGCAAGGCTTCGGCGACGGCGGAGCCGAAATTTTCAAAGTCGCTCGGCATTACAAACAAGTCCGCAGCCGAAAAGGCGGCCCCTTTGGCCGAGTCGTTCAAGGGCCCGGTAAAGACGACCGTAGCCGAGCACCCCAGTCGATTCGCGCTCGCGGCAAGCACCTCGCCGTAGCCGTTCTCATTAGGGCCTGCCAGCACCAGGCGCCAGTCGCGATGAAAATCCCCCAGCAAGGACCACGCCGCCATCAGCCGCTCGAGCCCCTTCACCGGATGGAGGCGGCCCAGATAGAGAAGAATCTTGCTCCCTTCCGGAAGGCCGAATTCTCTTCGAAAGCTATCCCGACCAGGTTCCCCGACAATCTTCGGGGGCGTCACCGGGTTGGGGATGAGCGCCACCGGGTTGGTGAGTCCAAATCTTCGGATATCCTCATATTCAGCCTCGGACTTCGCCTGGAGGCAGGCAGCCTCCATCAGCGCGCGATCCTGGAAGGCCGCGCGGCATATCGCCTTCTTCCACCGCGACCGCTGCAGAGCCCCTTCATTCAGCATGCCGCATGGCGCGAGGAGGTGAGGAATCCCCTTTTCTGAGGCGAGCCGGCCGGCGAGAAAACCGGCATAGGTCCAAAGCCCGTGAGAATGAAGGACATCGAAGTCGCGCTCAAGCAGCCTGCGCCTCAACGCCGGACTGTACCGAAACATGCCTCCCAGCGACCGGCGGCTGATGATCAGCGCGGTGTCTTCGGAAAACTCCGCCATGTCCCCGTCAGAGCCCCTCGCCACGGCAGCGACGGCCACGCTGCAATCCAATCCCGCCAGCGCCCGGCTGAGGCCCGCCACCGCCATGACCGGCCCCCCCTGCGCCCGGCCCACATAAGGAATCAAATGACAAACTTTCATAATCAATAATTAGCCACAGACCCACACAGAATTACACCCAAATTGAGCGATTTCCTACCCCCTCCCCCTACCCCTCCCGCCAGGGGAGGGGTTGTACAGAATAGTCCCTCCCCCTCGATGGGGGAGGGTGGGTGGGGGTGAAAAGGGATGTGATTGCCGACACTTGATCAACCCCCTCCCCCTGCCCCTCCCCCAGGGGAGGGGTTTCCGGATGGGAACTAATTAGCCACAGACCCACACAGAATTACACAGACTTTTTTAAGCGCCCATCCGGAAAGGCCCCGAATTTCTCCTCCCCCTCGATGGGGGAGGTGGGTGGGGGTGAAAAGGGATGTGATTGCCGACACTTGACCAACCCCCTCCCCCTGCCCCTCCCGCCAGGGGAGGGGTTTCCGGATGGGAACTAATTAGCCACAGACCCACACAGAATTACACCCAAATTGAGCGATTTCCTACCCCCTCCCCCTACCCCTCCCGCCAGGGGAGGGGTTGTACAGAATAGTCCCTCCCCCTCGATGGGGGAGGCCGGGTGGGGGTGAAAAAGGACGTCATTGCAGGCACTTGATCAACCCCCTCCCCCTGCCCCTCCCACCAAGGGAGGGGTTTCCGGATGGGAACTATTTAATCTTTCTTTCATTTTTCTGTCTGTGCAAGTCTGTGTGGGTCCGTGGCTAAAATTTCAATTGGTTTTGGTCCAGGTAGACAGCGAGACTGAACAGGGCCCAGGGGCGGGACCAGCCGACGGCTTCCGGGTGGTTGAGGAATTCCCGCCACAAGCCGGCAACAAAACGACTATCGAAGGGTTCGGGCAACTGCTGAAGCCGGTCCTCGACAGTCTTTCGGAGCGGCCCGCACATCCATTCCTTGAAAGGCAGGGTAAATCCCTGCTTGGGCCTTTCGAGCGCCTCGCGGGGTGCCAGGCCATCCAGGGCCCGGACGAAAGTGCGCTTGCCGTCGCGCGCCGGAAGCCCCGGCGGCCCAGGCGGTTTCGACAAAGTCGGCATCGAGGAAGGGCACCCTGATTTCCAGGGAGCAGGCCATGCTCATGGAATCGCTGTCCCGGAGCAGTTGGTTTCGCATGTAGAAGGTCTGCTCCAGGAGGCTCACCCTGTCCAGGGGATGCAGATCCGCGGCATGGGAATCGATTCCGAAGCTGCTGCGCGGCGATGGTGCGAATCCGGGATAAAGCTTCGCGCATTGGAAAGGGGAAAACAAACGGCGCCTGGCCGCGTACATGTCGGCCAACTCGGGCGGCGCTTGAAGGAGGTCGGCGATCTTGGCCGGCTGCCGGTGAAAGGGCGGGAAAAAGCCTTCCGCGGCACGACCCAGCAGGGGTCCAAGGCCTCCCAAGAGGGAACGCCAGCGAAGTGCGCGCGGCACGTCGCGAAACGACGGGTAGCCGCCGAACAGTTCATCACCGCCGAGCCCGGAAAGGGCCACCGTGAGCCCCGCGTCGCGGGCGGCGCGCGACACCACAAAAGTGTTCACGCCGTCCACGGTGGGTTGATCCTGGGCGGACAGGGCCCGGGGCAGAAGCCGCAGCAGGTCTTCCCCGGTCAGGGGAACTTCCGTGTGGTCGGTCCCGCATTTCCTTGCCCACCTGCGGGCGTGGTCGCCCTCGGAATAGTCCACGGCATCGGGAAAGGTCACGGTGAGCGTCTTGACGGCGGCGCCCCGGCTTTTCGACATGGCGCCCACAACGGCGCTCGAGTCGACCCCGCCGGACAGGAAGGCGCCAAGCGGGACATCACTGACCAGGTGGCTCTCGACGGCCCCGACAAACCGCTCTCGCATCTCGGGCAGGGAAACCCGGCCGTCCGGGCGACCGCTCAGACCGGAAAAAAACGTGCCCTGCTCGGCTTTGCCCCCTCGCGCGCGCCACCGCAGCCAGGTCCCGGCCCTCAGCATGGCGACTCCGGCAACGATCGTTTCGGGTTCGATCACAAAGCCGTACAGCAGATAGTCAACGAGGGCCTCGACCCTGACCCGCCTTTCGATGAGCCCGCTCGCCGGCAGGGCGCGGACTTCGGAGGCGAAAAGCAGCCTTCCTCCCGGCCGTTCCGCGTAGTAGAGCGGCTTGATCCCGAAGCGATCGCGCACCAGGAGAAGCGACTGTTCCCGATCATCCCAGAAGGCGAAGGCGAACATCCCCTTGATCTCGGCGAGACCGGCGATGCCCCGGGAAGCGACCCATTCCAGGACCACCTCCGTATCGCTTTGGGAGCGAAACCGGCACCCCTCCGCTTCCAGAATCCGGCGCAGGTCGCGAAAGTTGTAGCATTCGCCGTTGTAGACCATGACATAGCGGCCGTTCCCCGACACCATCGGCTGAAGCGCCGCATCGCTGGTGTCGATGATCGCCAGGCGCACGTGGCCGAGGAAAACCGAGCGGGCATCGTCGCACCAGACCCCTCGTCCATCCGGCCCCCGGTGCTTCATGGCTTCATTCATGCGCCCGACAGCCTCCTCGCAGGCCCTTGCCCCGTCAGGAGAGGCGCCGCTATGCACCATTCCCGCTATGCCGCACATACCTCTTCCGGTTTTTCCACTCGCCTTAATTCGGGATTTGCCACAGACCCACGGAGTTGTTTTTTGCCACAGACCCACACAGAGTCACACAGACTCAAGCCTTTTTCTGGGTCGTCACTCGTCACTGCCCTTAAGTCACGATTTATGATTTACAGTGCACGACTCTTCGTGTTACACGTATATTACGTGAACACAAGGAGATCAGAGCCATGAAAAGGAACATAACCTTGAGCCTGGATGGGGAACTGCTTCGAAAAGCGCGGGTTGTTGCCGCGCGGCGACACACTTCGATCAGTCGAATGCTCGGGCAGGAATTGAAAAGAATGGTCGAAGAGATCGAGGGATATGATTCCGCCAAGAGAAGAGCTTTAGGGAAACTCAAGGCCGGATTTCATCTCGGTGGGACCAAACCCGCACCGCGAGAGGAACTTCATGAAAGGCGGGATCTTTCTTGACACAAACATTTTGATTTACGCCTATGATCTTGATGCCGGCGCCAAGCATGACGCCGCCACTGCAATTGTTCAGACCATTTGGGAAAACGGCGTGGGCATCATCAGCACGCAGGTTCTGCAGGAATTGTATGTAAACGTAACGCGAAAAATCCCGACTCCGTTACCGGCGGCTCAAGCGCGGAGTATGATAGCAGACTATTGGGCGTGGCACGGTCGGAGGTCAATGACATTGAGGCCATCCTTATGGCATCGGAGTTTGAGCAAAGATACGCATCCTATCGTTTTGGGACGCGCTGATCGTTGCGGCCGCGGTGAGAGCGAGGGCGGAGAAGATTCTTACCGAGGATCTCAACCACGCTCAGCGGATTTGCGAGGGATTGGTTTTCATCGAGAATCCCTTCATTTCCATCCTTCTTGCCGTCTGAGATTTGAATGTTGTTTACAAGCGGCATTCATAATCGCACCTTTTTGAATCATCCGATTAACATTGAATGACTCATTTCTATGCTCGTCAGCTCGTCACTGCATATAAATCATCGTTCACTGCCCTTCTGGTCACTGCCCTTAAGCCTTTATCTTACTCGTCACTATTCACTCGTCACTCGTCACTGCTTTTAAGTCACTGTCACTGCTTCCAAGCCGCTCATTTTTCTTGATTTCTTTGGCCAAGGACGTATACTTAACAAAACCGTTAAGGATGCGGATTTACAAATGGAGTAGCACGGGCCGACCTGAAAGATCGTCTTATCTTTTCCGCTGAGGATGTGGCAGCGGTGCGGGGAATATCCCTTCCTTCGGCCCATGTTTTTTGCAGCCGATCCTTCCGCCGGGGGGACTTCATTCGCCTGAAGAAGAACTTCTATGTCCTTGAGCGGAACTGGGAGCGTTTCGGGACCCGGGAATTCTTCCAGATCTGCAACCTTCTACAGGTTCCCTCCTACGTTTCCTGTATGACCGCGCTCGCCTTTCACGGCATCACGACACAGGTCCAGCAGGGCTGGTATGACAGTGTCGGCTGGAGGCGTTCCGTGACCCTCGAGGCTCGGGGTGTTTCCTTTGTGCACCACAAAGTTCAGATGCGTTATTATTACGGCTTCTTCAGGCAGGACGGCTATTTCATTGCGGAACCGGAAAAGGCATTCGTGGATGCAGTGTATCTCGAAGCCATCGGCCGGCGCCCGCTGGATTGGAGCTCTCTGAACCTGGACGTCATAGATCGGCGGCGGGTGGCCGCCCTGATGGAGCCCTTTCCCGAGCCGGTCAAGCGCAGGATCAGCGAAGCATGCAGGATTTGATTGCACAGGAACGTTTTGAGATGGAGGTACTGGACCGCCTTAACAGCGGCCGCTTCCTCCCCTTCTTCATTTTTTTCGGCGGGTCCATGCTCCGGCTCTGCCATGGTCTGGATCGCTTTTCAGTAGACCTGGACTTCTGGATAAACAAACCGGCTGAGGGGAAGCGCATCTTTGAAGAGGTGCGCACTTTCTTTTCAAAATTCTATGTCCTCAAGGACGCAGCGGAAAAATTTGCGACTTTCGTGTTTGAACTCCGGTCGCCTGCCTATCCGCGGAGCCTCAAGGTCGAGATCCGCAAAGAGACCCGGCAGCTGGAGACTGAGCAAGCCATTGCCTACAGCCCGTATTCACAACGACAGGTGTTGCTGCGCGTCCCAACTTTACGGGAGATGATGGCCCTTAAAACGGCAGCCTTCCTCGACAGGGGCGAGATCCGAGATGCGTATGACATGGAATTTCTGGTGAAAAGGGGGATCGCTCCCGTACTGGCCGAAAACATCCGCGACCAAGTCCTGCGCCGGATTAATGCTCTCACCGGAAGGGACTACAGTGTCAAACTGGGTTCCCTCCTCCCCTCGGGAAAAAGGCAATACTACCGGGAGCACAACTTCAGAATTCTCGTGGCGACCCTGCAGGGGGAAAAATAATAGCAGGTTTTGCTTTCTTGCTCGTCACTATTCACTCGTCACTCGTCACTGCTCTTAAGTTATGCAGCTGATTTTACCAAAGGATAAAGCCGGATGAGCACCTCTGCGGGTATGCCGAGTCCATTATGGAGTTTGCGGATCATGTCAATGGAGAGAGGGCGTCTTCGATTAAGGACCTCGGAGACGCGAGCACGACTACCGATGTAAGGTTCGAGATCTCGCCTTGAAAGGCCCCGGCTCTCCAGGTGGTAGAGAATGGCTTCAATGGGATCGGGCGAGGGGATGTCATAGTGCTTCTCTTCATAGGCCTCGATAAGGGTGGTGAGCACCTCCAGGCGGTCTGCTTCCATGTATTGGGTGGAGCATCGAAGAGGTCTTCCACCTCCTTGAGTGCGGACTGATAATCAGCCTCTATCTTGATAGGTTTGACGTCCATGTCTTAAACTCCTCAATTATACCGTAGCAGCATCAATCCGGTCGTATTCCTGATGGGTGCCGACAAAGCGAATATACACTATGCCAAGCTCGTACTGAATGGCTGCTACCAAACGGTAAGTGTTCCCCTTGATATTGAAGACGACTCGGTTGTTGGGCACAAGGCTTACGTTCCGATAAACGGCCTTTATATCCGCCGGAGATCTCCACCGTGCATGCCTTGCATCAGCATACCAAGCCTGCAGCGATTGCCGGGCATCTGGATGAAGCTCCGAAAACTCCTTAATCGTCCTCCGGGAGATGATTCGCATCACCATCAAATAACACGATCCCAAAAAGGGATCAAGGGAGGATGCAACCCTTCATAAATCACCGTTGCCTTCCTACTGCTTTTGAGCTCGTCGTCACTATCGTCACTATTCACTCGTCACTGCCCTTAAGTAATCTTTCAATGCGATATCGACCATATCTGTTTCCTCAGTTTCAGGGAGCTGATCCTTCTCGTCAAAAACTCTGTGATGATGAAGCCGTCTGCCTCGGACTCATTGAGCGTGAGCCGTGCCGGTCTATGCGACGATCTTGATATAGGGGTATCTCAGGATTCTACGATCGGAAGTGATAAGCGGGCAGTCATGCAGCCTTGCTGTTGCCACGATAATCTGATCGGCCGGATCCCGGTGAAACTCGCCCGGGAGCTGGGTTGACTCTATGGCTATCTCAGGTGTGAGTTTGATGATACGAACACCAGGATAGCTCAATGCTTCATCGAACCACTCGTGCAACGAACAGGGTAATTCGAGTCGATTATATTCAGCGAGTTTGGCAATCTCCCAGACTGAGATTGCGCTCACACCGATGACATCTGTCTCATTGGCCTGAATAATCTCCGCCTGTGGACTGGTTAGTGTCCATCCGGAAAGATCCCCAATTCCTCCTCCCCCTCGATGGGGGAGGCCGGGTGGGGGTGAAAAACGATGTGATTGCCAATACTTGATTAACCCCCTCCCCCTGCCCCTCCCGCCAAGGGAGGGGTTTCCGGATGAAAACTGGTCAGTCGCTCATCTCCGTGAAGCCACCAGACCCAGATGTGGGTATCAAGGATGATCACCTTAGGGATTCCCAATCTTCTTCGGCAACACTGCCGAAAGGATCAGTGTATCGAATGGGCCTCCCACGAAGAGGATAGGTCTTGTTCTTTCGTTCTTCATGCTCCCGACTCCGGACGATGACTTCGACTTTATCCCCAGCCGGGAAGGGCAGGCCCTTTAAAATGAGCGATCCATCGCTTGAGACTCTTGTTTCAACCCTATAGTCTTGCATATTTGACCTCGTTTTTCCGTATACTATCCATCCCGTGATGGACGGTCAAGACACATCGAAGAGGCTTTCTTGCTCGTCACTATTCACTCGTCACTGCCCTTAAGTCTTTTTACTCGTCACTATGCCCTTATTCACTCGTCACTGCTTTTAAGCAGGAGATCCAGCACTTCCCCCCACTTCTTCGCCACCTTTTCGAAACTGAACATTTCCTGCGCGCGCGCCTGTCCCCGCCTACCCATCTCTTCCCTTAGCGATCGATCCGCCAGCAGGCGGGACATCTTTTCGGCCAGCAGCGGCACCTCGCCGTGATCGACGAGATAACCTGTCACCCCATCCTCGATAACCTCTAACGCTCCGGCATGCCTGCCGCCAATGACCGGCTTCCCGAAAGCCATCGCTTCGAGATAAGCCAGACCGAACCCCTCGCCCTTGCTGGGCAGGACAAAGACATCGCACCAGTGGTAATATGACCAAAGCATCTCCTCAGGCACCCGCCCGAGAAATTGAACATGCCCCCTTACCCCCGAGCTTTCCGCCATCTTCTCGAGTCCGCGCGCGGTCGTCGCCATCGCCGATCACGCAATAGAGCAAGTCAGGAAATCGGACGACAATCGATGGCAGCGCCTCCATCACGCGGTCGATCCCCTTGTAGCCTTCGGAGGCATCGAGCCTGGCCACGCTCAAAAGGAGCAGCCGGTCCCGCAAGGGTGAAGGGCGTTGGGCGTCAAGTGTTTCGGCCCTCGCGACCCAGGCGGGCTCAAGAGTGTTCGAAACCACGTCGCTCTTTTCAGGAGGAAAATGGTTCAACGAGCAGAATCGCATCCTGGTGAAGCTGCTGACGGCTATCACGCGGTCCACGAAACGAAGGCCGAAGCTTTGGGCGGGAGACAGCTTCTCCAGGCTTCAATCCGTGGACCATCAAACCGATGCCGAACCCTCTGCCCGCAGCGCGCAGAACCGGCGCCGCCGACAGAAAATTCGCCAACCCGATCAACACGATGCCGCTTTTGTGAGCCCGCAGGCCCCTTGCGGCCAGAGCCACAAACCGACCCTTATCCCTCCCGAAGCCCCTGATGCGCACCGTCTTGCCGCAGCCATCGAGATGCACCTCCCCATCTCGGTCATTAAGACTCAGCACGCTCAGCGCCGTCCCGTTCGACTCACACCACCGATTCACGGCTTCAATGAGCGACCGGCCGTGCCGGGGAATCCCCCCCCCACCTCCACCACCTGAGGAAGCAGCAGCACCGCAACCCTTTTGCTCGTCACTTGTCACCCGTCACTCGTCACTGCCCTTAAGTCTACCTGTGTCCAGAAATGGATCAAGCAACCGTTTCCCATGAATGACTGTCAAGACCGTGATTCTATTGATGCCCAAACGGTATATAAGCCTGTAGCTGTAAACAAACCGTTCTCGAATGCATTCATCACCAAGCTCGGGTACGATGCGACCAGCCAAGGGAAAACTCCCCAACTGGCGAGCGGTGTCGAGTATCTTCTCAACGACAGCTCCGGCATAAAACTCAGAATCTCTGGCTATATACTCAGCCAACGATTCAACATCATCCAATGCCGGGGGCGACCATACTACTTGATAGTCCATTTGCTCAATCGCTTCTCCACTTCTTTTTGGGTGAGCGTCCCTTGGGTGTCGGCCTCCTCAATGCCTCTCTTTATTTTCTCCAACACATATAAATGGTACTGAATATCCTCGAACGTACAATCATCGGGCAGTTTGCGTAAAAGTGTCTCAACTTCATGCTTTACGGTATTCATGCCTATTGTCCTTTAGTCTACTTAATGTGCCCTGTTCACTGTTCTTTTGCGTTTTTTACTCGTCACTATTCACTCGTCACTGCCTTTAAGTCTTTCTTGCTCGTCACTTGTCACTCGTCACTCGTCACTGCCCTTCAGTCACTCGTCACCGCTCTTAAGCCGCCTGTTCATAGCTAACAACGCCAAACTGAACTCCGTCAACCTGGATTTTCACGATAATATGCTCTAGTTGCCTGACAACATGCAGCTCTATGTATTCCTCTCCGCATTGTTTACAAATGAGAGCAGGCACGCCAGTGACGACAATGAAGTTGCCTGCTTCCATCTGGTACGGTAGAATCGTCTTTCCATCGGCCATCTCCGCCCTACACGCCGGACACTTCATCTCTCCGTCTCCTTTGACAAAAGCCATCTTCCCAAAATTCCAGTGTTGGCTCGTAAACGGTGATTACCCAGACTATTCTCTCAGCCGGATCCACTGCAAGACCGCATGAATGGGTCGATTATCAACATAGTCGAGGACCAATCCACTTGGCAATGGGTGGTGGTCCGGGTAATCTTTCAATCTGCCTGCAAGCCAGAAAGGCAGTTTTCACATCTACCGCGGAGATATTTCTCCCGCGCATCCTCAAGACAGTGTGCTTCTTGAAAGCTATGCGATCTTTGGAAGCAAATGAAAGGACATCTTCAAGGTTCAAGCTGGATTTGTCTGAAGGCTTTTCTTGCTCGTCACCATTCACTCGTCACTCTTCACTGCCCGTAAGTCTTTCTTACTCGTCACTATTCACTGCCCTTAACCCAAGTTGAGCGACTAGTTCCTCTGCAGTAGGGTAACGTTTCGTTCTGACAATGATTTCACCCCCACCTAACCTCCCCCATCGAGGGGGAGGGACTATTCTGTACAACCCCTCCCCTGGCGGGAGGGGTAGGGGGAGGGGGTAGGAAATCGCTCAATTTGGGCTTAAGTCACTGCCTTTAATTGAGCGTCGAGCCCCAACCGCTTGACCCACGACTCCAATGCGGAAAAGTCAATTTGATCGGGAGATATGGACAGGATTGCGCGAATATCCATCAAATGCTTTTCTTGTCCTCCTTCTCGATAGAATTCAAGCTTTCGAAGGATCACATATTCGGGGGGAGCGATCCAGAGGATCTCTCTCCGCAGGTGAGAGCTTTTCGGCGAGGCATGGCCCAGTGGTGCAGGGGATCTTCCCCAACGAGGTAGAGATCTGCCTTGAAGCCGGTTCCATGGTGGATGAGGTTGAAGTGACCTCTCAGGGGCCGTTGCGCCTCCATGCGGAGGACCTCCACTGGAGGACAATAGAAAACATCAAGGGGAAACAATGTGGCAAAGTTCTCCGCGTCGCCGGGAGAAAGCTCGATTACGATATCGAGATCATGCGTGAGCCTGGGGACCCCGTAAACGATGGCCGCCACTGCTCCGGTTACCATGTAGGGAAGGTTGGACCGATTGAGCCGTGCGGTGAATATTTGAAAGAGGTCAGGTTCTGGCATAGAGAAGGATCTTCCTGAGCTCGGCCTGCACCTTGGCCCCGTCCCAATCGGGGTGTTGATGGTGAAGGGCCGCGGCCTTAAGCTGACTGGCGGAGCGGTACAGTCGCAGAGCCAGGTCGAGCTTCTGCTCGGGAGGCATGGCGCGGAAGATTTTGATCTGCTCAGGATGGATATCAGACCGCCATATAGTCCTTGTTTTGTCCGTCACTGTTCACTGCCCATTGGGTTTGCTCTTGGCCCTTACTGTTCATTGCTCACTGATCACTGTTCACTGCCCTTAAGTCTTAAGACTCTTTCTTACTCGTCACTCGTCACTGCCCTTAAGTCACTGCCCTTAAGTCTGTGCCTGTCCGTGTGGGTCGGTGTCTTCTCCGGAAAAAGCGCTTGCCTCATCGCCGGGAAAACCAGATAACGGCGGCTGCCACCATCGATGCCTTAACGATCCAGTTCAAGACAAAACCCACCGAATCCTCGGCCTTCAAAGCCACGACCCGACATAGGGTGCCCATGCCCACCAGAGCGGGTATCGCAGCGCGCGGAGATAGATCCAGCGATAGCCAAACCCCAGCAGCAGGGCGTACAGACCCACCCCGGTTAACCCGCCCCAGTGTCCGAAATTGGCGTACATGTCTCCGGCATATCCCAGCCCCATGCTCGAATCGAACAATTCATGCCCCGTGTACCGCTCGAACTCTTCACGACCTCCGGCAACGTATTTGTCCGGGGATGAAACTTGGCACAAAGACGACAGCACTTGCGCTCAAGCAGCTCGCCTTCGGAAAAAGGCTGCATGCTGGTACCCAGATCATCACCCGGTTAACAATCCATCCCTGATTGAACCTCCTGAATGCGGGGCGCATGTTGTAAGGAGAAAAGGTCTCTTCAGGATTCAATAACGCATCCCAAAGGAATGACACAAAGATAGTCACCCTGTCCGACTCGAGATCAGTCTTGCCGTACCAGAGATACTTGCGGTGTTCGACTTTAAGCTGCTGAAGAACAAGCAGAGAGAGAAAACCCAACAGCATCATCATCAGAACTCTTCTTCCCCACCTCTCCTTGTAGGCAAATAAGAAGAAAAGGGAAGCGAGCCACAGGGTGGACATGCCGAACATGCCTGAGGAGACGGCGCCGAAGAACTCCAAGGCTGTGATAAAGATAGCTCTCGATTTCCACCCCGGCAGACCAAGAATCACAAAACCGAAAACAGCCGGAAAGCGGAGGTTCTTCACCAGTGCCCATTACTGAAACATAAGAGCGTCCGGCACCGGGGGTGAGATCACTGCCGCAGCCACGCCTATGACCAGGAGCCGGTCGAGTGCCTTCCTGAGCTGCTCCGGCTGATACGAGTCTTCTCCCCAGATGAACTTTTTTCGCCCTGGCTTTTCCATTTGAAAATCAGGGGGAGAACCAACCCGGCGGCAAAAATCAGCACCACTGGTCCGCCGTAACCCATATACGCAGGGAGCCTGGGACCGATATCATAGGCGTAGTGATATTCGGGGTAATACCATAAAAACCATGGCGCCAGCAGCAACTGCAGGGATGCGATCAAGACGGCC
>CAWJQV010000022.1:0-105398 GCA_963844985.1 uncultured delta proteobacterium
TCCAATTTGATCACCAGAAGCCTATCATTGTTTCAGCAAGCAGCATTTCTTGTACTTCTTGCCGCTTCCACAAGGGCAAGGTTGATTCCGGCCGATCTTCTCAACACTCCTGGGGTGGACCGTAACCGGCGCCTTACCCGTAAAGTGTGAGGGCAGACCTTTCCTTTTTCGTCTTAGACGCAAGATCGTTCAGTTCTTGCCAGCGTCGGTGACGACGTTCTTGACTCACTATTCGCTGGTTGCGGATTGCTGGTAGCTCCGGGATATCTCTGTTATGGATCAAGCACAACGTCTCCAGTGACTGGCCAATATATTCTGCCTCGGTTTCTGCATAGACTTCCTGAAGGAGTTCAATTCCTCTGACATCTCCGATGCCTTCAAGGCTGCTCCCAAGCATTTCAAGAGATTCAAGCCGGTCCCCTCGCCAAAGTTGCATCGCCATATCGAATGACTCGGAATAAGGGAGGTGCTCCAGCAGGCCCGGATGTTCAATGTCATCGGTTACTTTTCCTTCATGGAGGGCATGGAGCAGCCCTTCGTGCCCCTTTGAGTCAATTCCATTCAAGGCCCTGACGGCATCTTCGTGGATGAACGACACGCCTTCAGTATCGCGTACAACTCGAATCAGGTCCGGAACAAATGCTGCGTCGCCGATTCGCCCCATCAAACGAACTGCCCAAATATCTCCCCAAGCGAACAGACCTTCAGTCAACACTGCCTTGAGCTCTGAAACCGGCGCAGCCTCTATCAATCGGTCCTGCAATACCTCGGGAAACTCAGAACCGGCAGATCTTAATGCAGTGAGTAAAATCATCGAGACTTGCTTCTGGAGCCAACGCAGGAATGTAAGACTCCCGCCCGATAATTGAAAAATAGCAGGCCAGTTGTGCCGAAATGAGGTTGGTTATGACGGACTCTTCTTTGCCGAAACACTCTGAACATTGAAGAATGTTTTGAAAACTCCTCCAGGAACGCCACAGCCAATCTGTCACAAGCAAAAACCTCGGACAGGTAGCTCGGAGGCGGTTCCTCTGGAATCCGGGATTGAAGCCTCCGTTGGGCAGCGAAACCTTTCAGAGAGGTAGTGAAGTGTTCGTAGTGCCCGTTCCTGATCTTTCCACCAAGTTCATCCAAAAATTCCGATTCAGGTTCGATAATCGCATGCCGTCTGATAACCTCAGTGATACTCCCTATAGGATTGGCCAGCAGTTTCCCGCGATGTTCCGCAAAATCTTCACACAGATCGGATGCGCCTATAGAAACGAGAAGTCGTTTCAAGGTGCCGATATTTGGCCGGCCAGCCTTGCCCAAAGACCACTCAGAAACCACCGGCACATCTTCCACGTTGCGGTGTTCAAGTAGGTGCAGCGCTGCGGCATCAGCCCAATAATGGTCCTGGACATGGTGAAAAGCTGTTTGGAGAGCCTGATGGCAATCTTCGCGATGGATTTTCCCAAGGTAGTGAAGAATACCCAGGAACGTGTTCGGGTCGGTGCAGTGAGGCAAGAAATTGAGGATTTGATCAGCCGCAGGCTGGTAAAGCAAATCACCCAGAGCCGTGGCGCAATTCCCTCGGATATTTCCTTGACCTGAAAAAGACAATCCAGGATGGCGGGTGCAAATTCAGTTGCCTTGTGACTCGCAAGATACCTGACTGCAGCACTCGCAAGGTGTTCGTCCAGGTCCCCATTAATCTGGCGATTTCCTGTGTGAACGACGGGGGAATCGTTTTTAATGATATTGAGAGCCCACGCTCGCACTTGACTATTGGATGTCAGATGCTCCACACAATCTTCGTAGCTCCAAAGTTGGCGCATCAGGGTCCTTTACAAATTAACAAGCGGCAGGAAGCCGTTCAGTGCTTTCACGTCAGATAAAAGTCCTCTTCCTCGATGGGCGTATCGACGAAATCCACGACCTCCCAATGGAATTCCAATTCGAACCACTCCATGAACGTGGCAAGAGTTCTTTGCTTAGGCCAATCTCGCTTCACAGTATGCCAAGCCATGAGTTCGCTTTCAAAGATCTTCTGTAGCGTTTGGAGATCAAGCAGTGGCTGCCTCCAGCGAATCTGACTCAGGGATAAGGAGGCACAATGAATCTCTTCTCAGTTCGTCCAAGGTCAGGTTCTCTGGTGGGCTTGGCAACTTCTGAAGCCAGGCCAGGAAAGGCTCCCTTGGCTTAACGATAACGACATTACGATTGATGGATTTCATTCTGTCATTCCCATGATTGAAGCATGGATTCGAGGTTGAGCGCAGTCCGTTGCCTTAAGACTCCGAGTCTCGCCTCAGCCTTCCTTTTACGAAGAAAACACCACCGGCGATGAGCGATGAAAGGCCAAGGACGGAGTCGATGACTCTAGCTTGGGTGGACATCTCGGGGAACACAATGGTCTGATAGAGAAGGTATGCCGAAACTCCCATTATGGCACCTTCCCTCAGATTGCTGCGTTCCAAGATTTTTCCTTTGAATTCAATATTGAGCTTCACAGCATAGTTGAGGAGAATTCCTGTGAAAATCAGGCAGAAAAACAATCCTTCGTTCATTTCTTGACCTTCAACCTGTTTGTTCAGGCTGCGCCAAAGAACACGTGGCGGATCTGCGGGTGCGCGTCACTCAGCTTTCTTCGCCGGCTTGTATCTGATTCTCAGAATACCTTCCTCAAAGCTGGTTGACACTACTCAAACGTCCCGATTTCACCCGTGGATTTCACATGAGGACCAATGCAAGGGCAGGCATCGTAGCTCACCTATCGGATGATTCTGATGTCATCGCCAGCGTCTTCCGGAAGCCTCTCCAAATTGTACTATCTCTCTGCTTTGTCTCTGGGGACAGATTCTTCGGTAACAGGAAGATTTGCCTGAATGATTTCGTTGACCTGCCTCACCAGTTCGGCGACTTCCGCTTGAGACGGAGCTCGATCGAAACGGTAGTCGAGTTTGGACTTCTTCTTCTCGATGTGGGCACTAAAGCACCGGGCAGAGCCAAACATCCTGATCGTCGTCTGGTTCACGACGTGCTCCGCCGAGTGCATCCGGGGATCAAACTGTTTTTCCAGTGGCCCGGACATAACGCTCACCCTTTCACTTTACCGTCCGGATAGTTCCTTGCCTTGCAGGTTGGTCAGTCACTTGTCCGCCCCTGCAGAATGCCCCGTTATTGCCGGGATGAAATGAAGTACCAGATCGCGATCAGAATAAAGACAATCGCCGGAATCAGGCCCGTCAGCTTCGTTCGGCTCTTTGGAAAGATGGACTTTTTCTCCTCCTTCTTAAGCTTTTTGACGGGTTCCTCAGTACGCCTGATGGTCTTCTTGTTTGACATGGTTATCCTATCCTATGCCATGGCCCTTGGGGCAGCCATGTCATTGCATATCTCAAATGGCCCGCCAGCATACCGTCTTCGTTTTCGTGCTGGCGCCGAAGCTTCAAGGTCGACGGTTTGTTTAAGGAGCCTAATTTGCCTGAACTCGTCAGTGCCTGGTCTGTAACCTTTTCCACAACGCTTCAATGATTACCATAGCCGCATCATCGGGGTGTATGTTTTCGGAGCCGCAAGATTTTAAAAGGTCTTTGTTCCCATGCCAAAACTGACTTATGATAGATTGTGCCAGCAGGATCACGGGCATTTTATCCGAAACGATGACCGTTTTAAGAAATATGTTGCCACAAGAAGGAAGTTGAGGGGCGGGTGAGAGGCATGCGAGAAGCCTTCACTCAGATAGCTGTGCGGTAGATGAACATAACATGGTGAGACTGCTTGGACGTGCTCTTCGCGGCTTCGAAGACTTTGCAGTGGAAACGGCGAGAACGTGGAATGCTTTGAGTCTCGATAAGGAGAAATAAACATGAGCTTCAGAGACAGAGCTGCGCTCATCATTTGAGGCGGCAGCGGGATGGGTTTCGAGACCGCTCTGTTGCTGGTTGAGTCAGGAGCCTAGGTGACATTGGTTGGTCGCAGTCAGGAAAGCTGGACCATGCACGCAAAACCCTGGAACCCATAGGGAAAGGGCACGCGTTTAGTTGTGACCTCACCCGCAAGGATGACCTCAATCGATTGATACGTGATGTAGCCGAGATGAAAGAGGTGAGGAAGTAACGGAAGACAGATTGCATTGAATTGGAAGGATGTTGTCATGTCTGATAGCACTCATGGCGTTCGGACCGTTTCTTTGAAAACAAGCATCGGATGGATCGGCACGGGAGTAATGGGAATTTCCATGTGTAGGCACCTGATGGAAAGAGGCTTCGTCACGACCGTTTTCAACCGTACCAGGGAAAAGGCGCTCCCGCTCATCGAGAAGGGCGCTTTCTGGGTGATTCTCCTCGGAAAGTTGCAGAAAAGTCGGATGTCCTCTTACCATGGTTGGGTTTCCTGAAGACGTGCGGGAGGTTTACTTCGGGAACGAACCGGCATTCTCGAAGCAGTCCGACCGGGCGTTATTCTCGTTGACATGACCACCACCGCACCAGCGCTCGCAGAGGAGATCTATCAAGCCGCTAAACGGAGAGGGGGCCTTCGCCGTGGATGCGCCTGTATCAGGTGGCGACGTCGGCGCACGCAATGCGACCCTTTCCATCATGACCGGAGGAGATCGGGAAGCAGTGGACGCCGTTCAGCCATCCTGGAAATAATGGGAAAGAACATCGTCTATCAGGGACCTGCGGGTTCGGGTCAACATACCAAAATGTGCAACCAGATCGTCATCGCCGGAACCATGATCGGAGTGTGTGAAAGCCTGATATACGGCTTCAAAGCCGGCCTTGATCTGCCGACGATGCTGAATTCCATCCAGGGCGGTGCAGCAAGGTGCTGGACACTGGACAATCTCGCGCCACGTATCCTGCGGAGAGATTTCGATCCCGGATTCTTCGTCGATCACTTTATCAAGGATATGGGCATTGCCCTTAAAGAGTCGGCCCGTATGGGCCTTTCCCTTCCGGGGCTTGCCTTGGTACACCAGTTGTACCTGTCGGTAAGGCACAGGGGCATGGCAAGAACGGCACACAGGCGCTGATCCTTGCCCTCGAACAGCATGTCCCGGACAGAAATCCAGGCGAAAGCATGATCCCGTTCTCACTCTCCTGGACAAACCCCATTCCATGATTATAATCCCGACCAATCCCTAGAAAAGACATATTTCGGAGAGGAAAGAAGAGAATAGCATTAGCCACTCCTAGATCGCCTCTTTGAGAATTTACATATTAGGGAAGCTTTTTGGGGAGTTTCGAAATGTCCGGAGCAAAGGGATTATGCTCGCTGTGATGGCGTGAAATGAGCTGGCAGTGGTAATCGCTCTCGTGGAGGTTCAACTCTCTCCCTACGGTGTCTCCTCCTTTAGCAGACAACATTTCTTGTACTTCTTACCACTTCCACAGGGACACGGTTCGTTCCGACCGACTTTTCAGACCGCACAAATGGCACTCTAACCGTGGCCTTATCAGTGGACTCGGATTCATTTTCTGTCTTGCTGCCTTTCGCAGCGGATTTATTCAGCTCCTGCCAACGTCGCAGACGACGTTCTTCAAATTCTTTACCCTCTCTATGGATGGATGACATTTCATAAACCTCCTGGTTATGAATTAAACTGCTTGCCGATTTTTCGCCAGGCATTGGACCCACGAGGTTCTCAACCACACAAACCAGGTCCTGCCTGCCTGGCACCTTCACCCCAGCAACCGTAAATCCTTTCCCTTCGTTGGTGTAGGTGATTTGTTCAAGCCGTCCTTGAAGTTTAATCAGCATGCCATTATGCTGCTTTCCTGTTGGTCTTATAGGGATCTATTATACCATTGATTTTGATTAAATCTCACAAAATGGAGCCACGCGGTAGGGCTGACTCAACATGAAGGAATGACTAATGACCGTCACCAAGGCCCACATCGTTGAAAATCTCTTCGCCAAGAACTTGTTCACCAAAGGTGAGTCGGCCCAGATCATCGAGACTCTGTTCGAACTCATCAAGCAGTCACTCCAAGACGGTGACAATGTCCTCATCAGTGGCTTTGGGAAGTTTTCCGTGAGGGACAAGCACCAACGGCGGGGGAGAAATCCTCAAACGGGTGAGCAAATTACCTTGCCACCGAAACACGTGGTGACTTTCAGACTATCAAATATCCTGCGGGACAATATAAACCAAGGGTGAGAGGAAACCAGTAATTACCACCCTTAACAGAGATAAGCCGTCTCGGCTCATTGACCCTCGATGTTGTCCATATTTGGAGGCTCTGCTGTACAGAAAGCTCGGCAAAACCGGTTGTGATGTGTCTGTCCTTGGGTTTGGATGCATGCGGTTTCCCATAGTTGGCGGTACCAGTGCGGTGGATTTCTTATAGAGGATAGGGAAGTTCCGATTTGAAATGGGTTCCGGCCTGTAATTCGCATCCCCACCTTGATTCAGGCGGCCAATCGATAGTTCTTGGACTCGTTTGGCTCGGCTTGGCCACCGGCTTTTAAGCTGCATTTCGTCTTGTGTCGTTAGCCTGCCACGCTCTCTCAGTCTGACCCCAGCGGTCGCCTCGAAAGGGATTTTCCCATGGATGGCCTTGGTGCAGAAATGAAAAGCAACTGTTGCGGGAATAACCAGGACCTGCAGGTAACCTACAGGAGTTGTGCGGAGTTTTCCCTTTTCCAGCCGAGCGCTCGGTTCAACGAACTTTAGTTATTCTTTGCTGTACTCACCTGAGCGTATTTCCGCTTAAGTTCTTTTATCGCCTTCATCTGGAGCTGCTCTGGATAGCCTGGTACAAGCGTTGCACCAGGGCCTGATTGTAACCGTGGGAGGTCATGTTGGCGGTAATGCGTCCTCTGATGGAGAAGCCGAGGAGGTAGAGGTCTCCGATCAGGTCCAATATCTTGTGGCGCACGAATTCGTCGGGATAACGGAGCTCCGTATTGATGACCTTGCCGTCGTACATGATGATGTGGGAATGGAGATACCCGCCGCCGACCTTTCCAAGCTTCTGGGCCATTTCGATATTCTCAAAGGTGTTGAATGAGCGGGCAGGGGCTATCTCCTTTGCAAAAGATCCTTTTTCAGGATTGAAAGTGAGGATCTGTTCGCCTATGGGTGGAGGGTAGTCAACCCTCATCGATATTTCGAACCCTTCAAAGGGCTCCGCATAGAGATGCTTTTCATGCCTCTCCTCGTTTCCCACTCCGATCTTCTGGCGGATGACGGCAACCCTGGTGAAGGCGGGCTGTTCCTCTATCCCTGCCTGTGCTATGAGGTCGCAGAAGTCCTTGGCGGAGCCGTCTATGTTCGGTACCTCGTCGTCGACCTTTATGAGCACGTTGGTTATGCCGTACATGGAAAGAACCGCCATCAGGTGTTCAACAGTGCGCACCCGCTGCCTGCCGTTGTCCAGGGTGGTGGAGTTGGCAGAGAAGGTCTTCGATGAGACGGTTTGGGAAAAATTCCCTAGGGAGGTGATATGTCCACGGATGGTTTGACCGTCAAGAGTTTGAAAGACGATCCCTTCGTTGATCCCCAGGGGGCTCAGGATGATACCGGTGTTCCGGCCGCTCAGAAGCCCTATACCGTTAAGGACAACATTCCCTCTGAGGGTGCGTTGAGGTTCGGGGGAATCCACCACCTCCACCATGCCGGGAGGCATCAAAAGGTCGGCACTGACGATCTCAAGCCTCGTATCCGAAGGCAGGGTCGCGCCGCTCCTGGAAGGTCGATGCTTAAGGGCAGACTTCACCTTGTCGAGCAAAACCTCCAGATGCAGCGGTTTTTCCAAAAAATCGTAGGCGCCGGCCTTTATGGCGGCAACCGCCGCCTCGATGCCGGCATGTCCGCTCATCATGATGATGGGGAGTGCGGGGAATCGGCCATGCAGACGTTTCAGGAGTTGCATGCCGTCTATGCCTGGGAGCCAGATATCCAGCAGGACGAGAGAGGGCTCCATTGTATCGAGCCTCTGCCAGAAGCTCTCCGCATCAGGAAATACGATGGCCTGATACCCCTCGTCCTTCAGGATGCTCGCTACTGTGGAACAGATGAAAGATTCATCGTCTACTATACAGATAGGGTTCATATAAGGTTATTCCTGATGTTCATCCCGGTCTGAAGTGAACATAGAGTAAAACAATGAAGGACGTTTGTCAAGGACATGCGGTGCGGACAAACATTCCATTTCATGCCCGGCGTTAAAATGCTGCACCAGGAATCCGAGTGTCCAAACCCTAGCGTATGTCCTTATCTTGGCCCTGAATTCTTGACTTTCCCCGGGCAAGTGGTACGATTTAACACGATCCTTGAAATGGCTTTCTGAGGAATGAAGAATGGTTTTTTCGGGGGCGACTGCGAATGCTTGCTGGGAGCGGGGGTAGAGGCCGGTTCAAATCCAGCACGGCCCACCGGAGAAATCAACAACATGTCGGCCATTTGTAAACAGAAACAAGCTAACCGCTAATTTCTCTAGAAATACCCACCAGACTTTCACTTGCCGGCCACGCAGTCCCATCCAGTGACTCCCCCACCGACTCTAACGGTTTGATTCAAGAAAGAAACGCTCTGGCCGTCAACGTTGTGGAGAGGCGTCTGGTGTTCGAGAAGGATTTATAGTATTTTCCCGGGCGGCTTCCTCTAAGGCTACCCTTTCTCGGAGAAGCATCGATTTGTCCATGACTGGGAAGTGTCGGCCAGAGAGAAGAAGCCGAGCTTGCCCAAGGGAAACTGAAGGTCAGCATCAAACATGCTTAGAATCGGCAATATTACGCTGTCTGTCCCCTGTACGCTTGCTCCCATGGCCGGGGTGAGCGATCTTCCCTTTCGGATGGTTACCCGTTCCTTCGGCGCTCCGCTGGCATTTACCGAGATGATTGATGCCACGGCCATAAGTCAGGGCGAAAAGAGAACCCGCCACATGCTCACATCGGCCCCTGATGACCGGCCTCTGGGAATTCAGCTTCTGGGTAATGATGAAGCATATCTCGTGAAAGCCCTCGAAGCCCTTGAAGAGCATGATTTCGATCTCCTCGATCTCAATGCTGCCTGTCCCGCACCAAAAATAACGCGAAAGGGAAAAGGGGCGGCCCTCCTCAGAGAGCCGCACAGGCTTGGGAAGTTGCTTAAGGTGCTCGTTGAGCGCGCGAAAGTCCCCGTGACAGTGAAAATCAGGGCCGGATGGGACGCCACCTCGGTGAACGCTCGGCAGGTTGCCCTCTGTGCCGAGGATGCCGGTGTCAGTGCTCTCTTCATACACGGGAGGACGAGGACTCAGGGGTACGGCGGAACGGTCGATTACAGGATCATAGAGGAAGTGAAAAAGGCCCTGGCGATACCCGTCATTGCGAGCGGCGACAACCTCTCCGTGCCTTCCATCAAAAAGATGTTTGATGAGACCGGCTGCGACGGCGTGGCCATTGCCCGAGGCTCCCTTGGATACCCATGGATATACCGGGAAGTCATCAGGTTCTTTCAAAACGGCACGCTTTGCGAAAAGCCCGATATCGATGAACGCATCATTACCATCACGAACCATCTCGACCTGGTCGTTGAGTATTATGGGGAAAAGACGGGAGTCGTCTGCTTCCGCAAATTCTTCACCTGGTATACGAGAGGCCTGAGGGGAACGAAACCCTTACGGGATCGCGTATTCCGGGCCGACACCAAAGACGAGGTGCTCAGGGTGGTCGATGAACTGAGACGGTTCGGTTGAACTCTGCCTTGTCCCGAGTTGCATGATTGCGTCATTCAGTGGTTGACGTGCAACTTTGTAAGGTCGTAGAATATCTCGAACTGGCCCAGATCGGAGTTCTTTGGGTTCTTGCCCATGGTCCAACCTCCTCTCAGACGGTCCGCGCCGTTGCCCGAATTTCTCATTTGAGCCCGGAAGAGAACCTCACTGGAAGTGTCAGGTGAGGGGCAAGAGCGATAAGAAGTGCTCGTTTGAGTTTCTGAGTGGCAGATCTTGTCGGAGAGGTCAACGGCATTTGCATGGCTGGCTGTGCCAAGGACGGTATCAACCTGGGGTTGAATATGGCCGAGGCAAGACTTATGTTTACAGGGGCAAGGGGAGTAGTCTGATTCCTTTGGCTCGGCGGGCCGGGTTTCAGCGGTCGTCGATTTTTGTGGGTCGTTTGTTTTTCACGCGGGTTTTCAGTGTCGTCAACTCAGTCATCACTCTTTTATTAAAAGAATCAGAGAAAAGGAGGCCTTATGTCTATTGTCCTGCCCGATCTACCCTATTCCAAGGACGCTCTGGAACCTCACATCAGTTCCAGGACCCTCGAATTTCACCACGGAAAGCATCACAAAACCTATGTCGATAATGCCAACAAAATGATCGAGGGGACGGACCTCGCGAGCGAAAGCCTCGAGGCTATCGTCAAGAAGACTGCCGGAGATGCGTCAAAAGTCGGGATTTTTAACAACGCCGCGCAAGTTTGGAACCATTCCTTTTATTGGAAGTGCCTGAAACCGGGCGGAGGAGGTCCGCCCACGGGAGCGATTGCGAAGAAGATTGACGCTGACCTGGGAGGCTACGCCAAATTTGTTGACGAAATGAAGAACGCGGGGGTCACTCAGTTCGGCAGCGGTTGGGCCTGGCTGGTTTTGAACAACGACCGCCTGCAGATTGTCAAGACGCCCAATGCCGACACTCCTCTCGCCCATGGGCTCAAGCCTCTTTTAACCCTCGATGTGTGGGAGCATGCTTATTACCTGGACTACCAGAACCGAAGGGCCGATTACCTGGCAGCGGTTATCGACAAGCTGATCAATTGGGATTTCGTCAATTCCAATCTGGGCTGAACCGCGCGTGGGGTTGGGCGGAGTGATCGGCGACCGGTAGAATCGCCATGAAAACCTCCGGCCAGCCCCTTTCCGCCGGGCTGCGCCGACCGTTCTTGCGGGCATCGATTGTGGCCATGAGCCCAACGTGTCAGGTTTTCCAGGCAGTGATATGCCATCATGGGGTGATGAAGGCGACCACTGCTCCCGTCGAGGCATTTTGACCAGGGTTCAAAGGTAGGGTTTCAGAGCGTCATAGAACTTCTGAGCCATCTTGGTGTAGCCGGCATCGTTGGGATGGATGGTGTCGCTCATCAACTGCATGTTTCCCATAATCCCGTCGAAGATGTGTGGGATGAGGACGGCTGCTGTCTCCTTGCAGAGCTGTTCGTAGCCCTCTCCGTAACCTCGTCCCCCAAGGGGCAAATCAATTCCGCCGATAACTACCAGTGCTCCCTTGGCTTGAATCGCTTCAACGATGCTCCTCAGATTCCGGAAAGCCGTATCCTTGGGAACCCCGTTCTTCAAATCATTCCCGCCCAAAGTGATCAAAACCATTCGGGGCGACTGGGATAAAACATCCCGATCGAGCCTGGCCAATGCTCGGGCCGTAGTGTCACCGGGGACCCCTTTGTTCAAAACCGGCCTGGAGATCATATTGGATAGCTGAGCAGGGAAATCCATCCCCTTCGCTGCTCCGGTACCGAAGGTGAGACTGTCCCCGAAGCAGATGATGTTTTCACCTGTCGGCTGAGAGTTCTTGATCCGGGGATCTGCCTTGGAGAGATAGAAATGATAAATCATAAAACTAACAAGAACGGGCAGCGCCCAGGAACCACTTTTTTCACCTTCATTAATCCTTTCAAGCGATCGGTTGCTGTTTTTCCCGGGCATTCCAGATGCGGGCCTGTCATCAAAAGGTTCGGATAATCCGTTGAGCAAGGTCTCCGGACGGAACTGCTGCAACGAGGTCCTACCCCAGGCTTATGGTTTTGCCGGCGATTACTTTCCCCGGAACACGGGGGAGCGCTTGGCGATGAAGGCAGCCAACCCTTCATGACCGGCGGAAGTGCTTATCATCGCCGCAATTGGGCGGGATTCCCTTTCCATTTGAGATTCGAGGCTCTCGGTCGCACCGGAGAGGATCAAGCGTTTGGTCTCACCGAACGATCGGGTTGGTCCGTTTGCCCAGTGACGTGCTATCTCAAGGGCGGAAGTCAATACTTGATCATCGGCGACCACGCGATTGATGAGCCCCCATTCCTTGGCCTGCCTTGCTGACAATACCGGATTTAACAGCGCCAGCTCCTTGGCCCGTCGCAGGCCCACAATCCTTGCCAGGAAATAGGTGGAACTGCCGTCCGGGGCAAGGGCAATCTTGGTGTAAGCCATGGTGAATTTCGCCGACTCTGCGGCAATGGCGATATCGGTGGTCAGTGCCAGACTGAAGCCGCCGCCGGCCGCGGTTCCGTTTATGGCCCCCACAACCGGTGCATCCATCCAGTTAAACCGGGATATCGCTGCGTGAAGAGCCTGGGTAGTCTCCTTGAGGTAAAGGGAAACGTTTCCACCTTGAGCGGCGAAGACCTTCAGGTCGCCTCCGGCGCAAAACATCTTCCCGTTGCCGGTCAGCACCACGGCACGGACTTCCGGGTTTTCATCGCACACGGTCGCGACGTGCAATAGTTCGAGCGCCATTTCCAGGATAATCGCATTGCCGTCGTTGGGACGGTTGAGGCGAATCAGCCCAACACCATCTTCCACTCCAAAGGTTAGAGAACTGTAGCCCATGGGATTTACTCCTGCTTCTGGTGAGTCAAGTATTGTCTTTCCTCATGACCCAGCGGGTCGCAACAAAGGAAGGAAAGTAGTCCCCGCGCCGATTCTTCAGGATAATAGAAATAGTGCCAATTCCTTCTCGATGAGAATACCCCTTCCAGATCTACCGGCCACGGGGGTTCAATGCGCTCTTGTTGAGAAGTGTTCAGGGGCGTAGGACAAAATCCTGAGCGGCGGTTTTCTATCTTGACAACCTTTACAGCTTTGATTACAAACCTAGCTGCTCCTCGTCCCCATCGTCTAGCCCGGTCCAGGACACCGGCCTTTCACGCCGGCAACACCGGTTCAAATCCGGTTGGGGACGCCATACGATTCCAATAGGTTAAGGGTTTTGCAACCTAAGTGACACCCGGTGGTTATACCGGGTGGATATACCGTCGACCTCCTAAGGGCCAGCTGGGGAGGTCTTTTCTTTTTGAACAAAGGGAATCACCCTCCCTTCTCCGGCACACGGTTGCTCAGAACCTGCAAAGCCTTCCTCATTTCGTCGAACTCAAAACCAAGGCTTGCAAGATACAGTTCAGTTGCAGTCGGATGTTGATGCCGTAAAATCTTCTGGATCATGCGTACAGGTTTTCCCTCTTTGTACAGAAGGACGGCCGTCAAATGCCGAATTGCGTGAAAGCCTAACTTCCTGACCCCGCCTTCTGACGGAGCTTTCCCATATTCTCCTCATCGATGAACTCAATCACAGAGAGACAGTTTCTTCAAAAGGTAACAAGGGCTTGTAACTTATTGAAGGGTATTTTGTAAATTAAATCAATGCGGTTGGAAGTTTACGTGCGGAATCAGCTCCCAGAACAATCCGCTCATAACAAAAGATATCGCCGGCGACGGTGTGATTGTGGTGGGGTGTTAGCTGCCAGGCGGCACGATATTTGCTAAGGAATGCAATCCTATGACGATGACCCTACCCACTCGGGTTTACCATCCTGAGGGGTTCGGGATCAAACAACAAAGGACAGTTTGAAAGGAGAATAGCTAATGAAACTAATGGCCAGGGTTATTGGGAAACAATTTTGGTTCGCTCTTGGGTTAGTTGTCATGATGACCATCATGGCTGCGGGTCCGCTCTTTGCCGCTCCACTGAGCGATGATGAAAAGTATTGGCTCAGCCATATGCGCGAAGAGGAAAAGGTGGCAAGGGATGTGTACAAAGAGCTTTATAAGGTGTGGGGTCTGACAATTTTCAGCAACATCGCCAGCAGCGAACAGAAACACATGGACGCTATTAAGACCTTGCTGGACCGGTACGGCCTTGAAGACCCGGCAAAGGATGCCAGGAGTATTCAGTAATCCGGACCTCCAGGCCTTGTACGATGCTTTGATTGATCCAGGGCAATTCGTCAGCAACCGAGGCGCTCAATGTGGGAGTCATCATTGAGGAGACCGATATCGAAGATCTGGAGAAGGCTTTGGACCTAACTGTTCACAGGGACATCAAGCGAGTTTATACAAACCTCATGGCCGGGTCTTACAACCACTTGGCAGCATTTGAGTCGAAGCTGTGAAATTGGTGAGGCTGATCCCCGCTCCTGCCCGAAAACAAAACGTTTCAATGGCAGGCAGGGACTGTGTTCAGCAAGGTGAGAATTCTGCCTTCTTGAGTTTATGACCAGAGCACCCGTTGTGGATTGAGCTCCCCACAACATACTGCTACCTATGCCGCTTGGGGCCAGGTGAAGCTGGCCCCATCTTCGACGGTCCAGGCTTCAGTCTATGAACTTGACCAACCCCCCCTGCAAGCCCCAATCAACCAAAAGAATCTGAGGTCACAATAGAGATATCGATGGTCTTTGCCTGGTGTCATTCCGAGCGAACCGAGGAAATTAGAGGCGCTGCTGCTTGGCTCTCAGACTGGTCGCCGCGCTCGCAATGACAGTGGTCCTTGCAATCGTTTGGTAACATTAAGGCGTTTTAAGCCAAGATTACTATAAACATCAATTAGTTATCATTGAAGAGCGAAGGCTTTGCAGAACGGTACGGTTATTGCTTTTCATCCAGGAGTGTGACTTTCTGTATCTTTCGCTTGTAAACATGTCTGAGGCACAACGCATCAGCCTGAGATTCCATTGAGGCTCATGGAACAGGGAGTCGTTCTTCAAAGGAGCAATCAATCAGAATTGAGATGGAGGAAATGGATGCAAGCTGAAAAAGATCTTGAGAAGAGATTGGGGACAAGGGGGATTTCACGCCGCGACTTTATGAAGTTCTGTTCGGCAATCGCTGTGTCACTTGGCCTTGGACCATCCATGGCCAAGGAGGTGGCGGCGGCTCTCACCTCCTCGAATCGTCCGCCGGTATTGTGGCTGCATTTTGCTGAATGTACAGGCTGCACTGAAGCTGTGCTGCGGACAACCGACCCCTGGTTTGATGACCTCATTCTCAATGTGCTTTCTCTCGATTACCACGAGACGCTCATGGCGGGGGCAGGACGTCGAGTGCATAAGATCCTGACCGCAACCGCAGAACAATATGCCGGCCAGTTCTTCTGCATGGTGGAGGGAGCGATTCCTACGGTGAACAACGGGGTCTACGGTATGATCAATGGCCGCACGATGCTCAGCATTGCCGAGGAGATTTGCCCCAAAGCCAAGGCGATCATCTGCTGCGGCACTTGCGCTTCCTATGGTGGGCTTCCCGCCGCAGCCCCCAATCCGACGGGCGCCAAGGGGCTGAAGTCGGCTCTCCCGAGTTTGACCGTCCCGGTGGTCAACGTTCCCGGCTGCCCTCCCAATCCCATAAATGTTGTGGGAGTCGTTGCGGACTATCTGCTCAACGGCACCCTTCCCGGTCTGGACTCGGTTGGGAGGCCACTTTTCGCCTACGGTCGCACGGTGCACAGTCTGTGTCCTTATGAATCGGGGGTGCAGGAACATCGTTGCCTCGAGGATCAGGGCTGCAAAGGCAAGCGGTGCCACAACAACTGCCCCTCGATTAAGTTCAACGACGCCACGAGTTTTCCCATGCAGGCTGGTCATCCCTGCATCGGGTGCAGTGAGCCCAATTTTTGGGACACTATGTCGCCTTTTTACAGGGAAGGTGAAAGTTCCGAAGAATATGACGACTGAGAAGATCTCCGGCGCATTCACCGGGGCAAAATTGCAGGCCAGACAATCAGCGGTCAATCAAATAAATAGATCGGCCATGTGAAAGGATTTAGGTATGAGTGGAACGAGAATAACCATCGATCCGATAACTCGAATAGAGGGTCATCTCAAGATCGAAGTCGAGGTGAACAATGGCGTAGTCACTGATGCGTGGAGCTCCGGAACGCTCTTTCGCGGGATCGAGACGGTCCTCAAGGGGCGGTCGCCCGAAGATGCATGGTTGTTTACCCAGAGGCTTTGCGGTGTCTGTACTTATGTCCACGGGGAAGCCTCGGTTCGCTGCGTGGAGCGCGCGATGAAGCTTGCCATTCCAGCGAATGCCAGGGTTGTTCGAAACCTCCTCATGGGAGGACAGTATCTTCATGACCATATGGTGCACTTCTACCATCTTCATGCCCTTGACTGGGTTGACATTAAGAGCGCACTTCGGGCTGACGCCAAAGCTACCGCAACTTTGGCCATCGCCCTTTCTCCCAACGCCCCTGCCATGGATTTTGCCGCAACCCAGACCCGCCTGCAGGAATTTGCCAACAGCGGCAAACTTGGACCCTTTGCCGGCGGCTACTGGGGGCACCCGGCCTATGCTCTGACTCCCGAGGAAAACCTCCTTTTTGTGACCCACTACCTGTACGCACTCCGGGAACAGACCAAAGCTGCCAAGATGCACGCCATCTTTGGCGCAAAGAACCCTCATACCCAGAGCCTCCGCGTGGGTGGGGTGACCTGTAGAAACGAAATCAATGGCTCCAAAATATCTGCATTTCGCTCCCTGCTGACAGGACTGCGCAATTTTCTCGACACGGTCTATCTGCCGGATGTGAAATACCTTGCGACAAAATACACCGGTTGGTGCCGTTACGGTTCCTCCCAGAATTACCTTTGCTATGGGGAATTCCCATCGGGTGTAAATGAACCGGTCGATTTCTATTTCCCGCGCGGCGTGATTTTCAACCGAGACGTCGCCGGTGTGCAGGACGTCGACCTTTCCAAAATATTTGAGCATGTTGCGAGAAGCTGGTATTCGGGAGCCACCGCGCGTCATCCATCCAAGGGCGAGACCGTGCCGAACTATACCGACTACGATACCGAGGACCGCTACAGCTGGCTCAAGGCACCCAGATATGACGGTGAACCCATGGAGGTCGGCCCCCTGGCCCGCATTCTGGTTGCCTACGGTCGCGGTCATGGTGAAATTACCGCTCAGGTCAACCAGTTCCTGGAAGAAACAAACCTGACCCTGGATGACATCCACTCCACGCTGGGTCGCGTGGCCGCTCGCGCCATTGAGACCAAGGTCATCGCCGACGCCATGGATGGGTGGCTCAATCAATTGAGGAGCGGAGGTACGACCTATGTGACGTCAAGCATTCCCTCCAAGGCTTCGGGCTACGGTTTGAACGAAGCACCCAGGGGGGCATTGGGTCATTGGATCAACATCAGCAACCAGAAGATCGGCAACTACCAGATGGTTGTGCCTTCCACCTGGAACCTCGGCCCACGTTGCGCCGCCGGCAAACGCGGGCCCGTGGAAGCGGCCCTCCTTGGAACGCCCGTGGCGGACCCTGAACAGCCCGTTGAAATCCTGAGGATTGTGCACTCATTCGATCCCTGCATTGCTTGCGCGGTGCATGTTATCGACACAAACCACGATAAGCGTCACGTGGTGAAGCTCGGCTGATCCTTTTCGAAGAGTGGTGAATTCGGAAATGGGGGACCACCGGCAAAGAGATGTGATGGTATTTACCACCAAGCTAGAAGCCATCTCCCAAATGGTCGCGCGTCCGGACAACCCATAAACAGCCTGTAACCTATTATCTCCTTCCCGCGACTATTGATATTGGGAGCTTGGAGGAATCGATCATTCTCCAAGACACCGAACTGATGTTTGGACATCGGCTGGTCGAAACCATTGAATCAAGAAGGAGAAAAGATGAAACTTTTTAATTTCGTTGTGCTGGTTGGATTGGTGACCGTGTTTTTCATTGGAGGTGTTGCCTTTGCCCAGGGTGGCGGTCAGGGTAAGGGCGGTCAAGGTGCTGCTCCAATGATGGGATGCCAGCAACGATTTGATTCCCTGGATACCAACAAAGATGGGCAGGTCACCAAAGAAGAGTTCATTGCCGCTCCGCATCACCGGGGCAATGCCGAGCAGATGTTCAAGACCATGGATGTCAATGGAGATAGTTCCCTAACAAAGGACGAGTTCTGCTCAGGCAAAGGCATGGGGCAGGGAATGGGCAGCGGTCAGGGCAAAGGAGCGAACCAGTAATGAAAAAAGGGAAGCATCGGATGCTTCCCTTTTCTTGGCAGCTACAAGAACTATTGTGCTCGTTTATCCCTTAACTTCGGCAAGAGCCGTCACGCTTTGGGGTACGAGTCCGCGTCCGATCAGCAGCTACAGTGAATGAATCGTCGTTCGCTGGTGAAAGGCTCCGGCAAGACCGGTCACGCTTACGGTCCCTCTGTTTGCCTGCCGCCAGATCAAAAATGGACTCGGTCGTCGTGTAACTCTGGCAAGAACCATCCCGTTTCCTGTCTCTTTTGGTGTCCGCAGCCAGAACCGACCCGGCGCCGAAAACAATTGTCATACTGAGTACCAAGCCCAACTTCAGAATGTTCTTCATAAAACTCTCCTTCGTTTCGGTATCGCTGCCAATATCCCAACCCTGCAGAGCGCAAGATGTGAGACTCCATTTCCGAGCTCTCCTCAGGAGGTTCGGTTTACTTTGCTCGCATTGCCGGTCTCGGCTCAAATCACGAATGAATTCAATTCGTGTGTGGACCATTGCCATAAGTATGCCAGGGGTCAATTGTTCACTGGCGCCGGGTTTCCTAGCCGGTCCTGGATTCTGTGCATCCCGCACGCGAAAATTTTGTCGAATGGTCGACGAAATTGTCGAGCCGACCTTTCCAAACCGGGGTTTCAAGATTAACTTGTGCTGGTTTAGAGGACTCTATTTCAAAGAGTGAGGACCAGAGAGTGCGGATATGAATGCACGCCTTCGATTCCAAATCTTTCCTCTCATAGGGGCGATGGTCTTTATCTGTCTTTCTTTTTTCCATGATGGTTTACGGACGGACAGAGATCTCGAGAGCTACTATTTGCCCATAACCGTCGGAATGACGGTCGGTTTTGTGGTCGCCTACCTTCAGAATCGGATGCAAGTCAGGACCCGGAAATACGAGAGGCAGCTCTCAAGGGAGCGGGAAGATGCAGCCCTGGGACGGGTGGCGTCAGCTATTGCCCATGAGGTCCGAAACCCCCTCAACGCCCTGGGCATGGGCTTACAGAGACTGCAGATAGAGGCCAATGAGCTCAGTACGGACCACCAGCAACTGGTGGGTCTCATGCTGGACTCCGTGAGTCGCACCAACCGCATCATCGGCGGTCTCTTGAAGTACGCTCAGCCGCAGAAGCCGAACCGGCGATCCATGAGGCTGGACTCAATGATTGAAGAGCTCCTGCTGCTCTATCAGGCTCAGTGCCGGGAGATCGGCATAACAGCCACCATGAACATAGATTTTCGAGAGCCTCTTTTCGCCGATGCCGATCTTCTGGGTCAGGTATTTCAAAACCTTCTGTTGAATGCCATCGAGGCTCAACCCCGCGGTGGATTCATCGCCATTGAACTGAATGCGCAGGGGCTCGGAAGTGAGCCTGGCGATCCGTAACGGAGGGTTTTCCCTGCCTGCCGATCAGAGCGGGCGCATCTTTGAACCCTATTTCACCACTAAAGGTCAAGGAACGGGATTGGGATTGGCTATCAGTCAACGTATTATGGAAGCTCACGGTGGAAGTCTGGAGGTGAGGCCCATGGAGAATGATCAGGTGGAAATAGTTGCTCACCTGCCTCTGGTTTAAGCGCAAGGAAAGCTCTTGGCACAAGGAAGCGTTTCATGCCCATGAAGATCCTCGTGGTCGACGATGATTCCATACAGAGGGAAGTCCTGAAAGGGTTCCTGGTCAATCAGGGATATTCGACTTTGACGGCTGTCGATGGTGAAGAGGCCCTTAAGGTTTTCCAACATGAACTGGTCCACCTGGTTCTTCTTGACTATCGCATGCCCGGCTGCAAAGGCGATGAACTCCTGGCAAAGATGAAGGCAATAAACCCTCTTATAAGGGCGATCATGATCACTGCCTATGGTGATCTGAACACGGCAGTGACGGTGCTCAAACTGGGCGCCGACGAATTCCTTGAAAAACCCGTGGATCTGCCGGTCCTTTTGAGCAAAATCCAGAAGATTGAACGTGAAATTGGTGTGGATGAAGATGTTGTCGCGGTAATGGAGACCGTTGAAGAGGGACCTTTACCCTTAAAGATCATAGCCGTTAGTCCCGCGATGAAAGAATTCTGTCGCTGGCCCGGAGAATTGCCGAAACCCCCTGGCCCGTTCTGATCCAGGGAGAAACCGGAACCGGCAAGGAACTCATCGCGAGGCTCATCCACCTCCTGAGTCCCAGAAGGGACTATCCCTTTATTGAGCTGAACTGTGCGGCAATACCCGAAAACCTCTTTGAAACCGAATTGTTCGGCCATGAAAAAGGAGCATTTACCGGCGCTCTGAACAGGAGGCGGGGACGCCTTGAGTTGGCCGACAAAGGGACCTTGTTCTTCGATGAGGTAGGGGAGATGCCCTTGCTCCTTCAACCCAAGCTCCTGCGCGCTCTGGAGGAAAAAAAGATCACCCGGGTGGGAGGCGAGAAGGAAATCCCGCTTGAGGTCCGCGTGCTATTAGCCACCAATCGGAATCTTAAACGCTTGATCGAGGAAAACCTGTTTCGTAGCGATCTCTATTACCGTATCAAAGTCTTTGAAATCACTATCCCCCCCTTGCGAGAGCGCCGGGAGGATATTCCTGCCCTTGTTGACTTCTTTTTACATCGCTATTCCAGCCACTCCGTCCGGTTTTCTGCGGCAGCCCTGGACACTCTCATAAAGTATTCCTATCCGGGAAACGTACGTGAACTCGAACACATCATACAGCGAACGATTACCCTGGCTCGGGGAGAAACCATTCATCCCCTGGACTTGCCCGAGGAGATTCGTCATTACCAGGCTACCGCTCGTGGGACTCTGATGGAAAGGCTGGACGCTATGGAGCGGGAAATCATCCTTTCCGCCCTTGAGAAAAGAAACTGGATCCAGACCCAGGCTGCAGAACTCCTCGGCATCAACGAGCGAGTGCTCAGGTACAAGATGAAAAAACATGCTCTCAGTAAGGAAGACATGTGATATCCTCTTGATGTTTCGTAGCCCGCTAGCTCCCATTCATTCTTATGATGATATCCACGTTCTGCCAAGAATAGCCTTTTGCGGTCTCTAAACCCGCATGAAACAGAGGTCGGGTTTCTGAGCGAATAGAATGTAGCGCCAGGATTGTCGCACTTGTTCCTTGCTCATTATATTGACTGAAAAAATCTTATCGGGTAAACATCTGAGATAATCCTGACGGGCAGGGTCTGGCAAGCAAAGTGCAAAATCTCCAAAAACCGCGCGGATAAACTTTCATACGCTGCCTTCTCGTTCAGCCAAAGGCTGGTCCATAAGTTGCTTGTCAGAATTAATGGGACCTATTCGGACGGAGGGAATCTTGACTCTCAGGTTGTTGTTTTCTTACAGCGCCGTATGACGCCACGGTGCACGGAGGAATCGATGAAGGCTTGGAGCGTTTACGTTCGTTGGCTTGCCGGGATGGCACTGACTGTCATGTTTTGTTCAGCGTTGCCGGGGTGGGCACAGATCAAGGTGCTCGACGAAAACCAGGCACCCGGTCGCACCATGGCGCAACAGGTGACCAAAGGAAGGGAAATCTGGATTACGGCTGACCATTCGCTTCATCCCATCCTCAAGAAGGACTTCAAGTCCGGGCCGGAAGTCACCGAATCCTGCCTCTCCTGCCACGAATTGGCTGCCGGTCAGTTTCAGAAGACCATTCACTGGACCTGGCTCGATCCCAATCTTGATCCCAAGCTCAAGGTGGGCAAGGGCGGCCTCAGTATGAATAACTTCTGCATCAACATCCAGTCCAACGAACCGCGCTGTACCTCCTGCCATGCCGGTTATGGCTGGAAGGACAAGACCTTTGACTTCAGCAACCCTCATAGTGTCGATTGTCTCGCCTGCCACGAACAAACCGGTACCTATCATAAGTTTCCCACCGGCTCCGGAAATCCGGCGGCCGAACCGACCCTGTTCAAGGAAGACGGCAAGACTTACAACCCACCTGAATGGAATAAAGTGGCCCAGAGCGTGGGGCGGCCGACGCGACAGAACTGTGGCACCTGCCATTTCTTTGGAGGTGGCGGGGACGGCGTCAAGCACGGCGACATGGATTCTTCGCTCATGAAGCCCAACAAGGAACTGGATGTGCACATGGGAACCGACGGGCAGAACTTCGATTGTGTGCGCTGTCACACGACGAAGGTCCACCATATTGCCGGCCGCATCTACTCAACCCCGGCTGCCAAAGATCGCAAAAGCCTGATTGAAGACGACCTCACACCCAAGATCATGTGTGAATCCTGCCATTCGCGCACACCGCATAAACCGGGCGTCAAAGCAAACGACCATACCGATAAAGTAGCCTGTCAGAGCTGCCATATTCCCACCTATGCCCGCGTCAACCCCACGACCATGTGGTGGGATTGGTCCAAGGCGGGTCAGATGAAAGAAGGCAAGCCCTACAAGGAACAGGACGAGTTTGGCAAACCCAAATACGATACCAAGAAGGGCGAGTTCAAGTGGGCTAAGAACGTGGTTCCCGAATACTACTGGTTCAACGGTTCCCTCAGCACCCTCACCGCCAGAGACACGCTCGATCCGGGCGGTGTCGTTGCCGTCGGCTGGCCGAAAGGCGACAAGGACGATCTCAACGCACGGATCTTCCCTTTCAAGGTTCATCGCGGTCGCCAACCCTATGATAAGGTCAATAAAACGCTGGTGATTCCGAAGTTATTCGGCAAGGAAGGTACCGGCGCCTATTGGGCCGACTACGACTGGGAAAAAGCCGCCGCGAGTGGCATGAGCTATGCCGGCCTGCCCTTCAGCGGAGAATTGGGATTCGTCGATTCCACCTACGTCTTCCCCATCACCCACATGGTAGCCCCCAAAGACAAGGCCGTACAATGCCAGGAATGCCATTCCAAAAATGGCCGTTTGCAGAACCTGGGCGGTTTTCACATGCCCGGCCGCGATGTCAGCAAGCCAATTCAGGTCATGGGGTGGATATTGGTCCTGGTATCACTGGTGGGGGTCTTTTTCCACGGCTTGGGGCGGTTTATTGCCAGAGGCAAAAAGGAGGACTAAACGATGACACCAAACAATATGGTCAACGTCTATCTCTATACCCGATATGAACGCTTCTGGCACTGGCTGCAGACCACTCTCATCGTGCTGCTGCTCGTGACCGGATTTGAAATCAACGGTCTGTTCCGCCTCTTTGGGTTCAAACTGGCCACCGATCTCCACGAGTACGCCGGTCTTGCCTGGCTCATCGCTTTTGCCTTTTTTGTCTTCTGGCTTTTCACCACGGGTGAATGGCGCCAGTACATTCCTACCACCAAGAAGATGCTGACCGTCGTCCGCTATTACACTTACGGGATCTTCCGCGGGGAAGCTCACCCCGTCCCCAAACGCAAAGACGCCAAGCACAACCCTCTGCAGCGATTGGTATACCTATCCCTGGCGGCGGCCCTTCTCCCGATCCAGATGATTACCGGCTTTCTATACTGGGGCTACAACTCCTGGGCGGTTTGGGGGCTGAGTTGGCTGTCTCTCACGGTCATTGCAACCATCCACCTGGCCGGAGCTTTCGGAATCCTCTCATTCCTCATCGTTCATCTGTACATGATCACTACCGGCCACACACTCTTCGCCCACACTCGAGCCATGATCTCCGGCTGGGAACTGGTAGCGGAGGGTACCACGATTGACGATTGGGAACGAAAGGAACGCAAGCAACCGGCAGAGTGTTCCTGACCAGAACGCTCACGGCCGGGAGGGTGTCGAGATGGGTCGGTCTCACGATGGCTTGATTGAAGGCCTTGGTTCTAGACCAAGGCCTTTTGGTTACCCTGTTGCCCGAGGGACATGCTGAGGGAGTGGCTCATAGGGCGGATGGTCTTTCTCCCTGAGGTGGTGAACTGAAGTTACGGCCCGGCCCCAAAAACCAGGTCTTCGAACCGCTCTTCACAGAAACCGTCCGCACATCTGAAGCATTTTCTGGAGTCGCAGTGCAACTCGACAGAACCCTTTGAACCGTATTTGTCATTGCCTTGTGTTTCCATCTTTCACTCCTTTGGCCTCCGGTTTCAATCTATGTGGAAGCCGCTTCAGTTGAGATTATACTAAGCACTTGAAACGTTTTCTGCCAGAGGCCGGGCGGGGGAAATACCGGCCGATGATGTCTGATTGTCCCAGGCTGACCTGCGGCGCCTCGTCCGCGGTCTTTGCCAAGGCGCTCGGGGCACGAGCTGCCGCCGGGCGGGACGGTCTGCCGGCCGAATGCCTGCTGCTCTATTCCTATGCCGACGGGCACATAATCAAGCCGTTCATCGACAATAAGGAAGTGGACGACAAACGCGCTGCCCAACTACAACTCGACGCCATGGTAGGCTTTGCCTAAGCCGAGGTCTGTTGGCGCCTTCCGCTTCTTGCCTATTTCGGGGAAGCCTTCTCCGGTCAACCCTGCGGCATGTGCGACAACTGCCTGGTGGGGGAACGGGAGAAAACGGACGTTACCATCCCCGCCCAGAAGTTCCTGTCCTGTGTCAAACGCACGTGCGAATGTTTCGGTGCCTTGCATATCATCGACGTACTGCCGGGTTCGAAGGCCGGCAAGGTTTTGCAGCGCGGGCACGACAAGCTGTCGACATACGGAATTGGCCTGGAGTTTTCGCGGGAGCAATGGCAGCGGTTGGCGCGCCAGCGTCTACAAAAGGGACTGATGGTGAAGGATGCGGAATTCGGGGGACTGCGTCTCGCTCCTGCAGCCTGGGAGGTGCTTCGAGGCAGGGAAAATGTCTTTTCAGCATGGAGGCCCCGCGGGCATCGGTGCAACGGCCGGATCAAGACCAGGAGGACACGTCCTCGCAAAGCGATCCGCAGCTGTTCGAGATCCTGCTGCGGAGGCGCAAGGAGCTGGCCGAGGCTGCCAACGTTCCGCCCTTTGTAACCTTTTCGGACCGGCGCTCACCGAAATGGCTACGTATCTGCCGCAAACCCCGGAAGGCCTGCTGCAGATTCACGGCATCGGCGGTGCCAAACTGGAAAAGTACGGCGCGGTCTTTATGACCCTCGTGGTTGATTACTGTCGGGATCATCCATAAATCATACCTCCCCGACACCTCGCCGAAAAGTGGGGAAATCTCGAGATCACTCACCTTGCATGAGGCTCTCGCATCGGGCTCCCGGAGTGAATGTTGGACGCCCGAGGTCCCGGTAATGGTAGAGGAGAGGACCCTCGGTGGAGATATCCGGAGCGGAAGCCGTCTTTGATGCGCTGAATCGCGCTGACGTGGCCTATCTCGTCGTGGGCGATCTGACCCGTCAACGCTCACGAGTATGTGCGGATGACGATGGCTATCGACCTGGTCATTGCCTTCAATGCGGAGAACATCAGGAAGGCACTGCATGCGCTCGATGAAGCTTGCTTCCGGCCCGCGGTGCCTGTCACCCCGGAATAACTCCCTTCATCGCGGGCCCCCCATCTTGACTTTTCGGAGCGAATTTCTACAATTTGTTTCGTGTTTTTTGATGCCTTCCGTGTGTGTCTGAAACACAATAAACCGAATTCCATTGAGACTTCGGGAACATCACTTGGGGAGGAGTACGGTCCATGTCGGTGGATGTGAAACGAATCAGCGAACAGGTTCTCATGGAGAGCAGGACCCTTCAGCGGCTGCGGCTGGAGGTGGAAAACGTCATCGTCGGCCAGCGCGATCTCATCGACCGGCTGCTGGTGGGCATCCTCTGCAACGGTCATGTTCTCATCGAAGGAGTACCGGGACTGGCCAAGACCCTTACCGTCACTACCCTCGCCAAAGCCATGCAGACCTCCTTCCAGCGCATCCAGTTTACCCCCGACCTGCTGCCGGCCGATCTCATCGGCACTCTGGTCTACAACCCGAAATCGGGTGACTTCACGGTAAAGAAGGGCCCCGTTTTTCACCAAATCATCCTGGCCGACGAGATCAACCGGGCTCCGGCGAAGGTTCAAAGCGCCCTCCTCGAAGCCATGCAGGAGCGGCAGGTGACCATCGGCGAAACGACCTTCAGGCTCGACGAGCCCTTCATGGTGCTGGCCACTCAGAACCCCATCGAGCAGGAGGGCACCTATCCGCTGCCCGAGGCCCAGGTGGACCGCTTCCTGCTGAAAGTTCGAGTCGGCTATCCCACCAGGGAGGAAGAGCACCGGATTCTCAAGCGCATGGCGCGATCCAATCCCGATACGAGGGTCGAAGCGGTCCTCTCGCCGGAAGATATCCTCAGGCTGCGCGCGCTGAGCGATGATATCTACATGGATGAAAAGATCGAGGACTACATCCTCAGCATCGTTCAGGCGACGCGCGCTCCGGACGAGTGCGGCCTCAAGCTCGGGGACCTCATCCGCTACGGCGCCTCACCTCGCGCGACCATCGGTCTGTGCATGGCGTCCCGAGCTTATGCCCTCATCCAGGGACGGGGCTATGTCACCCCGCAGGACGTGAAATCCGTCGGTATGGACGTGCTGCGCCACCGGCTGATTGTCAGCTATGAAGCCGAGGCCGAAGAAAAAACTTCGGAAGATTTGATCCAGCAGATCTTCAATGCGGTCAAGGTGCCATGATCCCCCGAGAGCTGGCCAAGAAGATCCGCTACATCCAGATCTATACCACCAAGGTCGTGAACGACGTCCTGGCCGGGGAGTACGAAAGCGTCTTCAAGGGACGGGGGATGGAGTTTGATGAGGTGCGGGAATACCAGCCGGGGGATGATGTCCGGAGCATCGACTGGAATGTCACGGCCCGCGCGGGCAAGCCCTTCATCAAGAAATTCCGTGAGGAACGTGAACTCACCGTCGTCTTCCTGGTGGACCTCAGTGCTTCGGGAAGCTTCGGCTCAGTCAAGCAAACCAAGAACGAGCTCGCGGCCGAGATTTGCGCTCTTCTTGCCTTTGCCGCCATCAGGAACAACGACAAGGTGGGCCTCATCGCTTTTACCGACCAGGTGGAGATGTTCATCCCTCCGGGCAAGGGGACCCGGCACGTTCTTCGAGTCATTCGGGAGATCCTGAACTTTCGTCCCAGCCGTAAGAGAACCGATATCGCCGGGGCTCTCGACTACCTGGGGAGAGTTCAGTCCCGAAGGGCGGTTGCCTTCCTCATCAGCGACTTTCAGGCCGAATCCTTCGAAAAGCCGCTTCGTGTATTGGGGCGAAGGCACGATCTCATCGCCGTCTCTATTTCGGACTCGAAGGAGTCGAAACTCCCCGACATAGGGCTGGTCGAGCTCGAGGATGCCGAAACGGGTGAACTCGTCTTGATCGATGCCGCAAACCGCGAGGTTCGCAAGCGTTACGAAAGCCTCTCCCTTGAGCGAGCCGGAAAGCTCGCCGAGATGCTCCGATCCATGGGAATCGATCAGATCCCCATTGAAACCGGCAGGCCCTATGTTCGGGACATGATGGCTTTCTTCAGGAATCGCGAGAAGAGGAGGACATACGCTTGATGCGAAGGCCTCCTCTCGTTCTCTGCTTGATGGTGCTGCTCGCCGTTGCCATTATGGCGTCCTGCAGCGAAACCGGGAAGCTCGAGCCCGAGCCGTCGGCACCCAAAACGAATGCGATCAGCAAAGAATACCGAAGGGGACCCTTCTGTGTGCGTCTTTTGGCTGACAAGGACTCCCTGAGCATTGCCGAAAGCGTGCTCCTGAGGATCGAGGCCGAGGTCGAGGAGGGCTTCGAGGCCGAGCTGCCAAAATTCGGGGAAAAACTCGGCGAGTTCGGTATCCGCGACTACCGGGACGAACCACCGCGCCTGACCCCCGAAAGAAGGATCATATCCAGGAAGGCTTATACCCTCGAACCGTTCCTTTCCGGCGACTACGTCATCGCTCCCATGCCGGTGCGATTCAGGAAACAGGCCGCCCCAAATGGGGAGGATGAAAACGGGACTCGCTGGGGCGGCCTGTGGCAGCATGAGATCGCAACCGAGGAGATCACGATCAAGGTGAATTCCCTCCTCGAAAAAGATCAAAAGGAATTGGCCCTGAATCCCATAAAGGGGCCTGTCGCCTTGCCGGCCAAACCCGTTCCCCTCGCCTACGTCCTTCTTGGTCTGGCAGTCGCAGGATTGGCTGCCGGGGGAGCTTTCTTACTGTTCAGGCGAACTGGAGCGGCAATCGGCCAACCGGCAGCCTCTGCCCTTCCCGCCCATGAACTCGCCTACCGGCAGCTGCAGCAGATTCTTGATGAAAAGCTCATCGAGCGCGGCGAAACCAAGCTCTTCTTCTCGAAGATATCCGACGTGCTCAGGGGCTATATCGAAAACCGCTTCGGCATTCAGGCACCCCGGCGCACCACCGAGGAGTTCCTCTCCGGCATCAGCCGGGATGCGATCTTTTCCGCCGAGCATAAAGGGCTTCTCACGGCGTTCCTGCGAGACTGCGACCTCGTCAAATTCGCCGAACACACCCCCTCGCAAGAGGAAATTGCCAAGGCAGTCGATTCCTGCAGGGCTTTCATCGACGCGACGCGGGGACACGGAGAAGGAGAGAGGGAGACGACGGGGAAGACGCGGGGACGGGGAGAGCTGGCGATGAGATTTGAATTCCCGTGGGCGTTGCTGATTGTTCCCCTGATTGGGCTCCTGGCGTGGTATTGCCTGCGCAGACGTCAGGGCGTGGGCATCAAATTCTCGTCGGTTCAAATCGCGGCTTCATCAGGGGCGTCTTTGAAAGCCCGCCTGCGCCATTTGCCTCTGGTTGTTCGTGTTGTGGCTATCGTGCTGCTCACCGTCGGCCTTGCCCGTCCCCAGCAGGGCAGGGAAGAAGTACGGGATGTGAGCAAGGGAATCGCCATTGAAATGGTTGTAGACCGCTCAGGCTCCATGGGGCAGGAGCTTATCTATGAAGGCAGGCACTCGAATCGGCTCGAAGTCGTCAAGAAACTCTTCAGGGACTTTGTCCTGGGAAACGGCAAAGATCTCGAGGGAAGGCCGACCGATCTCATCGGCATGGTGGCTTTCGCCCGATATCCCGACACCGTATGCCCGCTTACCCTGAGCCATGGCGCCCTCGATCGCTTTATCGAGAACATTCAGCTCGTTACCAGAAAAAACGAGGATGGAACGGCCATAGGAGACGCCCTGGCCCTGGCGGCGGCACGGCTCAAGACGGCTGAAGACCTGCTCCTATCATCTCTTGGCAAGTCCTCGACCCGGAGCCCTCATGATCAGCAGGAAAGCGGCGCTCTCGCGCGTCTGTCGCCGGTTGCCGCCGGCATGGATTATCAGATCAAGAGCAAGGTCATCATCCTTTTGACCGACGGCCAGAACAACGCCGGCAAGCGCTCCCCTCTCGATGCGGCCCGCCTGGCCAAGGAGTGGGGCATCAAGGTTTACGCCATAGGTATCGGGGGGCGGGAATCCTTCGTGACCATCAAGACCGCCCTTGGGGACTACAAGGTGCCCGGCGGCCCGGGTGTCGACGAAGCGACCTTGAAGGCCATTGCCGGTGAGACCGGAGGGGCCTTCTGGCTGGCGGAGTCGGCTGAAAAACTGCACGAAATCTACAAGGAGATCGATAAGCTCGAACGGACGGAAATCGAGTCCGTGCGCCACATCGATTACGCGGAGCGGTTTGCACCGTTTGCGTTGCTCGCCCTTGCCCTGCTGGTGTTGGAGCAGATCCTGATCAGCACGGTTTTCAGGAGGATCCCATGAGTTCCGTACGCTTCGAGAGTGCGGACATGTTGCAGCTGCTCTGGCTCCTCCCGGTGCTTCTGGGGGTAGCCGCCTACAGGTTTCGCAAAAAGGACCGGGCTCTGCTGAAGTTTGCCGAAATCGGGCTTCTTGATCGCATCAACCGTTCGGTGAGCCGGTCTCGGCAGTGGTGGAAGGCGATACTGGTCGTTTCGGCAGCTTTGTTGATCGTCGTATCCCTTGCCCGACCTGCCTGGAACCCCAGGCCCGAAAAGGTCGAGAGTCAGGGCAGAGACATCGTTTTCGTGCTCGATGTCTCCCGGAGCATGATGGCCGAGGATTTGAAGCCCAACCGGCTCGAGCGCGCAAAGCTTGCCGTCCGCGACCTGGTGGATAAAATCGAAGGGGACCGTGTGGCCCTGGTCGCTTTTGCCGGGACCGCGATCGTCAAGTGCCCGCTCACAAGGGATTACGGCTTCTTCCGGCTGATGCTCGACGATACCGGCCCGGAAAGCATCAGTCGCGGCGGGACCCTGATCGGTGACGCTCTGCGAAAGACGGTTGATGAAGTCTACAGCGACCGGATGAAGCGCTACAAGGATGTCATCCTCATAACCGACGGCGAAGACCAGGACAGCTTTCCAGTGGAAGCGGCCAAGGAAGTCGGTGAACGCGGAATCCGGCTCATCGCCATCGGCCTTGGCGATGAAAAGGAAGGACAGAGGATACCCGTGGCAAACGAGAAAGGCGAGCGCACCTTCCTGCGGCATGGGGACCAGGAAGTTTGGACCCGTCTTGATGCCGACACGCTCAGAAAGATGGTGGACGCCACCCCGGGAGGAAGATACCTCAATGTGGCGACAGGGACCTTCGATCTGGGAGCCATCTACCGGGACCTGCTGGCCGACGCTGAAAAGCGCACCCTCGAATCGCTGAAAATAAACCGCTACGAAGAGAAGTTCCAGATCTTTCTTGGCGCTGCGATTCTCCTGCTCCTGGTGGAAATGGCACTGAGCGAGCGGAAACGGATGACGGATGACAGATGACGGAAGTCAGATGACGGATGACAGGGGACAGGGGAAGCAGGAGGCATGCAGGAGAAAAGAGGAATCGAGGGCTCAGAATGAGCAGATGGGAGGCGCGATTGGAGAAAATGAGAAGCCAGGCGACAAATTACTGGAGTTACGTGTCGAGTGTTCTTTCTTTAGTCTGTCTTCTGTCTTCTGTCTTCTGTCTTCTGTCCTTCTCTTCTGCCGGGGCTGAATCCGCCGGGAGTCTCGTCAATCGGGGGAATGAGCTCTATGGGGCGGGCGACTACGACCAGGCCCTGGCAGCCTACGAGCAGGCGCTGACCGACCAGCCCGATGTGGGCGAGGTCTGGTTCAATAAAGGGAACGTCGTTTTTTCAGAAAGGCGAGTACGATAAGGCGCGCGAAGCCTACCAGGCGGCAGCCCTACATACGAAGGACCTCGCACTGGAAGCTTCCACTCACTACAACCTGGGCAATGCCGGTTTTGCCCAAGGCCAAAAGGAGCTCGAAACCGATCCAAACAAAGCCCTCTCCCAATGGGGTCGGAGTGTGCAGCACTACCAAGAGGCCCTTCGCATCGACCCGCAGCTCAAGGAAGCCGCCCAGAACATCGAAGTGGTGCGCCTGGCGCTGAAGGACCTCGCAGACAGATTCAAGAAGGCTGAGGAAGACGCCAGGGAGCAGCAAAAGCAGCGCGAGGAGATGCAAAAGGAACTGGACGAGGTCATTCGGGAACAGGAATCCGAAATCAAGCAAAACGATGTCTTGCAGCAGAAAGCCGTGCAAGCTGGGGGGGAGTCCGTGAGCAGGGAGGCTCAAGAGCTTGCCTCCGACCAGGAAAAGACTCGGCAAAAAACCGGGAAGATCGCAGATAAACTGAAGGAGTTGCAGGCCCAGAATCAGAAGTCCCCCCAGGAGCCCGAGCCTGCCGCTTCGGTCGCCGAGGAGCAACTCGAAAAAGCCCGGGAAGCTCAACGGTCCGCCGTTGAAAAACTCGAGAAGACCGAGCTCGACGAAGCCCGGAAGGACCAGGAAGAGGCGTTGGAGCACCTCAAGGAAGCCCGCACCAACCCTGATCCTCCCAAGAATAATCAGGGCCAGTGCCCAAATCCTCAAGCGGGTGATCAGAGTGCAAAAGAAGAGGCCGGGAGATAAGGAGCAGCAGAAGACCGCGCCCCAGGATCAATCCGCCGAAGAAACGGGAAAGGATTCAAAACCTGCTCAACAGCAGTCGGCAGAGGAAAAGCCCCAGTTCGGAGAAAAGGAACGCCCGGACAAAGGGGAGGAGCGCAAGGCCGGGGCAGCCTTCAGTGAATCTCCCGAAAATATCCTGCGGGAGGAAAAGGAAAATCGTCTCCAGCTCCAGCGGGCTCATCAAGGAGCCTACAAGCCGGTGGACAAGGATTGGTAGGATGGGTCCTGTCATGCGGAAGCGGGTGAAGGAAGTCACAGGGGTTGCAGCGCTGTCGTTGTTGCTGCTTTTTCTGCCCTGTCTCGATCCCGGCAGAGGACTGCCCTGGTCCGGAGCGGCCTGGGCTGAGGCTGGGGCTGGGCTTTCTGCCCAGGTACTCGTGGAAAAGGATGCCGTTGCCGTCGGCGAGCCATTCCTTCTGCAAATCCGTGTGGAAGGGAGCGACCTTGCCCCCGGGACCGACCAGCCGGATATGAGCCGGGTGGTTGATTTTTCGGTAGAGGCCCTGGGAGGACGGAGCAACAACAGTTCGTCCATCACCATTATCAACAACAAGGTGAGCAAGGTTGAAACCTACGGCCACATCTATTCCTATCGCTTGACGCCAAAGAAGGCGGGAAGACTCGAGATCCCTTCCATTGCCGTGCCCCTGGATACGGGAAAATCGAAAACCGTCCACACCCAGCCAATAGCCATCACTGTCGCTGAACCCGAAGCCACCGACGACTTTCACCTCGAGCTGAAATTCTCCAAAACGAGGTTTTATGTCGGCGAGCCGGTCATCCTCACCGTAGTTTGGTACCTCGGAAAGGATGTGGAGAGCGTCGCCTTCAACGTGCCGATGCTCCAGGACGAGGCTTTTGCGTTCGTTGATCCCAAAGTCGGCCAGGATCCGAGAAAGCAGTATTTCCAGATTCAGATAGGCGGAGCAAACGTCCTGGCCGAGAAGGGCACGGGGACATACAGCGGCAGGGAGTATACGACGCTCTCCTTCAGAAAAGTACTCTTTGCGAGAAAACCCGGCACCATTGAAACGCCTGAAGCAACGGTTTCCTGCAAGGCCCTGGTCGGCTACTCGGGGCGGCAGCAGAGACGTGGTCCATTGGACGGTTTTTTTAACGACGACTTCTTCAATCCCGGAAGAAAAGCGCTTTACAAAACCTGCGTCGCCCGCTCCCATCCTGCCGTCCTGACGGCACTGGCCCTTCCCGAGGAAGGAAAACCGGCCAACTTCGCCGGCTGGGTGGGACGCTTCCAGGTGGAGGCATCGGCCAGCCCTACCGAAGTAAGCGTCGGCGAACCCGTAACCCTTACGGTATCGGTCAGTGGTTCCGAGTATCTCGACAATGTGGAGCTTCCCTCGCTCGCTAAAGATCCCGCGATTGATCAGGACTTTAAGGTCCCAGAGGAAATGGCGGCCGGTGTCGTCCGGGGAGATATCAAACAGTTTGCCCAGACCCTGAGACCCAGGAACGCCCAAGTCGAAGCGATTCCGCCCCTCAAGGTCCCCTATTTCAATCCCGATGCCGGCCGGTACGAAATCTCACAAAGCAAGCCCATCCCGCTCAGGGTGAAAACCGCCCGAGTTCTCACCTCGGCCGATGTGGAGGGAAAATCGGGAGAGGCCGCCGTCAGGAAAAGCGAACTCGAAACTTGGTCTCAAGGAATCGCATACAACTACGAAGGGCCGGAGGTCCTGGAAAGGCAGGTCTACAGGATTTCGGCCATCACGCGTTCGCCTCTTTGGCTGGCCGTGATGGTGGTCCCTCTGCCGGCCTTCGCCGCGCTGCTGGTTTTTGCCAAGGTCCGGCAACGGCGGACGGCCGATCCCAACGGGTTGAGGTCCCGCAGGGCTTTTGCCAGGTTCAAACAAAGAGTCGGTGCCATTGGAGCGGAAGGCTCCCGCGGCAGCAACGCCTGCGCCGCGCTGCTGGATGCCCTGAGGGCCTACCTGGGTGATAAGCTGAGGCACAACGGCTCCGCCCTGACCTTTGCCGACATTGAGGGCGAGCTGAAGAAAAGAGGGGTCGATCGCGAGCTTTCGGAGCGGCTGAGGGGCCTTTTCGTTGCCTGTGAACAGGGCAGCTACGGCGGCATGGGTTTGAACCAGTCTTTCGAAGAACTCGCCAGGGAGGCCCTGGACGTGGTCCGTTCCATGGACCGCGTGGTATCGACGAAATGAAGACCAAAAATTCCGTAAATAAGTGTCTCCTGGTGTTCCTGGCCGGCCTGGCTGCCGTTTCAAGCGCCATGAAAGTGAACGCCCTCGACAAGGCCGAAGTCTGGAACCTCTATCGGGAAGGCGAATCCTCCTTCAGGCAGGCAAGCGAACTGCTTCAGACGGATCCGGCAAAGGCAAGGAACCTGCTTGAGAAGGCCGTCCTGTGTTTTGAGACGGTCCATCGGGAAGGAGGGATCGAAAACGGCAGGCTTTTCTACAACATCGGCAATATTTATTTTCGCCTCGGGGATACGGGAAAAGCCATCCTGAACTACCGGAGGGCGGAGCGATTCATCCCCAACGACGTCAATCTGCAGCAAAACCTGAATTACGCCAGGAGCCGTTGCGTGGACAAGATCGAGCCCAAGCCTCAAAGCCGGGTTCTGCGTACCATTTTCTTCTGGCACTACGATCTTGGCGGTATCATCCGCGCATGGCTGCTTGCCGCCTTCGCCGTGCTCCTCTGGTTGTCCGCAGGCATCTATCTGCTGAAGAGAAGATCCTGGCTTCTCTATACCGCTGTCTCCTGTGCGCTGCTTAGCCTTCTCCTCGTCTGCTCCCTGGCAGTGGATGCCTACGAACAGGCCAACGTCCGCACCGGGGTGATTCTGCAGCAGGAAGTGATTGGAAGAAAGGGTGACAGCTCAACGTTCGAGCCCACCTTCAAGGAACCCCTGCACAGCGGTGTCGAATTCAACCTGGTTGAAGAGCGCAAAGGCTGGCTCCACATTGAATTGGCAGACGGCCGCCGGTGCTGGATTCCCGAATCTGCCGCCGGGCTTATCTAGCTCCTTGCCATCCGGAAAGACCCCGAATTTCTCCTCCCCCTGCCCCTCGCCTTGGCGGCAGGGGCAATTCCCCGCACATGAATCCGTGGGGACGGGAGGTCCCCATCTTAATAAGGGGCTTTTAAGACACGGTCGGCATCATACAGAAATCCCCGCCCCCCCGACTCCCCCTTTACAAACTGGGGGAGTTGAGAGTGTCATTCGCCTCTGGACTGTGCTCCCTCAGGGTGTCATAATAAGTGCAATATCTGGAGCACCTCCTTGGGGTTGAAGCTGTTTTCCGGTGGCTGCATCCCGTTGCGCCGATTCGAGCGATCGTGACCTGCTGATCCGCAAGACCTCACTTGCTGAGTACATACTGAATTCTTCGATCTTAGCTGAATCTTGACATCTCCCTATGTCCGCGTTTCCGCGTCTCCTCCTGCGGCGCCATGCGGGGGTGAAATCATTGTCGGAAGGACAGGTGCTAAAGTGGGGAGCGGGAGGGAGTTTCGGTACCCGCCGGGTCATGAAGGTTGGGGAGGCGAGGCGGTGATGAGCGAGAAGGAACATGGCAGGTTTCCCTGTGCTGGCCACCCGGGTGACCTTGAAAGTGCTATGGATGGGCGATCAGTCCGCACCAAAGGCTGATCTCCGATGCGGGCCTCTGGCCCGAGGAGGTATTGCCATGATCGAAACCCATGACGATGTTGTGATGCAAAAGAATCTGCCGCGAGTCGGCCAGACGGTCCGCAGCAAGAAACACGGGACCCTCTGGAGGGTTGTGGAAAAACGCGAGATGTGGGTGCATACGGTAGACGACCCGGAAAGCGGAGAACCGCGCCTGCTCCCGGCGATCTATCTCTGTTTCTGGGAGGTGAAAGAGGGCCAGCCGCCGGGCATCGGGAAAATGCTGGGATATGCATACACGCTCCATGACACGACTTTTGAAACCAACTGGGAAATTTTGAGTGACAAGTGACGAGGAGAAGGAAGACCACCTCATAGGTCGAGTAACAACGGTCATCGTCGTTGCGATGACCGAAACCCGGGTGCCAGCCGAACCATCAACCAAAGTCAAGAGATGAGGGACTGCGTCTTTAACCTTTATTGCCTACCTTCCGCTTCGAGCAACCGCAAAATCGTTGTGCTCTTGCCTTGAGTCACGCGAGTATCTCTGCTATACCCGAACCGCAAACCTTATAGGTAAGTCATGTCCGGATCCTCACCCGCCACGGGAGCAGGTATGAAATTGTCTTATGTTTTAGCCGGAATCTGGGCCTGGATTGATGCGCAGGTGATCGCTCTGGTCCGCCAGATGCGCTTCTCTTATCTTCCTCCGCTGATGGTCTACATGGCGGCGGGCATCTCGGGCCTGACCGGCATCGTCGGGACTTTTTTCGTTAAAGACTATCTGGGGCTGTCCGCAGAGGTCCTGGCCGCGCTCGGTTTTTGGGCCGGTATCCCGTGGACCATCAAGATGCCGCTGGGGCATATTGTTGACCTCATGTGGCGGTGGAAATCCTGGCTGGTGGTCCTGGGGGCGACCTTGATCGGGATCAGTTTCGCGATCATGCTGGGACTCATTACCCGATTCCCGTTGATGATGGAGCACCTCAGCCCAGAAGGCTGGTACGTCCTGAGCGTCCTGCTTGCTCCCCTCGGCTACGTCATCCAGGACGTGGTGGCCGACGCCATGACCGTGGAAGCCGTCCCCCTGGTCGATGACGAAGGTGTTTCCTACGATCCCGCGACCATAAAGCTCATGCACACGACCATGCAAACTCTCGGGCGAGTCGCCATCGTCGGCGGCGGCATCCTGGTCTCGATGGTGAACATCTTGATGTTCCACGGGGTGGAAGACATGGCGCCGGCGGAAAAGGTCGGGGTTTATATCAACATTTACCAGATGGCGATGGCCATCCCGGTGATCTCGGTGCTCGGGGTCGGCGTCGCGGCACTCCTCAAGAGGCTTCGCGCAGGAAGGCTGCGCCGCCTGGGTTTTACCATGGATTATGTCAAGAAACTCCTCGCTTCCCACGGGGAGAAAACGCAGGCAAACTGGTGGCTGCTTGGCGGAAGCCTGGTTTTTGTCCTTTTCACCCTGGTGATGGGTCTCAACCGCATTCCTTTCGACCAGGAAATCATTTTTGCGGGCTCCCTGGCGATCGTGATCTTCCTTATGACGAGGCTTCTCAAGGAATTGGCCCCGGCCGACCGCCGCGCCCTCGTTGGAACGGCCATCATCATTTTTGTGTTTCGCGCCCTGCCCGGTCCCGGAGCCGGCTCCTCCTGGTGGCAGATCGACGAACTCCGCTTTGACGAGCAGTTTCTCTCCAAGCTTTCCCTCATCAGCGGCAGCTTCGCTCTCTTCGGCATGTTCGTCTTTCGCCGATTCATGGCCGAGAGGTCCATAGCCTATGTGATGGGCTTTCTCACCGTGGTCGGCACCATTCTGACCTTGCCCGTCATTGGCCTCTACTATGGTTTGCACACGTGGACGTCGGCCTTGACCAACGGCGTGGTGGATGCCCGGTTCATTGCCATGGTTGACACGGCGCTGGAATCGCCCCTGGGGCAGGTGGCCATGATCCCGATGCTCGCGTGGATTGCTCAGAGCGCTCCCCCGCAGCTCAAGGCAACCTTTTTTGCGGTCATGGCCTCCTTCACCAACCTGGCGCTGTCACTCGGAGCGCTTTTCACCAAGTATCTCAATCAGTTGTATGTGGTGAGCCGGCAGGTGGTCGATCCCCTTACCGGCGTCATAAAGACCCCTGCAGACTACAGCCAACTGGGCATCCTGCTCATCACGGTCACCGTTATCGGTTTCCTTCTGCCACTGCTCACCATCCTTATCGTTCAGAAGTCGCCGTTGCGGGCAGTTGACGCCGACTGCGGCGCCCGTCCCGGAAACTGTTCGACTTCACCGAACACCTGACGCAGGAGGAAAAGGACTTGTTTGGTTCCGTCAACCCCGAGCGGTTCTTTTTTTCATAACGCCGCCCGAGGCCACAAGCAAAACGTCACCACGGGGGAAAGAAAGCGCACGGTTCAGGTTTCATACATGGCGATGAGCGATTCGGGCGGCGTGTACTCCCGATTCTGAGCTTCCGCGGTCGGTTTGAAGGTCAGTCTGACCCAGAGCGAACCCCAGTCCCCGGCGCAGCGGGGGATTCGTTTTGATGGCTTCCAGCCAGCCCTTGGAGGCGATTTCCTCCACGTAGGGGAGCGTGTTGTTGCACAGGCTGTAAGAGGAGGTTCTGGCGACGGCCGAGGGCAGGTTGTCGACACAGAAGTGACGGATGCCCTCGACTTCATAGACCGGCTGGTCATGGGAGGTGGGGACGCAGGTCTCCACGGCCCCGGCCGGGTCGCACGAGATGTCGACGATCAGGGCATCTCTCTTCATGAGCTTCAGCATGCCTCGGGTAACGATGTGGCGGGTCGAGCGAGGCGGCCATTTGACTGCATTGATCAGCAGATCGAGGTGAGGCAGCAGCGATCGCACATTGTGGTCGTTCAAGAAGAGCGTCTTTGCCTGAGGAAATATTGTCCGGCGCACTTCCCGCAGGCGGTCTATGGCGATATCCAGGATGGTTACATCCGCGCCCAGGCCGACGGCATAGCGCGCCGCGCCCAGGCCGACGCTACCCGCCCCGAGGATCGCTACTCTGGCCGGTTCCGTCCCGACGGCCCCGCCGATCAGGATGCCGCTTCCGCCATTGATGCTGAGCATGTGATAGGCCCCCATGAGCAAGCCCACTTCGCCCGCGATTTCGCTCATGGGCGTGAGCAGCGGCGTTCGCCCGTCATCCGTTTCGATGTCCTCGTAGGCGAAGGCGATCACTTTGCGGTCGAGCAGCGCTCGGGTTTCTTCCGGGTTGTTGGCTGAATGGAGGAAAGTGAACAGAATCTGCCCTTCCCGCAACAGTCCGTATTCCTCAGGGAAAATTTCCTTCACCTTGAGCACCATCTCCGCTCTTCGGTAGACCTCCCGGGCAGAGGCGACGATTTCGACACCGACTTCCCGGTAGGAATCATCCGATATGCCGCTCCCCTGGCCCGCGCGGCTCTCGATGACAAGGCGGTGCCCCGCGGAGACCAGGGCTGCCGCACCAGGCGGACTGACGGCCACTCTGAATTCGTTGTTCTTGATTTCCTTGGGAACGCCGATGATCATATTTCACCCTGTTGAACCTTTCCGGTCACCTGCCGCTTTACTCCGCGGCAACACTATTATAAGGTCGAAAGCTACCGGCGGGTACAGCCGGCTCGTTGGTACCCACGCTCCTCTTTTACCGTAGTTTTGCATTTTTTCGAACCGGATTGATTCTTATTGAACCGTGAAGGACACGAAGGGCACGAAGATGAAGCAGAAGACTTCCACGATTGTTTATCCGCCCCGTATTAAACTGGCGTGCCTCCCCACCCCGGTGAGGAAGCTCCAACGCTTAGGCGAAAGACTCGGAGTGGAATTGTACATGAAGCGCGACGACCTTACCGGCATCGCGCTGACCGGAAACAAAGTCAGAAAGCTGGAGTTTGTTCTGGCCGATGCCCTGGCACAAAAGGCCGATGTCGTGCTCACCTGCGGCGGTGCTCAGTCCAACCATTCCCGGGCTACGGCCGTTGCGGCCGCCATGCTGGGACTCCGCTGCCGCCTGCTGCTGCGTACCGCTGATCCTGCCAAGCCACCTGCTGCGGAAGGCAATATTTTGCTTGACCGAATGGCCGGGGCGGAGATCGTCTGGATCACCCGGGAAGAATACCAAAGGCGCCATGAGATTTTTGAGCGCGAAGCAGCATCCCTGCGCAGGGAGGGCCGAACCCCCTACATTATTCCGGAGGGGGCTTCGAACCCCGTAGGGTCGTGGGGGTATCTCATGGCTGCGCGAGAACTGGCGGAAGATATCACCGGGTTGCCCGGCGGCCTCGATCTAGCTACCACGATTATTCATGCTACCGGCTCAGGAGGGACGGCCGCCGGCATGATTCTGGGGGCACGCCTGGCGGGCTTGCCTGCCAGAGTGGTCTCCTTCAATGTGTGTGACGATCGGGCCTATTTTGTCCGCGTTATCGGAGACATCTGCGAGCAGCTCATTGCCGGCTATCGTCTGGAGATCGACTTCGACCGGCAGCGCGACATCGAAATGATCGATGGTTACGTGGGCCGCGGCTATGCCATGGCGCGGCCGGAGGAACTGGCTCTCTACTGCGACGTGGCCCGCACCGAGGGAATTTTTCTCGACCCGGTCTATACCGGAAAAGCGTTCTACGGCATGGTCCAGGAGCTGAAACGGGACCCGCGGTGTTTCGGGGAGAGGATTGTGTTTGTCCACACCGGCGGGATCTTCAGCCTCTTTTCGATGGCCTCCGAAATCGAGGAGGTGCTTTAGAGGGGGACGCGAGGACAGGGAGACACGGAGCCGGGGAGAACCATTAAGGGCGATCACGAAGAAAAGGAGGGCGGGGTTTCCAGCCCGCCCGCAAAAGAGAGCGGACTGGAATGTCCGCTCTCCGATGTGCCGCCAGAAAAGTTTTGCGCTGCTTTTATCCGCCTTCGAAAGTCCCGAAGGGACATGAACGGCGGCAGGGCAAAGCGAGGGTTTCTTACCTTGGCGTTTCCTGGAGCTACCCGAAGGGCTACGCGCGTTCTCCGGTTTCGAGGAAAGAGATGAGCTCCGTCAGGTTCAAGCCATCGAGGCCCAGTGCCTTCAGCGTCCTTTTGCCGTTGCTTGCATAGGGGATTCCTGTGATGGCCTCACCCATTTGCACAAACGATCGGCAAGCGGGTGTCGCCACGCCCAAAAAGTCGCCGAGCGAGCAAAGCATCACCAGTCCCATGCCGATATCCTCGTGAAAATAACGGTGATCGAGGGTGTCCGGGGCGGCAAAATCAACGAATCCCGGGCCTTGACTGTAGCATTCGTAATAGTCCGCACTTGACGCATATCCCTGCTCCACACTGGTCACCGGATCCGGCTGTGCAGGATATCCCAGGGCCTTGAGAAGCGCCATTCGTTCTTCGTCCAACTTCCTTATCAACCGCGCCACCGTCGGTGACACCCCATCCCTGTAAAACCGCATGACCGGCCCTTCCTTTTCGATGCGTGCGGCATTGAGGACGGTAATCGGGGGATGAATGACCGGGTTGCCATTGTTCAAGCCCGCCTCGAGCACGGACGCTCCCCTCACCAGACCGGGATAAAGCGCTTCCAGCTCAGGGCCAACCCTGCCCGCAGCCGAACCCGGCAGAACTCCGTAGAGGACCCGTCTCACCTTGACGGCGATATGGACGTGCGCGCCTTTGGCACGGCACCCGTAGGTTAAGGTTGAGGTCTCGACAATGGTCGGCAAAGCCTTCAATCCCATCGTGCGGAAAATCCGGGCGAAGTGCAGGGCACCTCCCGTGGAGCCGGGATTAAGGATCAGCAGATTTTCGGGGCGAATCAGCGGAGCGAGGTCGCGTGCAACCCGCTCGTGGGCCAGTGCCTGCGTGCAGACCATCACGGTGTCGACCCCGTCCAGTGCCCGGACGAGATCCGTGGTAACCAGATCGAGGGTGGTTTGGCCGGATACCGCACCGGTGGCGATCAGATTTCTGTGTTTCAGAAGGTCTTCCAGGTTGCGCTCGAATTCCGGAAATTCATAAAGGTTGACGCGCTTGCCCTGCAGCGCCAGGTCCACCGCCGCCGTCTTGCCGCCATTTCCCGCACCCAGGATGGCAATAGATTCTATCATGAGGATCTTCCTCCACCCCCTCAATCCTTGCTGGTTAATGTTGACTTGTTACTCGTTACTTGCCTTCAGTGCGACAGGATCTTGCTCAGGAAGAGCCGGGCGCGATCCGTCCTCGGCTTGGTGAAAAACTCAAGGGGGGGCGCAACTTCGATGATTTCGCCCTCATCCATAAAAACCACCCGGTTGGCTACTTCCCGGGCAAACCCCATCTCGTGCGTGACCACGATCATGGTCATTCCTTCCTTGGCCAGGACCCGCATCACGTCCAGCACCTCATTGATCATTTCCGGGTCGAGGGCCGAGGTGGGTTCGTCAAAAAGCATGATCTTGGGGCGCATGCACAAGCCCCGCGCGATGGCGACGCGTTGCTGCTGTCCGCCTGAGAGCTGGGCCGGATAGGCGGCTGCCTTGTCTTCCAGACCGACGCGCTTGAGGATTTCGCGGCCCAGTCGTTCCGCCTCGTCTCTTTTGATCTTGCGGACCTTGATGGGAGCGATGACGATGTTTTCAAGGGCCGTCATGTGCGGATAAAGGTTGAACTGCTGAAAGACGAAACCGATTTCGGCCCGCAACTGAGTCATGTTGGTGTGCTTTTCATGGACCTTCATGTTGTCGACGATCAGTTCGCCCCGCTCGATTCCTTCCAGGCGGTTGATGCAGCGGATCAGGGTGCTCTTGCCGGAACCGCTGGGTCCGCATACCACCACGACCTCGCCGCCGTCGATGTGCAAATGGATGTCCCTCAGCACGTGCAGTTTTCCAAACCATTTATTCACGCCTGAAAACGTTATCATCTATTGATTCCCTCCAGCCCCTGTTTGCCGATCACCAGCCCCTGACAGTCACGGCCCGGTGAACCAAAACCATCACGACAAGACTCCCTGGCTCCCCTTCGGCAAAGAGGCATTCGGGGGGTCATGCAAGCCACCAGCAACCCTTTTCACTAAAGCTTGACGGCGGCGACCGTCAAGTGTTTTTCCAGCCGGCTCGATAACCATATCAAGGGGTAGCAAATAACAAAATAGAGAACTCCCACCAGGCCAAAGACCATGATTCCCTCGGGGATTCTCTGGACGGTCAGCCACCCGACGCGGGTAACATCGGTGACTCCGATGGCTGAGATCACCGATGAATCTTTGATCAACAGGACATACTGTCCCACCAGGGGCGGCAGGATGACCTTCATGGCTTGAGGGAAGATGACATGTCTCAGCTGATGATAGGTGGAGAGGCCGGATGAGGTCGCCGCCTCTCGCTGGCCGGCCGGGACCGCAAGGATGCCGCCGGAAACGATCTCGCAAATGAAGCAGGCGGCGAGGTTGGTAAGGGCGATAACGGCGGCCGGGAACGCTTCCAGGTGTATTTTGAGCTCGGGCAGGATGAAAAAGACGATAAAGATCTGGACCAGAAAGGGGGTGCCCCGAATGAGGTCCACCCAGAGGCCGATTGCCAAGCGCAGGATCTTGTTCCTGCCGGCGCGGATTATGCCCATCAGAAACCCGATAATGGTCCCGAAAATCAGGCTGAGGCCCGAGACCACAACGGTCATCCACAGCCCTTTGAGAAAGAACGGCAGGCTGTTGATAATTTGATCGAAATAAAATCCCCACATAAACTCGCTCGTTTCTCAGTGAGCCTCGCGGAAAACCAGCCGCTTCTGGGACCACTCGGAAATGGTTTTCAGAATATAGTATATGACCAGGTAAAAGAAGGCCGTGGTCAGGAAGCCCTCGGCAGGCATGAAGCGCTCGGAGTTGAGCATCTGCCCCGCACGGGTGAGTTCCATGATGGAAATGAGGGAAAGCAGGGCGGAATCCTTGACCAGCACGATGGCCTGTCCCAGCAAGGGAGGAATGGTTGCGCCAAGTGCCTGCGGCAGAATCAGGTAGCGCATGCGCTGCAAATAGCTGAAGCCGTAGGCTACTCCGGCCTCGACCTGCCCGTGCGGTATGGACTGGACCCCGGCGCGAACGATTTCGGCCATATAGGCCCCGCTGTTCAAAGTCAGAGCGGTGATGCCGGTAAGGGTCTCGGAGACTTGGATTCCAAGGGAAGGCAAGCCGAAATAAAAGAAATAAATCTGCACGAGCAGCGGCGTGGCACGGATGGACTCGATATAAACGCCGGCGGAGCAGGACATGAAGCGCGAACCGCTCAGACGCAAGGCACAGGCCACAATCCCCACCGTCAGAGCCCCCGCCAGGGACACGCCGGAAAGCCAGACGGTCGCCCAGAAGCACTGCAGATACAGGGGCAGGTATTCGAAGATGACCCGAAAATTGAACGTCTCGAGCATGGGTTTTCCGTTGGGAAAGAGAGGGAAAAGGGGCCTTTCGGTCCCCTGCGAAATCCATCGGGTCCCGCGTGCAAACCTCTGTGCGAATGGTTTGCACGCGGCCGGAACCGGTGGTTCAAAACCGCATCGGGAAGGCCTCAGTGGTCTTTCTTCCAATCATCGGAATTGACCCAGTAATTGAGGTTCTGATCGAGCTTTCCGTTCAGGGTAGCGTGGAGGAAGAAGAGATTCAGCCATTCGAGCAGGTCCTGTGAGTCGTAGCGCACGGCAAAGGAGAGCGGTTCCTTGGACAGCACGTCCGGGAGCACGCGAACGCTGTTGGGCGGAAAAGCAGCGGACTGGCCTTTGACGGCGGAGGCGTCGTTGACGCCGAAGTCGGCGTGCCCCTTCAACACGGCATCAATCAGGAGCGGACCACCGCCCTTGTAGGTCTTCTGGGTGGCATCGGGGAACGCCTTCTTGGCGTCGGTCTCACCCTGAGAGCCGAGCAGTACGGCCACGTTGAGCCCCGCTTTCCGAGCGTCGGCGAGGGTCTTGATCGGACTGTCCGCTTTCACAAAGACCACGCTGCCGGTGTACATGTAGGGGGTAGTGAAGGCAATCTTCATGGCCCTTTTGAGAGTCGGGGTCATATCGGCCGCCAGCATGTCCGCCTTTTTGGCGAGCAGTGCGGGAATGAGACCATCCCAGTCGAAGTCCAGGAATTTGATCTTGACCCCCATTTCCTCGGCAATGAGTTTGCACAGGTCAATGGAACTGCCCGTGCGATTGCCGTTCTTGTCAATGAAGCTGAAGGGCTGGCCTTGAGTCTGGACGGCAACGATGAGTTCGCCGCGCTGAGCGATGTCATCCAGGGTGCCCGCGCCGGCGGTCGATAACAGGCCGGCGATGAAGATCACGGCTAGAAGCAGTTTCAAACCTTTCTTGCGATTCATCCCTTTGTCCTCCCTTTCGTGCTCTGCTGTTGGTTGATTGCTGCGGTGCAGCCCGCTTATCCCCGGCCTTGGCCGTCCAAGGCTTTCGGGCATCTTCAACCGCTCTCTCGATACTTGTCAATACCCTTGGAATAATGTCAAGCGCAAAGTGTCCCATAAGGTTCCAATCCCTTGCCGCAGAGGTGGGGTTTAGCCCAGCCCGAGACGGCTTGATGGTTCCCGTTTCATTGACAGGGGGAGGACTCGGGGGGCCCATTTTTCAAGGCCGTAGGCCATGGGCCGGTCGCCGACAATCCAGAGATGGTCGGATGCCCGCGTGAGCACCACATGCAGGAGCATGCGATCTTCCCGGCCCTCGCGATACTGGCTCGAAGCAGGGTTTACAACGAAGACTCCCGAGAATTCCAGGCCCTTCACCTGGTGGGCGTTGGTCACGATGATGCCGGGCTGGAAGGAGAAATCGTCCCGTTCGTGGCGCCTCAGGTTCAGGAGCCCGAGGCCCTTCAGTTTCTCGAACACCCTGTCGGCATCGGCCTTGTATCGAGATACCACGGCAACAAGGCTCTTCGGATGATCATCGAAGAACCTCTCGAGAATGTCTTTCGCGGTTGTCATGGTTTCTTCGCGATTATGGGTGCGGATAATGCGCACCGGTTCCCCATCGCGGGGCACGGCCATGGAAGGCGTTTCACCCAGGACGTGCCAGGCGAGTGCCATGATCGGACGGGTTGCCCGATAGCCCACCTCAAGCGTTTCCGCGCACAGCACTCTTGCCCCGAAGCGCTCCTGTTGGGCTCGGATAAAGCCGGCGAAGCCCTCCGGGTGGGCAAACGAGACGTCTCCCTTGATTTTTTGCGCCATGTCTCCGCAGACGGTGACCGATTGCCGTTCATCGGCGGCGTTGAGCAGGGTCGCGAGTTCTATTTCGCTCAGGTCCTGGGCTTCATCGACCAGCACGTGAGCGTAACCGGGCCGGGCGGCGGCCAGGCCTTTTCGCTGGATGATCCAGAGCAGAATTCCCGTGTCCGCAAAGTCGATCTGATGCACCAGGTGGGGCTTCGCCTGCCATTGGATCAAGCCGTCCAGGGCGTCTTCATCATACGGGGAAACCTTGCCGAGGTTTTCTTCAAGAAGCTCCCGATCGGAAAGCAGGGTCCTGAGGTCCCGGACATGATCGTGAAGGCGGCTGAGGAGACGCGACTGCAGGCGTTTACGCTGCTCCTGCCCGGCGGTTGCGTGCGGGAGAGCGGTCAGGGCGTGGAGGAAGTCTTTGAACTGTGCGGGAGCATCAAGGCGCGCCCGGATTTCAGCCAACTCCGGATCACGGGCCTGATCCAGCTGTTTGAACAGCCAGGCGCGGGCTTTCTTCATGAGCCGTTCCAGATAGCGGTCCACCACCTCAAGCATGATCGGGAGTTTCTTTAAACTGAGGATTGATGCGGGTGCCGGTTCGGTGCGGTAGGCCACCGGGACCCTCGCGCTGCGAAATAGCTTCCCGGCCCAGCTGTGATAGGTTTCGACGAGGACCCCCGGAGCAATACCGAGTTCCGGAAGCACGCGGGAAATGTAGTGCTGAAGGGAGCGGTTGAACATCACCAGGAGAATGCGGTGGGGCTGGAACCTTTCGGGGTCCTGATAGGCAAGATAAGCGATCCGGTGGAGACCTACGGTCGTCTTGCCGCTGCCGGCGCCGCCCTGTAAAAGGACGGTGCTCGATTCGGGGTGAGTGATGGCGCGGAACTGGTCGCCGCTGATAAGGGCGGTTATCTCGGGAAGCCGATGATCCGCTTTCTCCTCTTTGAGCGACACGGCGCCGCCGCCGGCGACGCAGTGCCATGTGCGGTCTTTTGTGCGGGCGAGGGTCGTGCCCCCGTCGACTATCTTGTGCAGTTCACCCCCGCCGGTATCCACCTGTCGCTTGCTGCGCACGACGCCGGAGCGCTCCTGTCCCTTGATGTCTTCCTCATAGAACTCCCCGGTCTCGTATTCATAGTAGAGGCGGGAGATCGGCGCTTCGCGCCAATCGATTACCAGGGCCTTGCCCGTCCGGTCGAAGAAGGATTGCCGCCCCAGGCAGGTGCTGAGCGAGCCAAGAGCGTCGTCTTCGAGTTCGAAGACCCCGAAATAGGGTTGGCTCAACACTCCACCATCCTGGTAGTGGCGCATGCCGCAGCGCTGGCGGCAGCGGGCGAGAGTTTCGTCGATCTCCCGCTTTTCGCTCCAGCCGATGGCTTCCAATTTCTGCCGTTTGAGATCGGCAAGTTCCCGGTCCATCTTTCCGCGGTCTTCCTTTTCGGCTGCGAGGGTCGAGCGTATTTCTCCAACGATCCTCTCAACCCTCTTTTCCTCCTGCTCGATGATTGCTTCGAAAAGTTGCGCGTTGCGAGTTACGGGTTGCGCGTTCTTCACGGCCCTTTTCATCATTTAGGGTGTCCCCAGGGGTCATGAGCAACTGCTCTGAATGGTTCCGCGTGGTTCACCATAGTCTGCCCGTATCGTTTCGCCTTCCGGATCATGCCCCCCGCAACGGATGTTGAGGCCCGTTACAGGGGCTTGAAGTCCTGCCCGTGAGAATCTCTCTTAAGATAGCATTGGGTTCAGGTTCAGCGCAAATCAAGATCGCAGCAGAGAAGCCAAGGATTGAGAGATATGGGAGGGATTGTTGTTCACACCCCCGGCCGTCTGTTCTAGAATGAATCAGGCTGTCGGGTGGCGGGAGGAAAAAAAGATTGCCTTGCGCGCTTCCGCCAGAAGGAGTTGGGGGGATTCGCGATGATTCCCTGTTTTCCAAACAGAAAAGAGGGCAGGGCGGGCGATGGCTTCGCTTGAGAGGGAAGTGCGAAGATTGGTGGGGACGGCGATCTCGCACTATGATTTGATTCACAACGGCGATCGGATGGTGGTGGCGGTTTCCGGGGGCAAGGATAGTCTGCTTCTCCTGTGGCTGCTCCGGGAGCGCCTGCGGCGCATCCCGATTCGCTACGACCTGACTGCCGTCTACATAGACCCCGGCTTCGATGCGAGCGCCGGCAGCCGGCTCGAAGCCTTCTTCCTCAAAGAAGGGTTTGATTATCGAATCATTCGCACGGACCACGGCCTCAGGGCCCACAGTCCGGAAAATCGGGAGAACCCCTGTTTCCTCTGCGCTCGCCTCAGGCGAACGATGCTTTTCCAGTTGGCCCGCAGCCTCAATTGCCGAAAGATTGCCCTGGGTCACAACCAGGATGACCTTATCGAAACTTTTTTCATCAACATCTGTTATGGCGGGCAGGTTGCAGCGATGGTGCCGAAGCAGCTCTTTTTCGGCGGAGAGATCACGGTCGTTCGCCCCCTGGCACTCGTTCCCGCAAGCAAAGCGGAGCGACTCTGCCGACGCCTGGAATTGCCCGTTATCACCAACGCCTGCCCATCAGCCGGCACGAACAAGCGCCAGGAAATGCGCACCCTTCTGGAGACGCTTTTCCAAAAGAACCCGAAGGTCCGGGGGAATATCTTTCACGCCATGAGCCACGTTAACCTCGAGTATCTGCCTCCCCCGTTAGGTGGCAGGCGAGGGGCACCCAGCCTCTTGCACTCACTGTTGGAATCACAGGATGGAGCGAAGCCTCATGAATCCAAAAAAGACCTTGTACCTGATTGATGGAAGCTCTTATTTTTATCGTGCCTTCTATGCTTTGGGGCGCCTGACGAGCTCTCGGGGCATGCCCACGCAAGCCATTTATGGATTTGCCCAAATGCTGCTCAAAGTGATGCGGGAGAAAAAGCCCGACTACCTTTGTGTCGTCTTCGACCCGCCCGGCCCGACCCACCGGCATGAAATGTACTCGGCATATAAGGCGACTCGTCAAAAGATGCCCGAAGATCTGATCGTGCAGGTGCCTTACATCAAGGAATTGGTGAGGTATCACGGTATAGCCCTGCTGGAAAAGGAAGGTTACGAGGCGGATGACGTCATTGCGACGCTGACCCGCCGGGCTGCGGGGCAGGACCTGGAAGTCGTCATCGTTTCGGGAGACAAAGACCTGCTTCAGTTGATCAATGATCCCCGGGTCCGGCAGTGGGACCCCCAGAAGGACCGCGTTTTCACCGAAGCCGGGGTTGCCGAGCGATTCGGGATAACCCCCGGACAGATGGTTGATTACCTGGCTCTGGTCGGAGACAGCACCGACAATGTCCCCGGAGTTAAAGGCGTGGGTGAAAAGACCGCCAGGATGCTGCTTGAGAGCTGGAAGTCGCTGGATGAGGTTTTTCAGCACATCGATCAGGTTTCACCGAACTCGCTCAGGGCCAAACTGCAGGCCGGCCGCACTGCGGCATACCTCTCACGCGACCTGGTATCTTTGAAGAGCGACGTGCCCGTTTCTCCGAGTCTGGAAGAGTTTCTCCCCCAGCCGCCACACAAACTCGACCTGATAAGGCTTTACGGGGAGCTCAACTTCAGGGCCCTCCTCCAATCTCTCCGCCAGGGGTGGGGTGCCGATGAAGAACCCATGCCCCCGGCACCTCCGCCGTCCCCGGTGGAAATCAACCTTATCGAGGATCAAAAGGGGTTTGCCGAGCTTTTGAAGGCCCTTGAAGGTCAACGGGAATTTGCGCTTCACGTCGACGCCACCGCTTCCGACCCCATGCGAGGGCGGATTAGCGGCATCGCCATCAGCTACAGCGACCATGCCGCCCATTATGTCGCCTTTCCTCAGCCCGATGAAGGCGGTCAAATCCGGATCAGCGACCGGCAACGGATGAATGCGCTCGGCTCTCTACTCCGCCAAACTGAAATCGGCAAGATCGGCCACAATCTGAAAGCCGACCGGGTAGCCCTGAAGAGGCACGGGATGCAGCTGAATGGTTTGAACTGTGACATTATGGTTGCTGCGTACCTTCTTGACCCGGGGCGCCATGTCCATGATCTTGCCCGACTCGCCGGGGAGCACCTGGGAGAAACGTTGACCGACGAGCCACCAACCGGGAACCGGGAACCGGGAACCACGAGCCACGAGCCACGAGCTAAGAGCCAGGAGCCCACTCCACTCCCCCCGTCTGAGGTCATGCCGAACGTGGCGACCGCCTGCAGGACAGTGGAAATGATCCGGCGGATTGCCCCCATGCTGAAAAGCCAGTTGCAGGAAACGAACCAGGAAGCGCTTTTCTTGACTCTCGAATTGCCTCTCATCGAGGTGTTATCCGGGATGGAATACCGGGGAATAATGGTGGATGCCGGACGGTTGGAATCCCTGGCCGTTGACTTCGAGAAGGCCATGAGGGAGAGAGAGGTCAAAGTTTATGATTTGGCCAAAGAGGAATTCAACATCCAGTCACCCAAACAAATGGCTTACATCCTCTTTGAAAAACTGGGACTGCCGGTGGTCAAGAAGATGAAAAGCGGTCCCTCGACCGATTCGAGCGTTCTCGAAGAGCTAGCCCTGGTTCATCCTGTTGTTGAGCACATCTTGAGCTACCGGTCCCTGGCCAAACTGAAAGGGACCTATGCCGATGTGCTGCCTCGTCTGATCAACCCTGAAACGGGGCGGATTCATACGTCCTTCAATCAGACGGTCACGGCAACGGGACGGCTCAGCAGCTCGGAACCCAATCTTCAAAACATTCCCATCCGTTCCGAGGAAGGGAGAAAAATCCGGGAAGCGTTCATTCCCTCTCCCGGTCACCTGCTCCTTTCCGCTGATTATTCTCAAATCGAATTGCGCATCCTCGCTCACTTCAGCCAGGATGAACACTTGCTGGAGGCTTTTCACGGCGACGGGGACGTCCACCGGCAAACCGCTGCGGAGATCTTCAACCTCGCCCAGCACGAAGTGACGCCCGAAATGCGCAGGCAGGCCAAGACCATCAACTTCGGGATCATCTACGGGATGGGCGCTTTTGGCCTGGCCAAGCGCCTCGGCATCACCAGGCAGATGGCCGCCGGGGTGATCGATCGCTATTTCGACCGTTACCGGGGAGTGAAACAATACATTACCGCAGTGGTCGAGGCGGCTCGAAAATCAGGCTATACCGAGACTATCCTCGGGCGGCGGCGGCCAATCCCGGAGCTTGTCAGCCGCAACCACAACATTCGCCAGCAGGGGGAACGGCTGGCAATCAACAGCCCCATTCAGGGGTCGGCGGCCGATCTTATCAAGAAAGCGATGATCGATGTCGATCGTGCCCTGCGAGAGAAGGGGCTTGCTGCAGCGATGCTCCTGCAGGTGCATGACGAACTGGTCTTCGAGGTTCGTGAAGAGGCTCTGGAGCCAGCGAAAGCACTCATTTTGAAGAAGATGGAACAGGCCGGTGACCTTTGCGTTCCCCTTAAGGTCGATCTGGGCTGGGGCAGGAATTGGACGGAGGCTCATCCTTGAGGAAGCAAGGAAAAGAGTAAGCAGTAAGGAGTAGGCAGTAAGGAGCCAAGAGACCAAGAGCTAAGATGGAAATTGAGTCGGAGAATAAAAAAGGCCGCCTCGGCAGGAGGCGGCCTTTGCAAGCAGATTCGGCATAAGCCGCATTTGATTCTTATGATTTTGCTTTACTTCTTATCGAGCTCGGCCTTCAGTCTCTCCACTTCCCTTTTATATTTGTCTGCTTCTTCGCGAAGCTGAGCCTCTGAGTCAACAGGAGATTCAGCGGCTTCAGTTTTCCTGGTGAAAGGGAGCTTGTCTTTTACCTCGTCATAGCCCAGGTAGGCTGCCATGGCGCCACCAGCCAGGAGCATCAACGGAATTGCGCCGGCAAGAAGATGCAAGAACGGGCCCATAAACACGAACATACCGATAATACCCAGGAATGCTGCTCCAATGCCACCCAAGAACACCTTCATGATCTTTCCTCCTTCATCTCATCTGCAAATTAGAATGTGTTGTTGCCCCTCACAAAATGTTCAATGTCTATTCACCATCAGAACATGAACCGCCTTTTTCAGCGACTGAGGAAAAGCGCTAATTCCTTAGCACGCTCAGCAACACATTGCAAGGGGAAATTGACAAAGGAAAAGAGTTGAGAACGGAACCTGATCCTGCCATACTGTACCAGTAGGTTTTCGTAAGCAAACTGACCCGTCGAGTCGGGGCGGGCGTTGCGCTCACCCCCAAACCTCAAGTATTTCCAGTGGCTTTCGGGAAGGGATAACCCCCCTGGTAAGGGAAGAACTCGAATATGAGACGTTTCCGGATGGAGATGGGTTGCCCGGAAAGCGGTTTTTCGCCCCGGGGTTTCAATGGGCGCCATGTGCCGGCTATTGAGGAATTGCTCGATGTTTGATCTCCACAATCACTCACTTCCCGGACTGGATGACGGCGCCCGCAATTGGGAAGAGAGTCTGGCTATGGCGCGGATGGCGGTGGCGGACGGCATTGAGGGGGTTGTGTGCACGCCGCATTGGGATCGCGGGCACTTCGAAAACAACCGCCGGAACACCCTTGCAGCTGTGGCCGTGTTCAAGGAGAAGCTGGAAGTCCACAAGATCCCGCTTAAGATTTATCCCGGAGCAGAAATCCGGTTGGACCTTGACCTCCCGGGAGCGCTTGCATCGGGGGAAATCCTCACGGTGAACGATAATCAGCGCTTCGTGCTCATTGAACTGCTGCCGGAGGTCCTGCCGCAAAACCTTGAAAACCTCTTTTGGGATTTGCAGGTGCAGGGGATCAGGCCGATTATCAGCCATCCCGAGCGCAATCCGGCGCTGTTGAGGGACCCGGAGCGGCTCTTCAAATGGACGGAAATGGGCATCCTCACTCAGGTGACGGCAGCGAGCCTTCTGGGGAGTTTCGGTGAGACCGTGAAGCGTTTCACCGTAATGCTCCTGGAACACCGTATGGCGCACATTATCGCTACGGACTCTCATGGGCTGGGCGCGCGTTCTCCCCGGCTCTCCGCCGGATATGAAGAAGCCGCCAGGATCGTAGGCCGTGAGAGCGCCGCCCTGATGGTTGGGGAAATACCCCGGCAAATCATCGCGGGTGATACGGTAGTGACGCCGGATCCGGTGCCGCTGACAAATCGAGCTTCGAGATCATCTTTCTGGAGAAAGACGTTTTCTTTTCTGGGGTTGAGTTCCATGCGGCGGAGCTGATCAAACACGCATGTACCTGCAGGCCTCGAAATTATCAAAATCTGCGAAACAGGAGAGCGATTCATGGCGGAAGGGAACAATCAGCTCAACCCAGTGCCGACCTTTGCGTTGGCGGACGACATCACAAGAACGGCTGCGGTGGCCGGTGAACAGCTCGGGATGACGGTTTCCGAGATCATCCGGGCGGCATTGCACCAGTTCCTGCACCATGATTCAAAAAGCAATTCGGTCTATCTGTCGGCACCGGTGGATGCCCTGATGAAGGGCTGTTACGAAGAGGACACGACGATCAAGGAACTCAAACAGCACGGTAACTTCGGATTGGGGACGTTCAACAATCTGGACGGCGAAATGATGATGCTTGACGGCATTGTCTACCAGCTCAAAGAAGACGGGTTTGCCCATCCCGTGAACGATGCGGTCGAGACTCCCTTCGCCTGCGTGACTTTTTTCTCGCCGACGACGGTAGAGGAGATCAACCGGGAACTGGACTACGCCGCATTCAAGAACCTCCTCGATCAGTTAATGCCCTCGGAGAATGTTTTTTCGGCCATCCGGATCGATGGTGAGTTCAGCAGCATCCGGGTTTGGTCCGTGCCGAGGCAGGAGGCCCACCGCCCTATTGCGGAGGTGAAGCCGAAGATGTTTGAATATCAAGACGTGAGGGGTACACTGGCGGGTTTCTACACACCCCGTTTCATGAAATCTCTGCTCAACCCCGGTTTCCACCTCCATTTCCTGACCGATGATCGACGGCATGGAGGGCATCTGGATCAATGTCGGCTCAACTGGGCATCGATCGGCGTCCAGATCATCGCCCGTCTGGAGTTGAACCTTCCCATTACGATCGACTACTTGACGGCGAAGCTGGTCTAGTTTCCATCATGAGACTCTTCGAATCTTCGGATTCAGAAGAGGGGGGAGGTTTATCCATTTCCTGATTACGCCGGAATAAAGGCCCGCGACCGGCGGGCAGAAAACCCACCCTTGAGCAATGAGGGGTGATGTGCGATCAATCCCGCCAGTTGTGCAAATACGCGATCGCCCTTCGAGCCGCCTCTTCCGGCTGTGCCTCATAAGTGTATAGCTCCACCGTCACAAAACCGTCGTAGCATATCTCCCCGATAGCATTCAGCACTTGAGGTAAATCAATGGCCCCGTCGCCAAGCATGAGGTGATAGTGCTCCCGGGAAGAGGCGATGTCTTCCAGATGGAAATGATGGATGACGCCTTTCAGTTCCTTGATGACCCGGATAGGGTCTTCACCGACGCAGAAGAAATGGCCGATATCGCAGTTGAGGCCAAAAACGTCAGGGGCGAGGTCGCGGAAAAGACTCGTGAATTGCGTGCTGTTTTCGATGAGAAGGTCCGGCTCCGGCTCGATCAAGATCCGGATACCCTGGTCGCGGGCATGTTGTTCGACAGCCGTGAGACCTTCCAGAAAAAGACGCAATCCGTCGTCCCGATGCATGTCTTCGAGCGGGCCGCCGGGTTCGGTTGAGAGAGTGCGAGCGCCCAGTTTCTGTGCAAGGTCGATGCATTGCAGAGTGTATTCGACCCGTTTTGCCCGCAATCGGGGATCCGATTCAATCCATGACGGATGGTAGGTATCGCCGTCGGCATGGTGCATGAAGGCATTGATGTTGGAAATGGCCAAGCCGTGATCATCCAGAGCTTTCCTGATATCCCCAGGTCCCCGGCAGAGAGATGCTTCGGGTAGGCGTGCGGGACATCGGCCATGATCTCTATCCCCCGGTAGCCCAGGGAGGAAATGACTCGAATGGACTCAAGCAAGCTGTATCGGAGGAAGGCGTTGGAACTAAAAGCGAATTTCATGGTCTTGTCCTTTTCCTCTCTCTAATTTTCTCTTCCACGAAGGACACGAAGAGACACGAAAGTGCAGTTGATATTCGATATATGGATATCCTTTGTTCCTTCGTATCCATTTGCGGATGAAGAAGCTTCTATGCGAAATCCCCCCAACCCCTTTTGCCATAAGGGGCAGAGGCTGGATTTTTATCCGTTTGCTGTGGCCAGTGGGTCCTGGCCGTCAGTCGACAGCTACCTGCGGATAAGAGCCTGCAGATAGGCGAGGGATCGTCTCGCGGCCGCCTCCGGTTCCTGCGGGTAGGTGTAGAGTTCGACCGTGGCAAAACCAGCGTAGGCATGCCTCTCGAGGATCTCAAAAATGCCCCTGAAATCGATCTCTCCCAGTCCCGGAATCAGGTGATAGTGTTTGCGGGAATGAATGTCTTCAAGATGGACGTTGAAGAGCTTCGGGGAGAGGCCGGCAACGACGTCCTCGGGGTCTTCACCCAAAACATGGCTGTGCCCGAAATCGAGATTGGCCCCAAGACAGGGCGATGAGATCATCTCGATCAAGGCTCGTAGCTCCTCGTATCGTTCCACCAGAAGGCCGGGTTCATACTCGATACCGACCTTGACGCCCAGTTTCTCGGCATGTTCCAGGACGGCATCGAGTGATTCCCGGAGGAGCTTTAGAGCGGCATCAGGGGTGCATCCCGGGACCATGCGGCCGGAAGTGACACTGACGTTTCGGCAGCCGAGGACTTTGGCCAGATCGAGGCATCTCCTGGTGTAGTCGACTCTCCAGCGTCTTGCCGCAGGATCGGGATTGGCCAGGGAAGGTTCAAAGAGGGGTTCCCAGAACGCCCTCCCGTAATAGCCCATGGCGGTGTTGGCGTTCAGGTTGGCGACTTGGATCCCCGATCGCTCCAGCGTCGCGGATAGATTGCGCAGAGCGGTGTCGTTCAATGAATGAGGGTAGAGATGAGGTGCATCGGCAAGGATTTCCACCCCGTCATAGCCGATGGCCGCAATCTTTTCGACCGCCTCAGCAACGGAAAAGTGAACAAAGGCATTGGTGCTGAAGGCCAGCTTCATAGGATTTTGGCGCCTTTCGTGCAGGAATTAGGAAGACGAAAATATTAGAACCCCCGCGCTGATCCACTACCCTCTTCCCCCCCGATAAGCAAGTTTTTCCAACGGCAGGAGATGGCAGTTGGGAGGAAGCGTCCCGCTTTCGAGGACCACATCGATGGCGATTCCACCCCGGGCGTTCCACAGCCCTGCCACCCGGATGTATTTGGGCCTCAGAACCTCGCACAGTCGCCGGTGAATGGTGACGGTGCACTCTTCGTTGAAGGTTCCCCAGTTGCGGAAGCTTTCCAGGAAGAATTTGAAGGATTTGCTTTCGACCAGTCGCTCGTGAGGAACGTAATCGATGATCAGAACGGCAAAGTCGGGCTGTCCCGTGATCGGGCAAATGGTCGTGACTTCCGGGGCCGTGAGACGGACCACATAATCAACGTCGGGGTTCTGATTCTCGAAAGTGTCCAAAGACGCGGCTTCGGGGTGAGTGGGGATGTCGACAATTTTGCCCAGTTGCGTCAGTTCCTGGTGGTGACCTTCTCCCATGATGTTCTCCATCGTCCGTTAAGGAACAGTGACAAGTGACAAGTGACGGGTGACGTAGTGGTCCGTCGTCAGTATATCGCGGTGGACGTCCCTGCCGGCTCGTTTCTTGCCACTCCCTTACTCGCCGACCATGACTGATACCGCAATCTCTGCCAAGCTGCAATTGCCACTTGTTTCTTTGGCCAAATAAACGGGGACTGCCGCCCAGCCCGGCAACATTCGATTGACGCAAAGCCGGGGCGAGTGTTAATAGTAACAGATTGCATGGGATGCCCTTTTGTCCTCAAGTCTTAACTCTTAACAGACTGCCGAGTTTTTGATGATGATGTTCATTCCCAAAGACCAGAAGTTTTTCGACGATTTTGAGGAACTCGCCAACACAATCGAGAAAGGCGGCTTGCTTTTCCTTGAAATATTGAACAATTTCGAGCACTCGGAAGCAAAACTTGCCACCCTGAAAGAAATTGAACACGATGCCGACCGGATCACTCATCTCATCTTCGCCAAGCTCCACCAGACCTATATAACACCCATGGATCGAGAAGACATTCATGCGCTCGCCAATAAAATGGACAGTATTCTCGACATCATCGAGGGGACGGCGCTGCGCATGTACCTTTACGGGGTGAAGCAACCGGGCAAGGAAATCATCGAATTGGCCCTCATCCTCAACAAAGCCATCGCGCTGGTGAAGAGAGCCATTCATGCCCTCCGTCACAAGAAGCAATATAAGATGATTATTGACGCCTGCGTGGAAATCCATACCATTGAGAACGAAGGCGATTACCTCTTGCATCAGGTTATGGCGAGGCTCTTCCAGCACGAAAAGGATTGTTTCGAGCTGATCAAGATGAAAGAGATCTATGAACTGATCGAGGAAGCCATCGATACCTGCGAAGATGTCACCAATGTTGTCGAGGGAATTGTCTTGAAAAATGGATAGCCATTCCCTGCTTTTCACCATCGTCCTCATCATCATTGCCCTCGCCTTTGATTTCATCAACGGTTTTCATGATTCCGCCAATTCCATTGCGACCGTCGTCTCCACGCGAGTGCTCTCCCCGCGTTATGCGGTTCTATGGGCGGCTTCCTTCAACTTCGTGGCCATCTTTATTGGCGGCGCCCATGTGGCAACGACTATCGGGACCGGCATTATCGATCCGAAGCTGGTCGAGAATGTGCTGCTTTTTTCAGCCCTCATGGGAGCGATTGTGTGGAACCTCATCACGTGGTGGTTTGGTTTGCCGAGCAGTTCCTCCCATGCCCTGATCGGTGGTTTGGTTGGCGTCGGATTCATCGAGGGTGGCCCCGATGCCCTTGTCTGGCAGGGAATTCTAAAGACCACTCTATTCATTGTGCTTTCACCCGCGATCGGATTGATCCTCGGGCTGGTCCTGATGGTCATCGTTCTTAACCTCAGCAGGAACAAAACCCCGAGCCAGGGGGACCGGGTGTTTCGAAAACTGCAGCTCTTTTCCGCTGCCGTCTACAGCATCAGCCACGGCATGAACGATGCTCAGAAAACGATGGGCATCATTGCCCTGGCACTCTTCAGCGGAGGCTATTCCGGCTCAACCTTCCACATTCCCTGGTGGGTGGTCCTCCTCTGCTACCTCTTTATCGCCCTCGGGACCATGGCCGGTGGCTGGCGAATTGTGAAGACCCTGGGTTCAAAGATCACCAAGCTGCAGCCCATGGGGGGGTTCTGCGCCGAAACGGCCGCCGCCATTTCCATCATCGGCGCTTCTTTCGCGGGCATTCCGGTGAGCACCACGCACACCATCACCGGGGCCGTGATCGGAGTCGGCGCGACCAGGCGGCTCACTGCCGTCCGCTGGGGCGTGGCCGGTTCGATTATTTGGGCATGGGTCCTGACGATCCCCCTGTCAGCCGCGATCTCGGCAGGTTTCTTTGTCGTTGCCAGAATGGTTTTTCCAGCCGCATCACCCTAGTCAGGACTCGCAAAACAAGCCGTCATTCCGGCGAAATTCGGAATCCATGCACTCGTACTCTGTCTTCTAACTGTAAGCGAGCGATGAGCGCCGTCAGGCGTGAAGCCTTGGTGTCGCTGATCTGTTCTGTCGTGGTGAGAGGGGTTACGTTGGATTGCTTCGGGTGCGCGCCTTGGGGGGTGCGGGGATGCAAACAGCAAAAGAGCAGACTCACCAGGGCGGCCCCCAAGGATAACCAGAAGACCATTCGCACCCCCTTTTCCACCGCTTCCAGGAGGAATTTCCGAACGATCGGTGAGAGGCCGGCCTGCATCTCGGGCTGAAGAACGGCTTCGAAGCCGGCAAGGAGACTCCGGGCCAGAGAAGGGGAGATTTCCGCGGAGGAAGAGGAGTTCAGCAACGATTCGAGGCCGGCGCCGAGATGAGCAATGGCGAGACTGCCTGAAATGCCGATGCCGATGGTTCCGCCGAGGGTCCGGGCGAACTGCTGAGCGGAAGTGGCCACTCCCAGGTTGGCGGCGTCGAGGCTGTTTTGAACGATGAGCAGGGTGGATACCGAGACAAAACCCATGCCGACGCCCGCAGCGGCCAAGGCCGACGAAAACGCCAGGAGCGAGGTGTCGGGGGAGAAGGTCACGGTCAATGCTGCACTGGCGATAAGCAGAAAGGAGCCGAAGATGGCGTGGCCTTTTTCCCGTTCCCGCTTGATCAATTGACCGCAGAGCAAGGCCCCCGCCGACCAGCCGAGACTGAGCGGCACCATGGCGACACCCAACTGGGCGGGGCTTCTACCCAGGACGCCTTGAATGAAGAGGGGGCTGTAAGCGGAAAGCGAAAAAATGGCCGCACTGCTGAAAAAGGCCGATCCATTAGCGAAGCTGAATTGCCGGTTGCGAAAAAACTCCAGAGCCAGAATGGGCTCCGAGGCGCTTTCTTCAATAAAACCAAAGGAGATGGTAGCGCCCAGGGCAGCCAGCAGCAGGAAGCCGATTTCCCATGAGACCCAGGGGTAGGAGCGGCCTCCGAGAAGGAAGGCGGTAAGCAGCGCCAGAACCGCGAAAGAGAGTGTCGCCGCCCCGAGAAAATCCAGGGAGGGATGACTCTTCTTTGGCCGGGTGTCCTTGAGAAAGAGCAGAATGGCAAGGAGGGCGGCGCATCCCAGGGGCAGGTTCAGGTAAAATATCCAGCGCCAGGAAAAGTAGCTGACGATCAAGCCGCCCAGCGCCGGTCCCAGAATACTGGCCACACCCCAGACAAAACTGATCAGTCCCATCATCTTGCCGCGTTTTTCCGGTGCGGCGATATCGGCCACGACGATGTAGGCCAGAGCGAAGGTCCCGCCCGCCCCGATTCCCTGGAGGGCCCTGAAGATGATGAGCTGAGTCATGGTGCCGGCCGCCCCGGCAAACAGGGAGCTCAGCACAAAAATGATGATGGCGAGAAAGTAGAGCCGCTTGCTGCTGTAGAGGTCGCAGAGCTTGCCGAAAATGGGCAGAGAGATGGCGCGGGTGAGGAGATAGGAGGAAAAGACCCAGCCATAGAGGTGGAGCCCGCCGAGATCGGCCACGATGGTCGGCATCGCCGCCCCGACCACGAGGGCGTCCAGGGCTCCAAGGAACAGTGCCAGAAGCGCGGCGGCAACAACGAAGAAGCGGGTTTTTCCGCTCACAGCATCCACTTTTTGAACATCCTCCCGGGGGACTGTGCGCTTCATTCCCACTAACGGTCATGACCCGGTGGGTCGCCACAATCCATGGAATCCGCCCTTGCCCCCTTTGGCAAATGCCGGCTCAGGGGGGTTCATATAAACACAAAACGTTAGGAATGAGGATAATTAGATTGCGCTCGCAGGGAAAATGAGGAGTGGAAACCCCGGCAGGCCACGGAAGACTTGGGCGGGGCCGTCGAAAGGACCCCACAGGCGGAGTTCTGAAATCCCGCCTGTGGGGCAATGGAGATCGCTCAGGCAATGAGCGATTCGGTCCGGGAACGGTTATTTCTTTTTACTGAACAGGTTGCCGAAAAGGTGCTGCACGGCGCTGAAGCCCAACTTGCGGCGGAGCATGCCAAGCTGGTCTTGAAGCGGCAGCTTCTTCGGGCAGACATCTTCGCAGCCGAGGAGGCCGAGGCAACCGAAGATTCCGTCATCGGTGCCCACCACCTCAAAATACTCATCTTGCGTTCTCTGGTCGCGAGGATCCAGCATAAACCGGCCGATCCGATTGAAGGCCGTCGCGCCCATGAACTTATCCGGAATCATGTTGGCCTTGCCACAAGCCGCCACGCAGCAACCGCATTCGATGCAGCGCTCGAGCTCGTAGATCTCGTCGGCCAGGGCATTGTCCATCCGCTCTTCTTCAGCCGCCGGGTCAACGACCTTGTCGCTGTGGATCCAGGACTCGACCTTGGTATTCATATCCCGGAACCAGGTGCCGGTATCCACCGAAAGGTCCCCGATCAGCTTAAATACCGGCATGGGGAGCAGGGTGATCTCGTCGGGCAGTTTCTTGGTCTTGGTATGGCAGGCGAGATCCGGCCTGCCATTGATCAACATCGCACACTGACCGCAGATGCCGGCGCGGCACATGAAATCAAACATGCAGGCTGGCATCCTGCTCCTCCCGAATCCGGTTGAGAGCGATGAAGAGCGTCATGGCCTCGGTTTCTTCAAGCCGGAACGTCTCCATGTGAGGAACGGAAGCAGGATCCTCGGGATTGTATCTGAATACATTGAACTTTAGCTGTCTTCCCATTTAGAACACCTCTCAATCTTCAGTTTATCCGGTTACTTTTTCCCGGTAACTTCAGGATCCTCGCATTCAATTCGCTTGTCCTCGCCATAGCCACGATACCCGGGAGGAAGCTCCCAAACCTTTGATGGCCGCTCATAATTCAGCGTGGGCAGGGTGTCGCCCTCTTTCCAGGTGGCCAGGGTCCGCAGGAGCCAATCCCGATCGTTTCTTTCGGGATAGTCCTCGCGCGCATGGGCGCCTCTGCTTTCCGTGCGTCTGGAGCGCAGCATAGGCGGTACAGAGGGCCAGACGACACTGGCCGGGGAACTTCAGGGCAAAAGCAATTTCCGGATTTCCGCCAATGCCGTTGGAACGAATCCCGATATTCTTGGAACGCTCGTAAACTTCCTGCAAGCCTTCAACGGCCTTGGTCAGATCGGCAGCATTGCGGAAAATACCCACGTTATCATACGTGAGATCCTGCATCTTGTTGCGCAACTCATAAGCGTTCTCTTTGCCGGTGCTGGCCTTCAGTGCGGCGATCCGCGCTTCCTGCTTCTTGACCTCGGCGTCGATCACATCGGTCTTAAAGCTGACCGAATAACCCTCGAGGAATTCACAGATCTTGTCCCCGACAATCCTTCCTGCGACCACGGTCTCAGCCAGGGAGTTGCCACCCAGACGGTTGAACCCGTGCATATCCCAACAGGCAGCTTCGCCCGCCGCATACAACCCCTTCAGCCCGTAAGCGGCGCCGTCTTTGTTGGTGCGCACCCCACCCATGCTGTAATGGTGAGCCGGCCGAACGGGGATCAACTGGGTGATAGGATCCCGGTCAAGGAATTCGTTGCAGATTTCTTCGACGTCGCGAAGTTTGGTCTTGATGTGTTTGGCGCCAAGGTGGCGAATATCGAGCCACAGATGATCGCCATAGGGGCTCTTCACGCCCTTGCCCTGGCGAATGTGGTGGGTCATCCAGCGGGAGACGACGTCGCGGGATGCCAGTTCCTGCTTCGCGGGTTCATAAATGTGCATGAACCGTTCTTCGTTGACGTCGAGCAGGGTGCCACCATCACCGCGGCAGCCTTCGGTCACCAGAATGTTGGTCGGAACGATCCCGGTGGGATGGAACTGCACCGCTTCCGGATTGCCGATGGGAACCAGGCCGGTATCCAAGGCAAGGACGGCGCCGGCGCCGTCACAGATCACGGCGTTGGTGGTTTCACGGAAGAGCCGGCCGTAGCCGCCGGTGGCGATCAGGGTTGCCTTGGCGATATAGACGCGAAGCTTGCCGGTCTTGAGGTCCCTCGCCACCACGCCCATACAGTTTTCACCGTCATGAATCAGGGAAATGGCTTCCACCCGGTCATGAACCGGCACCCCATATTTGGTTGCCTGGTAGTCCATGGTGAACAGCAGGGTGTGGCCGGTCCCGTCAGAGGTGTAGCAGGTCCGCCATTTTGCCGTGCCGCCAAAGTCGCGGGCCGTGATCAGGCCTTCGTTTTCCTGCTTTTCGATCTTTTCGAATTCCTGGCCGCCTTTATAATACATGCTTTTTCCGGGCACCACGCGGTTCCACGGAACTCCCCAGGCGCACATTTCGCGAACGGCGAGGGGCGCAGTTTCAGCAAAGAGGCGAGCCACTTCCTGGTCGCATCCCCAGTCAGAACCCTTCACGGTGTCTTGAAAATGAACATCCGGACTATCGCCTTCGCCTTTGGCGCAGTTTCCCAGCGACGCCTGCATGCCGCCCTGGGCTGCCGAAGAGTGAGACCGTTTCGCATGGACAATGCTCAGACAGATAGCCTTATATCCCCTGGAAGCTGCTTCGACGGCCACCCGCTCTCCAGCCAAGCCGGCCCCGACGCATAGAACATCAGCATAGAATGTATCCAATTTGCGCTCCTTACTTGTGTGGTATGCTTGGGTTTAGCATGAAGTTTTGGTCCGGGGTTACTATGAAGTAGAACATAATCAGAGTAATCAAACCGATCCCAATCATCACCAACGACAGTTTGTTCTCCATGCCATGGAAATACTCGCGGGTCGACCGCTTGATCCATCCCCACTTGACCCCGATGCGATAGGCGCCGATGCCCACGTGCAATTCGATGCAGGGCAGCAGGATCAGGTAGAGCAGCAGCCACCAGCCGGTTTGGATGCGCGCCGCGCTCTTGGCCGCGGTAATGGGCAGGGTGGTCAAAACCGAGTAAATGTGGATACTGCCAAGCACCAGGATGATGAAGGCCGTCGCCGCTTGCACGATCCACAGCCAGGTGTCCAGATGGTTGAAGCGAACGGTGTGCTTCCACATGGCTTTCTGCTCTTCGGCACGGAAGGGGAACTTGCGGGCAGCCATAAAAAAGTGGAACACCATCACCAGAAAAATGGCCGGGCCGCCAATTTGAGCCATATAGGTGAGTTCAAAGAAGTTGGCGATGAAATTCATCACGCGCCCGCCGCCAAAGTCAAGGTTGACGCTGGCTACCAGGATCATGTGCGCCCACATAAACAAGACGAGCGCCACCCCGGTGGCCATCTGCAGGAAATCATACACAGCATCATTTCGAACCGGTTCTTTCGCTTGAACTGCAGTCTGGGTGTACATTATTCCTCCTCTAATTTACTGAATAACTGATCTTGAACAGGGTCTGAAACGCATTTCTTCTACCGAATGGGACCACCTCCTGTGCGATATAGTGTTTACTCTTCTGCTCAACTGAGCTACCCCAGAACCATTTCGTTTTTCACTGTTAAGTAATTTATTTCACAAAAAATTCTAAGGCCGCATCACCCCCTGCCAATCCATTGCTGGATTCTTTCCTAATGAGTGACTCGATCTACAAGAAACCCTCTTGTTCCGACAACGGCATCCTAGGACAAATGAATTAAAACGTAAAGTACTTTTTTCACATTCACGCGCTCCGAAGAGGAGCGTTTTCAGATGCCCGGTTGGCGTCGGAGAGAAGCCTCTGGACGTTCCCCATCAAAAGTGCTTCCTTCTCGGTTTCGGACAGATCCAGCTTGAGGATTTTCTGATATTCGGAGACCGGATCGCCAAAGGGAAAATCGGACCCGAACATGATCCTCGTGTGGCCATAATGCCTCACGTAATGAGCAATCGCCTGCGAGGGCGCAAGGGCCGTGTCGGTAAAAATATTGGGACGCTCCCAGACGCCCGCGCGGCAGAACCTCTCGAAGCCGCCATTTAAAAGACCGCAGTGAGGGATGATGATCCTGACGTCGGGTGCCAGTTCGTTGATGAAAAAGCAGGGTGTGATGCCATTCCTCTTCGAGGCAAATCGGCAGGTTCCGTCGTCGAATTTCGGCAATGGCTTCTTTGCACCGGGGGTCATCGTAGTGGTAGCGGGGCTCATCCCCATGCCGGTGCCATTTGATCCCCCGATGATGACCAGTGAGTTGGTCCACGGCGAAATCATTCCAGATGAAAAAAAACGGGAACACGGCCAGCCCCCAACCTTCAAGGGTCAACAAGTAGTCATTAGCCCTTTGCCGGCGCTGTTGCCATTCGGGACCATCTTCAAAGTCCGGATCGTAGCGGTCATAAATTTCCATCACCGGCGGGAAGACCACGACCCCGAGGATGTCACTGCCTTTGACTTCGGCGTAGTAGTCCTCGATCGCCTGTGGCGGGTGGATGTCCTGGATGCCGCAATGGGCGTGCGCGTCAATGATGGCGAACCGCATGATCGTCCCCCCTTGCATGGATGAAGATTTTTTATGGCGGTCATTGTCCCGTTCGGGTGCAGTCGGAGACTGCGCCCCGTTCCGGGTGCGGGCAGCATAATGGATCACGTCGGGCTTGCAAAGGGCGAAGTTCCCATGGCAAGATCTTCATCGTGAAAGAAATTCGTCAGCCACCGATGAGAAAGGAGGGAATGGCTTCCTTGTTCGACGCAGCCTCGGTTTTCGGGAAAAGGATCTGCCCTCTGTTGAACCTGGATCCCTGGAGCGCAGTCGCTCTCATCTTCGGTGCCCAAACGCTGGGTGCCTTGATTGTCATTCACCTGTTCGCAATGAGCCTCGCCGAGGTGGCGCCGGCAATTTTTCTGCTGATGCTGGGGGTCCTGGCCGCCATGGTCTTTCGCTCTCGTGGTTCATCGAGCGGTTCGGGATCGTGGGAATGGTGGATTCCGGCAGCTATTTATGCCCTTTTCATATTTTCCCTCTCCATGAGATCCTACCCCGAAGCGCGTGCCGCATTCAGCACCAGATTCTTCCATCCCATTGAATACACGACCCTGGGCATCTTCTTGTCCTGTGCCTGGCACCGACTGCTTAAAGTGAAAGGGACTCGCTTTTTTCTTTTCACCGTGCAGATGTCGGGGATTCTCTTAGCGATATCCGATGAACTTCATCAGGCCTTCATTCCCGGTCGTACACCCAGGGTATCCGATGTATTTATTGACTCCTTCAGCTTGGCTCTGGGGTGTGGCCTCTTTTGGATTGCCAGACACGCAAGGAGGTCAACGAAATGACGGAGGGGTGCCCCGATCTTTCGCAGAGGGGCCGGCCGAAAATGGGTTCTCGTGGCACCTCGCCTCTTTCGCCGCGAGCCGGGCCTTTTTTCCTGGTGATGACGGAACGGGAACACTGCCTTAAGGATTGCCGAACGCCGCGCCGATGGAAGCGCTTCTGCAAAAAGAAAGCGGCAAATCCCGAAAAGGGACTCACCGCTTTGTAAAAAATCCCACGTTCCCAATCGCCGGAGCGCCTTACCCACCATACTGCCAATGGATGACGCCTCTGGAAACGGCAGAAGGACTGGTCGGGGCGAGAGGATTTGAACCTCCGACCCCCTGCTCCCAAGGCAGGTGCGCTAACCAGTCTGCGCTACGCCCCGACTGTTTTAAGGCTTGGACCAATAACATTTGCGGTTTTGAATAGCAATCAAGAAGTGCTGCCTGAAGAGATGCGGCAAAAAATGCGGACGCGCTTTCCGGAGAATCACTCACCGGCAGGTTCCTGGGCCGCCATCTTGAGCCGGCAGAGCTCGCGATAGGCCGTGTCGATAAGGTCCTGCGCCCGTTTTGCGGTTTCATCGAGAGAGCCCACACCGATCAGAGTCTGAATCAAGATCGCCGTGTTCTCATGGACGAAGGGTGACCTCCGGATCGTCTGGCTCAGGTAGGGTATCACCTCTTCAGCTTCCTGCTTCTGAACCTGAGGCAACAAAACCAGAAACTCATCACTGCCGTACCGACCCATAAAGCTCTCACCCCGGGGCAGGATTTCCCTCAAAAGGTCAGCGACATGCTGGAGCACCTCATTAGCGAGGTCGGGATGATCGCTGAAGTGATGAACAAACCGAAGTTCGATCAACATTACCGACAGGGGCGTGTCGAGTCGGCGAGCCTTTCGGAGTTCCCGCTCCAGAATCGTGTGGATCTGGAAAAAATTCAGCAGACCGGTCACCGGGTCCTGGACGGCAAAGTCCTTAGCTCTCTCGTAACTGAGGCAATTTTCCATACAGAGGGCCATCTTACTCCCCAGTTGTTCCAGGAGGTCCGTCCCGGCGTCCGGTTGGTAGCGATCGACGTCCAGGCTGCCGAGCAGCAGAGCACCAAACAGAAGCTCATGGATAACCAGGGGGATCACCACTCCGGAGTGGATCAAGGAAGCGGACTCCGGCAAGAAGGGAGTGAGTAAGTCGGCGCTTTCAGGGGAGAGCAAAAATGGTTTCGGGGCCTCGTCAAAAAGACCACGAGCGATTTCCAAGGGGAGCGGCAGAATCCAGGCACCCTCTCCGGTTGGTTCACTTTCCCTGCTGATTCCCGGGAAAAACCTCTCCACCAGGTCGGGATGGCACCAAAAGAGAATAACCTGGTCCGGTTGAAAACGGTCCTTCAGTTCCCGGAGGAGCTCTTCTGCCAGTTGGTCCGGTTGGAGGGTCCGGAAGAGGATTCGTTCGATCTCAATGAAGTGCCTCCAGATCTTTTCATTCGTTGAGGCGGTGGCCACTACCTGAGCCAGCTGCGCTCTCAGCTGCGCGTTCTCGTTCTGCAGTCGGGCCACCGAATCCGGCACTCCGGCGGGTCACTGGAGCTTGGTGCTCGGTGTGGACCTCCAAATGTTTTTCCATGGAATTGACATGGCGGGCCGGACCTCAGACGGTGAAGCCGGTTGCTTTTTTGATCTTTTGCCACTTTTCCGATCACTGACCACTGACAACTGCTCATTATTTTCTGGGTAGACAACCTCGGAGAGGAAAAAACTACCCCTGAGTGGCGTGCTGTCGCCCGGCGTCAAGCAGCGCCAAAGCCTCCTTCACCGCTTCCTCGGGAGTTGATGCGATGCGAACCCCGGGCACATTGAATTGAGGTTTGAGGGCCACAACGCCCTTGCCGATCTTCATCGCCAGGGCCATCTCGGACAGAGTGCCATAACCTCCGGCTACGGCAATGAGCACCTGCGACGTGCGAACGATAATGGCATTCCGGGCATGGCTCATGTTTGTGGCGATGGGAAAATCGATGTAGTCGTTCGCCTCGGCAATGTTCGGTCCGGGCAGTATGCCCACAGTGTATCCGGCGAGTTCTTTGGCTCCCTGAGCCGCTGCCGCCATTACTCCGCCCAAGCCTCCGCAAACCAGGACGGCATGGTTTCGCGCGATTTCACGACCGACTTCGCAAGCCAATTTCGCAACCGCGGCGGAGCATGAACCAGCCCCAATCACACCGATAAACGGGCCGCGCACCTTCATTCCTCCCATCCCCATTTGCCCACCAGATCGACAAAGCGAACGCCGCCGAGGTGGGTCTTACGCGTCCCCTCGGGCACCCGCTCGACGACGACAAGTTCCTGCGATAAACGGTCTCCGACCGGGAGGACCAGCCTCCCTCCCACGCCCAATTGGTCCACCAGCGGCTGGGGAACCTTGGGGGTCCCGGCAGTGGCCATGATCCCGTCAAAAGGCGCCTCGTCGGGCCACCCCAATGACCCGTCGGCTACTCGGATAATGACATTCCGGTAACCCAGCTTCTGAAGGATTTGATTGGCGCGGAAAGCCAGCCCCGGGAATCGTTCAATGGAAAAGACCCTGCCGGCAAGTTCGGCCAGAACGGCCGCCTGATAGCCCGAGCCCGTTCCGATTTCCAGGATTTTTTCGTCTCCCGTGAGCTGAAGGGTTTCCGTCATCAAGGCGACAATGTAGGGCTGGGAGATGGTTTGCTTTTCCCCGATGGGCAGGGGATAGTCACTGTAGGCTTGTTCCTTGAGGGCTTCTTCCACAAACAGATGGCGAGGGACTTTGCGCATGGCTTCAAGCACACGGGAATCCTTGATGCCGCGGCTGATAATCTGGGATTCAACCATGCGATCGCGCGCTTTTTGGAAATTCATCATGCTGGACTGCGCCCCTCACCCGGCAGCATCGGCCACCTCTTAACGGAGCTTGAGAATCAAACATATCTCTGGATCGGACGGCACACACTCTCATTTTCCTCCAGAAACTAAAAATAAAGCAAGTTTAATGTCAATCGCTTTTTCGAAACCCGGGAAACCTGCATGAGGACGGTCTTGAGTTGCTTCCTGGATTCTCTGCCAAAAGCGCAAATTGATACAAGTCACGGCATTAATTTTTCTAAAAGGTATTGACTCCATATTAAGTTTGTTGTACCTAATTCAGGAAAAGGTTGTTCGATATGGCTGGGAGGTGTGAAGTGCTGAAGCATTGGAAACGGAAAAATTGTTGCTCATGCGGAGAAACGAGCGACTCGGATTCCAGCGCAGTGGCGCTCTCCGAGGCACGGGCCGGGGGGCGCTTTAAGGTTGCCGGTATTGAAGGGGGGCGCCATTTGTGTGCCCGCATGGCGGCCATGGGAATCTACCCGGGGGTGGAAATGGAAGTGGTCTGTGCCGGGTGCAATTGCCCTTGTCTGGTTCGCGTCCATGGCTGTACCCTCAGTCTGGGAGCGGGTTTATCGGAGAAGATTCTGGTTACTTCGGCTTTTCATTAGAAAATATGGCGTCTTTTGATGGAAGCGGCGGAATTCCGCCGCTTCTTTTGAGTCAGAAAAGTTAGGGTACACCTAATTTAGCGTTTTGTGAGTTTAATGAACATGACGACAATTCCTTTAAGAAACATGTCATCCGGACAAAAAGGAGTCATTTCCAAGGTGAAGGCAAACGGCGAACTTGGCCGCCGCATCCGCGATATGGGGCTGGTTCCGGGAACCCCCATTTGGGTTCAGGGCAGGGCTCCCCTCAAAGATCCCGTGGCCATACGCGTGCGCGACTTCACCTTGACTTTGCGCAACAACGAAGCCGACCATATTCTCGTGGATGTGGACGAATCGCGATGACTGAGCCTCCTCGAGAGTATTTGGTCGCCTTGGCGGGAAATCCCAATTGCGGGAAGACGACTCTTTTCAATGCGATTACCGGGGCCCGCCAACACGTGGGCAACTATCCCGGCATCACGGTTGAGCGGAAGGAGGGTGTTTTCGACCTGAACGGTCGTGAGGTAAGGCTTGTGGATTTACCCGGGACCTATTCGCTCACCGCCTACTCCCTGGAGGAACTGGTGGCCAGGGATTTCCTCATCTATGACCGCCCCCGAACCGTCATAAACATCGTGGACGCATCCAATCTGGAAAGAAATCTGTACCTCACGGTTCAGCTCCTCGAGCTCGGCATACCGCTGGTTTTGGCTTTGAACATGATCGATGCGGCGGCCGGACGCGGGATCCAGATCAATGCGGCGGAGCTCTCCCGGCGGCTCCAGGTGCCCGTCATCCCCATGGTCGCGAAGAGCGGCAAAGGGAAAGACGAGCTTCTCAGCTGCACGATGGAATTTGCCGAGCGTGACATTGCTTGGTCTCCCCTCCACATTTCCTACGGTGCCGATATCGACCCGGTTCTGGACAACATGGAAGCGGCCATCAATTCGTCCGCCTTCCCGGCCGAACTTCCACCTCGTTGGACCGCCCTCAAATATCTTGAAGCCGACGAGCAGGTGATCGGCAAAGGAAGAGAGGCCGATCCAGAGCTTTCGAAAAGACTTGAAACCCTTGCCGACCAAGTCACCGAGCACCTGCAGAAGACCCTGGACAGCTATCCCGAGGCGATCATCGCCGACCATCGCTACGGATTCATCTCGGCCCTTCTCAAGGGCGGTGTGGTCAGCAAAAGCGAGAAAGCCGACCGGCTATATCTCTCCGACCAGATGGACCGAGTGCTGACCAACCGTTTTTTTGGCCCGCTGATCATGATGGTGATTCTGTATGTCGTCTATCAGTTCACTTTCAATTACAGTGAGTTGCCGGTCCGGCTGCTGGACTCGGCGTTTTCCGCTCTCGGACGGTTGGCCGAGTCGATCCTGCCTCCGGGACCGGTCAAGTCACTGGTGGTCTCGGGAATCATTGACGGGGTGGGAGGCATAGTCGGCTTTGTGCCGCTCGTCATGTTCATGTTTTTCGCCATCGCCATCCTGGAGGACACGGGATACTTGGCGCGGGTTGCTTATATGCTGGACCGTGTTTTCCGGACATTCGGCCTCCACGGGAGTTCGGTGATGGCATTTATTATCTCGGGAGGCATAGCCGGGGGGTGTGCCGTCCCGGGGGTCCTCGCCACGCGCACGCTCAGGAGTCCCAAAGAGCGCCTGGCGACCCTGCTGACCGCCCCGTTCATGAATTGCGGTGCGAAACTCCCCGTTTTTGCCATGCTCATCGCCGCCTTTTTCCCCGCAGGACATGCGCTGGTGATGTTTCTCCTGACGCTCTTTTCGTGGGTGATGGCACTCGTGCTGGCAAAGCTCATTCGCTCCACGATTCTTCGCGGTCCGAGCACGCCCTTTCTGCTGGAACTGCCGCCTTACCGCCTGCCGACCCTGAAAGGGCTGCTGATTCACACGTGGGAGCGCACCTGGCAGTACCTCAGGAAGGCCGGAACGATCATCCTGGCCATATCTATTGTGTTTTGGGCGCTGATGACGTATCCGGAACTGCCGGAAGCGAAGCGGGGGCTTTTTGAGGAAAGAAGGCAGGAGATACTATCCAAATTTCCCGAAGATTCAAGGGTTTTGCCATCGGAGGGCAAGCGCCCGGGGGCGTCCTCTCCAGGCGCAACCAATGGCGCTGCAGAGCGATTAAAGGCTCTCGAACGCGAGGAAGCCGAGGTCGCCTTGCAGCATTCCGTTGCCGGCCGCCTGGGACTGTACCTGGAGGGTCTGACTAAATGGTGCGGTTTTGACTGGCGCACCAACGTCGCGTTGCTTTCCGGTTTTGCCGCCAAGGAACTGATCATCTCGACTCTGGGCACGGCCTATTCCCTGGGAAGGTCCACCAAGGGGGAAGACATCCCCTTGAGTGAACAGCTGGCGCAAGACCCCGATTGGAATCGGGTGAGGGCCTCTGGCGGTCATCGTTTTCATCATGCTCTATGCCCCGTGCCTGGCCACCGTCACCTGCATCATCAAGGAGGCGGGGGCCTGGAAATGGGGGCTTTTTTCCGTGGTTTTCAATACCTCCGTGGCTTTCCTGATGGCGGTGCTCATTTATCAGGGGGGGCTCTGGATGGGACTGGGGGGGTAGGCGCAAGTGACAAGTGACAAGTGACCGGTGACGGGTTGCGGGGGTGGTCGGTGACAAATGATACATGACAAGTGACACGTGATGGTGATGATGGGAAGCGGGCGATTGTTGGCTGGAGGTGGATGCTGGTCGGCAGAAGTAAGTCACCGATTAGGGTTAGACACATGCCCCTCTGTTTCAAAGTGGGCACGGGGGATTTGAGAGCTGGGTTCCCCGCAGAAATCCCCTGAAATCCATCATGGCAAGAGGGGACTTGGGGCAATGCCCATAACGGGATATGGATTTTCGCCCGGATGCAACAGGAGGCTGGCGGGTCGGTTTTATGGGTCAGACGGTAGTTGTTTTGCTGGTATTGTTGGCAGTGGCCATTTATCTTGTGCGGCACTACCTTCGGGTTTATCGCGCCGAGGATCCGGCCTGTGGGGGGTGCTCGGGGTGTTGTCTCCCTGCGGGTGCGGAAACTCGCGCCCCCGGTGCCGAGGGAACGGACTTTAAGGATCGGTCTTGTGGGGATAGGACGGCGCAAGATTGTGAATCGAAGATGCGGGCTGGAAAGCCCTGCGCCGCAGGGTTCGCCTTGTCAGGACATGAAAACGCGTGACCATGAAGTTTGTCATTGATTTGCCGGGTAGTTCCGCCTTCGACCTCACAGGTATTCGTCGGGGAAAACTTCGCTGCAGGATTTTCGGATGCGCTTGCGTCCTGCCTGGGAGAGCGGACGATCTACTGGATCTGGGATGAGAAGGTTTTCGGGCTCTGGCATGATCGATTAAGGGGGTGCGGTTGGCCGGGCCTCGAATCAGAGCATCTGATTCTGTTCTCGGCTTCCGAACCGAACAAACGCCTCGCCGCCGTCGAAAAGCTTGCCGAACAGTTGCTCCGCCTTGGGGCCGATCGGGGAAGCGCGCTGGTAGCCGTCGGGGGAGGTGTAACCGGCGATGTCGCGGGGTTTCTGGCATCTCTCTATATGCGGGGAATCCCTCATGTTCAGGTGCCGACTACCCTTTTGGCGCAGGTTGACAGCAGTATCGGCGGGAAGACCGGGGTTGACCTCGAACAGGGAAAAAACCTTGTCGGCGCCTTCCACCAGCCGACGCTCATCTGGATGGACCTGCAGTTCCTGGAAACGCTCCCCCCTGAAGAATTTCGCCAGGGTATGGCCGAAGTGATCAAGACCGCCATGATCGGTGACGAAGCCCTGTGGAATTATCTGGAAGACAACCAAGAATCCCTCAAGCATCGGCAGAGTGAGGCGCTGGGTCATGTCGTCGAGGCTTGCGCAAGGTTTAAGGCAAAGGTGGTCCAAGCGGATGAAAAGGAGGCCGGCCTTCGCCGGATCCTGAACCTCGGCCACACGGTGGGACATGCCCTGGAGCGGCTGAGCGGCTACGGATTGCGGCATGGTGATGCGGTGGCCATTGGCCTGGTTGCCGCCGCGAAAATGGCGGTGTCTCTGGGGATGCTTGAACCTCGAGACTTGATGCGCGTAGAAGAGCTCTGCCGGGCCTGGGACCTTCCGGTGCGTATTCCGGCAAGCTTTTCCCCGGAAGCGGTGCTGGCGGCCATGCAGACCGACAAGAAACACATCGGAGGCCGGTTGCACTTCATCTTGCCGGTGCGGATCGGGGAGGTTGTGGACTGTCAGGATCTGAGCGCCGCACAGATGGGCGATATACTCAAACGGCTTCAGGATCATTAGGGGTTGTACACAAACCGCGTCGAGAAGAGCACGAGGATTATCCTCGTGAAGGTGGAAAGCCTCATGGTGGCTCAACGGAGGGCGGACATTCCTGTCCGCCCTCCTGTTGTCCGTGTCAAGATCTCTCGGTGACCTCTATGCCTCTGCGGGCAGTTTGGAGAGGAAACACTTTCTCCGTTCCAAATATTTGCAGCAATGGCGCTTTGTTCATGTGGCAAACTGCTCTTAAAAGCTGCGGGTTGCGGGTTCTTCCCGGCCCTTTTCATGTGTCTTTGGGTTTCCCCAAGGGACATGCGTTTACTGCTTAGAAAGTATAGCCGACTTCGCCGTGCTGACTCAAATCGAGCCCCATCGACTCGTCTTCCTCGCTTACCCGCAGTCCCATGGTCTTATCAAGGACCTTTAGAATGATCCAGGTGACCACAAAGGAATAGACCCAGGCTACGATCACGGACAAGGCCTGAATGCCGACCTGCGACGGATTCCCGAAAAAGAGGCCGTCGCTGCCCGCCGAATTGATCAATTTCGTGGCAAAGAATCCCGTCAGCAGCGCGCCCAGGGTGCCGCCCACGGCGTGGACGCCAACGACATCGAGGGAGTCATCATAGCCGAAGCGGGGCTTGAGGTTCACCGCGGTGTAGCAGACGCCGCCGGCAATGAGGCCGATGATCAGCGACGAAAGCGGCCCGACAAAACCGGAGCCCGGAGTGATCGCCACCAGGCCGGCCACGGCCCCCGACACGGCGCCAAGGGCGGTGGGTTTGCCCCGGTGGATCCACTCGGTCACCATCCATGACGTGGCGGCGGCTCCCGTGGCAATGTGAGTGACGATGAAGGCGGAGGTGGCCAAGGCCCCCGAGGCGACCGCGCTGCCGCTGTTGAACCCGAACCAGCCGAACCAGAGGAGACAGCCGCCGATGACCGTCAGGGTGAGATTATGAGGGGCCATGAGATCGGTCCCGTAGCCCTTTCGTTTCTGCAGCACCAGAGCGCAGGCGAGGGCGGAAACCCCGGAGCTGATGTGAACGACCAAGCCCCCGGCAAAATCCAGGGCGCCGAGTTCCTTGAGCCAGCCGCCCGGTGCCCCACACCCAGTGGGCCAGAGGATCATACACCAGAAAGGCCCACAGAATCATGAACACCACATAGGTGCTGAATTTGATCCGTTCGGCGATGGCTCCCGAGATGAGGGCCGGGGTAATGATGGCAAACATCATCTGGAAGATCATAAAGGCCTGGTGCGGAATGGTCGGCGCGTAGTCGGGATTCGGGTCGAGCCCGACCCCGCTCAAGCCAATCCAGCTCGAGGTTTCCGATAAAGTGCCCCACATCGGGGCCAAATGCCAGGCTGTATCCGAACAGGACCCACTGCACGGTGATGATCCCGAGCGCCACAAAGCTGTGCATGACGGTCCCCAGAACGTTCTTCCGGCGCACCATGCCGCCGTAGAAAAGGGCCAGGCCCGGGGTCATCAACATGACCAGGGCGGTTGAGGCCAGCACCCAGGTGGTGTCGCCCGAATCGATCTTGGGGGGCGCCGCTTCCGCCGGGGCTGCCGCCGGCTCAACGGTCTGGGCGAGCAGCAGGGGGCCGTCGGATATGGCGGCGAATGGCGCAGCTCAATACCAGGGTGAAAAAAATGAAACCCAGTGCAAGAAATGCGGATCTTTTCATTTTAGGTAATCCTCCATCTTTCAAATTCGTTTGGGTAATGAATGCCACTGACCTTTATGAACTCGATCAAAGGGCCTCGGGCCCCGTCTCTCTCGTTCGAATCCTCATAACTCCACCGATGTCCGACACAAAGATCTTGCCGTCACCGATTTTGCCGGTGTAGGCGGCTTTCTGTATGGCATCCAGCACCTGTTCGGCCAAACTCTTCGGGACCACCACCATGAGCAGCAGTTTCGGTACAAAGTCTACCCGGTATTCGGCCCCGCGATAAAACTCGACGTGCCCTTTCTGGCGTCCAAAGCCCTTGACTTCGGCTACGGTCATTCCCTGAACACCGATGCGAACCAGTGCATCCTGTACTTCGGTCAAGCGGAAAGGCTTGATGATCGCTTCGATCTTTACCATTTCTATTCCTCCTTAGTTTGTCATGATGCCCCATCCAGGGGTGGTCGGTTATGCTTATAGCAAAGACCTTGCCAAGTGGTCGTAATCGTAATTAACTATTTGAAACTACTATAAAATAAAATATTATAAGACGAGAACATCGAGATACAATTTTGTGCATTATTGTGCTATGAATGGAGGCATATGTTGGGAGAGAACATTTTTGTTCAAAAAGTGCGGAAAACATGCGGTTTGGCTGAGCGATCGGAACGACCGCGGGCTGGCAAGCGGTCACGCGAAGACGTCTAGAAACAATTCCGACTCATTCCCGTTTGTTTTTAGACCGCGACCGACAGAAAGGAATTAATTCGTGTCATCAGTGCTCTCCATGGTGAACGACGGAGGCGGTTTTGGGGAAGCAAGAGATGGTTTTCGGCTATTCGGCATCGTCGGGAAAAAGATACGGGGTCTTCTTGGCGACGGTGATGAAACCGGTGTGAGCAATCATCCGGTCGATCGGGCGGGCACGGCGCTCGTCTATCAGCCAGTCCCGCTTGAGTAGTTCAAAGGTCCTGATGTTGGCAAAGCCATGTGCTTTGAGTTCCTTGAAGACCAGTTGGATTTGGCCGACATTGGGGCTCAAGCTGAGCAGAAGGCCTCCCTGGCGGAGAATTCGGCTCACCGGACCGATGCAGTGCCAGGGTTCGGGCAGGTCGAGAAAAATGCGGTCAACCCTTGCCGTGGTGCTGAAGTCCTGAATATCGGCGATGAGGATGTGATGGTTTGGGGGATGGTGTCCGAAGAACTTGTAAATATTCTCGCGGGCTTGGAGGGCAAACTTGAGCCGTTTTTCAACCGAGATGAGCCGTCCGCTCTCGCGCATCGCCCGCAGCAGGGCCAGAGTCAGGGCACCGGAGCCGATGCCCGACTCAAGAATCGTGTCCCCGGGCCGGATGTCTCCATAAAAGACGAGGGCGCTGAGGTCCTTGGGATAAATGATCTGGGTGGGCCGTTCCATGGTGAAGATGTATTCTTCAAGGGTCGGCCGGAAGAGATAAAATTTGGCTCCCTTATGAGTCTCCAGATGGTCTCCTTCTTCTTTGTCGACGACATCCCGCATCTGGATCACGCCGAGATGACAGGAAAAGGGGGCATCCTCAACTCTGACCAGCCATTTCTTGCCCTTCCGGGCGGTCAACAAGACCCATTCATCCATGCGAAACGCGGACATAGGAACCAGACCTTTCAATCCAAGGGGGAGATTCTCTGTTGCGACTTCGTAAGCGTGGTGCACCATAAAGAAAAGAGCCGAGGCAAGTCAAACTGATTTTCCCAAATCTATTTGCCAACGACCCTTTTAGAATCTATGATTCAAAGGGCATTTCCCCGGACGAAAAGAGGTTCCGGCAGCAAGGAGGAGCAAGAGGAGATGGCGGGAGTGGCTGCATGGCAACAGTGGCCGGTGGAGAGTGATCCGGAGCCGGAAAGGGACGGGGGTAACGGTGGTCGCCATTTTCGCCGTTGTTGTGACCTTCCCGATTATTGAGGTTAGACAAGTAGAGTGCCGATTTCGGCATGAAATGAGGATTGGTTGGAGAGGAAAGGAGAAGAACAATGAAGAGGTTGTGGAAACTGATCGTTTTGGCGGTTTTTGTTTTTCTGGTAAGCCACGGGGGCCTCGGGTCGGCGGCGGGCACGCCTGATCCGGCCGGCTGGGGCAAGGACGGTGAGTATAATAAGCTCTACCAGACGAGCGAGTTCGACGAATTCAAGGGGAATGTGGAGGAAATCATTGAAATCACACCCCTTCCAGGTATGGCGCCGGGGGTCGGCCTTAAGGTGAAGGACCAGGACAAAGACTTGGTGACCGTGCACCTGGGTCCCAAATCCTTCGTGAAGGTTGACAGCATCGGGCTAAAGAAGGGCGACCGGGTGAAAGTCAAGGGCGCCTGGGCGCAAATCGGCGGAAAAGAAGTCTTCATGGCGTCAAAGGTGAAAAAGAGCGAAAATGTTGAACTCAAGGTGAGACGAACCAAAGACGGGATGCCTTTCTGGGCCATGACACCGGAGGAACAGGCTAAGGAGAAAGAATGATGGTATTCCGTCGCCTTCTTTTTCTGCTGCTGATCGCACTGTCCCTGTCGATCCCGGCGGGCGCCGCCGGGAAGTCGCTCAAGGTGGTGGTGTTGACCGATTCCGCAGGTTTGGGCGATAAGGGATTTAATGATGTCTGTTGGCAAGGGGTACAGCGGGCCCGGCAGGATTTCGGCCTGAGTGCCCAGTTCGTCCAATCGAGAGAGCAGGCCGACTATGTGGCCAATCTGTCGCTCGCCGCTCAGAATGCCGATGTCGTGGTGACCCTGGGGTATCTCTATGCGGACACGGTGAGGCGAGTGGCACCGCAGTTTCCCGGGGCTTATTTCATTCACATAGAAGGTGATATTCCCGGGCGGAACGTTGCCTCCTTCGACTTCAAGTCGGAAGAGGGCGGGTTTATGGCCGGTCTTGTGGCGGGCTTGTTTACCGCGACCAAAAAGGTTGGAGTGGTGAGCGGCGTTGAAATTCCGCCGGTGGTGGCATATGTCAGCGGGTTTCAGGCCGGAATAAAGGCCGCGGAAAAACAACGCGGGGAGGCTCTTGAGACGATCGTGACTTCGGTAGGCTCCTTCAATGATCCGGTCAAAGGCAAATCTCTGGCTCGCGCTCTGATCGATCAGCGCGTCGATGTCATCTTCCGTGTCGCCGGAAACTCCGGGATTGGCGTCCTCGAAGCGGCCAAAGATACCAACGGCATCTATCTCGTCGCCGAAGACCTGGATATTGATGCCGAGTACCCGGGCAAGGTGCTGGCCAGTGTCCTTAAAAGAATGGATTTGGCCATTTATGGCGCGCTGCGTGACCTCGTCAAGGGGACCTTTGAGGGCGGCCATCGCTGGTTGGGGACTGCTGACGGGGGCGTGGACATCACCGAGATGAAGTATTCCCGACAGCTCTTCAAAGGCGATGATCTTGCACGGATTGAGAAGGCACACACCCTGCTGAAAGAAGGCAAGATCGCCGTACCCAAACGATACTCGGAGGTCGCCTCATTCAACCCTCCGGAACTGTGATAGCGATCAAGGTCGCCCATGCATCCCTCCGGCAGAGAGGACCAAGAACCGCTCGTCAGCCTTTGCGGCATCTGTAAACGGTTTGGTCCCCTGTGGGCCAATCATGATGTTTCGCTCGATTTCTACGAAGGCGAAATCCACGCTATCGTAGGCGAGAACGGCGCCGGCAAATCCACACTCATGAAAATCCTCAATGGCCATCTGCCGCCGGATTCGGGGCAGATTCGCCTGAAGGGTCGAGAGGTAGCGTTCCGTCACCCTCAGGAGGCGATGCGTGCCGGAATCGGGATGGCCTATCAACAGATCCTCATTTTCCCTCAGCTGACGGCCCTGGAGAATGTGATCGTCGGGTTCGAGCCGGGTGCCGGCGGCTGGATCAATCGCGGGCAGGCAGCAGAAGATTTGGTGAAGCTCTGTCGGACGGTCGGTTTCGACCTGCCGCTGAATGCCCCGGCATCCGAACTCGTTTTTGCCCATCGTCAGCAAATCGAGGTCCTTCGACTGCTCTACCGCCGAGTGAGCATCCTGATTCTGGACGAACCCACCAGCCTGCTTTCGCCTCCTGAAACGGAACGCTTTCTGGCACTTCTCAAATCCCTGCAGGCTTCCGGCCGCACCATTCTTTTCGTCAGCCACAGGTTGCGGGAAGTTTTTGCCATCGCTGATCGGGTGTCCATTTTGAGCCGTGGAAAAGTGATCGGGTCCTGTCTTAAATCAGACGTCACGCCGGCGCAGTTGGTCCAGCTCATCATGTCGGGCGAAAAACCCGATTCCCACCACCCTCAGCAGCCTTTGCGGTCCCCCGGTTCCAGGTCCGAAATCTCCCATCCTGGACTTCAACCGGTGCTTCTGGAGCTGAAGAGCGTCAATGCGCGGGCTGCTCCTTATGATTCAGGTTTCGAAGGCTTCTCTCTCGAAATCTTTAAAGGCGAAGTGTTCGGGCTGGGTGGTGTGGTCGGGAATGGTCAACGGACGCTGGCGCTCCTTCTATCGGGATTGCTGCCCGTGGATCGCGGGAGTGTCTTTTTGTCGGGCGAGGAAATCACGAATAGTTCGATAAAGGCTCGGGCGGAGTGGGGGGTCCGCCGGTTGCCCGCCAATCCTCTCGAAGAGGCGCTCCTGCCGTCCCGGTCCCTTTGGGAAAATCTGTTCCTGGGTCGGCAACGCCGGCGGCCGTTTCAGCACCACGGCTGGCTCAACCGGACGGTGATCGATGTTTGGGCGGAAGAACATCTGCAGCGCTATGAAGTGGTCTATGGCGCCATAGCCGATTCAGTGAGCAGCCTGTCAGGGGGGAACCAGCAAAAAGTAGCTCTGAGTCGGGTCCTGGAAGGGGTGCCGAGGTTGCTTATCCTGGAGCAGCCGGCACGGGGATTGGACATTCGTGCTCAGGAGCGTTTGCGGAACCAGTTGCGCCGGTTGCATGCCGCGGGAACGACTGTTCTTCTTATTTCCTACGACCTTGAGGAACTCTTAGCCTTGAGTCACCGTATCGGGGTCCTTTATCGTGGCCGAATGATGGGAATAGCGAAACGGGAGGAGGCGTCCCCGGAGTTGCTCGGGAGCTGGATGTTGGGCGTTGAAGCAAACGTCGTGAGCCGGGCGACCGTTGTGAATCGATCCACGAAGTCACACGAAGTCTTTTTTCATCCACGAATGGACAAGAAGAAACATGAAGCAGAGAGCCTTGAAATGAAATTGCCAAAACCACTCCCGAGCCTGGAAAGGATCGGTGCTTCCCTGCTCTCCCTGCTGCCGGCACTGCTCTCGGGCATCCTCTGCTGCGTCGTCTTGGCGCTGCTCTCCGGCGTACCGCCGTGGGATGTCCTTAGTGCCCTCTGGAATGGTGCCTGGGGCAGCAAGAGCTCAGCGGCGACGTCCCTGACCAAGCTTACCCCCCTGCTTTTAACCGGCTTGGCGGTGGCTTTGGCCTATCAGGCGAGGCTGTTGAATATCGGGTGCGAGGGGCAGTTGACCCTCGGGGCTCTTGCCGCGGCAAGCTTTGCGGTGCTGGCTGCTGCTCTCCCAGGGTCGCTCCTGGTGGCGTTGACCCTGCTGGTTGGGGCTTTGGCCGGGGGACTTTGGGCGTTGCCTCCCGTATGGCTGCGCCAAAGGCGAGGCGTTCATGAAGTGATCACCACCCTGCTCTTGAACTATCTGGCGATCTACCTTGCCGACTACCTGGTGCTGGGTCCCCTGGGAGACGGCACGGCTATGGGGCGCACCCCTCCCATTCCCGCAGCAGCCGCTTTGTCTCCCTTGGTGCAGTTCGGAACACAAGGGGTCACGGTTGCGCCTTTTGCAGCTTTGGTCTTGAGTTTCGCGGCCCAGATCTGGCTGTCGAAAACCTTTTGGGGGTACGAGCTGACGGCAACGGGAAGCAATGTGGCTGCGGCCAGAGCGGCCGGGATTGCAGTGGATCGCTGGCAGCGGCGCATTTTTGTGCTCAGTGGGGCCCTGGCTGGCCTGGCGGGGGCGCTTGAAGTGCTTGCGGTCCATCATCGCTTCTATCGGGCCTTTTCCCCCGGTTACGGATTCGACGGCATTACCGCCGCCTTTCTTGCCCAGACGGTCCCTGGCTGGCTCTGGCTGAGCAGCCTCCTGCTCGCCGGCTTGCGTGCCGCCGACAAATGGCTGCAGCTCGTGGTCGGCATTTCCCCCAATACCATTCTCGTGATCCAGGCGGTTCTGCTGCTGTCGGTGGCGTGCCACTGGCGGCTTGCCGCCAAGTGGCGCAAGGGGGGCGGAGCATGATGGCATGGCCGTTTTTTTCCCTCGCCCTGGGCAAAGCTGCCCCCCTGATTCTGGCAAGTCTTGGCGGTTTGATCTCGGAGTTGAGCGGGGTCATCAATTTTGCCCTGGAAGGAATGATGCTCGCCGGGGCCTTTGGAGCGATGTGGGCCACTTTTGCTTTTCACTCTTCCTGGGCGGGTTTGCTCGGTGGCATGACGGGCGGCCTGGTCGTAGCTTTCATCCATGGCGCTGGCGAGCCTCAAGCTGCGCGCCAACCAGATCATCAGCGCCATTGCCATCAACCTGCTTGCCGCGGGCGTCACGGGAATGCTCCTCAATCAGGTGTTCGATGTCTACGGCACCTCACCCACAGTGAAGCGCCTGCCGGACCTGGAGCAATTTTTCGGGAGCCTGTTTCCGGGAGAGGGCAGCGGGTTTGTTTTCTTCCTGGGGCGACAGTCGGTCCTGGTGCCGGTTGCACTGATACTGGGGGTGGCGGCCATCGGGTTTTTCCGTTGGACCACCTGGGGATTGCGCCTCAGGGCTTGCGGAGAAAATCCCACGGCAGCCGAGGCAGCAGGGCTTGCCGTCGGCAAGACCCGCTTCATGGCGGTCTGCGCCAGTGGTGTGCTGGCCGGTCTTGGCGGAGCCTACCTCGCCATCGGGGAACTCTCCCAGTTTGTCGAAGGAATTACCCAGGGCCGGGGCTACCTGGCCATTGCCGCCCTCATCCTGGGGCGCTGGAGGCCATCGGGGGTCCTTTGGGCGGCCCTCTTTTTTGGTGTGAGCCAGGCAGCCTCGGAATGGCTGGCCGTGCAGTGGTCCAACCTTCCCGGTCAAGTCTTTCTCGCCTTCCCCTACGTTGTTTGTCTCGCAATACTGATGTTTCAGTTTGGGAAGCGGCAACCCCCATCGGCTTTGGGGCAATTATGAGGATTTCGCTTTCCAGGTCACCCTCTCCCCGCGTCTCCGCGTCCCGTTATCTCTGCCCTGTTACCGTTCCTGGATCAGCTTCAGCAGTTCGTCAGTCGACATCCTGCCGACCATATCGCTGCCGTCAAGGAGGCTGCTCGCCAAATCCCGCTTTTCCTGGTGCAGTTTAACGATTTTCTCTTCAATGGAATGCTGCGTCACCAGGCGGTAAACGGTTACCGGCCGCTGCTGTCCGATACGATGGGCGCGGTCGGAGGCCTGGTCTTCGACGGCGGGGTTCCACCACGGGTCCATGTGGATTACGTAATCGGCTGCGGTCAGATTCAAGCCCAGACCACCGGCTTTCAGACTGATCAGGAAGAGGTCGCCCCAGCCCGCTTGAAAGGCATCCACCTCTCGCTTCCGTTCCCGGGGCGGGGTGCTGCCGTCGAGGTAGCGGTAGTCGAGGTTCCTGGCATCGAGATACTGCCGCAGCAGCTTCAGATGTCCCACAAATTGACTGAAAACAAGAGCTTTGTGGCGATTTTCGAGGAGTTCGGAGACGACCTCGCCGAAGAGCTCAAGCTTGGAACTGGGGATGCTGCTGTTGGGTGCGACAAGGCGAGGATGACAGCACGCCTGGCGCAGCCTCATGATTTCGGCGAGGATTTTCATGTGTTTCTGGCCCACCGGGCTGTCATCACGTTCGAGTCGTTCCAGTGCCTGTTGCCGCAGGGCTTCATAAAACGCCATTTCTTCGGGACTCATTTCCACCTGCAGCAAAACTTCCGTGCGCGGCGGCAACTCCTCCAGGACCTGTGCTTTGGTGCGCCTCAAGATGAACGGTTGGATCAGCTTTTTGAGACGCTTTCTGGCTTCGCGATTGCCGTTGCGCTCGATGGGAACGGCGTAGCGGGTATTGAACCGTTCCGGTGAGCCCAGTAGCCCCGGATTGATGAAATTGAAAAGCGTCCACAATTCCCCCAGGTGATTTTCGATGGGCGTTCCAGTTGTGATGAGTCGCATCTTTCCGGTAAGATTCATCGCCGCCTGCGACCGCTTGGCAGCGACGTTCTTGATTGCCTGGGCTTCGTCCAAAACGATGGTGTGCCACGCCACCGAAGCCAGAAGCTCGGCCTCCTGGTAGAGGAGGCCATAGCTGACGATGAGGACATCCATGCCGCCCAGGTTCGCAACCGTCTGCTCCCGGTTGCCGCCGCCCAGGACCACCGGATTCAAGGTCGGTGCGAACCGACTCGCTTCCGCCACCCAGTTCATACAGACCGAAGTGGGTGCAATCACCAGGGTTGGTCCTCCCGGAGCGCGTTCCAGGATCAGGGCCAACGCCTGCAGGGTCTTTCCCAAACCCATGTCATCGGCAAGGCACCCGCCGAGTCCCAGGTGGGCCAACCTCGCCAGCCACTGATAGCCCTCCACCTGGTAGTCCCGGAGTTCTGCTTTAAGGGTTGAAGGAACGGCGGGTTTCAGCTGCAGTGCCGCGTGTATGTTGGAGAGTCGGGCTTTCCAGCCCTGATCGGCATCCAGGCGGGGGAGTTGTTCGGTAAAATCCTCAATGGCTACGGCGGCAAGCGGGTGTAAGCGGAGTTCCTTGCCGTGTCTTTCGGAGTAGTCGGCGAGGTCTTCCAGGCGTTTGCGCAGTTCGCGGGTGAGCGTTATGAACTGCCCTTCCCCAAGGGGGAGGAACCGCGTGCTGTCGCTCTCGATAAGTTCCAACAGGCGTTTCATATCAAGGACGAGACGATCGTCCACGCGGAGTTCGCCGCCGATTTCGAACCAGTCCGTCCTGCTGCGGATCCGCAATCGCAACCCGGAGAACGACAATTCCCGGCTGACGTTGAGTTTTTCCCCTTCCGGCCAGGCCGGAATAACCTCTCCCTTATCCTGCAACGGTTTAATGTCGAGCAAGAGCTGAAGGCAGCTTTGAAGATCGTCGAGGCGCCACTGGCGATCGCTTTCCTCGGCGGTATCGAGTGCCGGTAGGGCCGCTTCCACCGCTTCCGCCATGCTTTCCTCAAGTTTCAGATCGCGCCTGGTGTGCATCAACTTACCGTCAATTTCCACAAGCACGTTTTCCATACCTGATCCCGGTTTGAGATACGGCCCGTTGGTCCCGAACGGTTGGACGAACATCTCGAACCTGAAACCCGACCCGGAGGGCACAATGTGCAGGCGCGGCGTAGCATCCGCTGCGACCTCCTGCAGGTTTCGGGAAACTCCGCCGATGGCGGAATGCACGGTCATCTTGGAAGAGATATTGGCCACGGCATCCATGACTTCCCGGGCGGCGGATGCCGGGACCTTCAGGCCCTTTTCACCAAGAATCCTGGCAATGCGCAGGTGATGTTCCGAAAGCTCCAAAACCTTGAAGCGGGTGGGTGTTTCCTGTACCAAAAATACCCGTGAATCGGGCACTTCAACGGAAAACCGGATGAGCAGTTCCGTCGCCTCGCGGGTCACCAGGACTTCCGGTTCACCTTTTATCACCTCCACGGAAACCCGGGGCGATTTCTCCAGAAAGAGCAGGGGATGATCGATCAGGGCCGGCAGCAGAGTGCTCGTATTGAAGCGATAGTGGGTGTTGTAGTAATGGCGCCCCTCGCGCACGATGGCCGCACAAATGGCATAATCTTGCGAGGTGAGAGAATCCGGTCTCTTGCCTCCGAACAGCCGGCTGAGCGCTACCGGCCGCCCCTTTGTCCAGATACCGCGGACGCTGCGTTTCTGTTCCAGAGGCTGCAGGGAAAGGCTTCCGTGATTATAGTTCAAGAGCCAGACCAGCCTGGTGTTGGAAGGCTGGGCGGTGCCCTCTTGTTCCCCCGCAGGGATCTCGGTAAGTGCGCGCAGACGCTTTCTCCATGGTTCTTCCACCCGTATGGTTGCGCTAAAAGATGTCATCCCCGAATCCAGCCGGATCTTTTCGATGGCGTTGCGACGAACCGGTGTCGGCTCCTCCGCAGCGCAGAGCAGTTCCGCACATTCCATGGCAAGCCAGTTCAGCCCTATGTCCCGGGATCTGATGAAAAGATCACTGAGGGTGTCGATTTGTTCTTGGATGAGTCGGCCGTCGCGCCAATATGAGGCAAGGATTAGGAAGAAAGCGCTCAAACCGCTTCCTGTCTGCGTATCAACGGTCAAGGAGGCACGGCCGCTCGCCGCTTCGCCGTGTAAAGCGTGCAAGAGCGCTTTCAGGGCTTGATAGGAAGGTGCAAGGAGGGAATCACCCTGGTGCCTGGCAAGGGCGGCGTCAAGCAAAATGCCGGTCTGTCTCGGTGTCGCGAAATGCTGCGGACTGCAACTGGGCCAGAATGAAAAACAATCCTTCGAGACCCCCGAAAAAGGCGGTACGCTTTCCCAGATTACGGCGCAGCTTCTTCAGATCAGACTCAAAGGAGTCAATCGCGGCCTCGAGGTGGCCGTTAAGAAACAGAATCCATCCCTCCAGTCCGTAAAGCAGCACGGTTTCGCTCATTTCCTCCAGCAGTATTTCTGCTTCCGTCAGGCGCCCGCCGATGAGGAGTCTTGAGATCAAGTGATGACAAAACCCAGGGTTCTTTTTCAGGGCAATGGCTTTCCGAATTGATGGGTCGAGAGCATAAGCCAGGGCCTCGTCGTCGGCATCAAGGGAGAAGAGCGTGTGGTAAAAGATCTCGGTGAGCACCTCGGTCTGCGACACCGCTGACAGGGTGCGAAACCAGGCGGCGTCGAAGGGGTTGGTGCAGATCCGCACCAGGGGTCCCGGATGACCATACATGGTTGGACAGTAGGAAAGAAGCTGCTGATAGGATTTGTATAGGAGTTGAGTATTCTCCGTGTAGAGCCCGATCCGCAGATTGCGCATGGCGCGCTGGCAATACGCTGTCGCCGCGCCCTTGCTATGCCACCCTACCGGAGGAGTTTCCAGCTGGACGGCACGGGCCATGAGTTGATAGCGGTTGCCGGGGGGCGGCGAGAAAATCGCTCTCGGCCGCGCCTTTGAGGGCTTCGGGGGTCTCTGTTTGCCTGATTTTGGGGCCGGAGCGACGATCTCCGGCTCAGGACCATGCACCGGGTCAAGGGCCGTGTTCAGGGAGTCTCTGCTGCATACCTCGACAATTGCCTCATGGCACTGGAGGTGGTTGTTCAGTAGTTTCAAGGCCCGCAGTCTGGTGATTGGAGATGCAAGGTCGGCGGCACCGGTGATATTTCCTCCGGGAAAGATCAGGCCGGTTCTCCGGAAGCATTTGAAGAGGGCGACGGGGTCCGTAGGTTCGTAGATGACCGAGCATAGCTGCATCAGTGCTTTTTCAAAGGGAGCCAATCGCTGGTAGGCGGCTCTGAGTTTTTCTCGGACTTGGCTTTTTAAATCCACATGCTTTCCTCACCATAAAGAGGAGTCGGGAACACTTTTGCAATTAAACTTTTATACTATCTGGCACAGGGAAAAGAAGCAACCTTTCCGCAACTCGCTTTTCAAGCTTTGTGGTCTCTTGCCGTCAGCCCCAAATCATGTTTTGACAAGGTGCCCATATGCGCTACAATCTTTCACGGTCCTTGCCCCCGGGGTTAACCAAACACGAATGATGTTGAGCGTCGCTTCTGTAGCAAAGGGCGGCAAATGGCATCGGAGCCGGCCATCGCAAAGCTGGGGTTTGGATCAATAACCACGGGTCCATAGCCGCCCGAAAAGGGTCCGTGACCGCTCCGTACCGGATTCACAGAGAGGAGGATCTGCTATGCGTCTTGCTATGCTCTCCCCCATTGCCCGACGCACCGCTTCACCGTCCCGGGGTCGTCGCGAAAATGTGGTTTCGCTTCTTACCGAAGGCCTGGTGAGAAGGGGCGTGGAAGTCACCCTGTTTGCCACGCAGGACTCTGAAACGAAAGGGCGGCTGGTGGGTGTGGTCCCGTGCGGCTATGAAGAAGACCCGACGATGGTGCCCGGGATTTGGGAATCCCTGCATATCTCGCAAGTATTCGAAAGCGGAGATGAATTCGACCTTATTCACAACCATCTGGACTGCCTGCCGCTGACTTACCTGAGGATGACCTCGACACCCATGGTGACTACGATTCACGGGAACCCGACCCCGCAGGCCCTTCCCGTTTACAGGAAATACAATGGGTTGGCGTTCTACGTGGCCACCAGTGACGCCCACCGCCACCCGGAGCTCGATTATGTCGCGACGATTCGTGAGGGCATCGACGAGGAGGGTTTCAGCGTCGAACGAATGGTCCTGGATTACCTTCGTGTTTACGAGAAGATCTTATCGCAGCGACATCGCGAGGACCACCGGCCGTGGGGGTATTACCTGGTGTTGGAAGACGAACCTAACCACAAGGTCAAGAGGATCGTTGTCCACCCCGGCCAGCGGCTCAGTCTCCAGCGCCATCGGCATCGGGCTGAACACTGGCTTGTTGTTCAGGGTCGGGCCGAGGTCACCAGAAACGGCGAAATGCTTCATCTCGTTGCGGGACAGGCATTGGACATTCCACTCGGGGCTTGGCATCGCGTCAGGAACCCCGGGACCGAAAACATGGCTTTTATCGAAGTGCAATCGGGCGACTATTTCGGGGAAGATGATATCGAGCGCGCCGAGGATGATTACGGTCGGGTTCGATGAACCGGTGTCTCTTCACTCGGGCACCCGATGATTGCTAAAGGGGTGAGAATTCATACTCTTTGTCGTCTACCGCAAAAACGACTTTTTCTTCCATATTCTCTTTCAGCTTGCCCACGATGATTCTCCGGCATCCCGCGTCGTGAAAGATGATCTGATAGCTCCCGGCGTCATCCTTGTTCTCAGAGCTCTCGCCCTTTTGGTCGGCGCTCATCTCCACTACTGTCAGTTTCTGGCATCTTTCCTTCGATTCGGTAGATCCGGAGCGAATCGTCACGAGATAGTTTCCAAAAAACTTGATGGGCATTTTGATCTTCATGGCTTCCTCTAGAATGCGCTGGAATGGTCCAGCTCTTCCACAAACTCCTTGATCGCGGCCATGTAGGGCCCGAAGCCTCGGACAAAAATGTCATTGTGATTGGCACCGGGGATCTTCAGCAGGGTTTTTTGAGGGGCGCTGCAGGCCTCATACAGGGCCTGCCCATCGGAGAAAGGAATGATGTGGTCGAATTCGGCGTGGATGATCAAGGTCGGGTTTGTGAAGGCTCGAATCTTGTCCACATTGCGGAATCCCGCTTCTTCCCGAAACCCCAGGCTGCGGGCGTCCACGCCGAGAAGTCTGAGGAGCGGTTCCGCATAGGCAAAGCCGCTTTCCACAATGAGCCCGGCAATTCCGCTCTGATAATGGGCCGCGAGTTCAATAACCGAGGCACTTCCCAGTGACCTGCCCATAACGATTAAGGGGCCGGAGTAACCATTGTCGGTGAGCCAGCGTCTGACATAATGGTAGATGACATGGCAATCTCTCATCATGCCCGTCACGGTCGGCTCTCCCGTCGAGCGGCCATAACCTCGATAATCTACCGGCAGGAAATTGACATCCATGTGGTTGTAGACCGGCCCGAGGTCATCGTAATCGGAGACGATCTCGCCATTTCCATGGAAAAAAAGGAGGTTGGCGGCGCTGCTGGAGGTCATGTGAAAGCGAGCCCCGATTTCCACCCCCTTGGCCACCGGGATAAGCATATCGGTGGCCGAGGTGCTGCCCGCCCCTCCGGCCCATTCCTGCCTGGGGTGAAAGAGGAACATGAGGACCTCCGGTCTATCCAGGGTCGCATAGTCGATTTGAGAGAGATCAATCATGGCAACCTCTTCTGCGTTTGCTCCCCAAAGGTGGCTCTTAACTTTCGAACGTTGAACTTGGCGCTTGTGGTTCAAATGCCGTCCTGGAAATCGATATCCGAAGTTTTGTCCCCGGTCAAGAACAATCCCCGGCAGCGCCCTTCAGAAAAATGAGGAGGCGGTGCGGTCATGGGCAAGAAGAATACCATCACGGGAAACAACAACCGGCGCCTATGGAAAAGGATTCCTTCACCGATGATGCCGAGCCCAAATACTGCCTGAAGAACAAAATAAGTGTATAATATTTAATAGCCGGCAAGGCTGGGGGGACAGAGGGTCTTTGACGTTCTCGGTCAGCGTTTTCCCCATTTCCTGGACGGCCGATGAAGGAGCTTTTCCGCAGCCTGCAATCCAACAGATGGGTTCCAGGAGGATTTATGAAGCAGATCTTCCCCTTTTCCTTGATTGCCGTTCTGGCCTGGGTGCTCGTGTTCCCGGTCCTTGTCTCCGGCGCCGATGATGACCCCTACCGCATGCAGCGGGCAGGGATGGTGAAGGAGATTGAGGAAGATCTGCAATTCACCGCTGAACGTACCGGAAGAAAGGCGGTTGGCCCGTGTGTGCTCGAGGCGATGCTCAATGTTCCCCGGCATGAATTTGTTCCGGAAAGTCTCAAGCCTTTTGCCTATGTGAATCGACCGCTGCCCATCGGGCACGGCCAGACGATCTCCCAGCCTTTCATCGTGGGTATTATGACCGACCTTCTTGATGTCGGAAAAGGCAGTTGGTGCTGGAAGTCGGAACGGGTTCAGGTTATCAGGCGGCGATTCTGGCCCATTGTGTGAAAATGGTCTATTCGATTGAGATCATTAAGGAACTTGGGGAAGAGGCGGGAGCCCGGCTGCAACGCCTCGGCTACCGGAATGTTGAGGTTCGCATTGGTGACGGCTACAAGGGGTGGCAGGAGCATGCGCCCTTTGATGCGATCATCGTCACGGCCGCGGCTGGTCGCGTGCCGCCCCCTTTGATCGAACAGCTGAAGCGCGGCGGCAGGATGGTCATTCCGGTCGGCGAGCCGAACAGGACCCAGTATCTGACCCTGGTTGAAAAGGATGGCGAGGGCAAGATCAAGGTGCAGGAATTGTTGCCGGTCGCTTTTGTTCCCCTGACCGACTGAGGAGTTTTCCGCAACACCCGCTAATCATCTTGATCAGGCTCATGACCGCGTGGGGCGCGCAGAGAACGAAGCATTCATACGGTGTCCTTCCTGCTCCGGGTGGGAAGAAGGTGATTATTTTGGACAGGTTCCTCGACGATGGCTGGAGGAAGGTTCTTGCTTATGGGTGAGGATGAAATAGAATGCTGCAGGGCATCCTTTGATATGAGTGATTTTGGGGAGTGTTTGCGAAAAGAGGGGATCGGGAAACATGGACCTCGATGAGAACAACGTGGTTGCGGTGATCATGGCCGGAGGGGCTGGAACCCGGTTCTGGCCGCTCAGTACGGAAAAGAAGCCGAAACAGTTCTTGCATCTCTTTGGCGACCGCAGCCTTCTGCAAAAGAGTTTCGACCGTATCGCCGGTCTGGTGCCCGCTCATCGAATCCTCGTTCTTACCAACACGGCTTTCGTCCCCCTGGTTCAGGAACAACTGCCCCAAATCCCGGCGGAAAACATTGTCGGTGAACCCATGCGCCGCGATACCGCGGCTGCCGTTGCCCTCGCGGCTCTGCTCTGCCGGAAGCGCTATGGCAACCCTGTGATCATCACCCTGACCGCCGACCACATTATCGAGCCGCTGGCTCTCTTTCACCGGACGATCCTTTCCGCCGCCCACTTCGCACGGACCAGCGGATCGCTCTATACTTTCGGGGTTCAGCCCTCTTACCCGGCAACCGGCTATGGGTATCTGGAACTCGGCAATAAGGTCGTTGGCGACGGCGATATTGAGCACTTTCAATTGTTGCGTTTTAACGAGAAGCCAAACCTTGAGACCGCTCGCCGTTATCTTGAATCAAATCGTTTCTGTTGGAACTCGGGGATGTTCGTGTGGACGGCCGAAGCCATTCTTAAGGAGTTGGAGACCAACCTTCCGGAACACCTGAGGAGTCTTTCGCAGGCGTGTGCTTTCGATGGCACGCCGCATTGGGCGGAAGCGCTTGAAGCAGGTTTTGATCCTCTCCCGGCCATCTCCATCGATTTTGCCGTCATGGAGAAAGCTCGGGATATCCGCTGTGTGCGCTCCACCTTCTTCTGGGCCGATGTAGGAGGGTGGCTGGCCTTGCGTGATTTCCTTCCGAGCGATGCCGACGGCAACAGTTATCGCGGAAAACTGTTTACCCTGGATGCTTGCGGCAACCTGGTCTTCTCCGATGATCCCGATGAGGATTTGGTGCTCGTCGGCGTGAAGGACCTGGTCGTCGTGCGCACCGGCCGGAAGACCCTGGTTGTCCACAAAGACCACGCGGAAAGCATCAGGCAACTCCTCCACAAGCACGAAGACCTCAAGTGAGGGGGTTATCTCCGGAGTACCGATGAGGAATAAACCATGAGTGCCGGTCTTCTCCTGAAATTCCCGAAGCCCGGGCGGCTCGGGGACTGTCCCAAGTGCGGCCGCAACGATGGGTTCCTGAATGTATACAAATCCCACTGGTTCATCTGCAGGCGGCACAGAGTAAAGTGGTACGCCGGCTACGACCTGTTTCCAGGCTGGCAGAATGAAACTGAGGAAGACTGGCAACGGAATCTGCAAATCCTCTCCCAATACCGGGAGGTCCGCGCAAAATTCCGAATGCTGCCCGCAAGAGCAGAGGATGAATGATCAGGGACTGTGTTTCGGAGGCCGGCTAACGCTCATGCGGAGCGGTCCTAAGGCGATAGGGTGACCGTTACGGAGAATTCGTGATCGTTTCGCTTCAGGACGAGGTCATGGACTTTTCCCTTCGAGAAGGCCTTGTGGATATCCTCAAGAGCATTGACCGGGTTGCCGTCGACCTTTTTAAGAATATCGCCTTCCTTGAGCCCTGCCTTGGCTGCGGGGCTGTCCGGCAGAATCTCCAGGATCTTGAGCCCCCGTCCCGACGGCAGCGCGCGAAACAGCGCCCCGAGCCGAGCCCGACGGATCGGTTCGGACCGGTCGGTGATCCAGACAAAATCGGCAATACTGGGATCGGCGGTCCGGCCCGGATAGTCCAGAGGAAGGGGCGCAATGGTTCGGTAGGCATCGCTCACCCGGTCGTGGGTCAATTTGGGCACGCCCACATGATCACTGATGTGGCCTTTGCCGATGAGGACGACGATCTGCTCTTCGGGAGGGCCGGCAGCCAGAGTCTCCGCCAACGTCTCCGCCATGGTTTCTTCCCAGGCCAGTTGGGCTTCGAGGAAAGTGTTGAAATCGGTGATATTGCCCTTGAGGTGCTGGTGGTATTGCCGGCGAAGGTATTCCTGATGTTTCGGGCTGCTCATATGAAAGTCACGGGCCACCCGGTTACGTTCGGAGGCATCCAGTCCCGCGAGTCCGGATTGAGCGATCTTGCTGACGACTTCACGAGGGGCGTTGAGGCCCACAATTTTGATGTGGTGGTCCCTGGCCCAGGTCAGTATGCTGCGATAGAGCTGGAAAGGATAACCCCATACCCGGTCCCATTCCACCTCCCGGAGGAATTCCTCTTCCGTGATCAAGCCCTCGCCAAATTGATCCAAAAACGGTTGAGCCTCTCGCGGAAACATTTCCAGGGCGAGGGTCAGAGACGGATTCCGCGCATAAAGGCCCTTCATGATTTCGAGCTGAACTCGATGATCTTCCCGGTTCGTGTGGGTCTCCCCCACGTAAACGATCTTCACCCGGTCCAGTTCCGCCATCAGGGTGGCGACCGAAATGATCTTTCCCGTCCGGGTTTCTATGATGTCGCCCACCTTAATCGCTCCTGGAAGATCCTGCGGGCCCTGGTGGCGAAGAGAACCGTCGGTCATGCAAGCAGTCTGCAGGGTCAAGAGCAGGCCCAGCAGGAGAGATCTCAAGGTTTTTGCATCCATAACACATCATCCCCCGGATTAAGGTGCTTCGTTTGGATGAGTTCAATCAGCCTGCGGTTGGCTGCGGGAAAGGCATAATGGTCCAGTTCCCCGGGGGTGACCCAATGGGCGTCCACGGCGGAGCGGAGCACCGGCTGCTGGCCGGCGCCGTCAAATTGACAGGTGAAGGCGTGAAGGGTGACCCTGAATCTGGTGTAGTGGTGACGGATTAGAGCCAGCTCCCGCAGTCCGCAGATTTTGAGCTCCAATTCTTCCTGGAATTCTCGCACCAGGGCTTCCTTCGGGGTTTCGAGATGATGCAATTTACCCCCGGGGAATTCCCACAGATGCGGCATGAGCCCGGAAGAAGGGCGTTTTTGAATGAAGATCTTCCCGTTGTTGATGAGGATGCCTACCGCAGCATGAATGGGGACGATGTCTCGCGGCTTTGTCACGGACGGCCTCAGATCAACGACGCCGGCCTTCAATCCCTGGCAGCTCGGAGCGAACCGGGCACTCGGAACAAGAAGGGTTTCTCGGCGTACAGACCAGAGCACCCAGGTCCATGAGGGCCTGGTTGAAGCTCCTCGCCTTGCCTTTGGGGAGGAGGCGTTCCGCGATGTCCCAGAAGTTCTTTCGGCTTTGCGGTTCCCGGACGGGAGCGGCGAGGTCGAAAAGGCGTGAAAAGATCCTCATCACGTTGCCATCGACGGCCGCGAAGTCCTCGTTGAACGCAATGCTCATGATGGCTCCCGCCGTGTATCGGCCAATTCCGGGAAGACCCAGGAGCAGATCACGATTCCTGGGGAACTCGGCGCCATACTCTCTCAAGAGAACGTTCGCCGCCTTGTGGATATTCCTCGCTCGCGCATAGTAGCCCATCCCTTCCCAATGCTTGAGGAGGTCTTCCTCCGGCGCGAGGGCAACCGTCCGCACTTCGGGAAAGCGCTCCATCCAGCGGTGATAATAGGGGAGCATGGTCTTGACCTGAGTCTGCTGAAGCATGATTTCGGAGATCCAAATTTCATAGGGTGTGTAACGGACTCTCCACGGTAGCTTTCGTGCGTTCGCGTTAAACCAATCCAGCAGGCCCCGGCGAATAACCCGATATCTTGTTTCCGGCATGCTCACTTTCTTGCTCGCTATGCAGTCGATAGACCATTGTTGATGATTCCAGGACTTCCTCACTATACCGTGCGGCGATTCTCAACCACAATAGACATTGCTCACTGTGGGCGCCGCGTTCTGCTTCGCTTCACTGCCGGCGGATCGCATCCGGAGGAAATCGCAGAAGGACTCACCCGCTGCGACGTGAAAGCTTGGCCGCGAAAATGCTGATGAGTCCCCCGAGCATGAGGTAGCCCAGGATTACCTCGGAACAGACAATCATGGCTGCAATGTTGGTCGTGGGGGCAATATCGCCGAATCCCAGGGTGGTGAAGGTGACGATGCTGTAATAAAGTGCAGTAAAATAGCTGTGACGCATGTTTGCCACGTAAAAATGACTGCGCCCGAGATGGTAGTATATGAGTGAATAAAGGAAGGCAAACAAAATCGACCAGTTTGCCCATCGCAGCAGCGAGCGCCCGCAATCGGAAGAAAGCCACCAGAGGTAGCACCAGAACCTGCCCGAGTCGGCCTCCATCAATTCCTCGAGATAATCCTGGTCCTGGAGGAAGAGCTTGAACCGCTGGCTGCCAAATGCGGCTGCGGCATTGATTCCTTTGCAGCGGACGGTGGTGCCGAGCACCAGATCAAGGCGCCTTTCCCAGAGCAATCGCGGATGACAACGCGTCTCCCACAGGATTTTCCAGAAAACGATGCGATCGACCTGGATCAGAGAAATATTGGCGTTCTCAAGATTTATGGCCGTCATGTTCGCTCCTTCCAGGTTGGCGCCCAGGAGATTGGCATGGCGAAAGTCCGAGCAGGAGAGGACAGCGCGCTCGAGGTTGGCGTAAGACAGGTTGGCATTCTTTGAAGTCGGCGTCCTCGGCACGAAGGTTCTTGAGATTGGCCGCACCCAGGTTGGTTCCGACCAGATGAGCAAACGGCAGCATGGCTTCTTCGAGGCTGGCGAAGGCCAGATTGGCCCGGTCGAGGTGCGCATGTGCCATGTTGGCATGATCCAGGGAAGCATGCGCAAGGTTGGCACGGCTTGCAGTCTCGCCCTCACCAGGATCGCATGGTTCATGCAAGCGCACGATAGGTCAGCTCCCTCGAGGTCGGCATCGGCAAGGTTGATCCACTCGAGGTTGAAGCTGTTGAGGTTGGCAGACCCCAGGTCGATGAAAACATCAGGGTTGTGCGTTCGCCATGAGTTCCAGGCCTCGACGCCCCGTCCCAAAATTGCAAGCTGTTCCGTATCCGCCATATCAGTCCTCGAATTTCCTTTACTGTCCGCTTGCTAAAACTCGGAAGATGTTATAAAAGGCACATAATTTTTAATGGTTTGGCTGAGCCCATGGTTAAGATGCTTGCATACATAAATGAGTGTTTTTGGTAAAGGTTTTTTTGTCGCACACTCAGGCGGTAGCTTTTATTCTTCTCAATCCGGATGTTTTTGGCTGAATGGGTCAAGGACTTCAAAGACACCAGATTCGGTAGGTAAGATGAATCCGACCAGTCGCAATCGGCAAATCATTGCCGAGTTATTGGAAGAAGAGCAGGAGTTGGAGCGGACCGGAAAGCCTTGTCAGCAATTGCGGCCCTCCTCAAAGGCCAAGGAGTCGGCGGGCTCCAGGGGTGGGAAGCGCTCGGAGCTCAGGAAAGGACTGCCCGGACGTCACTCGGCCCAGCCTTCGATCGTCGAGAGTTCCTGGGCGCGGCGTATCGAGAAAGCGCTTCGCAATACCACGCAACTGCTCGTTGCGACCCAAAATGAGGAAGGCTATTGGTGGGCGGAACTCGAATCCAATGTTTCGATCACCAGTGAATACATCATGCTCCACTATCTCCTCGGATGCTCCGACGGGGAAAGGGAACGCAGCATGGTGAGATACCTTCTGAACCAACAGCGCGAGAATGGTTCCTGGGGGTTGTATTACGGTGACGACGGGAATTTGAGCACCACCATAGAAGCTTACTTTGCGCTCAAACTGGCGGGGGAGGACCCGGACTCTCGACCTCTTCGCAAGGCGCGGGAATACATTCTCAGCCAGGGGGGGATTGAGGCGTCGCGAGTCTTCACCAAAATCTGGCTCGCCCTCTTCGGCCAGTACGATTGGGACAAGGTCCCTTCCATGCCCGTTGAGCTGGTGGTTCTGCCGTCCCATTTTCATTTCAATATTTATGAATTTTCCAGCTGGGCGCGGGCTACCGTCGTTCCTCTTTCGATTGTCCTGAACGTCCGGCCCAAGTTCGATTTGCCTGCGGACAGGCGCATTCCCGAGCTCTACGTGACCGGGTCCGGGGCCGCCGCTCGGAAGAAGTTCGCCTCATATACCCACAAGCTTTTTTTCCTTTTCGATCGCATCGCCAAATACCTTGAGCGCAATCCGCTTCATTCCCTCCGCGACCGCGCAATCCGCGCCGCCGAAACGTGGATTCTGAATCACCAGGAGCACAGCGGCGACTGGGGAGGAATCCAACCCCCGATGGTCTATTGTATCCTGGCCTTGCACTACCTGGGTTACCCTTTGAACCACCCCGTCATGGTCCAGGGTCTGAAGGCCATTGAGGATTTCTGTCTCGAGGATGACCAGGGCCGGAGAATGCAGTCCTGCGTTTCCCCCATATGGGACACGGCGCTCAATGCGCTCGCGATGTTGGAAGCAGGGTTGCCTCCGGAGCATCCCGCCCTCAAGCGCGCAGCGTCGTGGCTGGTGAACCAGCAGATCACGACCGGAGGGGACTGGCAGGTGAAGAATTGCTGCGCGCCGGGAGGCTGGGCCTTTGAATTTGTGAACACGCAGTATCCTGATGTGGATGATTCGGCGGTGGTCCTGACTACGCTCCATCGTTTGAGTTCATGCCATACAGACGGCATGGAATGCGTCAAGCAAAGAGGCATGGAGTGGGTCTTGAGCATGCAGAGCAGCTCCGGGGGATGGGCCGCTTTCGATCGCGACAACGATATGGTGATTTTGAACAGAATCCCCTTCGCCGATCACGGGGCCATGGTGGACTATCCCACCGCGGATGTCACGGGGAGGGTCCTGGAAGCCATGGGCTATCTGGGGTTCCCTAAATCACACCCTCGGGCCGTGCGGGGGATTCAGTTTCTGCGTGATCTCCAGGAGCCCGATGGCTGCTGGTGGGGGCGCTGGGGCGTGAACTACATCTACGGCACCTGGGGGGTGCTCCGCGGACTGATCAGCATCGGCGAAGACCCGAAAGCTCCCTGGATCCAGACGGCGCTCAGATGGCTCAAAGAACATCAAAACGATGACGGCGGCTGGGGCGAAACGTGCGCCTCATACACCGATCCTTCGCTCCGTGGCCAGGGGCCCAGCACTCCTTCGCAGACGGCCTGGGCGCTCATGGGCCTGATGGCGGGAGGCGAAGGAAAAAGCCCCGAAGTCAGCCAAGGAATCCAATACCTCCTCAACACCCAAAAGCCCGATGGCTCCTGGGAAGAGCTCTACTTTACCGGCACCGGCTTTCCCGAACATTTTTTCATTCGCTACCACAACTACCGCATCTGCTTTCCCCTCATGGCCCTGGGTCAGTACCGGAGACTGCTCGACGACCAGCCTCCGAGCTGAAAAGAGCCTCACCGCCGCGTGCGCCGAGTTTTGAACCTTAGCCACCGGTGTGGTCTCGACGCTCTCTTCCAGGCCCTCTTCCCGGCAAGATCATGAATCTTTGAGGGTCAGGCAAGGTTTCTCTTGCTTGCGGAGGATTTTTGCCGCGCCTTCAGGGCAAACCGCTCCCTCGGGGAGGCCGGTCAGCTTTGGCCACTCTCGATATTGCAGCCCACAAGAGCGGGTTCTTCGTACCAAAGACTTCAAGTTTACAAAACAATATCGGAATCCAGCCATCACCCTCAAGGTTGCGGAGCCGTTAAGCTGTCGCCGGCTTTCACGGTGGAAGACTGTGATTTTTCATTCCAGTGATCAACCCACGCCGGTTTCCCACGGTGGCTTTGGCGAACATCAGAAAAGGACTTGCTGATGGGTTGCGCAGGATTCAGGAGTCAACACAAGAGATTTGTCATGAGTTTTGGAACCGGCAGCGAAAGTGAGGGAAGAACCGCCACAATGCAGATAAGCGCCATTATCTTGAGGAAGGAGGATATACGATTACAGCTGCCCGTTTGATCTTCTGGAATCAAGAGGAGGTTTGAAACATTGTCGAATCACAAGAGACTCTACACGCCAGTCAGAGGGAAAACGTACTCGCTGTTTGCCCGGGGCGATGAAAGCGAGCGTTACTTCGCCGAAATAGAGCACTTGGCGGATAGGTTCCTCCAGCGCTGCCCTGATCAAAGAAAACTCCTGGGCCTGATCCAGAAGGTGGCAAAGAACCCCTTTCTTGAGGGCTTGAAAGCCACCGGGGATGATCGGAAGACCATCCAATTCCTGAGCAAGACACTCAGGCAGTCATTGTCTATCTATACACAGGATGTTTCGGACCATCTACGAAGCTTGCCCTTGGCGAAGAGGTTTGACAGCACGCTTTCTACGAAGGAAGAGAAGTACCACCTGTACATGATCGAAATCGAGTTAGTGAACAGAATCCACCGGGAAGAGTTCAAACGATCTGAATACAAGTTCGCACTCATCGCCCATTGCCTTCGTGACTTCAGGCCGGGATGCCGATCAGTAAGGGGTGACATAGAAGCTGTGTGCAAGGGTTGCACCGAGGAATGCTTCGTTCGCCTGGGAAGTGTCCTCCTCGAGAAATACGGGATCAAACCCTATATTTCCGTGGAAATGGACCAGGGGAGACTCTTTGAAAGACTCAAACAGGAACACCCCAGCATCGGTGCTCTGGGAATCGCATGTATCCCTGAGCTTGCTCTGGGCATGAGGCTGTGCATCCGCACGGGCATCCCGGCCGTTGGAATTCCATTGAATGCGAATCGATGCGCCAGGTGGATGTCGCAGGCTAATGAAACCTCTTTCAATCTCGATCAACTTGAAAAGCTGCTCATCTGAGCACCAGTGCGGTCCAACGGGAAACAGTCGCCACGCGGGGCAATTAAGGTGAGGTCGTTGTTTCCGTTTCATCCCTGGCTTGTGTGTTCTGCAAAACCTGAATTTTGCCACTGTACGTGACAATCAGTAACCAAAAACCTCAGAACAGCAAAAGCATATCGCCAACTTACGGCCCTTGCTCTCAAGGCTCAGGAGGTATCAAGCTATCAAGACTTTACTGTTGTGATCAAAGATTGAGCACTTTCTGAAAACAGCGGGAAATTTTTCTATTGCTAAAATTGCAGAACCCAAAATTATGTAGCTCCCCCATACGGTTTATTTGCTCGAAAAAATACAGTCTCCACCTACTTGACATCCAGACAATCGGTATATTACGCTGATTTTTAGCAGTGCAACTTCTCGTTGCAACTTTCCAGATCCCTTTGGGTTTACCTCTTCCAACCTTTTCTCATGCTGAAGGTTTCGTATTCTGGCCGGTCATGCCTTCGTAGCTATTTCCAAAATGGCTTCTGTCCGGAGTGAATCATGAAGTGGACTTTTCAGAAAATGTCAATGTGAAGCCTCCAAGGGGAGTTCCAGATATCCCTTTGGAGGCCTTCGCGCTTCAAGAATCCGCTTTCTCTGTCCACTGCCACTGAGCCCTTTCAGCCATACCATAAGGAGGATGAAATGAAAACAAAGCTGACTGTCGTGATGACCGCCGTTCTGGTGCTGGTCTTTGCGTCCGTTGCCCCGGTCGACGCAGCACAAACCCGCCCCTGGTCAGCCGTCGGGTCGACCTGTGTTCCGGATGATGACGCACCGTATACCCGCTACGAGGTTTGGGCGTCCAGCGGCTACATCGAATTCAAGTCGAATGTCATGGGCGACATCTATTTCACCTGCAACGTGACGACTCCCATCGACTCCTATCCGGACGAACCCGACTGGAACACCCTGTATCTCACTTTCAAAGACCCCGACGCCAACGGATACGTGCAGGCCAAGCTCTACCGGAAGAATCTGGCGACCGGGGCGGTTGGTACCCTGGCAACCGTGAACAGTACGGACGGCACTGGAGTCAGGCAAGCCTATGTCTCTGTCTCTGGTTTTGACTTCGACAATTACGCCTATTTCGTGCGGATCCGAATGAACCGGACGAATACCAGCTCGGACCAGGAATTCCACATCGTGAGGCTGCAGTTTGTACTCTTCTAATAGGCCTCGAGGCGGCCGAGCCGACAGCACCTCTCCTTCTGTGCAGAGCTGTGGAGGCGATGGGGTTGTGTTGTGCATTGCGGGGACTGCGGCGCCTGGACACTCGTTCCCGCAGGGGAGCAGTCCGGCTTGGGGTGCCAAAGGCAGGGCTGCTTCGATAAGTATCGTCCGCCGAGCTGCTCTCCGTGTGGCAGGTCGACCAGCTTGTAAACGCCGTGCTCACCAGCGGATGGATGCGCATCAAAGAGGAAGCTTCGCATCCGTCCGCGGCAAGTCCTACCGCCGTAAGATTCACACTTCCCAGTCGTCGCGGAGCGCTCGTGCAGCAGAACTAATCGGCCTCGGCTGCGCGATTCAGCGGCAAACCACCCTGCTCCAGGATCACAGCAGGCATGTAGTCTTTACCTGGTAAAGGGATAGACATTAATTATTTTCAGAAAATTGAGCGACCGGCTCGCCATTCCCGACCCCGTCCTTGTGGAACATTCATTCGAAGTGCCTAATCGTCAATTCCTTGCCAAAGCCTTGATGTGTTGCCCACGCCTTGTGAGCTGTGAACGCTATTAAAGAGAGCCTCATGCAAAATTCCTTGCGCGTCATTCCGGCGGAAGCCGGAATTTAGGTTTTTCAACGAATTCTGGACCTCGGGTCTTGCCGGGTGAGGGAAGCTGAGAGTTCTGCAAGAGCCTCAAGAATTTGTCGATTTTGGTCTAGAAGAACAATCCGGCAAGAGGAGTTGTGTTATCCTTTCGCTCTGCTCCGTCGCTTCATGGCATATAGCGCAGCGGACGCCGTGAGGAGGGCAAAAACCAGCAACCCCCATTTGTCCAGGGCAGGCACGATAGTATTATCTTTGAGAGCTCGCCACACCTCGAGTCCACCAAAAGGGTTCGCAGTGCCGATGTACAAGGAATTCTGCAAGCCGTCCGGAGTGACCGGTTCCGCAATCATGGTCCTGATCCCGTAATTCTCCGGATTCCCCAAGCCGTTCAGAGTGACCGGTTCCCAATGGATGCCGTCCGTGGTCTTCCACAGGTCAGCGCCAAAGAAGTAGGTCTTGAGAATATCCCAGATCCGTACCCAATCCAGGTTGCCCGGATCGCCAACATCGAGGGCGCCGACCAGCGTCCGATAGGGCTCTAAAAACTTCTCCATCCCTGGTCTGTCCAGTGAGCGGATGGCGTTCCTCAGACCCTCTATGTTGCTCGGGAGTATCGATTTCGAAAGACTGTCAGCTATGTTGGTCGGGAGTATCGATTTCGAAAGGCTGTCATCAGAGAGAAGAACGTAAAGGAACGAACTCGTGTCGAACGAACCAAGATAGAGAACCCCCTGGTCGGATATCAGAGACCAGCAGTAAAGGTTCAGAAAGTTTCCGAATCCCCCGGGCCAGAGACTCTTCGGCAGCCTCAGCGAAGGGATGCCCCCGGGAGGCTTCTGGGCAAGATAGTCACCGACGAGCAGCTCCCAGGAGTCGTCCGGGTGGATGCGAATCACCTCAAACCCCTTGGGAGCCAGCAGCCCGGGCGGATTTGAGGCGATCGGGAACATGGAGGATCCGACAATCACGCTGTCCTGGAACAAGGCCATGGTCAGGGCCCTGGTGCTCCCCATATCCCCGGCGCCATAATCAATAATCTTGGTCCAGTCACCGATCTGCGGATCATTGGGGCTTTTCGCGTTGCTCCTCCACACCTGGAAACCCGCCTCATCGTTCTGGGTCCCCGCGTAGAGATAGCCCTGGAAACTCACCATGGAGACGACGGCAACGTTCCTCCCGGGCCCGGCGAGGGTCAAGTCGGCAACCTGCTTCCAGTTGCTTCCGTCACCGGTCGTTTTGGGATCGTCCGTGGCCCAGATCGTGGCGGTGTTGCTCACTCCGGCCGGACCGATGAAGAGCTTGCCGTTGTGAACGGCCATGCTGCGGGAATCGCTCTCCATCGAGGTAGGCGGAGTGACTACTTCCTTCCAAGAAGCGCCGTCAGTGGACTTGATGAGCAGCCTTCCCGGAACCAGGCTGGCGCCGGAGGCGGCGTAGATGGCCTCCTCACCCGACTTGTCGGTGAAGGTAATCATGCTGCGGAACCCCGGCTCCTTGGCCGTCCAAGCAGGGTTCGGTAATCCGGGAATCGGCAAGTAGGATACGTCCACTGGACTCGACTTATAGACGCGTGACCAAACGCCTTTTCGAAAGCGCCAGATTTCCCCGCTCATCTCCTGCGCGTGTTCCATGGACCAGGGACTGCCTTCGGGGTGGGTGACGAATTGATACTCGTAGTCCGGAGGAATTAGGCCGACCTGCTTGAGCACCTCGATTACCTGGTAGACGAAGTTGCGGGCCGTGCCGATATAGATGTCCCCTCGAAAACTGGCACTGGACCAGGCGTAATTGTTTTGAGGACTGTCGAAACCCTTTTCGGCAATCAAGCGGAAGTCCGGTAGATAATAACCTTTGTTGATCGGTTCTGACGCTGGTGAGGCGTTCTTGGAGGAATCCCCTCTGGCTTCACCCGGCATGGCACTCCCCAACAAGAAGAAACACGCAATCGCCGCAAAAAATACCCAACGTTGCCTTTTCATCTTTCCCCCCTAATAAGAAGCAAATCAGGGTGATAGGAAATCGTTTTTTGTGATTTTCGGCTAGCACGCATCGTCGATTCTGTCAACGAAAATGCAGGAAAATGCAGGGCATTTTTATGCCGATTGCTATGTATGTGAAGACAAAAACCACCACGGTGTGACACCGTGCATGACAAGCCGGGGGCTGCTTCCACAGACCCAGGTAGTGCAAAATTCGTTATTCGGTTTACGGACGGCTCAGGTACGTCCAGCTGCCTTGGAGAGCCAAAAACCAGCGCTCAAAAACTTCAGGGTTACCAAACCATATCACCAACAAACGGTCGGCGTTCTCGATGGTCGGGAGTTAAGATATGCACACTTCTTGGCGGCCTCCTCACAAGAGTTTCGCAGGAATTAATACCCTGGATTTTTCCCATTGTGACATGATCCAAAGGATTTTCTGAAAAGCTGGTCTGTATTTTAGGTTTCCATGTTCTTGCGCGGCGTGCTTGGGCCGGCTGTATTCTGTGGCTGGCTGGGCGCCGATATGGTCTAATCCGTGGACGAAGCGGGAGATTCCTTGACGTTTAAAAGGTGCTGCACAATCGGGACCAGCTGTTTCAGAATTTCTTCTCCCTGCTCATTTTCCACCATGGCCACCAGGATGTATTTCCCTCCCGTTTCATCCCACACGAGGACCGAATCGGCATACCATACCGGCCAGGTTCCTGATTTCCGGTAGAGATGCGCGAGCGGGATGCTTCTTTCCAGAACGCTGATGAACTTGTCGTGAATGTCCGGGAAAGACAGGATGTGCAGCATCTGTCGGGAACGCTCCTCGCTGATGAGCATTCCCGTGGCCAGCAGGTAGTAGAACCGGCAAACCTGGGTGACGGTTGCCCCGTGGATCAGACCCTTGATCGGCTCGCGATCGACCTCCCCGCTATTGGCGAAGCGCCGGCCCAGCCAGATGCCTCCGCCCTGGTCGGGATCATAGAAACGACAATTCGGGTCGACGACCACCGCTTCGATCCTGCGCAGACCGATGCGATCAATCATGCGGTTGGTTGCGGCGTTGTCGGAACGACGGATCATCTCTATCATATCCCGGTGAATCTCCGGGGTTTCCACCAGCGTCCCGTCCTCGAAACCGCAGTGGGCGGAAAAAAGAATGGCAAGCTTGGCGAGACTGCCCGCATACATCATGGTGCTGCCATTAACCTTGGCGAAACGAGGCGCCGCCGGGTCGGTTAGATCCACCACCCCCACGGCCATCTTCTCTTCGCTGATCAAAGTTTGCCACAGCGAGCTCCGCTTCAGGGCTTGCGCCAGTCGGTCCTCGAGACTAGCGTCTTCATGCGCGGACAGGGGACGCCACGTATCCCCGCCGATCGCCACCGGAAGCGGGGAAAGCCCAGCGAGGACAAGATTCGCGGCAAAGAGAAGCGGGGAAAAGAGGGCCAGAAGCCCCACGACCATAAATTTCATGATTTTCCGCCGCATCAATGGGGGATGCCGGAAGGAGGCGGTTTCTTTCTCGTGGCAAGCAGCAGGTTGGCCGTTCCCGGTAGATGATGGTACCCGACCCCGAAAGAAAGAGGGCTTATGTTTTTCGTCTTTTGATAGAGCTCGGCAAGGTCCTTTTGATACTGATCACTAAAGGTCGGTACGGGTTTCTTGTAGCTGCCGAAGAGTTTCAGGTTCCATATCAACGGATCGAAGTACTTTATGGGGATTCCTGAATCGGATTGCAGAATATGCATGCTGTGGTCAAGGATGAACCGTCTTATCGCGGCAAAATCCGGGTCGAACATCAGGTAGGATGAAGCTTTTTCGAAGGTGACAAAAGGGCCGAAGCTCTGCAGAAAAGATACGAAATTATCGTTTCGGTCAAAGTAACCCCGACCTAAATTGAAACGGAAATAATAAAGAGTCTGGTGTTGTTTTTGACCCTCCCGCTGAAAAACGATGCGCACTCCGGGAACGCTCCCTCTTTCGGAGGTGACGAGCCCCAGGGCAGGCATCTCCTCGATGCTCGTGTTCGGATTCATGAACCAGTGCTGCACACTGATCACCCGCACCTTCTCTCTGGCCATGAACAGCACGAGGAGCGGGAGAATGCCCTGCATGCCTTTCTCCTGCAGGCCCGTTTTCAGGTTGCTGGTGATGAAATAGTCGAGATCGAGCAAATCTTTATTGGCGCGCTGAAGGCCCGCAAAAAAAGCCTCGAGATCGGGTTTACTCATCTCCCGAAAATCGGGGATTCGGCCGACCCGCTCCAGAGAAATCATGACGTAGGTCCCGGCGTCGGGAAAAAAATTGTACATGTTGGCAAAATCCGCCCCGCTGAAGGGATAAAACACGGTGTAGCGGGAAGCGTCAAGGGCGCTGAGTTCCCGAGCGGCCCATTGCCTCATCGGCGTAAGTTGCCTCACCTCGAGGTCCTTCCAGCCCGCGCTGAATGATTTGGCAAACTGGCCCCATGCCGGGCTGCTTTCCAAGGCAGCAAGGGAACCTTTCGGGTTGCTGATGCCGGCAATAAATAGAGCGTAATCATGGTATGGATGGGTAGGCTGGTCGGCTTCATTTTTTTGGGAAACGGTGCTCGTCTCGCTTCCGGGCGTCCCTTCCGCCGCATGGCTCCAGGATGCAAAAAGGCCGAGGGTGAACAGCAGAAAAACCGCTAAACTGAGCCCTACTTTGACGTCATTGAGCCGCGTCTTCAAGGGGTTCCTCCCTGCGTACGATGTTCTCATC
>CAWJQV010000023.1:0-63562 GCA_963844985.1 uncultured delta proteobacterium
GATCCTGAACACACCTTCGGCAATAATAGACCGGCCAGACACAGCCGCACCCGGAACCGATCAGCTCGAACCGGGCACACCCCTCGCACAGTTCCACTCCACAGCCAAGGCAGGTGGCGAAAAGCTTTCTTCCGCCACACACGGCACAGCATCCGCCATTTCCGTTTCGCCAGGGTTACCATTTCCTCGATCCTTGTTCCCGAATCACGAAAACCGGACGTGTAAACAAGCGGGCCTATTATTCGCTCTCAGAGAAATAAAACTGACGAATGTAGTTCTCGTAAACGGAGAAAGACCAGTGCACATCCCTCCAGACACTCACCGCAGCATTGCGGTCACCTCTCTCAATGGCGTTGATCAAATCGTCATGGTCTCCACAGTTCTTAAGTTCCCATTCTTTGATATAACGTCTTCTCGGAAAGTCATAGAGCCGCTGTCGTATGGGCATGATGATGCGTTGCAGCATTCTATTGTCGGAGAGTTCAAGGAAGACGTGATGGAAAGCAATATTGAGGAGGTAGTAACTTAGGAAGTCATCCCCTTCAAGGGCGGTTTTCAAATTGATATTATTCAATTTCATTTTCTCTATATGAGTGTTCTCGATCTGATCGAACACCGAGAAGATCACCGCAGCCTCCAGTGCCCCGACAATCTCATAGCTATGTCTGACGTCATCGAGGGTCACCGGGTTGACAAAGACTCCCCGTCTGGGTGAAATCGTCACAAATCCTTCGGCGTCGAGCTGGAGGAGCGCATCGCGCATCGGCGTCTTGCTGACCCCCAGTTGCTTGCTGATCAGCGTGAGATTGATCGCGGAACCGGGAACCAGCCTCCCGCTCTGCAGTTCTCCACGAAGATATTCATACACCTGTTCACGCAAAGACTTGCTATTGATCGTGACCTGAGCTTCCTCGGCTGCCGGGAGCGGATCTGAGGAGACTTGAAATTGGGGTTCTTCCGTTTGGCTAGAAGGCATCGATCTACTCCCTTCCTCTGCTCTCTTCCCCCAGTGAAGAGAGCCCCAAAGCATCGACCTTACAGAGTCAACTCGGAGGCTTCGGTAATTTCGTGTCTGAGCTCCAGGAACTTCATGTCGGTATGTTCACGGGGTCGCGGCAGATCCACCTCGTAGACGCGATGCATCCGGCCGGGCAATTTTCCCTGCAGGGATATGATCCGAGCTCCCAAAAAAATCGCTTCGTCAATATTGTTGGTCACAAACAGGACCGTTCGCTTCTCTGCTTCCCAGATGCGCGCCGTCTCCTTTTCCATGAAGTAGCGAGTTTGCGCATCCAGTTGCCCGAATGGTTCGTCCAGGAGCATCAATTCGGGGTTGTTGGCATAGGCCCTGGCAATCCCCACGCGCTGCTTCATCCCGCCGCTGAGTTGATGGGGATAGTGGTTTTCAAACCCATCCAAGCCAACCAGGTTTATGTAATGAGAAGCGATCTCCCGCCTTTCTTTTTTTCGAATACCTCGTAATTTTGGTCCCAACTCAACATTGCCCATTACGGTCTTCCATGGGAACAGCATGTAGCTCTGGAAGACCAGGCCGCGATCCGGCCCGGGACCAGAGACCTCGACGCCGTCAAGAATCGCCTTGCCGCTTGTCGGTGTCTCCAGGCCGGCGATGATACGAAGCAGAGTGCTCTTCCCGGACTGTCCCGGCCCAAGGATTACCACGAACTCGTTTTCCTTAACGCTGAGGTTGATGTCCTCCAGCACATGAACCCTCTGGTTGCCTTTCTGGATAAAAGCCTTGCTGATATTCTGACAGACAATTTTATCCTGATGCTCGACTTCCACGACGTTCACCCTTCTCTCTTGGCATCAATCGAATGGGTTCAAATTCAACCCAACGCACCTGGATGCCTCACTGACTCATTACTTCCCGCTTCCATGGGCAGAGGAATTTTTCCAAACCACTGACGAGCAGACTCATTCCCCAGGCAACCACAGCGATCAACAGCATGCCTCCTATGATCTGCGCGGGCCTTGAGAGGGTCATTCCCTGGATGATGATAAAACCCAAACCCGACCGGGAACTGACCAACTCGGCGGCGAGCACGCAGGTCCAGGCAATGCTCAGTGAAATCTGCAGGCCGGCAAAAATAGCTGGGAATGCGGCAGGGAAGCATACCTGGATGATTTCATCGCGGCGATTTCCGCCGAGCATGCGGACCACATCGTAAAGCTGAGGTTCAATGAGACGAACCCCGTTGAAGGCGTTGAGCAGACAGGGAACAAAGGTGCCGACGACAATGATGAACACCTTGGATTCTTCTCCGATGCCAAACCAGAGTATGGCAATGGAAATCCATGCGATGGGCGGCATCGGCTTCAACAGGTCGAATACGGGTCTTACAAAGGCATTGACATAGCGGTTGAGGGCCATCATAAGCCCCAGCGGCACAGCAACAATAGATGCCAGGCTAAAACCAATCAAGATTCGCTGAGTGCTGGCCCATACGTGCCCCATAAGGGATTTCCCCGCCATTGTATCAACCATCATTTTGCCCAGTTGCGAAATGACTTCTTGCGGACGAGCGAGGCCGCCACCAAAAACTCGGCGGTAGGCAACCGTATCCCACACCAGGAAAAAAGCAGTGATGGATACGGCATATAGAAACCAGCGATTCTTCAGGACAGTAAAAATGGTGAAGGGCCGTTTCTCTTTGACCTGCATCTGGACTTCATTGGCAATGGATTGTATTGGTTTTGCCAAAGTGCCTTACCTCCTTATTCCGGCCAGCAGTCTTTTTTCCAGGTAATCAATGATGACGCCGATGACTACTCCGGTCAGACCGACCATGATCATGCCCAGGACCACCATGTCCGGCATGGCCAAACGACGCCCCATGGTGATCAAGTATCCGAGACCGTTGTCGGCCGCCAGGAGTTCTGCTCCCACCAGGTTCGTCCAGCAATAAGCCAGGGCGATCTGCAGCGCGCCGAAAACCATGGGCAGCGCTGAAGGGATGCAAATCTGCCTGAAGATTTGCCAGTCGGAAGCACCATAGGTGCGGGCCATTTGAATCAGGGTCGGATTGGTCATCCTCACGCCGACAAAGGAATTGATGACGCACGGAACGATCCCGGCAATCCAAATGATGAACACTTTGCCCCCGATGCCGATTCCGAACCAGAAGATGGTCAACGGTATCCAGGCAATGGGGGGAATAGGGCGAATCAATTCGAAGATCGGCCTTGCCAGGCCTTCTACCACCACAAACCACCCCATCAGGAGTCCCAGGGGGATGCCCACCAACAGCGCCAGAATATATCCCGTAAAAGCTTCCTGGACGCTGGTCCAGGCGTGTCTCAGGAGAACCGCTCCATCCGGGTTCGGATCGGTAAGCTTGACCAGGAAGAGCTTGAATACTTGAGTGGGGGAAGCAAGCATGGTGTTCGGCACTACCCCGAAGTCAATTACTGCCTGCCATGTCCCCAAAAAAAGGAGAAGGCTGGCGAAGGGCAATACTCTCAAACCCAATGGGGTTTTCACTGCTTACCTGCTCGTAAGCCATTGTCGGCCTCCCGAAAGAATCCAGGCAGAATCAGACCGCCATAGGTCTGACAAAGCACCTTCCAAAAAATTTCATTGTCTGCAGGGACGGACTTAACGTCCGCCCCTGCTGCATGATCTCTCTTAATTCACCCGCAATTGCCCTTCTCAGCCCGTCTATATGAAAATGACCGTTTGCCCTGAGGTATCGAAGCGCGAATACCCCGTTCATGCTTCGATACCTCGGCACGAACGCGGGGCTTTTCATCTATTTGTCGTGGCCCCCAGGGTCATGATGGTTTGGTGGGAGCAAAGCCAAAGGGCGGGTCTTTCTGTGCCGACTCCATTCGCCCCGGGCTAGGGTATTGGCTGCTTGACAAGTTTGAGGAACTTGTCGGTGATGTAATCGGTCTTCAGGACCTTCTCCTTTTCTTCCGGCTTGAATCTGCCTTGTGCCGTGAAGAAGTCAAGAATCGCAAGCTGCCATTTGTCAACGGTACTTGGACCCTTGGAGTTGTCGAAAAGCTTGAGTTGTTCTTCATAAGTGAATACCGGATGCATGGTGATGTCCAACTTGGCCATTTCGTCGGTCAACTCCAACCCGCACCAGTCTTTGTAGAACTTTTGGTATTCCGGCAGCAGGTTAACACCCTCTTTCTTCAGCAGGTTGATGCCCCGCAGGTAAATTCGCAGGAATTTGGCCACCGTCTCAGGATTCTTGTCACAGAACTCTTTCTCGCCAATGATGACGATTGGCTGGGCACCGCCGCAGGTCTTGGTGTTGCCGGCAACCTTCCAGCCCTTGGCAAGCCCGGTGTAGAGATGCGGGGCCCAGAAGACGGCCATGTCGCCGATTCCGGACTCCAGTGCGGCAATGGCCTGAGCCTGATCCATGTTCTTGATGACCACGTCGCTGTCTTTCAACCCAAAGACTTCCAACCATTTGCTCATGGCGAAGTGTCCCGAAGAGACCGTGGTGCAGAGGATCGTTTTCCCCTTGATCAGCTCAGGGCTCCCATAGACTTCAGGATACTTCGGATTGAAGCCCTTCACCTTGAGAATCGGGCTGTCAGGCCTTACCATGACGGCGTTGGTCTCGGATTCGTCATTACCGATGGCAAACACGTAGGTCCCATAACGCAGCGCGCCAACCGTTGCCGGCACCCCGCCCATACCTCCCACGACCCATGTTTTGGCCGGCAGGGCCTCCAATTGTGCCATACCGGATTCAAAATAGTTCAGCTTGAAGTCCAGGCCTTCTTCCTTGTCCCAGCCCTTCTCTTTTGCGTACCACACAACAAACGTTTCATGCTCAGGCTGCCAGCTCATACTGAACTCGACGGGCTTGTCCGCAGCCAAAACCGGTCCCGGGGTTCCCAAAACCAACAATCCGGACATGATCAAGATACCAAGGCATGCAAGTCTTTTCATGGATTCCTCCTTCCAGGTGTCGATTCATCCCACATTTTTGAACAGACGTTCCGCCAAACCACCTCAACTTTCGAAATAGAGCATCATCCAGCGCTACTGCCTTGCCTGCCACCTCCTTTCCGCTAAACGCCTACGGTTGAAACACCGGGGTGCCTTGCTTTGGTTCCATCAGCCTCCTACCACCATCTAATCAAATCGGTGACCTGCTTCCTGATCTCCACAAATCGCGGATCAATAAGACTTCTCGGGCGCGGCAGATCAACGATAACCTCAGCCTTGATCGTGGTTGGCTTGTTGCTCAACACGAGAATTCGCTCCGCCACATAAACGGCTTCCTCGATATTGTGGGTGACAAAGATGACCGTGCTGTTCAAAACCTTCCACAGCCGAATGAGTTCGTCTTCCAGGTAGCAGCGCAATTTAACATCCAGCTGGCCGTAGGGCTCATCCATCAGAAGCAGGTCCGGGTCCACCGCAAAGGCGCGGGCTACCGCAATGCGCTGTTCCATGCTGGCGGATACCTGGTTGGGATAGAGGTTGGCCGTGTCGGAAAGCCCCACCAGGTCCAGGATATACTTGAGCCGTTCCTCCAGCTTGTCTTTGGGAAAGCCCTTGACTTCCATGCCATAGGCAACGTTGTCCCGGACGGTCCGCCAAGGCATGCAGGTAGGCTCCTGGAAGACGAAGGAAATATTGTGTTTCTTCGGATTGGCCTCTTCACCATCGATAAAGATATTTCCCTTGGTGGTGGGCATGAGCTTGGAGAGGCAGTTCAAGAAGGTCGTTTTACCGCAGCCCGTAGGCCCGACAATGCTGAGGAACTCCCCCTTGGCTACATTGAAGGAAATGTCGTCGAGGACCAACAGGTTTCCGAAGCTCTTGGTCAGATCGCTGACCTGGATCTTGATGTTCCTGGTGTCTGCGGGTTTCGTCATGTCTCCCAAAATTCTCTCCTGTATTCTTGCTACCAGCCGGGATCCATAGCCTCTCTGCTGCTATTGCCGCTTTACCAGGAGCACCGAACAGGGTGCGTTGCGAATGACATGGCTGTTCAAACTCCCCAACAAAAGCTCCTTGAGAGGATGACGACCATGATGTCCCAGCACAATCAGGTCGGCTCCCCAATCGGCAGCCGCATCGCAAATACGCTGAGCCGGCTTTCCTTCCTCCGCATCCACCCGGGCGACAGCCCCCCGTTCCTCCGCTAGCTTCGCCAGAGACTGCAGCCAGGCGCGCACATGCTCCAGTTCAACCCGCCGTGCTTTCTCGTGAAGACGCTCCGAATCCGACATGTTCATTTCGGCAAAAGTCATCACCCTGTCCTCCGCCTCAGCGACCGTATCCTGTTCGAAGCAGCAAAAAAGCGTCAACTCGGCGCCCGTTTTCAGGGCCAGATCAAGCGCCTCGTCAAACAAAGCCGTACCCGTGTCGTTGATGTCAAGGGCTAGAAGAATCTTCCGATACCCCATTTCTATTGAAACCTCCCTGTGGACCTTGCGATACGGACTTTCCCCCGCTCTCACCCTTCGGCATATTTATCGGCCACTTCCAGCGCCTTGTCCATGTTGGCGACGCCCTCATCAATCTCATCTTTGGTGATGATCAGAGGGGGTGCCATGGCAATAACGTTACCAGGATTTGCCGCCATCGCCATCATTCCGAGTTCCCCCAGTCTTTTCGCCACTTCCATCTTGGGATTCATCCCGGGGCGGATTTTGGCGGCCACCGGCATGATGGGTTCCCGGGTTTTGCGGTTTTTCACCAGTTCCAAGCCAACAAAGAGACCCAAGCCGCGCACGTCGCCGATGCAGGGATGTTTGTCTTTAAGCTCCAAAGCCTTCTCCAGCAGGTATTTGCCCATTTTTTCCGAATTCTCGATGAGATTGTCTTCCTGGTAGATCTGCAGCACCCTCACCGCAGCGGCACAGCAGAGGGCGTGGCCGGCATAGGTGGCACCATGAGAGAAGAACTGCTCCTTGAAGCGATCCCCGATGTGCTTGCGCACCGTGGCCACGCCCAGAGGGAGATAGCCGCAGGTGGTGCCCTTGGCCATGGTCAGAATGTCGGGCACAAGCCCCCAGTGATCCACGGCAAACCACCTTCCGGTGCGCCCAAAACCGCTCATAACCTCATCCGCGATCATCAGGATACCCCATTTGTCACACACTTCTTTCAGCCCGGGGAAATACTCCGGCGGCGGCACGATGATGCCATTGGCCCCGGTCACGGGCTCAAAGATAATGCCGGCCACTTTTTCGCCGCCCCCTTCCAATTCAATCACCTCATCAACGTACTTCACGCATTGGAGACCGCAGTTCGGATATTCCTGCCCAAACATGCACCGGTAGCAGTACGGCTGCGGTACCGAAACCCATTCCGTGCCCCCGAGATGCTGGGCCCAGTTCCGGGCATCTCCTGCGGAGAGCGTCATGGAAGTCGCGGTGGCCCCGTGGTAGCTGCGGTATCGGGTGAGGATCTTGCGGCGGCCGGTAAACTGGTGACAGATCTTGACGGCGGCTTCATTCGCTTCGGTGCCTCCCAGGGTGATGAAGGAACGGGAGAGATCACCCGGGGTAATCTCTGCCAGCATCTTGGCAAAGACCGCCCGCGGCTTGTTGGAGAAATTCGGGGCAAAAGCACAGAGTTGCCTGGCCTGCTCGCAGATCGCTTCGACCACTCGGGGGTCTTGATGGCCGATATTGTGACTCACAAAGCAGGAGCTGAAATCGAGCCGCTCCCTGCCGTCTTCCGTCTTGAATCGAACCCCTTTGGAACTGACGACCCGCAGCGGGGCCTGTGAGGGTTGGAAAGACCAGGAATGAAAAAGGTTCTCAACCTCGTAGGAATCCAAATCCTGCTTTGCAGCGGGAATATTCTTCAGATCAATCATTGGCAACCTCCGGCATATCACTTAATCTGTCAGGAGGCTGAGGAAAAACCCCAAAGTGCTGCAGCACATTCCTCAGCCTCCTTTGAAAGGCAAGAAAATAGAGGTTCTCTCCTTCTTCCAATCCTACTTGACATCGAGATGTTTATACTTGGCCAGGTAGTGGATGGGCTTCTTCAGGGCATCCCTTCGGAAAGGCTCGGCAAGAACCTTCTTGCCGCCTTCGATGATGGCTTCAATGACACAGGGCCGTCCGGACGCCACTGCATCCTTTACCACATCCCCAACATCTTTGTAATTGTCGATCCGATAACCCTTGGCCCCCATGACTTCGGCCAGCTTTGCAAAGGGCGGGTTTTCCTTCAGTTCGGTTCCGACATAGCGGTCGCCGTAGTAGTCGACCTGGTTCTTCAATTCGGCGCCCCACTGGAAATTGTTGGCTACGACTGCGATGACGGGGATTTTTTCCCTGACCGCGGTCATAACCTCTTGAATGCCGCTGATTCCATAAGCGCCATCACCCTGGAAGGCAAATACGGGGACATCAGGCTTGCCGATCTTGGCCCCCATGGCGGCGCCGTAAGCAAAACCGCAATTCCCCCAACTCAGCGCCGCAAGGTGCTGGCGCACATTGTTGAATTTCAGATAGGCATTGGCCATCGAGGAATTGTTGCCGATGTCGGTGGAAACGATGGAACCGGCCGGAATGGCCTTGGAGAGTTCCCAGAGGAAGCGTCGCGGATGCATCAATTTGGCCGTGGAACTGGACCACTTCTCCAACTCGTCCGTCCAAATCTTCTTCTCCTTTTGGACATCGGCAAGACGTTTCGCCGAAGGTTTCAGGTTCGGTTTCAGGGTTTTGATCAAACCCAGCAACTCCTTCGCAAACTCCTTGGCATCCGCCAGACTCGCAACATCAACCTTCTTCGTCATCCCCAGCACCTTGGGATTGGCGTCCACCTGGATCAGCTTGGCGTCTTTCGGCCAGTAATCCATATCGTATTGTGGCAGCGTGCCGAAGGGGCCGAGGCGGCAACCCAGAGCAAGGACGACGTCAGCCTTGGCCAGGGTGCGCATGGCTGCCTTGGAACCGCAGTAGCCGATGGGACCGGCAGCCAGTTCGTGCGCTGCCGGGAAGGTATCGTTATGGAGGTAGCTGTTGACGACCGGGGCGGTCAAATATTCCGCCAGCGCTTTCGTTTCCTGAAGGGCGTTACCCTGGGAGACCCCGCCTCCGGCAAGGATGACCGGATACTTGGCCTTAACCAGCAGCTTGGCGGCTTCTTCGAGGTCGGCTCGGGAACCGCACCCGAGGGAGATGTTCAGGGTCGGGTAGATCTCATCTTCGCAAAGTCCATAGAAATAGTCGCGCGGGATATTGAGCTGAGTCGGCCCGTGTTCCACCTTGGCCATGTAGAAGCAGCGCCGCGTCAGTTCCGCCATTCTCTCCGGCCGGTTGACCCGCACCTGATAGACTGTTTGCTCGTGGAACATAGCCATCTGGTCCAGTTCCTGAAAACCACCGTTGCCGATCCCCATAGACCCGGTCTCCGGGGTAATGGCGACCACGGGTGAGTGCGCCCAGTAGGCCGCCGTCAGTGCCGAAACAAAGTTGGCGGCACCGGGACCATTCTGGGCGATGCAGGTCTGAGGCCTTCCCGTTACCCGGGCGAGGCCGTCAGCAGCATGGCAGGCAGCCTGTTCATGAGCGACGGAAATGAACCGAATTCCCGCGTCAGCAAAAATATCCTGCGCATCCATGTAGGCTGATCCGACGATACCGAAAATCTCCTTAACGCCTTCCGCTACCAGAGTTTCCACAAACGCTTCACTCGGGGTCATCTTTACCTTAGCCATGCAAATCTCCTTTCTCGTTTGCGGCCTGCTCAGGGTCCGCTGGTAAGTATTGCTTCAAATACCACCCCCAAAACCAAAATTCATATTGCCTGCTGAAGGATCGTGGAATAGGGCTGCGGTCAGGAGCCCTCGGCATTGTCCTCGTCAATCTCCTAGACCAGCCCCTGATCGAGCAGGGATTCCACGACCTTGACAAACCCGCGATATTCGCGCCGTTCATGTAATTGCCGGGAGTGCCATACTGGGCTGCCGCATCAAGACAGGTCCTGTGGATCGTTTTCATGATTGTATGCAGGCGCTCATCGACCTCCTGGCGGGTCCAGTTGAGGCGCATGCTGTTCTGGGTCATCTCGAGGCCCGACACCGAGACCCCGCCGGCATTCGCCGCCTTGGCCGGCCCGTAGAGGATGCCGTGGTCGTGATAGACGTTGATCCCTTCCGGGGTGGTGGGCATATTGGCCCCTTCGGAGACCAGAATCACGCCGTTCTTCACCAGGTTTTCAGCATCCTTGCCATTGATCTCATTTTCCGTCGCGCATGGAAAAGCGCAATCGGCCTTGTGATTCCACAGCGGGTTGTAGTCCAGGGCCGGGTCCACCGGGGTGTAGACCGCGGCAGGATACTTGTCGGCATACTCTTTGATCCGGCCCCGCCTGATGTTTTTCAGCTCCTTCACGATACTGCAGCTTTTCCCGGTCGATGCCGCTCTCGTCATAGATATAGCCGGAGGAATCCGAGAGGGTCACCACCTTGCCCCCGAAATCGAGGAGTTTCTCCACGGTATACTGGGCTACGTTTCCGGAGCCGGAAACCAGACTGACCATACCCTCAAGGGATTTGCCCCTGAGTCGCAAGCATCTCGGAAGCAAAATAAACGCACCCGTATCCGGTGGCCTCGGGACGAATCAGGCTTCCTCCCCAATTGAGGTTTTTGCCGGTCAAGACGCCAGTGAATTCATTGCGCAACTTCTTGTACATCCCGAAAAGAAAGCCAATCTCGCGCGCGCCTACGCCAATGTCGCCGGCGGGGACATCGGTGTTGGGGCCGATATGACGAAAAAGCTCGAGCATGAAACTCTGGCAGAAGCGCATCACTTCGTTGTCCGATTTGCCCTTGGGGTTGAAATCGGACCCCCCTTTGCCGCCTCCCATGGGAAGGGTGGTCAAGGCATTCTTGAAAACCTGTTCAAAAGCCAGGAACTTCAGAATGCTCAGATTGACGGAGGGATGAAAGCGCAGTCCCCCTTTGTAGGGGCCGATGGCACTGCTCATTTGAATACGGAAGCCCCGGTTGATCTGAACATTTCCCTGATCGTCCATCCAGGGTACCCGGAACATGATCACCCGCTCCGGTTCGGTGATCCTCTCCAGGATTTTTGCCTGCCGGTATCGCGGATTACGGTCCAGCACCGGTTTGACCGACTCCAAAACCTCACTGACCGCCTGATGAAATTCCCTTTCGTGAGGGTCCCTAGCCTTGATGATTGCCATGATGTCATCTGTCACGGTGCGACTCCTGCTTAAAAAGGTCGTCGATACGGTTGCATAAATACTGAATGGCCGAGGAAGAAAGGAAGATTTCGCAGACCCCGTTTCCTGCGGGTCCATGAAAAGGATTGAACCGGGGATCCGGTTTGGCGGCATGATGATCAAGTTTCAAGACCATGAGACCCCTCCCAAAAGAGGACTAGCCTATCGGTCAATACAAATTGACGCTTGGCGCCTGAGATGTGACATCTGATATATCAGTCTTATCCTTGCGTATCAAGCAGATTTTATCCACGGCTTTTTTCTTGTACTGCATCAGTTTGTCCATCCTCGCTTATCGCTCGAGCCCAACCTGGCGCCTTCCCGCGAGAACCCGAGACGCCCCGCGTGCTCGAGCGGTTGAACAGGCGCCGGGGTATTGCTTGGTGCATTGTTCATCGGGGGGTGTGGGGTTCGATCCGGTGATGTCGGAAGGTGCGCGCATTGCAAACCTGGATGCGCCTGATTAGATTAAGTGCGGAAAAGGAAAATGCTGATTGATGATAACATCTTAGAAATATTGAGGAGTAGACCATGGAAACGATCCCGACAATCCTCTCCCTTATAGCAATGGTTCTTCTGCTGACCGGTTGCCTGGGAACAAGTACGGGGACCCTGACTTTCCCGGCGGACGGCATGTATGGCCCGGGGACCAGTGTACCGCAGATCTACATGACCGAGAACGGCGACCGGGTCGGACATTACCCGCCGTACTTCTACCCTGACCATTAAGGGGGTAACGAGGCACGGAAGAAAACCAAGAAATGCGCCGCCGTGGCGGAGGGTCTAGACCGCACCTACATATACGCGGGGAACACGCTTGGATACCGCACAGGTCAATTCATAGGGAATGGTTCCTATGGCCTCAGCGACATCGGAAGCCTGAATGACACCCTGCGGCGACGAACCCCAGATGAGGGCCTCGGCGCCGATCTCTATGGGATCGGTCCCCACGTCGACCATGGTGGAATCCATAGTTACCCTGCCGACCATCGGGTAGAGCTTGCCGTGAATGAGCACTTTGCCCGTGTTGGTCAATCTGCGGCTGATGCCGTCGGCATAACCTATGGGAAGAACGGCGATTTGTGTCGCTTTCGGAGTGGTCCAGCAGCCGTCCGTAGCTGATGGGATGTCCCTCGGGCATCTCCCTCAGGTGGGCCACAAACGATTTCAGCGTCATTACCTGCTTCGGTTCTATGGATCGGGTCGTTTCCCGCGACGGATAGTGGCCGTACATGAGAATCCCGGGCCGGACCGCATTAAAATAGGTCTCGGGCATGTCCAGGATCGCGCCACTGCTGGCCATATGAATAATCGTGGGCTTTCTTTCCAGCTTTCGGATCAGGGAAAGCGTCTCCTTAAATCTGGAAAGTTGTTGGTTGGCATAGGTCTTGTCCTGTTCATCGGAAGTGGAGAAGTGGGAAAGCAGCCCCTCCCAAAGGCAGGCCCGGCTCTGCACCAGACGGTCAAAGAGAGCGGGTGCCTGGTCGAGAAGGAGCCCCGTCCTGCCCATACCGGTTTCAAGTTTCACGTGAACAGGCGCGCGCGTCTCCTGTTTGGCCTCCTCGATCCAGCGGAGATCCTCCTCGCCAAAGATGCTGATGCGGAAACCCGCCCTGATGGCCAGGGGAATATCATTCGGAAACAGCCTGCCCAGGATCAAAATCGGTTGGGTAATGCCGCTCTCCCGCAATTCCATGGCCTCATGAAATTGGGCCACGGCAAACATGTCCGAGCCCCTCTTTCATCAGGCGCTTCACGACGGGCACGGCCCCGTGGCCATAGGCATCGGCTTTGACGACCGGGATCACGCGCGCAGGGGCAACCCGTTCCCGGATGCGGTGTATGTTGTAGGCAAGGTTGTCCAAATTGATTTCCGCACAGTTCCTGAAACTCATCACCCTCCACCCCTGCTCAATATCCCGGCAATTAACTTGGGAAAACGAATTTATGGCCTCACCACAGAGGAACAGAGCCCAGCCACTCACAGTAAAATCATGACAGGCGTTCAAGATCTTGCACCTGGCAATGCAGAGCATAAAACCTTCATGATCTCTGCGGTTGATACAACAGATCTTGAGCTCGCAGGAATGACTATAGCAGAAATGCGATGGCACGTGAATGGTGTCTCACGGTCGGGGGCACGATTGGGTGAGTGGCACCCCGACGAAAGGAAAGGCCCCAGAGGGCCATAAAGAGTTGCTATGATGCGATTTCCTGCAATACCTTGCGGCCGGCGGCGTGAATGGCCTGGATCTCTTCAGGTCCATGAGCGAGGGAGATATAGAGTTTCGTGGACATGGGATTCAAAAAGATTCCCCGGCGGAAAAGCCCCAGAGTGAAGGCTCTGGCTTTTGCGGAGTCGGCACGGAAGGCAGTCCGGTAATCGACTACTTGCTCATCCGTAAACGCCAGGGCGCACAGCGGGCCGTCGCCCAACACCTGGGCCGCGAAACCCAGGTCTCCGACGATGTCCCGGAAACCAACCGAAGTCTTCCGCCATCTCGAACAACTGCTCGTAGGCTCCGGGCTGGCGCAGTTCCCCCAAAGTCGCGAGGGCGGCGGCGGCGGTAACGGGATTCCCCCCCAGAGTGCTTGCAAACCAGACATAACGGTCCCGCCCGAGATCGGCCTCATTACACAGATCAAGAATTTCGGCCGACCCACAACGGCCCCAACTGGATAGCCGCCGCCAAGCGCCTTACCGAGGGCGGCAAGGTCGGGGACGACACCGTAGTATTCCTGGGCACCGCCGTAGGCCAGGCGGAAGCCGGTCACGCATTCGTCAAAGATCAGAAGAATGTCATGCTCCCGGGTCAGCTTTCGAATACCTTCGAGAAAGCCAGGCACCGGCAGGGTACAGCGGTGGAGAGGTTCCACGATTACCGCTGCAATCTCGGAGGCATATTCCGAGATGATACGGGATGTTGTTTCCAGGTCATTGTAGGGAGCAATCAGCACATCACGGCATACGCCGCTGGTTATCCCCGCCGAGGTCGGATCAGGCGTTGGGAAATCCACCAGCTTCTGCGGGAAAAGGCTGATGGCCCCGAACTCGTTGCCGCCGTGATAGGCCCCTTCGAATTTGACGATTTTGTCGCGCCTCTTGAAAGCACGCGCAAACCGCACCGCATACATGGTGGCTTCCGTCCCGGAGGCGCAAAGCGCCTTTTTCGGCACAGGGAACGGCCCGCACGAGCTCTTCCGCAAGTTCCAGGGCAGGCTCTGACACGTACGAAAAATTCGAGCCTTGCCTCGCCCGACTTGCTACCGCTTCGACGATCTTCGGGTGGGCATGACCGAGGATGACGGACCCCCATCCGATGGTAAAATCAATAAATTCCTTTCCGTCGGCATCATATACGTGGGCTCCCTGGCCGCGAGAAAGAACGATCGAGAGCTCCCGGGGCAGATTGTATTCGCCCAGCGACCCCCGGGAAAAACCTTCCACGACCTCAATCCCCATTCGTTTTCAGAGATTTTCATCCGCCCGATCCCTTCAGCGATGCGCCTTTTCAACGGACCGGCTCTTCAGCGACAGCAGGGCTCCTTGGCAATATTTTCTCACCCTCATCGGCCACCACAAGAGCATTTCCGTCCGGCACTGGCTGGTAGGCTATCTTCTCAATGGTGTCCAGGTATTCATCGGAACGGTCGAGATAAAACGACAAGGCTTGAGAGAATTTTTTCCCAACGATACCGTTGACGAATAACTGACTGACTTCCCGCTTCCGGCGAAGGACCGACTGGGAGTGCACCAAGATTTGCCGTTCCTCATTGGACATGGTCCCCAGGAGTGAACAAAGCACGCTTCGAGCGCGCGGCTGGTACATCCAGAAATAAAGCAGATCAAGCGCGTTGATGATGATGATCTTTTCCAGATCACGCGCTTCGGCGCCGATCTTGCGCATGAAGCTCTTGGGCGAATCGAGCATCTTGAGCAAGTCGGCTTCGGGAAAGAGCAATTCCAGCTGCGCATAGGTATCGAATAGCTGAGCGAGTTTGGTAGCGTAGTCACGGAAACGATTACGGATATTATTGTGGCGGTCTGCCAATCCTTCAATGACGCCGGCGACACAATCGGAGGATGCTTTAGAGATAATCGCCGCCCAATTCTCGAGAATAGCGGCAATCCCGAACACGCCAAAACCTGCCGCGAGGACATGACCGATTAAGGCACTCAGGGTAATGGCAATGGGTATGGATAAAAGACTGCGGAACAGATTCCCGACGATGGCCCCCTTGGGCAAGCCGCGCCAAATATTATGGCTTGAGATATAACATCCGTTGGCGAGCGCGATAAAGGTGTAGAGCAGGGCCGGGCTGGTTTCCGTGTTTATATCAAAAGTGCGATCGAGGATCACGGTTTTCACAAGGTAGTCGAGCAGGGGAACGGAAAAACCGGTGTAGAGGAGAGAATCGCTCAACCGGCTCCAACTCACGTAGCTATCCCATTTCAAGCAGCGGCGAGCGGCGAATCCCTCCAGCCCCCAATACCGACTGCAAAATATTGCGCAGACCGGTGATGCCAAACCAGATGAAGGCCCCAAGATAACGCAGCAGCCACCATTCTTTGGTCAGGAAGAAGGTGGTAAATGCCGGAATCAAACCAATCGTCACTTTAAGGCTGTTCTTGAGAAAACTGTTCAGATATTTCCAGGATAGCCTTTTTTTCGCTTCCTTCTCGTGGGGATCAGGAAGGTCCAACCCGCTGCCGTTTTCCTCATGGACTCCCCCCAATGTCACGATATTGCCTTGAGACACGATGCGGGTGAAGGAGTCTTGGACCAGCCAGTCTTTCTGATACTTTCGGCCCAGCAACCGCAAGCCGGGGATGAGGCTCAGCAAGCGATAGAGGTTGCCTGCCGAGGAACCCAAATCCTCCTGGGGAATGTGCGTGACCCGCAGATAAGCCTCGATGTTGACAGGGATAGTCAAGCGCGGGGAGTCAAACGCGCGATCGAGTTCTCTTTGCGCCCTATGGGGCAGGGTGTCCTTAATGGCAAGCCCCATCCCATGATGCCGACGGGAACGGCCTGTGGAATCGCTTCCAATTCGCGAGTTGAGCGGCGCCTTTTTATAATAACCTTGCAGGGTGGCAATGTCGCAAAGGATTTCTTTGAGCCTTTTGACTCTTTCGATGGTACCAGCCTCCTCCGAGGCTTCCATGCGCAGAAATGATTCCTCGAATATTCTTCTTTAAGGCAATGACATTGCTTTCGTTGATGCTCTGCTGCAGTTCATTGATTTCACCATAGTTAGGGGCTTTGCCGGCAGCATAATCCTTAAGATTGAAGATTTCGAGGTGGCTGATGGCGCCTTTGCAGTCATAGAGCAGCTCAAGTACATCTTCAGCCTTGAGGTTGCTCAAATTGAGGGTAATGCGATAACCCGAATGGAGTTGGTTCAAACGATCGACGAGTTGAGAGGGACTGAGTTTGAGCAAATCCGGTAGGTCGACATCGTCGGAGGGGGGAACGTGCGGGTTGGGAACATCGGGATTTTGAGCCGGCCGCAGATAGCGCTCAACAATTTGTTCCGAATCGAAATTCTTGATCTCTTCAATCTACCGAGCGATTTGCTTGCGTTCTTCAAAATCCACTTCTTGCAGGCGTTCTTTGAGGCCTGCTACACGGGACCGCATGCCGGGCACCAAGTGGGCGTGGACAAATTGTGCCAGATGGAGAATCGACGCCTGACCCGCACCGACAAAAGCGAGGAACTCAGCCTGGTCAAGCGGGAGCGAGGTTCAGTTCAAAAATCTTATTGATTTCTAACCGATGCCTTCTGTTGAACTCCCGGAGCACGGCAAGGACATATTTCTCCTGGTATTCTGAAACCTTGATACCTTCATCCATAAAGGATTGGATTGTCGGGTCTTCCAGAAAAGCCAGAAAGTCACGAGATTCCGTAAAACCGCGCGGTGTCCAGATCAATTGGACATAACGGTCGTAGAACCTGGCCGAAAGCTCAACCCCAACCCGGACGGTTATGCCCATGATTTCAGATGCTTCCAAAAGCTCCTCGGCCGCTTGGGAACGGACATGATTATAATAGACAACGGTCAGCTGCCGGATGCCCTTGATCCAGGCATCCATGACCAGATGTGAGGGGGATTTGCGACCTTTGGTGTTGACGTCATGAATATGCTCATCGAACGCTATTTGATTCCATTCTTCAGGCATTTCCAGCAAATGATAGCGACGCAACAGGGCGCGTATCATGCGAGGCTTACCCGATGCGGCAATACGGAAGTCATGCGCCAGTTGGAGTTGCCGGAGCTTATCATCACGGGTCCGCACCAACTCCTTCATGATCACCAGGAGGACGCGGGCCGTGTTTTCTGCATCGGGCCGTCCCCACTGGACATGAATTAATCGCGCAGGATGCCGCAAACAGTGAGGCGGTCATCGGCCTTCCCCACCTCGAGGGACTCCAGCAAATGGACCGCGGCATAGGCCATACGCAGGCCCTGGGAAGCCGCCATCTCCTTGATGCCGCGAGGATGCAGGTAAGGATATAAAAGATTCTTCAGGTAGCCGAAGGATTTGTTCCTGTCGAGCACGTCATTAACAATACCAAGCAGTTCATAGTCACGCTGGTCGAAAAAGACTTTGGAGATACCATTTCCCATAACGTCATTCCCAAGCTCTTCTGAAACTATTGACCAATCAGGAAAATATTTCAGCCCCAAGCCGGCAGAAATGGAAAACCCTCAACGACAAGAACGAACCCCAATTCAAGGCATCTCTTGGCTCTTCGGAGTTAAAGACAAAGGAAACACCATTGCGAAACTCATCATTATGCAAACCCCAGCGCCAACGAGGTCAATGAGCACCTTTGTCCCAAGCCTCGCAGGTGCATTCATTGCTAGCATCGGTCTAGGAATCCAGATTAGCTAAGCAAAGAGCCATTATCTTTTTCGCCAGTTTTAGCCACTTAAGTCAAACTATTAATTCTTATGACATCGATGACAAAAAGTTATTCTCGGCCGCCAAACCTAGAAGGGACTAAGCTGCTTGTGGCATCGATGTCACACCCTTCGGGTCCGCAACCTGAAGAATCTGGATAAGAGACTCCTGCAGGGGCCGAAGAGAGCACTCCCTGGCTCAGGAAGAGTGACATCTCTGGGTCAGGAGTTTCATGATTCAGTCAACGGACCGAAATTAAAGGTGAAAGTTACTGTTTTGCCGGAGGTTGCGGCCCTCCAGCTTTTTCGGGAATCTTTTCCGTTGCTGATTTGGCAACCGTTGCCTTTCGGATTTGGTCCAAGGCATAGGCTTCCCGGCAACCGATGGAGCGGTTTTGTCCGGCTTAGCTTCGAGATTTGCCTTGGGGTCAAGGTTTTCCCTATTTCCTTGGCTTGATATTAATACGTCTTATCACTGAATGGTAGGCTTGGAGCGGGCTGACTGGCATTTGCCGACCTTACGGTTGCACCTCACATACAAAATTTTTCTCATGCGAAACGTCTCCGGTGGCAAAAAAGGTTCCTCTACGTGAATGGCGTCTCCAGGAGATCGTCCGCGGCACTGCCTTCTAGATCCATTTCTTCCGCCTGAAATAGAGAGCATATAGGCAGCCACGGCAGCCATCACCAGCAAGACCGCGGGATAACCCCAGTGCCATTCGAGTTCGGGCATGTATTTGAAGTTCATCCCATAAACGCCGGCGATGAAGGTCAAGGGCATAAAGATCGTAGCGATTACCGTCAAAACCTTCATCACTTCGTTCATGCGGTTGCTGATGCTGGACAGATAAATATCGATCATGCCCGCCAGCATCTCCCGATAGATCTCAATGGAATCGATGGCATGAATGATATGGTCGTAAACATCTCTGAGATAAACCAGGGTCGCCTTTTTGGATCACGACCGATTCACCCCGGAGAAGGCTTCCGACTGATTCCCGCAACGGCCAGACCGACCTGCGAAAGTGGATCATTTGCCGCTTCATCTGGTGAATTTGCTGCAAAATCGTTTTAGTTGGATTTGCAATCAGTTGCTCCTGCAGCAATTCGATGCCCTCGCCAAGTTTCTCCAGGATATCGAAATAGTGATCGACAACAGCATCGATGAGGCAATAGGCCAGATAGTCGCTTCCCGCTTTCCTGATCCTGCCTTTTCCGGATCGGATTCGTTTCTTCACCATGTCGCAGATTGCATCGCTTCTTTCTGCGAAGGAAAGCAAGGTGTTGGGCTTGAGAACAAGACTGATCTGATCCATTTCGGATTCGTAATTTTCGGATTCGCAATGAGGAGTCGCGCACGCGAAGGTCTTCAGGACGACAAAGAGATAATCATCGTATTCTTCAATTTTCGGACGCTGTTCCGTGTTGGCGATATCTTCGAGGGTGAGCGGATGAATGCCGTAACATCTTCCTATCTTTTCAATCGTTTCCGGCTGATGGACACCCTCCATGTTGATCCAGGTAACGCAATCATCCCGGCACCCCCGTGAGATCTGATCCAATTGCTCCAGATCCTCGAGTTCTTCCTCATAACTTCGCTGTTCGTTGTAACGGACGAGCGTGATCCTTACCCGATCGGTCTTTTCCTCCCCGATATGAACGAGAGTGCCGGGCGGAAGGCCTGATTTCTTGGACCTTTTCGTCTTCACCATGGTATCCACCTGTAGGACGGCGTTTGAAATAAGAAATTTATCAAATCAGGAACTTCCGGAAGCTTTAGCACAAGGAGGAAAAGGGTTCGCCCAAAAAAAAGCCGGAACCATAATTTGCTCCGGCTTGATTTTCACAATGGAAAATTTCCTGGCATGGGGTGACTAAAGCTTTTTAACCTTGGCCGCTTGTGGCCCCTTGTTGCCGACTTCCTCCACAAAGCTGACGCGCTCGCCCTCACTCAGGGATTTAAACCCGGCACCTTCGATAGCGCTAAAATGGACAAAAACATCCTTCCCACTATCGGCCTCGATAAAGCCATAACCTTTGCTGTCATTAAACCATTTGACTCGACCTTCCGCCATTTTCCTGCTCCTTCGTTGGGTTTTGTTTGGTTTTTCGGTGCGGTACTTGGAGCTAAACTTGAAACCGCCCCTTCCATGGCGAAAGACGGATTTCTCATATAACCCAAGGTATCGAACTCAATTAGCGTAGTTAATTCAATACACCACGCGCTCATGGCATGTCAAGCGTTTGAGGTAGGCCACAATTCTTGTTGACTTTTATTTTTTTCCAAACTAGGATTCGCACCGTCCGGGTTGGACTGGTTCCTCTCCCCCGCAGCAGGGGAAGAGGGTTTTATTAATGTTTTTGAGGTGAAAAATAGCGTGTGGGTTCAAAGCGGGTTTCGACTTCTGACTTTTCCGTTTCGATGCCCGAAGAACAACAAAACCGAGAAAAACTTTAACTGAAGCAACAAAGTTGGTGGCCTCCGCTCCCGTGGGCAGTGTTCCGGGAACCGAAGGCTATTTTCATTTTCAGGGAAGGAGAATACCGAAAACACCTTATGTAACTGTTACATCCGTTGATCAACATGGCCATGCCAGCCAGTGCGACCTTTGAAAACAAAAAGGGATCACCGTTGATCGATTTTTAACAGAGTGACACTCCGAGAGTGAGAGTCCGTAAGTTTTTTTCGTTCATTTCTAAGATGAGCGGAAAACCACAGCAGGAGAAACAGAGATGTTAAAAATTGTCAAGATGATGAGCCTCTATTTCTTGGCCGCCACAATTTGTGAGCAAACGACTTTAAGCCTCCCGCCGGAGCTTCTCCGGCCCAATGCCCCCATTCATCATGTCATGGTGTCAGCCTATGCCAACCATCCCAAATGCACGGGTTCAAGCCATGGCATCACCTCCTCCTCGTTGCGGATCAGCCCGGAACATTACGGCAAGCTTATTGCCCTGAGCAAAGATCTTGCCCAACAATACCGCTTTGGCGACCGATTCAACTTATGGGTGAAGGGTAAGGTGCACGAGGTCTCCTACCAGGATAGCATGCCCAAGCATCGCCGCAAGGCCGTAGACCTCCTGCTCCCCTCAATCCCCTCCTGCTTTCAATTCGGCAGGAATCCCGGAGTCCTGATACCGATGGACAGCGCCTGACGGGCCCGCGGCCCAAGGGCCGACCCTTAGTCTGCCGCTGACCACCCCCCGGAATTGCAAAGGGTCCCGTGATGTCCATGTCACCGGACCCTTTGTTTTCAGCGCCGGGAGAAATATCTGCCGTTGACCGCTCACGCAAAATGCGATAATTAGCATTCTGTCGAAAAGCTTTTTGTCAGCCAATCAGCTGGAAAAAGCGAGATGCGGGGCGTCGATTTCTAGAAAGAGTTGCCGTTCGAATTTTGGGAAGTCTCGAACTCGACTGCATCTTTTCCTTCCCTGGCATGCTGCCTGATCGCGCTCCTACGGAACTGAGGCTGGCTCAGAGGTCTCTTTCAAGCCCCCGCACAATGATATTTTCATCCTGACCGTTTGTTTGGATCATCTCTTTCAACTGCCCACTTTTGGGGTCTGAGCGGCCAAGCCCTCTGAAAGCACCTTTCAAAGAGACTGGGTATGCTTGGATATCTCCCATCTTCAGGAGGGCCTCCTTGGATGCTATTGTCATTACCCTCAACGGAACCCCGGTCAGCGGCCGCCCCGGCATGACCATCCTGGAATTGGCCCAGGAGGTTGGGGTCAGGATTCCAACTTTGTGCCATGATCCGAGCCTGAAGCCCGCAGGGGCCTGCCGGGTATGTCTGGTCGAAGAAGAAAAGTCGGGTAGATTCCTGGCTTCCTGCGTAACCCCTATTGCCCCGGGGATGGTCATCAATACCGAATCCCCCGACGTGATCGAAAACCGGAAAGTCATCGTGAAACTCATGTTGGCTTCCCATCCGGAGTCCTGCATCCTGTGCGACAAGGGCAATCGGTGTCAGCTGAGGAAAATCGCCGCCGAACTGGGAATCGGGTCCATCAACTATTATCCTATGCCCCACTTCACCGGGACCCAGGAGGTGAATCCGTTTATTCTCAGGGACTTGAGCAAGTGCATCCTCTGCGGGAAATGCATCAGAGCGGACCAGGAATTGGTTGTGGTCGGGGCCCTGGATTACATGCGCCGGGGGTTTGATGCAACCCCCGCGACCATCTTCAATGGACCCCTGGAAAGCTCCGAGTGCACCTTCTGCGGCACCTGCGTAGCCATGTGTCCCACCGGGGCCCTTTTCGAAAGAGGAAAACCCCATCTCGGGACCCTTGGCACGCGCACCGCCACTGTCTGCTCTTACTGCGGCTGCGGTTGCAATATCTTTCTTGAAACCCAGGCCGGGCAGGTCGTTTCGGTAGCACCCAATCCCAAGAACGATCTAAACGGGAAGACCCTCTGCGTCAAAGGACGCTACGGCAGCGACTATATTCACCATCCGGATCGCCTGCCGAAGCCGATGATCCGAAAAAACGGAACCCTCCAGGAAGTACCCTGGGATGAGGCCCTCGATTTCGTCGCGGAAGGTCTGAGGAACTGCCATGCCAAGCACGGTTCCGAAGGGATGGCTTTTTTCGGGTCGTCCAAGTGCACGAACGAAGAGAACTACCTTTTTCAGAAGTTCGCCCGCGCGATCTTTGGAACCAATAACATCGACAATGGCTCCCGCCTTTCTTCCGGTCCTTCCCTGGATGTCCTGCCTTTCGGGGCGATGACCAACCCACTCAAGGACCTTGAGGACTCCGATGTGATCCTCGTGGTCGGGTCCAACCCTTCGGCCTCTCATCCTGTGGCCGGATACCGGATAAAGAGAGCCGCCCATCTGAACGACGCTAAGCTGATCGTGATCGACCCCCGGAAGATCGATCTGGTTTCTTTTGCCGCCGCATGGTTTCCCATCGGGATTGGAATGGACACGATCCTGCTCAACGGATTGCTCAAGGCCCTTCTCGACTCCCCGGCCGGGGACGAGGGCTTTGCTGAAGGAACAGGCCGAGGGTTTGGGAGCGCTTCGGGAGTCCCTGGCCGCATTTGAGCGGCAGGATGTCCTGAAGCGGACCGGATGCCCTTCCTCCCTTTTCGATTCGATCCTGGACCTCCTGCTGGCTGCGAAGTCGCCGGCCATTGTCTTCGGTCACGGGGTAACCCGCCAGGCCGGAGCACAGGACACCATCCGCGCGCTCCTCAATCTGGCCCTGCTCAAGGGGAGCCTCGGAAAAAGAGGCGGAGGGATCTACCCTCTCGACAAGGAAAACAATGGCCAGGGGGCCTGGGATATGGGAAGCACGCCGGACCGCCTCCCCGGTTTTCAGACCCTCGAAGATGACGAGGCGATCCGGAGATTCGAGCGGATCTGGCAGAGGCCGATCCCCAAAAAGCCGGGGCTCAGGGCCATGGCGATGATCCGGGCGGCGGAGAACGGAAGCATTAAGGCCATGTACATCATGGGCGAAAACCCGGTCCGCGCCTTTCCGGAGTCTCCAAGGATTGAAAAGGCCCTATCCGGCCTCGATTTTCTGGTGGTCCAGGACCTCTTTTTAACCGAAACCGCAAATCTCGCCCATGCCGTCCTTCCGGCCTGCAGTTTTGCCGAAAAGGACGGAACTTTTACCAATATCGAGAGGAGGGTCCAGCGGATCCGGCAAGCCGTCGATCCTTTCCAACAAAGCCGACCGGACTGGGAGATCCTCTGCCGCCTCTCGAAGCGCCTGGGATACCCTATGGAGTATCGCTCGACCGAAGCCATCATGGAAGAGATCTCATCCCTTGTGCCTTGCTATGGCGGAATTTCCGTGCCGAGCCTTGAACGCAACGGGGTCTTCTGGCCATGTCCGGAAGGCAGATCGACCGGGGAGCCCCGACTTTCCGCCGCCGATTGGGGACAAAAGCAGGCACGGCTCACCCCGGCCGGAGCGCTTTCTCATCAGACGGAGAAGGATGATGCCTTTCTGCTCCTCAGGGGATCGACGCTCTATCATTTCCTCAGCGGCGCCCGGTCGACACGATCTCCGCGCCTCAGGAAGGTCAGGAACACAGGATCCGTTGAGATGAACTCCGCCGATGCCCGGGAGCTTGGCCTGAACGAAGGCGATGCCGTCAAGCTTTCCAGTGACGCAGCCGAGGTCGTGACAACCCTGACCTTCAGTGAAGCGCTGCCGAAAGGAATGCTCTTTTGCCCATATTTCGATCAGAACTTTGCGGCACTGTTTTCCCTCTTCCCCGAGCGCACCGGGGTCAATACCTGCCGGGTTCGAATAGAAAAGGAGAGCTGACATGGAAGGAATGGATTCCCAGATCAGAAGGGAAGACCTTGATGACATCCTCAAGCAATTCCAGGGCAAGCCGTCAGAGCTGATCCCCGCCCTCCAGGCCGTCCAGGAACAGTACGGATACATCCCCGGGGAATTCGTGAAACCCCTTGCCGAAGCGCTTCACGTCTTTCCGAGCCAGGTTCAGGGCGTTATGACCTTTTACGCTCAGTTCGCCATGACGCCCAGGGGCCGAAATATTGTGAGAGTCTGTCGCGGGACGGCCTGCCACGTGCGGGGAGGTCGGGGCGTGCTCCGACTGGTGAGCAGGACCCTGGGCCTCGAGGACGGCGAGACTACCGAAGATCTGAAATTCACCCTGGAGACGGTGGCGTGCCTGGGGGCATGCGCCCTCTCACCGGTCATGGTGGTGAACAAGACCTACTATGGTCAGATGAACCCGAACCGAATCGAGACGGTCCTTGATGCCCTCTGATTTGCAGGAAGAGGATCGAGACTGCGAGGCTTTTGCCCAGTAAAGGGGGATAAAGTGCTTTCCATGAATCGTTTCCGGTCGATTGAAGACCTCGAGTCGTATCGCGGGGAACTCCTTCAGAGAATTGACCCTAACCGAACGGTGGTGACCGTGTGCGGGGGAACCGGCTGCAGTGCATGGGGCGGAGAGGCCGTGCGCCAAGCCTTTGTCGAGGAGATTGAGAAGCAGGGTCTGGCCTCGCAAGTTGAGGTCAAGAAGACGGGCTGCCATGGGTTCTGTGAAAGAGGACCGATCACGGTGATCCTCCCTCAGGAAATCTTCTATCAGAAGCTGACCGTGGAAGATGTTCCGGAGGTGGTTCGCGAGACCATCCTCCGCTCCAACATCATCGGCCACCTCCTGTACACCGATCCCGTAACCCAAAAGAAAAGCATCTACGAACACGAAGTGCCCTTCTACAGCAAGCAGAAGCGGATCGTTTTCGCCGATAACGGCAAGATCGATCCGACGGAAATCGATGACTACATCGCCCGGGGAGGCTACTCGGCCCTGAGCAAGGTTCTCGCCGGCCTGGAACCGGATGAGGTCATCGACCAAGTGGAGCGGGCGGGGCTGCGGGGCCGAGGGGGCGCCGGCTTTCCGACCGGTACCAAGTGGCGCTTTGCCAGAAAGGCCCCGGGTGATGAGAAATACATCATCTGCAATGCCGACGAAGGCGACCCGGGCGCTTTCATGGACCGCAGTGTGCTTGAGGGGAATCCCCATCTTGTCCTGGAAGGAATGATCATTGCCGCCTATGCCATAGGGTCGACAGACGGCTATGTTTATGTGCGCGCCGAGTATCCGCTCGCCATCTCCAACCTGAAGGTGGCCATTGCTCAGGCCTTGGAGAAAGGACTTCTGGGCGAGAACATCCTGGGGAAAGGGCTTTCACTCCAGATCCATATCAAGGAAGGGGCGGGCGCTTTTGTCTGCGGTGAGGAGACGGCCCTGATTGCATCCATCGAGGGCAAAAGAGGGATGCCCCGGGCCAGACCGCCCTTCCCCGCCCAGGCCGGGCTGTGGGGGAAACCCACCTGCATCAACAACGTGGAGACCTTTGCGAACCTCCGTGCCATCATTCTGAACGGAGCGGATTGGTACGCCTCTATCGGGACCGAGAAGAGCAAGGGGACCAAGATCTTCTCCCTGACCGGCCGCATCAACAACACGGGCCTGGTGGAGGTCCCCATGGGGACCACGCTGAGACAGGTGATCTTCGACATCGGCGGCGGCATCCCTCGAGAGAGGCGCTTCAAGGCGGCCCAGATGGGCGGCCCGTCGGGTGGTTGCCTGCCGCCCCGCTTCCTCGACCTTCCCATCGATTACGAATCCCTCTCCTCCGCAGGGTCGATGATGGGATCGGGCGGTATGATCGTCATGGACGAAAATACCTGCATGGTCGATATCGCCCGGTTCTTCCTGAGCTTCACCCAGGATGAATCCTGCGGGAAATGCACCCCTTGCCGCCTCGGCACCAAGCAGATGCTGGAAATCCTCACGAGGATTACCCAGGGCCGCGGGGTGAAGGGGGACATCGATCGCCTGCTCGAGATTGCCCGCGCGGTGAAACGGTCTTCCCTGTGCGGATTGGGCCAGACCTGCCCCAATCCGGTCATTTCCACGATTCAGCAATTCCGGCACGAGTATGAGGCGCATATCGAGGACAAGCGGTGTCCTGCCGCCGTATGCGAGGCCATGGTCATATCCGCCTGCCAGCACACGTGCCCGGCGGGCATCGACGTCCCGACCTATGTGTCCTATATCGCGGAGAGAAAGTATATCGAAGCCACGCAGGTGATCCGTGAGAGAAACCCCTTCCCTTCCATCTGCGGGAGGATTTGCCATCACCCATGCGAACGGAAGTGCCGGCGGGGAGAGTTGGATGACTCGGTTTCCATCCGCCTCCTGAAGCGGTTTGCGGCGGACTGGTATTTCAACTACGTCGAGGCGCGTCCCGAACCCTTCCCGATCACCAAAAAAGAGAGGGTGGCCGTGGTGGGTGCGGGTCCGGCCGGACTGACCTGCGCCTATTTTGTTAGAAAGATGGGCTATCAGGTCACGGTTTTTGAGGCCCTGCCCGTGGGCGGCGGCATGATGGGAGTGGCGATACCGGACTTTCGCCTTCCCAAGGAGGTCATTGACCGGGAGATCCGCCACATTGAGGACTGCGGGGTGGAGATCCGCTACAACAGCCCGATCAACGTCAACCGGACGATCGAGGATCTGAGGAAAGATGGCTACAGCGCCTTCTTTCTTGGCGCCGGCGCCAACATGAGCCACAAGCTGGGGATTCCCGGGGAAGTCGACGGGATTGAAGGCCTCCACTTCGGCCTGAGCTTTCTCCGAGACATCAAGGTGGGCAAGAGGACCCAGCTGGGAGAAAAAGTCGCCATCGTCGGCGGCGGCAATGCCGCCATGGATTCCGCCCGAACCTGCCTGCGTCTCGGCGCCAAAGAGGTGGACGTCTATTACCGGAGGACCCGCGAAGAAATGCCGGTTTCCGACATCGAGTATCGGGAGGCCGCCGAGGAAGGGGTCCGTTTTCATTTTCTGGTGAGCCCGACACGAATCGTCAGCGAGAACTGGAAGGTCAAGGGACTTGGAGTGCATCCGGATGCGGCTCGGGGATGCGGATGAGTCGGGAAGACGCCGCCCGGTTCCCATCGAAGGCTCGGAGTTCTTTGCCGCTGCCGATGCGGTCATCCCGTCCATCGGCCAGGCCCCGGACCTCTCCTTTCTGCCTGCCGACATGAAGCTCGAACTCGCCCGGTGGGGCGCCTTGAAGGTGGATCGCAACACCCTGTGCACCAACATTCCCTGGATCTTCGCCGGAGGAGACTTTGTCACCGGCCCCACGACCGTGATCGATGCCATTGCGGCCGGTCGCAGGGGAGCTATCGCCATCGACAAGTATCTCCGCAAAGACACCTCGAGGGTGGAGATACCCGATGAGCGGCTCGAAGTCGTCTTCAGGGTCGAACGCGGGCCGCGGATTATGATCCACTCCTCGGTGGAGGTGCGGGATGAGAAGCGCGATGCCGACCAGACGCCGAAAATGGCGGACAGAGAAGAGGCTGTGGAACTGAAACCGAGGTCCCCGGTGCAACTCCTTCCCCTGGAAGACAGGATCACGGGTTTTGAGGAGATCGAGATCGGTTACACCGAAGAGCAGGCCAGGGAAGAAGCCAGACGCTGCCTGAGGTGTGACCTCGAACGATAGGAGGCTTCACCATGATACGATCCATCACCAAACAGAAGTCTTTGGACGAGGTCCTGGAGCTGCTCAACGGGTTCAGCCGGGTTTTTCTCATGGGCTGCGGGACCTGCACCACCCTGTGCCGCACCGGGGGGATGCCGGAAGTCCTCGAGATGGCGACGAAGCTCCAGGGAAACGATAAGGTCATTACCGGCCACATGGTGATTCCGGTGGCCTGCGATGAGCTCTCCCACGAGGCGATCGAGGAGCAAAAAGAGGCCATCAGCGAATCCGAGGTCCTCCTGATCATGACCTGCGCCTTCGGGGTGCAGACCCTGGCACGGCAGACTCAGATCCCGGCGATCCCGGCCCTGGATACCCTCTTTGTGGGCAAGGAGACGGGACTGGGGAGGTTCGATCAGATCTGCACTCAGTGCGGTTCCTGCGTCCTCGGGTTGACGGGCGGGATCTGCCCGGTTACCGCCTGCCACAAGGGACTCCTCAACGGCCCCTGTGGCGGGACCAACAACGGCAAATGCGAAATCCATCCCGACAAGGACTGCGCCTGGACGCTCATTTACGGTCGCCTGGCAGAACAGGGAAGATTGGACCTGATGAGGAATTTTCTGGCTCCCCGCAATCACAACGTCGAACCCATGCCCGGCAAGGTCTGGATACCCTTTGAATCCTGACGGGATTCTCCGAACCCCGACGGAAGGCAGGTTTTCCAGCCTCGATCCCAAAGGAGGGCGGGGTTTCCCACCCGCCGATACGGAAGCAACGCCTGGAAAGGCTTGATCGCCCTTGAACAAAAAAAGGAGTATGGAGCATGGGCAGAAGCTTCAAAGAAGTCCTCGATTCCAATAAATTCGTGATCACCAGCGAGATCGGCCCACCCAAGGGGACGAATCTGGAGAAGATGATCCACCACATCGAACTTTTGAAAGACAAGGTGGATGCGCTTAACCTCACCGACCATCAGAGTTCCGTCATGCGCTTTCCCTCCCTTGGCGCGGCCCTGATCGTCAAGGAACACGGGGGGGAGCCGATTCTGCAGATGACCTGCCGCGACCGCAACCGCCTCGCCCTGCAGGCGGACCTCCTCTTTGCCTATTACCGCGGCATCCACAATGTTCTCTGCCTCACCGGCGATTCCGCGGTAGTCGGCGATCACAAGGATGCCAAGGAGGTCTTCGACCTCGATTCCTGCCAGCTTCTGGCCACCGTCCGGACCCTCGAGAAGGGAAAGGACCTGGGGGGAAGCGACCTGGATGGTCCGCTGCAGTTCTGCGCCGGGGCAATTGTCACCCCCGAAGCCAACCCCATCGAGCCCCAGCTCATCAAGTTCGAGAAGAAGATCAAAGCCGGCGCGGAATTCATCCAGACCCAGGCGATTTACGACCTGGATAACTTCAAGCGCTTCATGGATTATGCGCGACCTTTCGAGGTGAAAATCCTGGCGGGAATCATCCTCTTGACTTCATGGCGGATGGCGGAATTCATGAACAAGAACGTTCCGGGAGTCCTGGTTCCCGAGTCGCTGATCGAAGAAATGAAGGCGGCCCCCAAGGGTGGGGTCATCAAGAAGGGAATCGAGATCGCCGCCCGCATGATCCGCCAGATCAAAGATGAGGCAATCTGTGACGGGGTACACATCATGGCCATCGGTCGCGAAGAACTCGTGTCCGACATTATCGGCGAGGCTGGACTGGGGAATGGAGCGGGAGAGTAAGACCGAGTTCCTCTGAAAGTTGCCCTTTCTGTCCGATGATATAAACAGACCACGAAGAGCACACGACACAACCGGAGGCCGAAAGGGTAACCGATCTTCAGCCTCGTGCACTCCGTGGTCTTTGTCGTTTCATCGGGAAAGTGCCGTTATTTCGCCTCATTTCGCCAGGAGACGAAATTGCCTTCATTTCCGGCAGCTCCCCCGTGTGACGTTTTCAATATGTTCAGGATCCGTTTCAACGGCATTTGAGGAGAACGCCATGTTTCCCATGGAATTTGACTATCGCATCCTGGCCACCCTGCCGCTTCCCACCAGCGAACGCATAAAGACCGTCATCGAACTGCTGCAGGCCATTGTCAACCGGCGCATCCTGCCCTATTTCAGGACCAAAAGAGGGACCGATACTTTTCGCCTCAGCCATGTCCCGGATCAACTTGCCATCGCCCGCCTGGAGGATGAGACCAACCGCATCCGGACGGTGAGCGTCGTCGCGCGCACCGAAACCGGCTGGACCATAAAGATCCACGAACGCATCTTTGACTTTCTTTCTTTTGTAATCCCCACCCACCCCGAATCAAGACTCGGCGACGGGACTCGCGAAGAACAGAAAATGCTCGCCTTCGTCGAGTTCTTCCTGCGCCATGAAATCGAACACGAGCTCTATCCGGGGCGCAAGGAGCGCGACGTCATTCAAACCGACATCGATTTCGCCCAGGATCGGCGCCGCAGCGACCCGACGTTTTATCGAATGCTCCGCTATGCCTTGGACGATGAGATGAACGGACTGAGGGGCGCTCAGTATCTCGCTCTCCTTGATGGAGCCGAGGCCGGAACTCCCCTGGAACCGCTCCTTGCGAACCTTCTCAACACTCTGGTGACGGCCCTGGGGGATTTCCCCGACAGCTTGATCCAGGAAGTCTTCCCCACTCTCGACACCGAACTCAAGAGCAGGACCCTGGGCGAGATCTACCGCAAGAGTCGAGACCCTTCCCACTCCCTGCTTCACCGCACGCACGATCTGCGGCTGGCCCTCAAGCTTTTCGCTCTGCTCCTCAAGAAAAGCGAACCGGAAGCCGCCGACGTTTTTCGCGCTTTCATGGATCGCTGGGGCCTGGTGGACCTTCTCCGGGAACTCGATCTTCCGGAAACAACGGTCGATGCGGAAACCCAGGAGGAATTTCTCCAGCGCTTCGCTGCCGCCCTCTATTCCCATCTGGAAGAGACCTCAACGGAGAGGTTCATTCGCCCGCCATCCGCGGTGCCGGCAGAGCCATTGAGGCCCGGCGGCATGACGGGCAAAGGCCTGATGGAGCGCATTGAGGAAGCCCGCGCCAATCCTGCCATCCCGCGGCAGGTGCTGGAAGTCATCGATAAGAACAAACAGAACGCCGTGGGTCACAGTGGTTCCAAATACAGCGAACTGATCGAAACCCTGCTCGCCATCCCGTGGGGCAAAATACGCCAAATACAGGTTTCTCCGGAAGCCTTTGAAGCGGGGCTGAATCGTTCGCACTACGGCCTCCAGACCCCCAAGGAGATCCTTTGCGACTTCTACTCCAACCTCATCTGGCGCTACCGTCGTTTCAGCCAGGAACAGGCCGCAACCTGGCAGCGAACCGGCAGTTCCTTTCTGCTGGTCGGCCCTCCGGGCGTCGGCAAGACCTCCCTGGCCATCTCCATTGCCCAGAACCTCGGCATTCCCCATCACAAGATCTCCCTTGGCGGCATGCGCGACGAAGCGGACATGCGCGGTCACGGCTTCACCTATGAGGGGTCCAAGCCGGGAGCCATCGTCCAGGGACTCATCAAAATGCAGACCATGAACGGGATGTTCATTTTGGACGAAGCCGACAAGACCGAGAAATTCGCCATTGCCACATTGCTTGAAATTCTCGATCCCGAGCAGAACCACCTGTTCCATGACAAGTACACGGAAACAAGCGTCGACATCAATCTCTCCGACTGCCACTTCTTCCTCACGGCGAACACCCTTGATGGGGTGCCCCCGGTGGTGGTGAACCGCTGTGAAGTGATTTTTCTGAGTCAATACAGCATCGAAGAAAAAGTGGTCATTGCCCGGGAGCATCTGGTCAAACGTCTGAGAAGCCAATACCAGATCACCGAGGACGCCGTCTATTTTGATCCGGAAGAGGAACCCGACCTGCTTCGCCATCTCATCCGCACCTATACGTATGAGCCGGGCGTCAGGGAACTGGAGCGCATTATCCGCACGCTCTTTCTTCGCATCCAACGCAAGGAGATCTTTGGCAAAGGTCTCAAGTCGGTACGGATTACCCGCGAGCGAATCAAGGAATACCTTAAGGAACCGACCCGTCCCCGACAGATCAATCCCGATGATGCCGTCGGGGAGATGCTGGCCCTGGGAGTCGATGTCGAACGGGGGATCGGCTCGATTATCCCGATCCAGGCCACCCGGATGGGCGAAGGCGCGGGCGGCGGCGATTCCAAACAAAGTTCCTTGAGCGTTATTCACGCCACGGGAAACCTTGAACGGGTCATGGACGAGAGCCGTAAAGTCGCTACCACCGGGATTTTCAGTTGTGCAGAGGAACTGGGGATTGCCTTGAAGACCGCAACGGAACCCATTCACCTCCACTTCATGGGTGGGTCGACGCGAAAGGACGGCCCCTCGGCCGGAGGCTCAATTGCCCTGGCCCTGGCTTCGCTCCTTTCCGGACGGAAGATTCGAAGGGATGTGGCCATGACCGGAGAGATCGACACCAAGGGCCGCATTACCACCGTGGGAGCGCTATCACTTAAAATTGAGACGGCCTACAATGCCGGATGCAGAACCGTGATCATCCCGCGAGACAACCTATCCGGTGAAGGCGGTATCGAACGCCTGCCGGAAGCCTTCAAGGAAGAACTGCAGGTGCTGACCTACGAGGAATGGCAGGGTGTGCACCCTCCTTTTGACTATGCGCGGCATATTCTGGAGGTGGTGGCCGTGGACCATATCGTCCAGGCTGCCGGTGTCGCCTTTCTCGACGATTCCGAACTGGAGGCGCTTGCCGTCGGTTTCGAACCCCATGCCCGGGAAGTGGCTCGATTGCTTGCCGAAGAGCCTTTTCGGCTCGCGCGCAGCCTGCCGATCATTCAGGTGAAGACCCCGGAAGAACTCGACCCGGGATTCATTGAAAACACCCTGCGAGAAACGCCCGGCAGCCTGCATCTGCTGATCCTTCCGGAAATTCGCGAGGCCCTCACGGCAAAATGGGGAGGAATGCCGGAGCCCTTATCGATTACCGACTTCGATCCGAAACAGGAGAGGCTCATCAACGTTCTTCCAGAAATCGTAAAGTCATTTATTGGAGAGTCATCTTCGCCGGTTTCCCTCGCCCTGATCGCCCCCTATTTTCTTCTCAAACGGGACGGCATCAGCGCTGAATCACTTCCCCCCGATCTCAGGCTGGAAGGAATCAGCTTTTTCGCCAACAACTATGCCGTACAGGGGATCAAGATAAAACGCTGCAAGCGCCTTCTCAACCAGGTCTGCTCGATCATGACGCGCCTGGGACCGACCGCGATCGCCGCCTGTCCCTTCCTGGCCCGACTGGATGGGATCATCGTTGCAGACCTCTCTTTCATCCCTGAAAAGTATCGCCTGGACATACGCCGCGCCGAAAGAATCCTCAACCGGGCCCTGACCCACTGGCTCGATACCGTGAACGGCGCCGCAAGAAAGTAGGCTATAGCGGCAGACGGTAGACAGCGATGCATTCTTTTCAAAGGAGTTTAGGTTTTCGACTGGCTTCCAAATGGGGTAGAGCAGATTGAAGAAAAAGAAAGGGTCCTCTAAAAGCAGCGCCCCCGAGAAGACGATGTCTGCAGAGATGAAAAGACCGGACACCAAGCAGGAATCACCGATCGTCGCCAAACACCCATTCCTCCTCAGCGAAGGCTTTTTGCTGGGAATAGTCATTGTCACCGTCGTAACTTTGAGGTTGATTGTTTTCTACCTCACTACCGCCGATCCTTACCTGCAATTCAGAGTTGGAGATGAGCTCCACTATCACGAATGGGCCCTGAGAATTCTCGGCGGGCAGTGGGCGCGCGGCACTTCCTTCTTCACCACGCCACTGTATGCTTACTTTCTGGCTCTCACATATTGGCTTGCCGGAGATGGCATCTTGACCATCCGCCTGCTCAATGTCCTCATGGGGATAGGAGCAGTCATTCTGACTTACCTGACGGCACGATGCTTTCTCGATCACTACGCATCCTCGATTGCAGCCGGTCTGTTCGGATTATGCACATCCGTGATTTTTTATGAATGGTTTCCTGAAAAGACCTCTCTCGTGCTTTTCTTAACCGCTCTCAGCTTCTATTGGATAGCACAAGCGATATGCAAGCGCAGGCTCACCTATTGGCTGCTCGCGGGTTTCCTCGTTGGAGTGGCATCACTCGGGCACATGCTTTTATTTGTGATTTTACCGGCCGTATGGATTCACATCGTTTTTGACTATGGGAAGGCCAAGACGGCAGCGCTCGCGGCGATTTTGATCTTCACGGGCGGGGTCTTGCTGGGGGTCTCGCCTGCCACAGTCCACAACTGGCTGCAGGATGGCGACTTTGTCCTGGTGGCCTCAAACGGTGGGCAAAACTTCTACGTGGGAAATCACGCCGGCAACTTCACCGGGGAATATATCAGTCCTCCTTTCTCTGTGGCCAATATTGACAATGAAGAGTCAAATTTCAAGCATGAGGCTGAGCGACGGAACCGGCGCACTATGAAACCTTCAGAAGTGTCACGTTTCTGGTTTCAGCAGGGATGGCAGGAGATCAAACAAGAACCCGGATTGGCCCTGGAGAGATTTTGGAATCGGTTGCGTTGGGCAGCGGGAGCCGAAGAACCATCGGACACGAGAACCTTTGAGCTATATCAAACACGATATCGAATACTTGGCTTCCCATTTTGGGGCTTTGGCTTAGTTGCCTGCCTGGGACTTGTCGGGTTGGTGTTCTGCTTGAGCAACCGTGCCTACCTCGTGCTCACTTGTACTGTGCTATTCTTCGTTCTTGGGATAAGCGTTTTTTTTGTGTATGGCCGCTACCGGTTGCCATTATTGATCCCTTTATCAATACTTGCTGCCGCTGCCCTGCAAAAAACATATCGTTTTGCAGGACAACGCAACTACCGAGCGCTGGCTGCCGTGTGCATCACAACAGGCATCTTTGCCTTGTTGCTGCACGGCAGAGTACTTCCCGATTTACAGGTGAGCTTCTTCCCCGATTACTACAACCAGGGCAATAAGTATTGGAACCTTGATAAATACGATCTCGCCATTGCAGAGTACGAAAAGGCGTTGACTGTTCAACCAGCCGATCATCCTGGAGTGTCGCCGTTATTCGCAAGGTTGATCAATATCTATCTCACCAACGGGCAAATCGCCAAAGCTGAGGCGCTTGTACAGAAGATGATCCCGCAGTTTCCCACAGATCAGAGCTTGCGGGAGACCCTCCAGAAGCTAAAAAGGATGAAGCAGGACCCCACCTTCTCACCAAGAACAACAAATCAATAAATATGAAGTCTTGAGCAAAAATGGATCATGAGGTATACGGCAAACTCACCTTTCGGTGGTCGATTGGTTTCAAAATTGGCCTTGGGTGCGGACAGTTCCCTCAATAGTGGACGATGATCCGATTCGTTTCCATAGGATGGTAACCCGCCATGCATTCGCCAGCGACTGAAAAGACCGTGAAATTAAGCGTGGTCGTCCCCTGCTATAATGAATCAAGAACCCTTCGGTGTTGTATCGAAAAGGTTCTGAGCATTGCGGACGATTCTTTGTTTCTGGAGATTATCATCGTTGATGACTGCTCTAATGACGACAGTCGTACAATTGCCCTCGAACTTGAAAAGACGCACCAGGAAATCATTCTTATCACCCATGAAAAGAACCAGGGAAAAGGGGCAGCCCTGAGGACCGGATTCAAAAGAGCCACAGGAGATTTCGTGGCCGTTCAGGATGCGGATCTGGAATACGACCCCAATGATCTGAAGAGGATTCTTGCGCCCCTCATTAGAGGTGATGCCGATGTCGTACTGGGCTCAAGGTTCTTGTCCTCGGGTGTGCATCGAGTGTTATACTTCTGGCACTCTCTGGCAAACCGCTTCCTTACCCTCCTCTCAAACGTCTTCACAGACCTCAATCTGACGGACATGGAGTGTTGCTACAAGGTGTTTCGGCGCGAGGTCATTCAGGACATAGAGATTCAAGAGAATCGTTTCGGGTTTGAACCCGAAATTGTGGCAAAAGTGGCCCGCATGCGCTTGCGGGTTTACGAGGCCGGCATCTCCTATTACGGTCGCACCTACGAGGAAGGGAAAAAGATTGGATTCAAGGACGGGATCAGGGCCATGTATTGTATTTGTCACTACAACGCCCATACCGCACCGTGGTTTGTTCAGCTCTTCTTATATTTGTTCATCGGTGGGCTATCTGCTGTTGTCAATTTTTTTATTTTCATGGGTTTATTTCATGCCGGTGTAAATGCAGCAGTGTCAGCTCCGGTTGCCTACATCATCGCAGCCATGGTGAACTACTTTCTGTGTATCTTTCTATTGTTTAGACATCGCGCAAGATGGAATTCAACAGCGGAGGTTTTGATTTTTCTCTTTATTGTCATCGTGGTTGGTGTTTTCGACCTGGTTATGACCAAGACGCTTATTGACTTAGGCAACCCACCAGGCCTCTCCAAGATCCTGGCGTCGGGAGCAGGCTTAGTTTTCAATTTTCTCGGAAGGCGCTTTCTCGTCTTCCCCGAACCACCCACCGGACCATGGGGACCTCAGATACGATAGAGGAAACGAGGGGTAAAATCAGGGATGCCCAAAAACAATTCACCAAGACAAAACCCGAAGTTAAATCCCTGAAAAGCTTTGCTGAGCCGATCCTCTATCTCCCGGTGGCAGCGAGTCTTCCCCGGGCTGGATCATCCCAGCTCTTAGCGGGAAAACTTACCCCTATCACCCGTCTTTCGTCCCGAACAGACTCCTTATACTCTCGCCCAATCCACTCCACCGCAAATTCATCATGACTTTGACGTTGTCAGTGCATCCTAATGAGAAGGCTGGTCGAACTTGTGACGAAGTGTTATAATTAACAGTCGTGATGTGTTTGTGTTATGCTCGTCATACTCCCGGGGCGCTTCACCGCATACCAGGCCAATCTCATGGGGACCACGCCTTTGCCGCGAAATAGAGCTTCCCATAAGAGGAATGTCGCCGGCAGCTGCGCCTTCCGTCGCAGGTGCGCGAAGATCGTGAGGTGTTCAGCTGATTTCGAATGAGCCGGCTGTGGAGTGTTGCCGGAAACGGAGGTTCCAATAGATGTACATTGTGATGGTCACCCCGGAATGTGCGCCGGCCGCCAAAGTTGGTGGACTGGGAGACGTAATCCAGGGGCTTTCGAACGAACTTCAGATCAGAGGCAATTCTGTCGAAATCATTCTGCCCAAATACGATTGCATGCGTTATGACCACATCTGGGGACTGCAAAAGACTTACAGTGATCTCTGGGTTCCATACTTCGATCAGCACGTTCACTGTGATGTCTTCTTTGGCTTTGTTCATGGCCTGAAGTGTTTTTTTATCGAACCCCATTCTCACAAGAATTTCTTCAATCGCGGGGTCTTTTACGGGCATCACGACGACCCGGAGCGGTTTGCTTTTTTTTGTCGGGCCGCCCTGGAATTCATGCTCAAGACCAATAAACACCCGGATATCATCCACTGCCATGACTGGCAGACCGGGTTGATGCCGGTGCTCCTGTTCGACTTGTATAAACATCTGGGCATGACCCATCCCAGAATCTGCTACACCCTCCATAATGTTATGCATCAATGTGTGACCGGGGACTCCGTGCTCCGTCAGGTGGGTCTTGACCCCGCCGCTTATCGCAGTCGAGTGCGCCTGCAGGATGATCACAATCACGGGGGGTTCAACTTGATGAAAGGGGGCATCGTCTATTCCAATTTCGTTACCACGGTCTCCCCCCGCTATTCGGAGGAAATCAAATATTCCGACCTGGGCTGCGGGTTGCAGCACACCCTCTGGGTGCACAGCATGAAATTCGGGGGCGTGCTCAACGGCATCGACTATAATTTCTGGAACCCGGAAATCGACCCTCTCATTGCCCATCGCTATGGCATTGACACTATCGAGGACAAGTACCGGAATAAAGAGGCGCTTCGCGATCGCCTGTGGCTGCGGCAGGACCATAGACCCATTGTGGCGGTGGTGAGCCGCCTGGACCGGCAAAAAGGCGTCGAACTGATGCGCCATGCCATCTTTTACTGCCTGGCCAATGGTTGCCAGTTCGTCCTCCTGGGATCGAGCCCCGATCCTAAAATCAGCCATGAGTTCTGGGAGTTGAAACGCCAATTCAACGACAACCCGGACTGTCATCTGGAAATATCCTACAACGAGGAACTGGCTCATCTGATTTACGCCGGCGCCGATATGATCCTGATTCCCAGCGCCTTTGAACCGTGCGGGCTTACCCAGATGATTGCCATGAAATACGGCACCGTACCCGTGGTCCGAAACACCGGCGGCCTCGCCGACACCGTCTTCGATGCCGATTACGCCCCCAAGCCCTATCACGAACGCAATGGCTATGTGTTCGACCACTTCGATCATCAAGGTCTGGAATCGGCGCTCAAGAGAGCCATCGGGCTCTGGTACCTTTACCCGCAATATTTTCGTGAACTCATGATCAACGGGATGCGCTACGACTTTTCGTGGAACCATCCCGCGAGACATTACCTGAATATTTATAACTACATCAAGGAATAGAACGAAGGGAGGATGGCGTCATGAAGTGTTGGTTTTGTGAAGAGGAAGCAAGAGGGACCTGCGCGGTCTGCGGTCGCGGCCTCTGCCATGGGCACGCCCACATTCACGATGAGCTGACGCTCACCAAATCGGACACCAGCACCGGTTACACCAGTTTCTATAATGCCTATGACACGATCAAATGTTCCGATTGTCGCGTGGAGTGGAAATCCATCGTTCCGAGCAGCTAAATCAACCATATACAGGCTCTTGTCCAATGGTTGCGCTAAAATTTGATGCAGGTGAGAGCCCACCTGGCGCACCGCATCGTAAAGGCTGTCGTTGTCGATAGTGTTGCAGCGGTCGAACAGTGAGCAGGTGCGACGCCCGGTGATTGCCATAATCACACTCTCGGGCACGCCGGCCTTCGGCGCATAGGTTTTGAAGCAGTGCCGGGTGTCGTGGAAGATGAAACTCATCCTTCTTCTCTTGCCCGTGCCCCATGCCAGCATCAAGCTATGCCTTCTCCCGATTGGCGTCGAGCTTCAGCCATGCATGTAATCAACCGTGATTCCCAATAGCTTCTGTCGGGATACAAGGTTTTGACCCTTTGAAAGCCGGATTCCCGCTCAAAAACCCTGAGGGAATGACAGGTTGAGGAGTTTTGCTTCGGCATGTTTCGGCATAAACCAACCTCGGCTTCGTCCGGCTGAACAATAGCGCTAATCGGCTTCTGTGATATCCGTCCATCATCTACTTTCCTATTTTGCACTAGCGCACTCAAGATCGTACAAATATGGAAAGCCAATTATCGAGCAATACCATTCGCACGCTATCCATTGATGCCATCCAACAGGCCAATTTCGGCCATCCGGAATATCGCTGGACCTCGCGTGTGGAATGTAAGACGGGTCCTCTCGGCCAGGGCGTTGCCATGAGCGTGGGAATGGCGATCGCATCCAAATGGCATGCCGCGCGGCACAACTGGCCCGGCTTCGATCTGTTCGATTGCGGTTTTTGTCTTTGGCTGGGACAAGAACCTGCCCATTTTTCCCCCGAACCCAAAGGGTCTGGGCGGGCTCGAGTCTTCAGGCCAGGCGCCGAGCGTGGTCGCGAAGTATGAAGACCTTCGGGGCCTCCGCACCCTTGGAGGTGTTGCAGAAGCGGTTCGGCTCCACGAAAGAAAGCGCTGTTGCGGCGGCGAAAGAACAGCTTGTAAAGACCAGACAAGAAATGAAGGGAGACTAACATGCAACTCGGAATGATCGGTCTTGGGAGGATGGGCGGAAACATGGTGCGACGATTGATGCGCGCAGGTCACGAGGTGGTCGTGTACTCCGCGACGGCAAAAACGAGGGAGTCCTTCGCGAAGGAGACTGGGGCTTTCGCGGCGTCTTCCATTGCTGAGCTTGTCGGCAAGCTCAAGCCGCTGCGCGTGGTCTGGCTGATGGTGCCCGCGGCCGCGGTGGATAAGACGCTCGACGAGGTTGTGGCCCATGTAGAAAAAGGAGACATCGTCATCGACGGAGGCAACTCCTATTACATCGATGATATCCGGCGATCCAAAGAGCTTTCGCCCAGAGGAATTCATTATGTCGACTGCGGAACGAGCGGAGGCATCTGGGGCCTCGATCGGGGCTACTGTCTCATGATCGGCGGGCCGAAAGAGGCGGTTGAGTACCTCGACCCGATTTTTAAGACCCTGGCTCCCGGTCGGGGCTCCATTCCCCGGACACCGGGCCGTGAAAATGCGGGCGGAACGGCAGAGGAAGGCTACCTTCACTGCGGGCCTGCCGGCGGAGGTCACTTCGTCAAGATGGTCCACAATGGGATCGAGTACGGCCTCATGGCCGCCTACGCGGAAGGGCTCAACATTCTTCACCATGCCAACGTGGGGAAGCAGGGTCGCGAGGTGGATGCCGAGACAACCCCCCTGCGGGAACCCGAACACTACCAGTACGATTTCAACCTGGCAGACGTCACGGAACTCTGGCGGCGGGGAAGCGTGGTTGCCTCGTGGCTTCTCGATCTCTGCGCCCTGGAGTTTGTCGAAAGCCCCGATCTTTCGAAGTTTGCAGGAAGGGTGTCGGATTCCGGGGAAGGCCGATGGACGATCCTGGCAGCCATAAACGAGGGAGCGCCGGCCCCTGTGCTGAGCACCGCTCTCTACCAGAGGTTCAGCTCGCGGGGCGAGGATGACTTTGCGCGAAAGGTGCTCTCGGCCATGCGGTTCGGTTTCGGGGGCCATCTCGAAAAGTCGGCGAAATGAGGAGCGAAGAATGAATCCTCAACATTCGGATGCGTCGGCAGCGTATGAGGCGTTGCGTGAAGAACTCGAGGGTGCCGAGCGTCCGACTTTTTGCCTGGCAATTCCACCCACCGGTTTCGAGACGGTCGTCCAACAGCTCGGGGGAATCGGGTTGCGCCAGGGGCGCCCGGGTCATCATCGAGAAGCCTTTCGGGAATGACACGTTGGGGAGTTTTCCTTCGGCATAAGCCAACCTTGGCTTCACTTGGATGAGAAATAGCGCTAATCGGTAAAAAATGTGAAGGTCCCCGACACAAAATCGAAATATCTTTATTGCCGGGTGGAAATGCTTGCTTCCCCCGGCCTTCTTCATCTATTTGGATGGAGATGGGAATGGAAGAAATCCGTCATGAGTTTGCCCGGCATTCTTAAAATGAAGGAGTTCTTATGAAGACTCAGGTCAAGCAGGTCGATATCGGCCAATGCCGAAGGGTGAAGATCCGCTGTATCTCAGAGACCAGCTGGTTTGACACGAACCGGATACTGGATGACATCAAGAATGCCGGGGGTATGTCGGCCAACCAGTATACCGTAGGCTGGACCGAGACCAATAGCGGCGGCTACTGCGCCCTGGTGGAGGTTGAGGCTCTGGACGGCACCACACGGCGATTCCTGCTGGATGCGGGTTGGAACCCTTCATGGATGGATGCCTGTTTCCAAAGGGAAGGTGTGGACCGGATGTTGAGTAATGGGGAAATCGAGTTTGTGTTCATCTCCCACGAACACATGGACCACTTTTGGGGGCTTCCGGTCGTCCTCAAGTACCGTCCCGACGTCAAAGTCATTGTTCCGCACAGCCTGCATCCGGAAGGAAAGGAACTCATTCGAAAGAGCGGGCATCAGGGAGAACTGGTGGAGTTGGGGGCGGAAAAGCTGCATAAGCTCTTTCCCGGATGTGCCTCGGTTACCTTCGACATCCCCATCATCATTCGCGTTCAGGGGGAGCACGGCTTATTTTTCCATGTCAAGGACAAGGGACTCGTGACAGTCACGGGGTGTTGCCACATGGGGGTTTTGAACCTTATGAAATACGGACGCGAAAACATTCAGGGGTCTCCCAGGCCCTACGGGCTCTATGGCGGGCTGCATATCTGTCCCTTCGAACAATGGGACGCCAAGATGGACCAGATCATCACCGACCTGGCGGCAATGGAACTGGTGGTGGTGGCGGCCAATCATTGTACGGGACTGATCACCATCGAGAAGATGATCGAGGCATGTATTCCTGTCGTCAGAGGGACGGCCCGGCACGGAAGCAAAAGCGATCTTTATGTGGGCAACGGGGATGTAGTTGTCTTCTGATGGCTCTGCATGGTGAACGCCCCCCAGTCGTCTCATTTGGCATGGGAACTGGGCGGGGTCACAAGCCGGATACTCCTTCAAATATAAGATGCTTCGTCAGCGCTATTTTTTGAGCTTAGAGCGACCATTTTGCCGGCCGATTAACCTTAATCCATGATTTCCATCAACTTTCCGCAACAGGGAGGAACACGATCACCCTTTTTCAGATTCACGTACTTGTTGCACGTCTGACAATAACACCGGCATTCTCTGTCTACGTAAACAGCCGCGTAGGTCTCCTCCTTCCCGGTAAGTCCTTCAATCGCAAAACGGGCCAAATTGTTCTTTTGAGGCAGGTACTCACCCACAGGGACAAGCTTCTTGTTGAAACGGACGCAGTCGACCATCAACCTCCAGAGTCCTTCCAGGTTTGCAGTCTCATGGGTGTTCTCCGGCATCAATTCAACGTAGTCTTTATGAATATCGATTCTCATGGTTCTCCCTTCATTAGCACGAAAACATCAGAGTCAGGGTCCTCAAGACCAAAACCGGGGCAAATATCGACCTCGATAACCACATGTGAAACTACTGCTGCTCAAAGTCACTTATGGGGGCCCCGCAGATTGGGCACTGCCAGTCCTCCGGCAAATCGGAAAACTTCGTACCGGGGGATATCCCACCATCCGGGTCTCCCATTTCCGGATCGTAGACATAGCCGCAAACTCCACATACATATCTCTCCATGCCCACATTTCCTCCTGTCCTGTTAAATTAACCTGTAATCGTTCAGCATAGGTCCTGATCAACAGAACCAATAACAATATATATGCCAGTCCATGGCGTGCAGGCTCTTGACCAGAAAGCTCTTATTCATCGAATACTTGGAATCCCCCATGAGACATGCGGGAAGTTCGCAGATGCCCTTCATGAGTCACATGCCTGAGACACCCAAGAGGAATGGGTGGTGATGGTCCAGCCGGAAGCCCCACAAATCAGAGGGTTTACCCTATCAGGAAATAAAGCCATTGTCTCAAAGATCAAGAGAGACAAAGATGTATCATGAGACACAATTGCAGTGATGCAAGGCCGGTTTCAATGAGATGCTGTTTCCCCCGATGAATTAGGGTGCTCACTGGGCAATGCCAATATTGTCTCGAAATATGGTTCCCGGGTCGAGCGATTGCAAAGGCAACCCCGCGGCAGGAGCCGCTCATCGCCGCCCCTCCTTCCCACCCGAATGGCGGCCTTTCCCGCCCGGTCTCAGGGCCTACTGTCGTTCCGTGATCAGAACAAGGCCCTGGCCGGGCCGCAGGTCGTAGTGAAAAGGGGTCGGGACATAGTCCAGTCGATATTCGGGCGAGACATCAATCAGGGGCGCTGTGGTCTGAACATAATCATACAGGTTTTTGGCCCAAAAGGTCTGTTGGTTGGTGATGTCCTTGTTCAGGATCAGGAGGGCTTCCTGTTTGGTTTGGGTTGATCCTTTCCACATCAGCAGCACATCGGGATTGCCGTCGTGGTCGATTTCGGTGGGCGCCTCTTCCTGAAACACCGGATACTCCGCCTTGATCCCGTTAACACTGGTGATAAAAGCGGTGAGATCAACGCCCGTTTCTTCCCAGTCCTCCGGTCTGGTCTTCGCCACGTGCAGTGGCTTTCTAAACCCGTATTCGAACCCCATCGGCATCATAACGCCGGCAGAGAAAAGGGCCGTAAAAAGATACCGCTGCTTCAGCCCGTCGAGGTTGCCGTTCAGTTCTTCAGCGAGCCTTGCCGTGTCGTGACTTTCGGGAAAGCCAATGGAAGGAGCGATCTCGCGGGTCAGCACGTATTGCTTCATGAGCCACGTGCTGTAGAAATCCCACCATTTGGAACTGTTGAAGATGTAATCGAAGCCGGCTCTGGCCGTTTCCCTGGTCTGCTCCGGCTGGCACCCGAGGGTTTCCGCAAAGAAGCGCACCTCCGGATGATCTTTTCTGATCTCACCAATGAGCCTTTCCCACAGCATCCTTGGGACCTGATAGGCGGCATCGCATCGAAATCCCGAAAACCCCTGTGCAATGAGGGATTTTACGATGGCAACAAAGAACTGATACAGCCCTTCCCGGTCTCGGCCTCGGTGGTCGAATTTGGCCAGATCTTTCCAGACCACCTTTTTCCCGTTTTCATCGCAGGAGGGATGGACCACCCGTCCCCGGGATTCCCATACGAACCATTCCGGGTGTAATTCCAGCAGCGCTGAATCCGCGGAGCAGTGGTTGATGACGAGATCGATCATCATCTTGAGACCCATTTGGGCGGCGCTTGTGGTGGCCTGAGCGAGCTGCTCCTGCGGGCTTCTGTCACTTTCCGCATCGACGAAAAGCGGGTTGACGGCGAAGTAATCGGCGATCGAATACAGGCTGCCGGAAGCCCCGGCCAATTGAACCGGATTGACAAAAACCCAGTTGAACCCCATTTGAGATGCTCTCAGAAGATGCTGTTGCCAGTCTGAAAATTTACCGGCCAGAAGAGGGAAGAGATTATAGATGATCATGGTTTCAGCTTTTTTCATATGACTTTCCTTTACCTGTCTGAACGGTCGGCATTCAAGGGACAGTGAGTTCCCCTGCCCTGCTCATCATTTCGACCAGTCGATTGCGGGCATCGAGGAGCAGCCCGGGAGGCTCGGGCCACTGTTCGAGAATGATGCAGCCCGAGAACCTGCGCCGGTTCAGGCGTTCCAAAAAGCCCCGGATGCCCGAGGGGTCCCTGCCGGCCGGCCCGCTGAAGATCGTCAGATGGCGGTCGAGGTCGCCGTAGTTCTCATGAAGATGAACATGAATAATGGGAATGTCGGGACCGAGAAGATCCATGAATTTCAGGAAGTCGTTGCGCGTTGCCGCAAAAAGATTGGCATGGCCCAGATCCAGACACATCCCGACCTGTTCCGGATCGGCCCAACCGTTCTCATGCAATTCACCGAACAGATCCTCAAAATCGCCTGGTCCCGTGAGGGGCGTGTTTTCAATGGACAGCTTGATGGAAACCGATGCCAGACGGTCGATTACCGGGGCCAAAGCCCGCACGAAGGAAGCAACCCCCCGGTCATGATAAAGATGGATGTTGAAGAGCCGAGGCACCGATGTCCTGCGCGAAGTCGATGTTCTTAAAGAGAATTTCAAGACCTTCCGGGTTCAGCGGATTGGCCCACCACGGGGCATGCACCGAAAGCCGGATATCATGGGCGAGGGCCCTGTTCCTAATGCTGGTCCGCTGCTCCCCGGTGAGATCGGCCTCCGCCCACCCCGTTCCCGTCTCCTTCCGGTCCGGGAACCACTCAAAGGCGTCAAAACCGTGAGCCACGGCAAAATCGAAAGGCATTCCCAAGGCGGGAGCCGAAGAGGCGGTCTGATTGCCGATGCGAATGTGGCTCATCAAGTTCCTTCCAACCCAACCTGAGGTCTGGTCTGCACAACCCAATACTGCCCCCCGTGGTAGACGCCTTCGATATCCTGAGGAAAATCCAGAATCCTCTCCACCACCGTCCCGATGACGGCGATGCTGACCAGCAGGTTCTTCCGGAAATGGTCATCCCAGTACAACGGTTCCTCGGTATAGTCCAAAGAGACCATGCGCGAAGGCGGCAACATGATACTGTCGTAGAGCCCAGCGCCCGCAAATCCCGCGAGGTCCTCCCCGTTGGAATCGGACCGAAAAATCAGGCCCCCCCCGTACAATCCCAAACTTTTGCTCGGAAAACTCAAGACCTCCGGTTGATGTTCGCCCTTTCTGGAAGTGAAGCTGAGAGCCCTTCCCGGATAGTTTCCCACCAGGGCTTCCCCGAGACCCAGCACCACTTCGGCATAGATTTCATCACGGTTTCCGGTAAGCGGGTTGACCGTGTGAATGACGAAGCTGTAATCCGCTTCCATCACTTCCTGAACGAGCACCGCCATAAGCAAATTTTCATGTGGAATACCCCGGGCCTTGCGGCTGAGATAGGCCCGCCCGTTCCATTTTGAGGCCCAGACGCGCTTGATACACGTCCAGGCGTCATCCCACTTTCCGGGCCATGAAAGTCCTGCTTGCTGCATCGCGGATTGAAGCGAAGATGTGAGTCCCGGCGGCGCTTCGAGATCGAGAATGGTTGCCTGGAGTTCTTTGAGCAGCACCTCCCTTTGGTTCTCCGCCATAGCGTCGGCACGCCCGCACAACTCTTGATACCGTTCCCGGACGCCCCGGTTTGGCTCTTCCTCAAGCACCTTTTCGAAAACCCCGAAGGGCAGTGCCACGGATCGAGGAAGGCCCACCCATTTCGGCAGATCCCGGAAGAGCCTCCTGATGTTGTTTGATTTACCCCCAAGCTGCCGGTCGTTGAAGTCCTCCGCCCCGATCGCGTAGTGCGTGAACACCGGCCGATGGAATTGAGGTTGGACCACTGCGATGCGACTTTTCGCAACCTCAGCCGGCCCCGAATCTTCCTCGAAAACCACGTCCCCCGACGGCATCGTTTCGAGAGAGACCCGGCGCCCTGCAAAACCCTGCAGAAGTGTCAGCGTTTCCGGGTCAAAGCAGGTGGCGAAGAGCAGTCCGGCGTTCCGGGCCCGGACCGCCACATGAGAGACAATATCGACCGCGTCGGGGGTAAGGACGGCGGTCACTCCTTCAGGGATTTCCTCATCGCCGCCGACTTTTTCGGCAACCACCACCGTTGGGCGCGCAAATTGCCTGCCCTGAACGGATTGGAGGTGGGGCACCGTTTCAACTTCCCCCTTGGCCGACCCGGGACTTATGACCTGCCAAGTGCCCAGATCCGCCTGTTTGCGCAAAATCGGATCGAGACGGCGAAGCAATGCCGACAAAGCGAATACAAGATGTCCGCGAATCACTTCCTCACTGAACAGATTGACCGTCCAGGGTGCGGCATCGAAAGCGCTCCCCAAAAAAACCGCCTTGGGCTGCAAGATCGTATAAGTGCGGTCAATAAAATCCCCCACCAGGCGTGCCAGGCGGTCGAGCACGGCTTTAACCCGCAGCGACCATTCCCGGTCGAAACGGGGCATACTCTGCAGCCTCCTCCAATGGCGCAGGCAGCGCGCCAACTCCTCGTCTGCACGCGAAAGGCAAAGGTTGTCAAGCACCCCGGAAATCAAGTCCGCCAGTTCGTCGCCACTTGCATGGGACGATTGGTTTCGCTCCACCAAAATGCGGCAGAAGATCTCCAGGGCCAGATCCAGAAAGAGGAGATCGCGAGCCCCGTTGCCGCCCGCCTCCAGCATCCCTTTCAGGCGGGAACGCAGCCGGGCGATCCCGGCGGCCATCTGACCGGCCGGTATTCCGGGATCATCCCGGTGCTGCCACAAAAAATCGGCCAGGCCGTGCGTTTCCCCGTCAAAGAGATACCGGGCGGAATGGATCGCCGTTCCCAGGTCGGTCCCGGAATGCACGGCTTTGAGGATCCCCAGGAAGTGCTCAAAATCAGGGATCAAAGCCTCCTTCAAATGCGGGACAAAATCCGGGTGCGATCTGATCGGGCGCTCGAAGCCCTGCAGCCTTTCCCGGGTCACCCCGCCCGCTCCAAGGATCCGGTAAAACTCATCCAGGTTGCCGTTGCTCCTCAGGAACCCGAGGTACGCTTCGCAGATGACCACGTCGTCCGGGGTGGTGTTGTTGTGGAGTTTCTGGTGCCACTCCTCCAGAAAGTGACCGCTGACTTCCTTGATGTGATGGCGGTGCATAATCCTCAGGATCTCATCGCGCACTTCCTGCCCGTTGCTGCCGCGCCCGAGGGTGCCCATGATGAGGCGGACCCATTCCCGGTCTTCCGGTTCAGCCACATAGCGGTCAGCGAGCTTGAGCGTCAGGCGGTCGAGGGCGTGGCTCAATTCGCGGGGCTTGGTATTGTAATTCCTCTGCCAGTCAAGCTGCCTGACGGCCGAAAAACGGAGCCAGACATAGATCAGCGCCAGTCCTTCCGCATTCCTCCGCACCTGGTCCAATAGGTCGTAGCAGAGGTTGAACCGATGCATCAGGGTCCATGAATTTCCGCTCATTTCCCGTTCGATGATCTGGTCGGCAAGACGCGCGAGATGGGCATCGGTGAGGGTCGCTGAAGCATCCCGGACCTCTGCCAGAGGCACAAAGAAGTTGCCCCCGCGGTCCTTCACCCAGCGTTCGGGGTCGAACTGTTTCAGCACAAAAACGATTCCGGGAGGCGCCTCTCGTTGGTCGAAAGAAAGCTCCAACCGACTGCTTCCCGCATCGCTGACAAAGGGCGTCTGGGCCGCTTTATCCTGAAAAAGCAGCGTCCCCGGCGGGAGCATTGCCATTGGCGGCGAGCCCCACTCGCGGCGCGATCCTGCGCTTATGCCCCAGTGCAAGAGCAGGGGTCCGGGACGGTCGGTGGTCAAAAACAGATGGACCCGGCTTTCATCCCGGCACACGGCAACGTTGAGCCGGCCGTCCGGTTCGACATTGTAGGACTGTTCATAGACGACTTGATCCTTCTTCAATTCAGCGGTGAAGACCGGAGGGGGGATTTTGGCCGGTTCTTCAAGTTTCGGAAGCAGGACCCGGTAATTGCGCCCCTGGTTGTTATCCCACCGGCGTTCCTCCGGAAAGAAGAGGACGAAATCGAGGGAAGAAAAACCCATGGTCGAATCCAGGCCGATGGTGATTCGGCTGCGCCCGTTCAGCCCCGCAAAGGGAGTCTGCACCGCCCGTGGATCATACGGCTGCGTGCCTTCGGGCCAGATTGAGGGCGGCGGCAACTCCCAGCGGGCCTGGTTGTTGCGACATAACCCCCAGTGGAGGAGACAGGGTTCGGGGGATTCCATGAGAAATGAAATCTCAACCAGACCATCCTCTTTCACGAGTGCTTCGATGGTGAGCAGAATGCCATTCGCAGCAGCGATCTTTTCCATCAGGGTATTCCTCTCACTTTTTACTTTGAAACCAGGATCACCATCGACCTCGGTTGCATCCGGTAGGAATCCGGTCGTATGAGCAATTCCTCCCGGCCGGCCTCGCGAATGTCATAGGGCGAGGGTCTGGCCGTATCGACGGCAACCTGCCATCGTTCACCTCCCGATGGTGACGGCAATTTGAATCTGACTTCGCCGGTTTCGGCGTTAAACAAGAGGCACAGTGCCTGGCTCTGAGCGGCTTCCGGAGACTGCTGCGGCCGGATCATGCACCCGAGCGTGCGCCCGGCTTTGCCCCAATTGAAGGGTTTGCCTCCGGGATTGAACCACAGGATGTCTTGAGGGGTGTAGAATTCCTGGGTACGCAGCACGCGGTGGCGCTTTCGAAAGGCAATCATCTCCCGAACGAAACGAAAGACCTCATAGTTCCGGTTCAACAGGGTCCAATTATACCACGAGGCTTCATTGTCCTGGCAGTAGGCGTTGTTGTTTCCCCGCTGGGTCCTCCGAAATTCATCGCCTCCCAGGATCATGGGGACCCCTCGTGAAATCAGAAGGGTTGCCGTCATATTTTTGATCTGCCGCAAACGCACGGCTTCAATGCCCCGGTCGCCGGTTTCACCTTCGACGCCATAATTGTCGCTGTGGTTCACATTTTCGCCGTCCCGGCTATGCTCCCCGTTGACCTCGTTGTGTTTCTGATGGTAGCTGACCAGGTCATTGAGCGTGAAGCCGTCATGACAGGTGATGAAATTGATGCTGTTTATGGGTTCCTTCCGATTGCGCTGATAGAGGTCGGCACTGCCGCAAATGCGGGTCGCGAGGAGCGGGGCCATGCCCGCCTCTCCCTTCCAGAAGCGCCGGATGTCGTCCCGGAACCGCCCGTTCCACTCAGACCAGCGCTGGCCCGGGAACGAACCCACCTGATAGGCACCGCCGGCATCCCAGGCCTCGGCAATGAGTTTCACATCACGGAGGATGGGATCTTCGGCGATGGTCTCCAGAAGGGGCGGATTCGCCAGGACATTGCCCTTTTCGTCTCTTCCCAGAACCGAAGCCAGATCGAACCGGAAGCCGTCGACGTGCATCTCGATCACCCAGTAGCGCAGGCAGTCGAGAATGTACGAACGCACCACCGGATGATTGCAGTTGATGGTGTTCCCGCAGCCTGAATAGTTGCGGTAATGACGTCGATCGCTCTGCAGCATGTAGTAGATGTTGTTGGCGATGCCGCGAAAATTGAGCGTGGGCCCGAGTTCGCTGCCCTCCGCCGTGTGGTTCAGGACAATGTCCAGAATCACTTCGATTCCGGCCTTGTGCAGCTCTCGAACCATCTTTTTGAATTCGGGTATCTGGCATCCGGGCGCTTTTCCGGTGCCGTAGGACTCTTTCGGGGCGAAGAAAGCGACGGTGCTGTATCCCCAGTAGTTCCGAAGCAATTCGCCGGTGAAGGGGTTCCTGAGCTCGAGCTCGTTCTCATTGAATTCCTGCACCGGCATCAACTCGAGGGCCGTGACGCCGAGCTCTTTGAAGTAGGGAATTTTTTCGATGACCCCCAGAAAGACCCCCGGGTGTTTCACCCCCGAGGAGGGGTGGATCGTGAGTCCCCGAACATGAGTCTCATAAACGATCGTGTCCGACCAGGAGTACTTGAGAGGACGCTCACCGTCCCAATCGAAGCGATAGTCGGTGAGCAGGCATTTCGGGGTGCATCCCGCATTGTTTTCCGCTGACGGGACCAGGTCCTTCAGCGGGGAGGCGGAGTCAAAACCCAGAGCGCGATTCAGGTCCCACCGGGAGGTACCAGAGAGAGCCGTCGTGTAAGGGTCGAGCAAAAGTTTCCGGGGGTTGAAGCGAAGCCCTTCTTGAGGAGCGTAGGGACCGTCGACTCGAAAGGCATAGAGCTGACCGTAAGTGATTCCCTTGATCCAGACATGCCACATATCTCCCGTGCGGTGGCGATTGGGGTCGAGCTCAATAGCCACGGCAGGCTCGGCATCCTCGGGTCTATCGAAGAGTTCCAACCAGACCCGGGTTGCGTGACGGCTAAATAGGGAGAAATTGACCCCGCCGTGGCGATGGTAGGCTCCCGAGGGCAGGGGCCGGCCGGCTTCTATGTGGATCGGTTTACGCATGCCATTTCCCTCTCCTTCGTCGTCAAGATGCGATGGTTGCCGGGGGTCACTCTTGACCGCAGCCCACCTCCATTGTTTGCGTAACCCGCTTATTTAAACCAAGTCGGCTCAAATTTCTATGACTATCCACCCTCTTCGTCAGGTTCTCGTCCTGATTATTATTTCTTGAGTTGCAAGGAACGTTTGATTGTAAAATACGTGCATGCGACATTACCTGGAACAAAGGTTCCGAGTTGCGCGTTCCGGGTTGCGGGTTCAAAAGATCCAACCCACATCTTCATCGTTCACGGGCGCCGCCTCGGAATGACAATTTACATAGAACCATCACCCCCGCATGCTTCCAGTGGGGGGTCCAGGACCTGAAACAACTTGGATTCCCGCTAAAAACCTGCGGGAATGACGAAGACGGGATATTCATCCTTTGTTGTGACCCACCAGGTCTCGGGGGTTCGGCTGTTGACGAGGATTCTCCACTCATGCGCCTGCTTTGTTTTGCTCATTTTTCTGGCAAGCGGCAACCTGTCGGGAGAGGAGTACAGGATGATCGACCTTCAAGAAACGGCTGAGCGTCTGAAAGAGCATCTGAATATGTTGACGGTCACGATCGGGGAACGCAGCATCTACCGGCCGACAAACCTCGAGAAGGCCAGGATTTATATCGAATCCTTTCACCGCGACCTGGGTTTGAAAGCTGAGAGTCAGATGTACCGATACGGGGATTTGGAGGTCGGCAATGTTGTCGCGCAGATCGACCTCGCCGAGAGCCCCTCGCGCCATGTTATCCTCGGAGCCCATTACGACTCGGTGGGAGGCACCGTCGGCGCGGACGACAACGCGGCGGCCATCGCGGTGCAACTGGAAGTGGCAAGAGCTCTCAAGGACCTTGCCGGCAATGCGAACTCGGATGTTTCCGTAAAGATTGTCTCTTTCGTACTCGAAGAGCCTCCCACTTTTGCGACCCGCCACATGGGGAGCAAGGTTTATGCCGGAAAAGCCAGGAAAGACGGAGAAAAGCTCGATGGCATGATCTGCCTGGAGATGGTGGGGTATTTCTGCGATCAGCCGGGCTGTCAGAGCTATCCCTTTCCGCTGATGTTCATGAATTACCCGAAGGAGGGCAATTTCATCGGCATTGTTGGAAATTCAAACTCACGAGACCTGACCCGCTCCCTGGAGCGGGCCTTCCGGAAAAACCCGGGACTTCCGGTGGTCACCCTAACCGTCCCGCTGAACGGATGGGTCCTGCCGTCGGTCAGACTGAGCGATCACTCGTCATTTTGGGACGAAAGCTTCAAGGCGGTCATGGTCACGGACTCGGCCTTTTATCGGAATCCCCACTATCACCTCTCCTCCGATACCATGGACAAGCTGGACTTTCGACGCATGGCCGAACTCGTCGCAAGCCTGCTCATCTTTTTCCAATCGTGAACGTCATGGACGCAATTGACATAGAAGTCAAAACGGCGCTGGTCCGTTCCCGGATTGCCGGCGTGAACTTTGTAATCAACCCGTACCTCGGGTGCAGCCACGGATGTCGATACTGCTACGCCGCCTTCATGCGAAAGTATTCCCGCTGCCATCAGCATGCCCGGTGGGGCACCTTTGTGGAGTGCAAAGCCAACATCGTTGAACTTCTACGCCAGGAACTCAGTCGCAAAAGAAACCGGGGGGCGGTCATGCTCTCCAGCGTCTGCGATCCCTACCAGCCAGTCGAGCGGCAAAGGCGGCTTACCCGGGGCTGCCTGGAGGCCCTGAGCGAGTTCGGGTGGGAGGTGGAAGTCCTGACTCGATCCCCGCTCGTCACAAGGGATCTCGACCTCCTCGCAAACATGCCGCAGGTATCGGCAGGGTTCTCCATCGGCACTGACAGCGAGCAGGTGCGCAGCATCCTGGAACCCGGGGCGCCGCCTATCCGGAGCCGCGTGGAGGCCTTGAAGGAATTGCACGAGGCCGGGATCTCCACCTGGGTCTTCATTGCGCCGATGCTGCCCATGGACCCGAGAAGGCTTTATGAAATGGTCTCTCCCTATGTGGCCTACGTCCTGGTCGACGCCCTGAATTATCCTAAGCAGGTTCGTGAGGTATTCCTCAAAAATGGGTGGGACTTCGCCCTCACCCCTGAGTATGCGAGAAATACGGGCGCAATCCTGATGGAATTGTTTGGCGATCGCGCAAGGCAGATCTGAGGGAGGCTTTCACGAAGAATTCATCCCCGCAGCCGAAGACCTTCCTTTAACCCTTGACGTAAGCAAGTCTCGGGTCGATATCCAACGGCCGGGGAACACAGATCACCAGCTTCGAGAAATCCGGATGCAAAGAATTCATAAGGATATTAGCTCATGGACAAAGTGGCGCTCGGCATTTTCAGGAATAGCTGATGCCGCACTCCTTACACTTGTCCCCGATAATCGAGCCCGCGCGGGGGAGGTCCTCCAGTCTTTGGGAAGCAGAGCAGGGTCAAGGTCCTGGCAAACTCTTCCGGGAACTACGGAAAACGTGACATAGCTTCTTAGATATTTATGAGGAGCCTGGCTGCCCGTCATTCCCTCCAACACCATGAAAAACCCTGATAATCACTGGAATCACTTGCCAAGAAAATCGGCACGTGTAAGTCCTTGATAGCATCGACGACAAGTGCTTTCCAACAATTCTCAAAAAACAACTCCTTATCACCTCACCAATTGCCCAAAAGACGATATCAACTCAAGCCATTGACGTCCCGCCGCAATATCTGCTACTCAACAGTCTCGCAGAAGCAACTTCTCATCACCTTATCACCCTGTCATGAGAAAGAGAGGATGAACGGGATTTCCGAAGACCACAAGCCTGTCACCCTGTTTTCCGCCACCATCATTGTCATTGCCAACATGATCGGCACCGGGGTTTTCACCACTTTGGGCTTTCAGGTGGCATCACTCCACACTGCCTTTCCCGCTCTCATGCTGTGGCTCGTAGGAGGTGTGGGAGCATTCTGTGGAGCACTCTGTTACGGCGAAATCGGTGCCATGATGCCCAGGTCGGGAGGCGAATACACCTATCTCTCCAATATCTATCATCCGGCCGTGGGCTTCCTTTCAGGATGGGTTTCCATGGTGGTCGGCTTTGCCGCTCCCGTGGCCCTGGCAGCCATGGCCCTGGGTGAATATGCCGGCGCCGTCTTTCCGGGAACTGATAAAATGGTGCTGGCCTTCACCGCTATCGTTTTGCTCTCTCTTGTGCACCTCGTTGACGTAAGGTTCGGTTGCCATTTTCAGAATTTCTTCACGATGGGTAAAGTGCTCCTCATCTTCTCGTTCATTATTTCAGGTTTTTTCGTCGCCAACCCGCAGAGGATTGACCTGCTGCCGTCCGGCGATGACCTGAGAGCGGTTTTCAGCCCCGATTTTGCCACCTCCCTGGTGTATGTATCTTATGCCTATTCGGGGTGGAATGCCTCGGCTTACATCGCGGGCGAAATTTCGAAGCCGGAGAAGAACCTGCCCGTGTCCCTGTTTCTGGGAGCTTGCTTTGTCTCCGTGTGTTATTTGCTGATCAATTACATCTTTCTCTACACGGTGCCGATCGGCGAGCTTTCCGGGAAGATCGATGTGGGGTACCTCTCGGCGAAGTCCATCTTCGGCGTGCGAGGAAGCACGGCCATGACCCTTCTTATCTGCCTCGCCCTGCTTTCCAGTTTAAGCTCCATGGTCATGGTGGGACCGCGAGTCACCCAGGTGATGGGGGAGGACCTGGCCGCCCTCAGGGTGTTTGCCAAGCGGAATGCCCGAGGAGTTCCGGTGCGGGCCATCGTTCTGCAATCCTCGATTGCGCTTTTCCTGGTCGCCACCTCAACCTTCGAGGTCGTGCTCACCTATGTCGGGTTTTTGCTGGCCCTCTTTGCCTTGATGACGGTGCTGGGAGTGTTTGTTATGCGCATCAAAGAACCTGATGCGAAGAGACCTTTCAAGACGTGGGGGTACCCGGTAACCCCGGCGGTTTTTCTGTTGCTCAATGGGTGGATGCTCTGCTACCTGGTGATCGAGAGACCGCTCCCGTCCCTTGGAGGGTTGATCACGGTGGCATGCGGGCTATTGTTTTACCGGCTGTTTGCCGCCAGGCAATTCACGAAGACAGGAGGCTGACCTTGATGAAACATCGTACGCAGGGAGGAACCCCTTGAAGACGGGGCTCAATGACGTCAAAGTAAGGCTCAGTTTAGCGGTTTTTCTGCTGTTCACCCTCGGGCTTTTTGCATCCTGGAGCCATGCTGCGGAAGGGGCGCCCGGAACCGAGACGAGCACCGTTTCCCAAAAAGAGCAAGCCGACCGGCCTACCCATCCATACCATGATTACGCCCTCTTTATTGCCGGCATCAGCAACCCGAAAGGTTCCCTTGCTGCCTTGGAAAGCAGCCCGGCATGGGGCCAGTTTGCCAAATCCTTCAGCGCGGGCTGGAAGGACCTCGAGGTGAGGCAACTTACGCCGATGAGGCAATGGGCCGCTCGGGAACTCAGCGCCGTTGACGCTTCCCGCTACACCGTGTTTTATCCCTTCAGCGGGGCGGATTTTGCCAACATGTACAATTTTTTTCCCGACGCCGGGACCTACGTCATGATTTCTCTGGAGCGGGTCGGCCGAATCCCCGATTTTCGGGAGATGAGTAAACCCGACCTCGAGGCTTTTTTTGCGGGCCTTCAGCGCGCCAATAAAGATTTGCTCGATCTCGACTATTTCATCACCAGCAACCTGAAAACGGGCCTGCAGGAGAAAGGCATGCAGGGCATTCTCCCGCTCCTCGTGCTCTTCATGGCCAGAGAGAAGGTGCGGGTGATCAGTGTGCAGCACTGGTTCATGAATCCGAACACGAGCATCGAGGAGATGCCTGCCCTGGGGCTCGTCACCTCCGAAAGAGGGAGCGTTCCCGGAGTGCGCATCGTTTTTCAGCGGGAGGGTCAGAAACAACACCAGACTCTTTATTATTTCCGTTTCAATTTAGGTCGGGGTTACTTTGACCGAAACGACGAGTTCGTATCTTTTCTGAAGAGCTTCGGCCCTTTTGTCACCTTCGAAAAAGCTTCATCCTACCTGATGTTCGACCCGGATTTTGCCGCGATAAGACGGTTCATCCTTGACCACAGCATGCATATTCTGCAAACCGATTCAGGAATCCCCATAAAGTACTTCGATCCGTTGATATGGAACCTGAAACTCTTCGGCAGCTACAAGAAACCCGTACCGACCTTTAGTGATCAGTATCAAAAGGATCTTGCCGAGCTCTATCAAAAGACGAAAAACATAAGCCCTCTTTCTTTCGGGGTCGGGTACCATCATCTACCGGGAACGGCCAACCTGCTGCTTGCCACGAGAAAGAAACCGCCTCCTTCCGGCGCCCCCCATTGATGCGGCGGAAAATCATGAAATTTATGGTCGTGGGCCTTCTTGCCCTGCTTTCCCCGCTTCTCTTTGCCGCGAATCTTGTCCTCGCTGGGCTTTCCCCGCTCCCGGTGGCGATCAGCGGGGATACGTGGCGTCCCCTGTCCGCGCATGAAGACGCCAGCCTCGAGGACCGGCTGGCGCAAGCCCTGAAGCGGAGCTCGTTGTGGCAAGCATTGATCAGCGAAGAGAAGATGGCCGTGGGGGTGGTGGATTTAACCGACCCGGCGGCGCCTCGTTTCGCCCAGGTTAATGGCAGCACCATGATGTATGCGGGCAGTCTCGCCAAGCTTGCCATTCTTTTTTCCGCCTACTGCGGTTTCGAGGACGGGACGCTGGTGGAAACCCCGGAGATTTACCGGGATATGATAGAGATGATCCGTCGTTCCGACAACGCCGCAACCAACCGCATGATTGATCGCATCGGTCTGCGCAGGATCGAAGCGGTGGTCGTCGACCCGAATTGTCGTTTCTATGATCCCGACCAGGGCGGAGGAATCTGGCTGGGCCGGCGCTTCGCCAATAGCGGGGAGGTCGATCGCGAGCCGCTCAAGGGTCTGATCCACGGGGCAACCGTCACCCAGGTTTGCCGGTTCTACTACCTGCTGGCCACGGGAATGCTCATCAGCGAGGAGCGTTCCCGACAGATGCTGCACATCCTGTCTTTCCCGGACATTCACGACAAGTTCATCAGCGTTCTGGAAAGAAGCATCCCGCTCGCGCATCTCTACCGGAAATCAGGAACTTGGCCGGTATGGTATGCCGATTCGGTCCTCGTGTGGGATGAAACGGGAGGGAAATACATCCTGGTGGCCATGGTGGAAAATGAGCAGGGAGAAGAAATTCTGAAACAGCTGGTCCCGGTGATCCAGCATCTGCTCAACGCCAAAGAGTCTCCGTAACGCTCCATAAACAGACCATGGCAAAGAGTCCAAGCAAGCTGACCGCCAGCTGGTTGGCTGGTTCCCGAGCTCCAGCTTGGCGGTTTGCTGGTTCCCAAGCTCCAGCTTGGGAACCTTGTTTACTTAGAGGCCATAAACATAAATACAATGACGTAGTTTAGTTTGCAACTCAATATCTCTTTTGGCATAATCCCCAGTCAAAGGAGGAGGGGTATGCCAAGGAAAAGTCCTTTTGTGATCGAGTTGACGGAGTTAGAGCGGACGCACCTAGAAAAGATGGCACAAAGATATACGGCACCGTATTTTTCTGTGGTGCGCGCCAAGATTGTACTTTTGGCCGCACGGGGACTCTCCAATGATCAAATTGCCGCAAGGATCGAGATGCCCCGCCAAACTGTGAGCAAGTGGCGCAAGAAGTTCTTTGAAAAACGTCTGGCCGGGTTAGCCGATGACCCCAGATCCGGGCGGCCTGCCCGGTTTCCCCCCCAGAATCGTAGTAGCGGTTAAGCCACTGGCATGCGAACTGCCCTCCCGACTGGGTATCCCGCTGTCGCGCTTTAGTCGTGAGGAATTGAAGCAGTTCGTTTTGAAACAGGGAATTGTGGCCGACATCAGCGGAATCACAATATGGAGATGGCTCAGCACTGATGCCATCAAACCTTGGCAGTTTCGCAGCTGGATCTTTCCACGCGATGCCCGGTTCGTCAGCAAGGCAGGGCCCGTCTTGGACTTGTACCACAAAAAATGGATGGGCCTGTACCTCGGACCGGATGATTATGTCATCTCCACTGACGAAAAAACCAGCATCCAAGCCAGGAGAAGAGTGGCCGCGACTTTGCCGCCCAAGCCAGGCTCTAAGATGCGAGTTGAACATGAATATGAAAGAAAAGGGGCTCTTGCCCACCGTGCCGCCTGGGATGTTCATCGTGCAAAGATTTTCGGCCGACGTGAAAGAAAAACCGGCATCAAACCCTTTGAGCGATTGGTCGATCAGGTTATGAGCCAAGAACCATACCGCTCGGCGCGAAGGGTCTTCTGGATTATGGACAACGGATCTTCTCACAGAGGTGCGAGCTCCGATGACAGACTTGCCAACAGGTGGAAGACGATCGTCCCTGTTCACACGCCAATCTATGCCAGCTGGCTCAATCAAATTGAAATCTACTTTTCTATCCTTCAACGAAAAGTGCTTACCCCGGGAGATTTCAAGTCGCTATGAGAGCTTGAGATGAGGATTCTGAAGTTCCAAGAACACTATGAGACGATGGCCAAACCCTTCGAGTGGAATTTCACCCGAGAGGATCTGAACAGAACGTTAATGAAACTCAGCTCCAGTTGCGAATTGCGCCCAGCGGCATAGTGCGCCCCGAATACGTCACCGCATTTATGAACTGGAGCACTAAGCAGCTTTTTTAGACACGTTTTGAGGATTTCCCAGACAGAATTTACTTCAACAAAGGACCTCGTCATGGAACACGCAAGCATGATTCTCGAACTCTCCCGACGCTATCGCGACCTCACCGCCATCAACCTGTCTGAACTCGTTAAAATCAGGTCCCCGAGCCTGGGTGAGAAGGAGGTTGCCGGGAAACTGGTGGCACAGATGAAAGCGGCCCGCTTCGACGAAGTGGCCGTGGATGGGCTCGGGAATGTCATCGGCCGTATCGGACACGGGAAGAGGGTCATCGCTTTCGACGGTCACTTGGACACCGTAGAGGTGGGCAACGCCGCCAACTGGAGTTTCGATCCGTTCTGCGGGGACATTCGCGACGGGTATGTTCACGGCCGCGGGGCTGCGGACCAGAAGGGCGGGGTGGCCTCTATGGTGACCGCCGGCCGCATTCTCAAAGAGTTGGGCCTTGACCGGGATCTCACGGTGTACTTCGTGGGCAGCGTCATCGAGGAAGACTGCGACGGGCTTTGCTGGAAGTATATCATAGAAGAGGACGGGATCCGGCCCGAGGTGGTCGTGAGCACGGAACCCACGGATGGAGGCTTGTACCGAGGGCAGCGCGGCCGTATGGAAATTGAAGTGATCTTCACCGGGGTGTCCTGCCACGGTTCGGCGCCTGAGCGGGGAAGAAACGCCATTTACATGGCGTCCAGGGCCTGCCTCGCCGTGGAACAGCTGAACGAGCGTCTCCCCACCGACGACTTCCTCGGCAAGGGCTCGGTCACCCTCACCGAGTTCGTCTCCGGAAGCCCCTCCCTGTGTGCGGTGGCGGACTACGCACGCATCCATCTCGATCGGCGGCTGACTTGGGGTGAGACCAGGGAATCCGCTATGGCAGAGGTCGAGGAGATCGTCAAAGGCGAGAAGGCCGTCGTGATCGTTCCGAACTACGAGGAAACAGCCTACACGGGCAGGCGCTACGGCATGGAAAAATACTACCCGACCTGGAAGTGGCCGGAGGACCACGCCGCCGTGCAAGGAGCAACGCGGGCCTACCAGGCGCTCTTCGGCGAGCCGCCGAGGATCGGCAAATGGACCTTTTCCACCAATGCCGTCACCATCTCGGGCATGCACGGCATCCCGGCCATCGGTTTCGGGCCCGGCCAGGAAGCCATGGCCCATGCGCCCGACGAGAAGACGCCAATCGAAGACCTGGTCAAGGCTGCGGCCTTTTATGCTCTCTACGCGTACACAGTATAAGGGCCTGCCTAAGAAGTGCGGGTGATCGACACCGCGTCATTTCGGCGGAAGCCGTAATCCAGATTCTTCAAGCCTTCCTGGACAATCGTCGCAATGCGCACGTTGCACCCACAAGGAGGAAAAATGAGTCATTACGAAAAAGTGATGGAGGAAATCAGGTCCCTCTCAGGCGATCTCTACCGGAAGGACTTCCTTCTGACCTGGGAGAAGTCCGTCGATGAGCTGAAGAAGATCATGGCAGTGGCCGAAGCCTTGCGCCGGCTGAGACGCGAAAACATCTCCAGCCGCTGTTTTGATTCGGGACTGGCGGTCAGCGTTTTTCGCGACCAGTCCACGCGCACCCGTTTCTCCTTCTTTAAGGCGGCCAATCTGCTCGGGCTGGGGGTGCAGGACCTGGATGAAGGCCGTTCCCAGATCGGCCATGGGGAAACGGTGCGCGAGACCGCCAACATGATCTCATTCTTCGCGGAATTCATCGGCATCCGCGACGACATCTTCCTGGGGGCCGGCCACGCCTACATGCAGGAAGTGACGGCAGCTCTGGCGGACGGCTTCAGCTCCGGCGTACTCGAGCAGCGGCCGAACGTGATCAACCTGCAGAGCGACATCGACCATCCGACCCAAAGCATGGCGGACCTGATGCACCTCAAGAATCACTTCGGATCCTTTGACAATCTGAAGGGCAAAAAACTCGCCATGACCTGGGCTTACTCACCCAGCTACGGCAAGCCGCTCTCGGTGCCTCAGGGAGTGATCGGCCTGATGCCCCGATTCGGCATGGATGTGGTGCTGGCCTATCCCGAGGGGTATCACTTGATCCCGGAGATTGTCAACCTGTCGGGAAGGCTGGCTTCCGAAAGCGGCGGCCGTTTCAGGGTGGTGCATTCCATGGAGGAAGCGTTTGCCGGCGCAGATGTGGTTTACCCGAAAAGCTGGGCGCCTTATGCGGTGATGGAGAAGCGCACCGAGCTGCTGAAGAGAAACGACACGCCGGGCCTGCAGGAACTGGAAAAGAAGTGCCTCGCCAGAAACGCCGAGTTCAAGACATGGGAGTGTACGGAGGAAAAGATGAAGGCGACCCGTGGCGGCAAGGCGCTCTACATGCACTGCCTGCCTGCGGACATCTCCGGCGTTTCCTGCGAAGCGGGTGAGGTCACCGCCGGGGTTTTCGACCGCTACCGGGTCCCCACTTATGTCCAGGCCGGCTTCAAGCCTTACCTCATCGCCGCCGTCATGCTGACCAGCCGGTTCGAGGATCCCGTGAAACTGCTGAAAGCGCTGAAACACCGCGCTGTTCCCCGTTTCGGGCTCTGACGAAGGGAACCGATCAGGATTTACAAAGCACGTCGGCCATGGACGGATTGGAAGAACGGTTGAGAAAGCAGGAAGAGCTCGAAATCGATCCGCCGGCAGACGATCTAATCCGCGAGATGGGAGTGTCCTTTGAGTCGAAGCCGGCTCCACTCCGCTCACAGCTTTGGGCGAATTGAAGGCATGTGAGCACTTAATCAGTCCCGCCCATATCCTTTGCCGCCTCGAAATGATATATATGATCGCGGGCCGCCGGATTTGGAGGAAATATGGAATAATCTCCGGGTCCTGGTATTGACAATTGCAGTGATGCGGATGGCTGATCGCCGCAACAACCAGCAGGTCAAACGATGGAGCCAGGCGCACATTTAAGATATTCAGAAGAAAGCTCGAAAAGCTTACTGGATAGCATCTCTGAATAAGATTTTTGACAACGGTTTCGACAGCGACCCGGAAGAGGCTCCAATCCCCTTCCGGGTTCTTCTTTAACCATTTAGCGCTGAGCATCGAGTGCTATAAAGAATGCTTTCGATCGGGAGCGTCTCCTGATCTTTTGACAGGGAACAGCCACACAAATTTGGAGAATAGAATGGCAAAGGCAAGTGAATTCACACTTTACAGCGGAGGTCTTCGGGGTTCCGAGGCCGAATTCGGCATCCAGGCTGAAAAATGGGGTGTTCTGGAAGTGAACTTTTCCTATGACGGGCATCAGCCTTCCCGACAACGAGGGCTCGTCATCTTGGGGCCGGAAGAGCTGAAGCGAGGCGACATAAGCATGGAAATCGTCTGTATGCGCATGAAGCGGACCTATTCCAATACTGAGACCATCCAAAAAGTCATGCAGATGATTTTCCACATGGTGAACAATGGATTCCAGGTGTTTGCGATGGGCTGGATTCAGCCAGACGATACCGTGATGGGGGGAACCGGTTGGACTGTTGAATTGGCGAAACTCTTCAACCGCCCCCTGAGTGTGTTCGATCAAAACCGGAATGCCTGGTTTGTCTGGCAAGACAACTCATGGCTGGAGAGCTTGCCGGTAATCGAACATAAAACATTCGTGGGCACGGGAACCCGACGCCTCAGCGAAGAAGGCAAACAGGCAATCCATGACCTGTTCCAACGCTCTTTCCAATCCTGAGAGGAGCTGAGCATGCGAAGAAAAGCGCTCCTGGAGCATGAACTCCGACGGGGCGCTCAATTAAAGCCTTTTGTCTGAAGACGGACTTGAGTTGACACATTGCATAGGCTTTTGGTCGTTCACATGAGCCTCTTGCAAAAGTCCTTTTCACCCTTCGATACCTCTCAAGAAACAGTGCCCACATTGTAGGCACTGTTTCTTGCTTGACACCTTGCCGCGCCAAAGCGGGGCTTACTTCGCTCAGGGCGAACGGACTTTTGCCTGCATAAGGTGCTGAATTTCCCTTCGTGGTGAGGTATCGAACCACGAAGGGAAATAGTTCTGCAAGAGACTCACATTTCTGGGAGTAAGCTTCAGGACCTCGCCGACTCTCTTTCCCCCTGGCCATCAGTTCGAGGATGAGCCGGTTTTTCAGCTTCGCCGTTCTGAAGATGATTTCGTAGATTGTCTCCTTCTCGACCACCTCCTCCACCACCGAGCGAGAAAACCCATGCTGCCGTTCATATGCTCTTCAAGGATGCCAATGCCTCCTGAGCCTGGTTGAGGAAAACATCGGCCTCGCACTCTTTAAAGGCCTCAATTGCATTGATGCTGCACTCACGGGCTTGCTCCGTCCTGCCTTTGGCCTTATGCAGACGACCCAACTCAAGGTAAGCCTGTCCAAGAATACTTTTAGCCCCAATCTCTCGAGCTGTCTTGATGGCTATATTCAGGTGTTCCTCCGCCTTCTTATGGGCAAAAGGATAAGTCCGTATCAGAAAGCCGATGTTCTTAACGAGATAGGAGAACCCCTTTTTCTCTCCCCCGCCCCGGGAGATCTTTGAGTACACCGTCCCCATCAAATAGTTTCCGGTGGCG
>CAWJQV010000024.1:0-167769 GCA_963844985.1 uncultured delta proteobacterium
AGCTATCTACATTTGTCAGGTGAGTAAAAAAGCAAAATTGGCAGAACCACAGGATGAGAAAAGTGTGATGCTTCCGGAGACGGCGATGAGAATATTGTCTAGTCTCTCACAAGGCTCCGGCACTTGGGTTCTGCACGGGAATACTCTGGTCACCCCAACCTAAGCTATCTCCAGATGAGAATATTCTCAAATTTGATTTCGAAAACCTCTTTCTCTTTGACGTTGTGGCTAGTGCATTACCGAGTTCCATCCAGCTGAAATTATAAAACTTTCCTTTATTCTCTTCGAAGCAGCCTTGGTGTGGCATGGCATATGCTAAACGATCCAAGCAGCTGCCGCTCCCCACATCCCCCCGGACTTGATGGCAGCCCGCTAAAGAGGGAGATATCAGGGGTTCAATGGGATGGAGTTGCAAATGGGTTCGCGATCATGCGCCAGAGGCACCACCAAGGAGGTAGAACAGCAATGCCGCAACAAGTCGGCTTATTTGACAGGAACCCCCGAATTGTCTTATTGAACTCAAGTATTAGAGAGGATCGCAACGTGCAGGTCAAGGGAAACCCCCCCATAAGAATTGAGACGGCAGAGGTCTCGAATAGATTTTCGGCGTTGGTTGGCATCATTCAACTCATTCTTAGAGAAACGATAGCAGATGTTTTTCAGCCGCATCCGGTGCTTTCCAAAGCGCACTCCTGGATGAGGAGGTTTTTATTCACACTGAGTGAAATGTTTTGCAGGCAGCAGAGTTTTATATTGCGTGCTGAACGGTCTAGGAAGGGTACCATGAGACGCATGCGACCCTTTTTGTTTCTGGTTGCCAGGATCGCCTCTGGCCTCATTGGGCTAGGAGGTCCTCTCATGTCACCGTCTTTCTTCCCCAAAGAATTATGCGATTTCGATTAACTCGTTTCGGGCTCAGTTTCGTTCTCGCTTTGGCAATTCTTTCAATCGTCTTGCCAACCTGTGCCCATTCGGCTCATGTGACTGTTGGGTGGGATGCAGAAACCGCTGCTGCAGGCTACAAAGTATATTACGGTTCATCGGGCGGGAATTACACATTCCCCGTTGGAAACGTAACTGCCCCCTCCACTAGCTACCTAATACCGGATGACCTCACGGGCTCGACCTACTACATCGCAGCAACCGCCTACGACATCAATAACGTTGAGAGCCCCAAATCACCGGAATTGGTCATTTATTCCATGATGCCATCTGCAGGAACAGGTGGAATAATTACCCCCAACGCACCCTTTTACGTCGGTCAGGGGACAAATCAGACCTTCACCATCACTCCCAACACCGGCTACCATGTGGCCGATGTCCTGGTGGACGGAGTCTCGGTTGGGGCCGTCACCAGCTACACCTTCTCCAACGTCATCGCCAACCACACCATTTCTGCAAGCTTTGCTCTTAATACCTTATCCATCACTGCAACCGCAGGTTCGAACGGTTCGATCTCGCCTTCCGGTCCGCCACGGTGAACTACGGCGCAAGCCAGACCTTCACCATCACCCCCAACACCGACTACCATGTGGCCGATGTCCTGGTGGACGGAGTCTCGGTTGGGGCCGTCACCAGCTACACCTTCTCCAACGTCATCGCCAACCACACCATCTCTGCAAGCTTTGCTCTTAATACCTTGCACCATCACTGCAACCGCAGGTTCAAACGGTTCGATCTCGCCTTCGCGGTTCGGCCACGGTGAACTACGGCGCAAGCCAGACCTTCACCATCACCCCCAACACCGGCTACCATGTGGCCGATGTCCTGGTGGACGGAGTCTCGGTTGGGGCCGTCACCAGCTACACCTTCTCCAACGTCATCGCCAACCACACCATCTCGGCAAGCTTTGCTCTCAATACCTTCACCATCACTGCAACCGCAGGTTCAAACGGTTCGATCTCTCCTTCCGGTTCGACCACGGTGAACTACGGCGCAAGCCAGACCTTCACCATCACTCCCAACACCGGCTATCATGTAACCGATGTCCTGGTGGACGGAGTCTCGGTTGGGGCCGTCACCAGCTACACCTTTAAGAATGTGGCGGCCAACCATACGATTTCAGCAACCTTCGGCGTTAGATCAATTTGGTATGTGGATGACAACATCGCCGTTTCAGGAGACGGAAAAGCTTGGGCAACTGCCTTTAAAACAATCCAGCTGGCTTTGGATAGCGCGGCGGGGGGCGATGAGATTTGGGTGAAGGCTCCCACTTATAAGCTCGCGGCAACGGTTGAAGTAGGCAAGGCGGTGGCGATTTACGGTGGGTTCTCCGGCAGTGAGACGCAGCAGGATCAACGCAACTGGAGTAACTATGTGACGAAACTCGACGGCCAGGGAGAGACCCAAATCCTGATCGTAAGCGACAACGCCACCATTGACGGGTTTGTCCTCAGCGGCGGCAACGGAAGCCTCGGGGGTGCGGTGCTGAACTCTGCCGGGATCGTCACTTTCGCCAATTGCGAGTTTACCGGAAACAACGCGTCTTGGGGTGGAGCGATCTACAATCTCGATGCAAAGGCGACCTTTAGTAATTGTGCTTTCTACGGGAACATTGCAAGCAGGGGCGGCGCCATTTATAACGATAACTCGAATACTACCATCGACCGCTGCACCTTTTCGGGCAACAATGCCGCCTCTGGGGGAGGGGGGGCCATTGGCAATAGCAGCAGTGGGACCCTTTTTGTCGTCAACTCCATCCTGTGGCGTGACACCGGAGGAGAGATTGACAGTGGCTATGGGCAGGTTTCCGTAACCTATTCAGATGTTCAGGGAGGCTATACGGGAGAAGGGAATATTGCCGTAAATCCCCTTTTTGAGGATTCCACAAATGGAATGCTGAGACTTTGGCCGAGTTCACCCTGTATTGATCGAGGGACGACTGTCTCTGACTCAGACAAGGACCTGGGCGGCAATGCAAGGGTTGTTGATGGTGATGGAGACGGTGCGGCAAAAGTCGACATGGGAGCCTATGAATACCAGAGGAGCATCCTCGATGTCATTCCTCATTTCTACAATACCGTCTTGGGGAGAGATCCCGAGGCTGGGGCTGTGGATGCCTGGAAGAACGGGTATTTCAACTACGCATTGAGTTTCAACATCGATGTACGGTTTATACCGAGTGAAATGGGCCGGCTTTTCTTTTCATTCGACTGAATACCAGAATCGGAACCGCTCCGACGCCCAGTTCATCACAGACTGCTACCGTGCTTTCCTGTACCGAAATCCCAGCCAAACGGAACTGAACTCCTGGCTCAGCGGAGTGTGGAGTCGGCCACAGGCAGTATCGACATTTGCAAACTCTGATGAGTTCAAAAATTTCATCGGAAGCCTTTTTTCTGGATTGAACGGTCTTCCGACAAGAAATTTCATCACCACCATGTACATTGGGTTTCTTGATCGTCTGGTAGATCGGGGAGGACTGGTTTACTGGGGCAGCCTTTTTGATAGTGCTATTGATAAACGGCAGGAGTCCGAATACATGGCGCAGCAGGCGATCGATTCCACCGAGTTCCAAAGCAAGCAGCCAACCAATGAGACCATCGTTGCGAGCCTTTATCGCGCATTTTTCGGGCGGTATCCGGCCGACAGTGAGATCGCTTACTGGGCCGGAGAACTGAATGCGGGCCGCCAGACAGTTGACAATTTGATCTATGTATTCGCGACCTCACAAGAGTTCAGCCAAATCCTGAAGAAGTATTTCCCTTAGGAGCTTCGCGAGAACAAAGCGCCAACTCTTTCGATGAAGAGCACGAAGGACTAAAAGAGACTCCTTCGTGCTCTTTGCGTCCTTTGTGGTTTGACAGATGCTTTGCAATATAGCCATCATCTCTGGATTGCATATACCTGCCTTGTTTCGCGCAGTTGGTACTCTAGCCCCTCGATTCCAGATATCTCTCCTCTGTACGTAACAAAATGGATGATTGACCGGTGAAGCAACCGGGGCAATTATCTGCCTGTTATTTCTGGTGAAATTCAGAAAGGAGGCAGACAATGATCCCGGAGCCTTTTGCCGAAACCAGCCAACGGCGTCATACCCAACCCATCCATTCAAGATGCGGTTTGCCAGCAGGAAGAGGGCGAGGCCGCAATGTCGCTTTAGAAACCTTCGAAAAGCTCTCCACCAAGCTCAAAGAACGACGCCTGCCTGGAATTGAGTTCGCCGAGAACTACCTTTTCCATCTTTATCGCCAGAACCGGCGTCCCAACACCCTTGAGCTCAACTACACATCCATAAGGTTTTTCCTGGAGTATCTGAAGAAGGCGGGGCTCACCCACCTCGAGGGGGTAACCAGGAGCAATCTTGAGGGCTTCGTAGAACATGAGCAGGACCGGGGCATGAAGCCTGTTTCCGTCAAGGGACGGCTTGGTTCGGTGAAGGCCTTCCTTCGTTTTTTAATCGAAGAGGGAGTGATTCGCCACGAGGTTCTATCCAGGAGCATTTCGGTAAAAGTTCCGGATTCCTTGCCCAGGGCGATGGCTCCGGAGGATGTGAGGGGGCTTCTCTCCGTGGTTGACGGTACCCGGAACCGGGCCATGGTGCTCATGCTGTTAAGAACGGGGATGAGAATAGGAGAGGTTCTTGCCCTCAGGATGGAGGACATCAATCTTTCCGAGCAGAAGGTGTTCATCTATGAGGCGAGGAAGACGGGAGTGGGAAGGGTTGTCTATTTCAGCGCCGATGCCAAAGATGCCATCAACGCCTGGTTGAACGAAAAAGATCCGCGTGAGGACGTGCTCTTTTACGGCAGAAAATATGAAACCCTCACCTATGCCGCGGCCCGGGCGATGTTTGTAAAATACCTGAAAAAGGCGGGACTTACTCACAAGGGCTACACGATCCATTGTCTCCGCCACACCTTCGCCAGTGAGCTGTTGAATGCCGGAATGAGGCTTGAGTGCCTGCAGCCGCTTCTTGGCCACACCAGTGTTGAAGTTACCAGGAGGTATGCCAGGCTTACCGACAAGACCAGGGAAGAGGAATACTTCAGGGCGATGGCCTTGATCGAGAAGGGGGAGATCCATGGCAATTACCGATTCGATCATAGGCTTTAGGCGCTCTCTCAAGAGAAAGAACTACTCCAGGTATACCGTCCGGGATTACCTGAGCACGCTCAAGCAGTTCGTCCTCTGGCTCGATTGTCCCATTGAAAAGGTGGATCGCAAGAAGATCCTCGCCTTTATTGATACCCTGCTTGACTGGAGGCTGAGCCCAAAGACAATCAACTGCTATCTGGAAAGCATCCGGTCCTTCTACCGGTACCTGAAAGAGGAAGAGGAAATCGAGGTTGAAAACCCGGTGAAGAGCGGCTATTTACTCCGGCTGCCAAAGCCGCTGCCGAGGTTTCTGCGGGATGAGGAGATCGTGAGGCTCTTTAAGGCCATAGAGAATGTGAGGGATAGGGCCATCTTCTATCTCATGCTTCGATGCGGGCTGCGGGTGGAAGAGACCGCAGGACTTAAGCTCGATGATCTGGATCTGCGTCGGGGGACGATTATCGTTAGAAGCGGCAAGGGGGCCAAGGGTCGCATGGTCTACATGAGCACCGATGCCCACGATGCTGTCATGGAGTACCTGAGATCGAGACCGGCTGGCAGGACCAAAAGTCTTTTTCTTGTGGACAAGGGAGCCCTCAAGGGAAAGCCCATCTCGGTCCGGGGCGTGCAGAAACGGATGGAGCTCTACGCCAGGAAAGCGGGTTTACGAGTCTCCTGCCATGAACTGCGGCACACCATGGCCACCCAACTGCTGAATGCCGGCGCAGATCTTACCGTCATCCAGGATCTTCTCGGACATAGCCGGGTTGCCACAACGCAAAGGTACTGTCGGGTGTCCAACCTCAAGGTGCAAAAGGACTATTACAGGGCAATGGAGATCGTGGTCAAGCGAACCTCACCGGAACCAGCGCCGCGGAAGTTCTAATCGGGGGCCTGCCCCCGAACCCCCGGGGTTTAACGCTTTAAGGGACTCAAGAGGGGCAGGGGGAAAAAGAGCGGCAGGACCCGTTAAGATCCTGCCCCTCCATCGTCCACCCGCCACGGCGCTCGGGTCGCTCCCCAGCGTTGCCCTATCCTCCGGGCGGGCACTAAAGATTTTAACATGGGAGTTGAAAAATGAGATACTGCTTCTATGAGTGTTGGGAGCAGCTAAACGCGGAAAGCGAAAAAACAGGATGTTAGCCATGATCGGAGATAGATGGGCTAATCCGTTGTAACTAACTACCATCACCTAGAAATCCAGGCTTTGTTACGTACAGCTCTCCTATATGTTGACCTGTGAGCGCCCCTCACTTCCTCAACAATCGCATTTCATATGTGCGCTAAGGCAAGCCCCGCGAAAATTCGACTGAAGTGCATCTTATCTGTTGTAGATTCTTGCGGCCCCCCACCAAGCCCCAGGCCACCCCTGGGCTGCGTAAGGATTAGACCAATCTTACACCAAAGTCGATTTTCCAGCTCGAACAGCTGAGGAATCGCCAGCTGAAAAAGTCAACAATTGACTTTTCTGACGATGGTGGGACTACCCGGAAAAGAATGCAGGAATGAAGCCGCACAGGTCATGAGACATAGGGAAGTTGAACATTCGGATGATTCTTATGTCATCGCCAGCGTCTTCCGGAAGCCTTTCCAAATTGTACTGTCTCTCTGCTTTGTCTCTGGGGACAAAGTCTTCGGTAACAGGAAGATTCGCCTGAATGATGTCATTGACTTGCCTGGCCATTTCATCGACTTCCTCTTGAGACAGAGCTCGGTCGAAAAGGTAGTCGAGTTTGGACTTCTTCTTCTCGATGTGGGCACTGAAGCACCGGGCAGAGCCAACCATCCTATTCATCGTCTGGTTCACGATGTGCTCTGCTGAGTGCATCCGCGGATCAAACCGTTTTTCCAGTAGCTCGGGCATACCGGTCAACCTTTTAATTTCCCTCTCAGGGCATGTGTATCTCATGTGCGGCAGGGAAGCGGGGGAGGTCCAGCGTGAACCCCAAGGGACAACCTGGCAACGCCCCACCACTTCTACAGGAACCCACCATGTTCTTGATTGCTTTGTTTCAAGCCATTATCGGGATGTTCTTGATTCTCTTGATTATCCCCATTCCGGTCCTGAAAAGCCTTTTCTACCTGTTCCTGATATGGCTCGTAACGGCTTTGCTAGTGGCTGGATTCAAAGCTCAGAAAGGCAAATACCGGACAACTGGTGGGGCTTGACGATTACCGGAAGGCTCGGAGCGATCCGGGCCTTTTGTCGTTTTTGGGGTGTGTTCAGCCGGGAGCTTTTACACACTATTTACACACTAAACAAAAAAGGGCTTACGGTGTTTCCGTAAACCCTTGATTTTTCTGGTGGAGCTGGACGGGATCGAACCGACGACCTCTTGAATGCCATTCAAGCGCTCTCCCAACTGAGCTACAGCCCCGAAGCGAATGTATCAATACTAAAGACGATTTCTGATGTCAATCATTTTCCTGGCGAAATTGGGCGCCCTTCCCACCACGTCAATTTTCCTTGACACTCCCGGGCCGGTCTGCTTATAGTCGCGGGCACTGGGCCGGAGTGGTGGAACAGGTAGACGCGCTGGACTCAAAATCCAGTATCCGCAAGGATGTGAGAGTTCGATTCTCTCCTCCGGCACCAAGGATCACGAGGGAGTTAGCTCAATGCGGGCTAGCTTTTATATTGCTCACAAAGTCATGGTGGGCAATTTGGTGGGCGCCCTCTCGATTAACCCTCGCGGTGGGCTTTCCATTCATTTTTCCCTTTCCCGCCGCATGTAGAACCCTGAACGAAGCGCTGGCATCAAGCTATTTCATCTGCATGGGGATTTGCCACCGAAGCGATGAGACCCTGGACCTACCCTCCCGCACTTTGTTCATGTTTCTGATTTGCTCGGAGTTTTGAGAGAAAAGATCAATCAGCCACAAAACTATCAGCGCCGGCAACCGGCAGCATTGGGAATCGAGGTGGTTCTTGATGCGGAGGAGTGTTCTGGATGGTGGATGAAGGCAAGGAACGCGAGGCCTTTTCAAAGAAAATGGTCGATATCCTGAATTACGGCGCCTTGAACCTGGCCATAAGCATCGGGTATGGGGTTGGCCTGTTTGAAATAATGGATACCTTCGACCGTCCTCAGACAATATCGACCCTTGCCGAAAAGGCAGGCCTGAGCTCCCGTTATATAAAAGAGTGGCTGGGCGCCGTGGTTTCCGGCGGAGTCGTGGAAGTGGTGCAGGAAGAAGGTGCTGAGAACACCTTTTACTTGCCCAAGGCTCACGCTGATATCCTCACCCGACGGGCCGGCAGTGAAAATCTGGGAGTTTACGCCCAGGAAATCCCGCTCCTCACGTCGACCGCAATGGAAGCGGTGGTCAATGGTTTTTATACCTCGGAAGGCATCAGCTATGATGTCTATACCCGTTTCCAAGCCTACATGTCCGAACTGGCTGTGGCCAAGCACCACCAGGTACTGATAGACAAGTTTCTCCCCGGAGTGGATGAGGGGAAGCTTGTTCAGCGTTTGAACGAGGGGATCCACGTCTGCGATGTGGGCTGCGCTGAAGGAACGGCCTTGCTCCTCATGGCGCAGGCCTTTCCCGCGAGCCGGTTCATGGGGATTGACCTGTCGCCGGAGGCCGTCCGGCAGGCCCGGAGTTCAGCCCTCCGTCAGGGACTGGCCAATGCTGAATTCCTGGTCATGGATGCCGCAACGCTGAAGGACAGCGAACGATTTCGCGGCTCCTTCGATTACGTTACGGCTTTCGACGCCATCCACGATCAGACTCGGCCTTTGGACGCCATAAGAGGAGTCCACCATCTGCTGGCGGATGCAGGTGCTTTTTCCATGGTCGATATTGCGGCCAGGACCGACATGAGTGACAACGTGTCTCACCCGTTGGGACCGTTCTTATACACCGTAAGCCTTATGCACTGCATGCCCGTGGGCCTGGTTGACGGTGGCGCCGGTTTGGGAATGATGTGGGGCCGTGAAATGGCGGTCGATCTTCTCAGAAATGGCGGTTTTCAACACGTTGAAGTGTTCGAAATGCCCGACGATCCTTTCAATTTGCATTTCTTCTGCCGCAAATAAGGGGCATCGCCACCCACCTTCGGCAGTTCGACCGCTCCGCCATCATGCATTTCAAGTCCGCAGATCACCCACTGCGGTGCACGCTGCCCGGTTTTTTGTGCATAATTTGGATCCTGCCGCTATTGCCCGAAGTGCCCTCAGCCCCAAAAGTGTTGACGCAGCGACGGCTTCGAGTTCGGCATGATGTTTGCTCCGCCAAAGTCCAGTCCGGGATGTTTTGGCGTCTCCCCGGCCTTTTCTTTCCCTCATAACTTGGGGGAACTGCTCCCGCAAAAAGCTGATTTCCGGACAGTGACTGCAAAGATGGCAGAACTCTCCCAGGCACCTTTTCGCACCGACCGACCGCAAGAGGAGGATTAATCACAATGGCACAAGTGAATCTGAGTGATAAGTTGCGTGAAGAGTACCAAAGGCTTTTCGATGCCTGTCAAGTGCGCGACGACAAGGCGGGCGAAGTTCAGAGGCTGCTGGATCAGCTTTTGGCCAACTCCGAAAGGTATGAGCACGTTGCCGGCCAAATGAACATGCCCTGGCAAGTCATCGCCGTCATCCACAACATGGAATCCGGCCAGAATTTCAGCCGGCATCTTCATAACGGCGATCCGCTGACCGCTCGCACCGTGCATGTTCCGGCCGGCCGCCCGGCCGAGGGTATGCCTCCTTTCACCTGGGAACGGAGTGCCCTCGATGCTCTGCGTCTGCGCAAGATGGAGCAATGGCAGGACTGGGGCATCCCCGGCATCCTCTATCAACTGGAAGGCTATAACGGATGGGGCTACCGCATGTACCACCCCCATGTCCTCTCCCCCTACCTCTGGAGCTATTCCAACCATTACACAAGCGGCAAGTACGTGGCTGACGGCACCTGGTCGGATACCGCAGTGTCCCGCCAGTGCGGCGCCTGCGTGCTGTTGCGACGGATGGCAGAGCTCAACTTCTTTGATGCCAGCCCGCATGGCTCCGACCTCACGTCAGCCGTAGTCACCCCTTCCGATCTGCCCTTGTTGCGATATTCACCCGACGCGAAGATTCCCGGAGCATTTGAACTTCAGAGGTTTATCAACCAGTTCCCCACCATCTATCTGAAGGAAGACGGCATACCCGGTGAGAAGACATCCAACGCCTTCAAGCAACTCACCGGCTACTATCTTAAGGGCGATCCTCGCACACATCAGTAGGGTTCGACGGAATCAACGCCCACAGGCCCCTGCCCGGGGACATCGGAAGTTCTTTTGCACATATCTTGCAGTGAATTCCAGCTGGATGAAGCTTGGTTTCTTGGGGCTGAATATCCTCGGAATCCTCGTTGGATGGCCGGGTGTTGACACTATCGCGGGGAAGTCTTTTCGGAGAGCCTTCTCCCTCGCGCCGGTTCTGGGGTCAAATTATGTCTCTTCTTGGCAATTTTTGGCAAATGCCAGCCGTTGCCTGTTGACGCGCGATTGGCGGAAAGAGTATTTTGTTGTCGCTGAGTAACTTGCCTCTCAAACCAACACAGAACGGCGTGCGGACCGTGTTTTTGATGCCGCCGCGGGGTTTGGAATTCTTCTCATGCATTTAGCTCCTCCGGATTACGAAAGCATTCGTTATCGGGTCTCTCGGATAAGCGAACTCCCACCTTTGATTGGAGCGCTCGAGCGATTTCTTAAAATCCTCTCCGATGGGGTTGAATCCGGCAGGGAACTTGAAGACTTGATAGAATACGATGCGGGGCTTTCCGCAACCATGCTTTGCCACGCAAATTCCTCACATTACGGTATGCGCAGCAACGTTGCTACAATTGCCCGGGCAATAGAGGCTATCGGTTTCGAGCAATCAAAATATCTTTGCGTTCATGCCCTGCTGGTTCAGCTCTACATTGACAAGGAAACTCTTAATCCCGTAGAGAAGGAAATACTGTGGAAACATAACTTTGTTACCGCTAGAATGTGTCGGGAGATCGCTCGTCGAAGGCCTTGGACTACGGGTGACAAAGCTTATCTTCTAGGTATCCTCCACGATCTGGGGCGACTGGCCATGGCTTTGTATGTCACCGATCACTACAGACAGATATCGACGCTGGCCGAAAGCAGAGGCATTCCATTCTGGTTCATAGAATCTGAATACGGACTCACTCATACTTCAATCGGGAAATGGATTGCTATAAAATGGGCGTATCCCGAGGTTATCCAGAGGGTAATAGAGTTTCATCATGCGCCATACAAAAGTCCCTCCTTCCAATCTGAGGTTAAATTGGTTTTCTTGGCTAATGCTCTGGCAAACTCGAGGGAACACGCTGAATACCTGACGGACGAACTCACGCTTTCTTTTCTCAGAGAGCTCTATATAACTGAGGAAGAGTGGCAGTTGTGTACCGAGAAATTGAATGAGGTTCAGCTTCAGGCGGATGCGATGTGGACCCTATTCGGGCAGGAAAGGGGAAGCAATGAATGATTTGGCCAAGGATATTATCAAGAAGGGTCTTCTGACTGCTCGTTCCCAGGGTGATGAGGCAAACCAGTTTCTGATAATCATCCGCCGCCTTGCCGAGCTTGTGGCTCTGGAGATGGATCTGCAACAGATATGCAAGAGCCTGGCTCGTATCATCATAGAGGAGACCAGCTTTGAGAATTGCTCCATCCTGCTTTGGGATTCCAAGCATGACTGTCTCGGGCTTGCCGCTGCTCACGGACTGGAGGACCTATTAGGCTCGGACATCAAGGTCGCGTATAATCAGGCCTTGAGCTTTGGGATAGGAGAGGGCTTAGCAGGACGAGCCTTTGCCACGGGAAACCCGATTTTCATCGAGAATTCGTTTGTCGAGACCATCCCGGCCAAGGTGAGGACCATCATTCGGCCTGGCTCATTGGCGTGCGTACCTCTTCTCGAACACGGAGTCCTGAACATCAGTTCACGCGAACCACGCAAATTTTCCGAAAAAGTGAGGTACGATTGGAGCTTGGCGGGGAAAATCATTGGTTATCTTTTCCTCGTGGTTTCCATGCCGGAGGCCCTTAAGTCTTCTGCCGTACGGTTGCCTGGACATTCCGAAGAGACGCCGAGTCCGGTCGCCCCTCATGCCCCGTATCCTTCCGATGTGCTGCGGTTGGCCAGAGAGGCCATTGATCAAAATCCGCAAGGAGTCTGCCTCCTGGACGCCGAGGGACATATCCTTCAAGTCAGCAGGAGCTTTGAGACGAATCATGGGGGAAGTCGCTCGCAATTCATCGGGCGGTCTCCTGCGCTGATTTTTCATGATCCGCAGGTCTTTCAGATGCTTCTCGAGAAGGCTGCAAACGCCACCAGCGGAGCGTTGGAAGATGTTTCCCTGGTCAATTCGAATGGTGAAGTGTATTACGCCGACATCAATTTGGTCCGATTGAGTCCTGATTCAAGAAAGCCTGAGGGCTACCTGCTTATTGTCCATGACACCACGAAAAAGAAGGCCTTTGTCGAAAAAATGCTTCAAGCAGAAAAGCTGGCTGCCTTAGGGACAATGGCCGGAGGGGTTGCTCATGATTTCAACAACCTACTGATGGTGATGCTGGGGAATATCCAGCTGATTCTTCCTCTCATATCCGATGAGGAGACCCTGAACCGCCTGAAGAAATTGGAGCGGAGCGTTCATGACGGGGCCAATATTGTACGAAGACTGCAGAAACTCACAGACCGCGACAAAGCCCCCCATACCCCAACTGTTCCCACTGATGTCAACGAGGCCATAAGAGATGTAGTCGAGATGACCAAGCCACGCTGGAAAAACGCCATGGAGAAGTCCGGGCATTCCATCCACTTCGACATGGAACTGGAGCCGCAATGTTACTCCACCTTTCATGTTTCCGATCTGAGGGAGGTCTTGACCAATCTTGTCCTCAACGCCATTGAGGCAATGCCTGAAGGGGGGACGATTACCTGCAAGAGCAAGGTTCGAGATGACGTGATCGTGATCAGGATTGCAGACACGGGGATCGGGATGAGCCAGGAAGTTGCGGGAAGGGTTTTTGACCCCTTTTACACAACCAAGGGCCTGGGGAATTCAGGACTGGGACTGAGTGTTTCATGGAGCCTCGTAACGAGGAGCGGCGGTGAAATTCGAGTTACAAGCGTGCCGGGCAAGGGCAGTGCCTTTATCATCTCTCTCCCGAGAACCCAGCCTCCCGTGAGAACGTATGATGCTTCGCAGTCCGGGCATGGCGGTACCTCGCAGCGAATTCTCCTTGTGGACGACGATGAGGAATTGATGGGAATTCTTCGTGACATGTTGCGGCTCAAAGGTTTCAAGGTGACGGCAACAACTGAAGGGAAGAAAGCCCTTGAACTGATTGAGAATGAAATATTTGACCTGGTTCTCACCGATCTCGGCATGCCGCTTATCAGTGGCTGGGAAATTGCCGCCCATGCAAAAAGAAATAACAGGCGGACTCCGGTAGTGCTCCTTACCGGGTGGGCGGATCAATACGAAGAAGAGGACCTGTCGATCAGAGGAGTGGATTTGGTGCTGCCAAAACCAGTGAGCCTGGAAAAACTGACCGGAGTTATCAGGAAGGTCCTTACGCCATGAAAAGTTCCCGCTGCCCCGCACTCTTCCTCGACTCTCCGACTCATAATCGGGTAGGATCTGGAGTACCGATGAGCAAGACGCTGATAAAACGCATCTTGGTGGTTGAAGATGATTATGAATGTGCAACCATCGCCCAGCAATTTCTCCAACAGCTGTCCTATTCTTGTGTCATTGCAGCTGACGCCTCCGATGCTCTGGAAAGAATCAGTCAACAGGATTTTGACCTGGTGATTTCCGACATCAAGATGAAGGGAAAGGACGGGCTGGAATTGATGCGGGAGGCGCGAACAAACTGGCCCCATCTCGACTTTATCATCATGACAGGTTACTCGGATTATCTTTACTGCGATACGATTGCTGCGGGAGCCACCGACTTCATCACGAAACCCTTTACCATGGGGGAACTGAAAGCCAAGATCGAGCGGATCGCGCGAGAAAAAAAAATATACGGTCAGCTTCGCGAGAGCCATGAAGAACTCAACAAGGCATACGGTCGTATACAGCGCACTTTAGAGCAAACGATCAATGCTCTGGCTTCAGCACTCGAGATGAGGGACCCCTACACGGCAACCCATCAGCTCAGGGTCGCCAGCATTGCCTGTGCAATAGCTCAGGAGCTTGGTCTTCCCAGGATGACCATTGACGAAATCAGACTGGCGGGACTCATACACGATATCGGAAAGATTTGCATACCCTCGGAAATTCTCGTTAAGCCCACAAGACTGACCAACACCGAAATGGACCTCATCAAGCTGCATCCCCGCGCCGGTTTCGATATAGTGAAAGACATTGAATTCCCGTGGCCGATCGCTCAGATCATAATACAGCATCACGAAAGGATGGATGGTTCCGGATATCCTGAGGGGCTCTCTCGCAGCGGCATTCTCCCTGAATCAAGAATCCTGGCTGTGGCTGACGTCGTTGAAGCCATGAGTTCTCACAGACCTTACAGGGCAGCTCTCGGTATCGAAAAGGCATTGCACGAAATCAGGCAAAACAGAGGGGTTCTTTATGACCCCGAGGTGGTCGATTCCTGCATTAGGCTTTTTGTTGAAAAGGGATACAAAGTGCCTCCCGAGGATGACAACGTGACATGGTGATCTGGCAGGAATTTCGCCGGCGTGTGCCCACCTTACTCATATTCGCTGATATCACCTCCTTAAGGTTTCGCTATTCATGTTGGCGGCGATTCTAACTCCATCTTGACCTCCTGCGATGGGGCCTAACTATCGCCGGGTTTCCGAATCAGGCAATAGTCCGGGTCGCCATAGCACTGGTAGGCCCCCCAGGTATTGACACCCGGGTGTCCCTTATAGGTCGCTTGGCGGGCTATCTGCACCGCTTCGCCGAATGGCCGACCCTGGAGCATCTGTTCGTAGAAGGTCACGGCAAACGTCCGGGCGGCAGCGTCATCCACGGCCCAGCCGGCTGCAACCACCGCCCTCACGCCCATGCGTATGAACTGGGTCGCCACATTGGCAGCAATCCGATGGTAGTCGTCACGCTCATTTCGTTCTTTTGCTTTTCCGTTCTTCCTGGGTTCGACGTATCCGAGATGGCAGCAGTTGATGAAGACCAGTTCCGGTACGCGGCGCATCTGTTCCACTTCCTTTGGCGAGAGCACCACCTTGTCACCGATGATCATTCCGGTGACCGGCGTCAATGATTTCAGGCGCTCGGCGACCTTGTCCCCGGGAAGCGTCTGCCCGCAGCTCTTGCACTGGGAGGCATCTTCCGGCACCATTTGGTAGACGCCGTGGCCTGCTAAGTGGAGCACTCGGTACGCCTGGTTGAAGAAGGCGTTGATGACCTGTTCACTGCTTGCGCGAACGTGCTGTTCGACTTGGAACCGACCCCCACTCTGAAGTTTGCGGGCAACTGCCTTTGCTTCCTCCTGGGCGCCTTTGAGTTCCACATATTTGCTTATCGGATCGCCGATCACCAGGGCCCTGTTCTCGGTTACGCCCACGACGGACTCGCGAAACTCCAGCGATTCCAACTGCCGCAATAATCCACGCTCGATGGCAAAAGGACTTCCGCTTTCGCTCCACCGGTCTTCCAGGAGCTCCCAAGGGTACCGCGCCGCATCTTCGTCAAGGATCAAGACCAGGTCGTCCTGGTCCGGAGCCTGTTCCTTCAGTTCATTGGGCAGCAGGAGCTCGAAAAGGGTCCGCGAGACAATTCGGTCATCGTGGGTCGTTCGAATGGACTGGGCGATGAACCGGTCCACCAATGCCCTTTGTGTGGCCAACAGGCGAACCTCGCTTCGTGCCCGGCTGGTGGAGGCGGAAAAGCGCAACGTTCCGTCGCTTTCCCCTTCTCTCATCCCGCCAAGGATCTGCAGGCGCTGCCACCAACCCGCGGGCTCCTGGTAGGCCATGCGGGGAAGGGCGCCGTCGCGCCGGTCGAGCATTTCGCTGCAGTCGAAGGCACTCTCGGCCGAAAGCTGCGGTATGGCGATCTGCACCGCCTTCAGAGCCTGGACGGCCTGGTCCTCGTAAAGCTCGATGAACTCGACGAATCTGATGCGCTGCTCTTGTTTGGCATTCCTGAGGACCCGGTTGACCCGTCGAACCCCTCGCAGGAGCGCAAATACCGAATTAGTGACCGACATCCCCCCCGCCCCGGTCCCAATGAGGAGAGCGGTTATCCCAAGCTGCCGCGGGTCTCGACCAATAGCACCGGCAGTGCCTTGGGGACCGTGCTCGCCCCATTCCGTGACATATTCGAGTAAGGCCCGGGTAACCGCACGCGTCAGCTTGGCAGCACTCAGGTTGCCGACCGTGCCCAGTCCGATAACGATGGCGCCTCTGGGAACAGCAGCCGGGTTCGACGTCAGCTTGGGGTTGATGAAGACGGCGCTGGTTTCCAGGGCGCCGGGATAGATACCGAGCTGATGACGGCGGCTGAGTGCCTTCGAGAGGGCCTGGTCGAGCTCCTTCTCGGCACTGATGATGGTATCGCCTGCGTAATGCCCGACCGCCACCAGGTAGCTCGCGAAGCTCAGGTTTCCGTGCACGACGCTCACCTGCACAGGGAGCTCGCCGGCCGATGCGGCACGCCGCTTTCGCGGTCCGGCACCGAGGGCCGACGCTGCAAGCACCGCTTCGTCCGGGTAGATTGGGTCTGCGGCCGGAGGCATCGGGAAAAGAACCTCCGCGGCACGGGAAATCGGCGGCGTTTGAGGGAGCCGCATGGTTGCTCCTCGCTCAAGGAGCTCCTGCAGGGCCGGAAAAGCATCTTCGTGAGCGGCCAGGTCGCCGTGCTCGGCGTTCATGTACCAGGTCGGCACCCCACTCGGAATACCGCTGTCCCAGGTGACACGACCGTCCCCCCTGGTTGTGGCCAGAAATCCGATCTCCGAATTCCCCTTGCTCGTCTTCAGGCACATCTCGGCCGGTGTCACGTCGGCAGACCCTGCAACGTAAACCATGGCGTTCGGGTCAATAGGCGATTTGTCCAGAAGCTGCCGAAATTCACGGGCGGCAGCCAGGTCAACTTCTCCGGGCAACACCCAGTCGCCACCCGCGTTGTCATGATAGTCCTTCCAGGTTTGCGCTGAGAAATAGTCCTCCCGGTGGTCTTTAGGCAGCATCGCCAGCACGCCGGGGAAACGACTGATAATGGCCAGAAGTTCTTCTTCGCTGTGCGTGATATCAAGGAGGGCCAGCATGCGCAGGGTCGAAGATTGACCAACGAGAAGCTCGGTGATGCAGTGGGAGCCTCCGTTCGGTGTGCCCAGCATGACCAGACGTGCGCCGGCAACGGAGCAAACCTCACGCCACAGGGATTCATGCCGGGCAATCATGACACGGGCAACCAGGCCGCCCATGGAGTGAGCCAATATGCGAACCGGGTGCTTATGCCGCTTGGCTTCTTCATATTCCCGCCGCAGATCCAGGGCCAGACGATCCGCCTCCCTTTCCAGCGGCACCCGCCAGTCGTAAGGGAAAGGCAAGACCTTGTGGGTTTGGGCCAGGAATTGAATCAGGTCCCCGTAATAACGTGCAAAGACCTGCGTGGCCCTGACATTTGCCGCCTCGATATGGAGCTGTTTGAAGCCACCGAAGATGAGGTCCGGAACGTCAAGCCACACATGATCATCCCCCACCTGGAGTTCGCTGCCCATGATGCCGGGAATGACAAACACCACGGGCTTTGGCTCGGCAGTGCCCGGCACCACCGCCCGGGCAATATCAACCGTCGGCTTTACAAGCGGCTCGAAGCCCTCCTGTTCAAGGTCTTTCGCGGTCAGGGCCTGCACCATCATGCGGGCACTGGCCTGGTTCTGAAAATAGCGGAAGTGGTTCACCTCCGGCCCTTTATGAAAGCTCACCAAGGCTTTGCCGGAGCGCTTTGCACCGCCATACATCGACGGCGTGTTGACCACCAGATCGTGGTCACTTTCGTAAAAGCGATCGGAAACCCAAACGAGCAGCCGCGCCCACCAGGATTCGGGATCGATATCGCCGGCAATCACCGCGAGGTCGCCGGGAACCTTCACCTTCGGCCAATTGATGAGCCTGATGAGCGCCGAATCCGGCATCACTGCTTCGAGACCCGGAAGCGTGGCCGGGTCGGTGCGCTCTCTAATGACCGCGGCCATAAAATCGCCGATGTCTTTAAACATGTCGAAAAGAGGGGTATCCGGCAGCGCGGTTCCGACAAGGCTTCCTATAACAGAGAACCACCTGTCCAGCCGCCCTGAAGCCAGGGTCGTTCCCAACGCAGGACAGGCGACCCGTACCAGGCGTTCGACCTTGAATTGTTTCTTTCTGAGTACGGTATCAAGCTCCTTTAGCGCGCCCAACTGGTCAGGGTCTTTCCGGCATCTCTCATCCCGCTCGAAGAGCAGATACTCCTGCGGCTGGAAGGCCCAAGGTTCCCATTTAGTTTTCCGAGCAGCATCGGGCTTCCCGATCTCCTGGACCGCCGATGTGCGGCAGAGCAACTCGCCCACCAGACCACCCCGCGAGTGCGTCACCACATGCAGCCGGGCATTGTCCGGAAGTTCGCTCGCAAGCTCCAGGGCATTCTCGATCGGGCTTTTGGTGAGCGATGCATGATCGAAGGCAAGAACCCTCTCCCCGTAAGCCTCGCGCAGGGCATCCAGTTCGGCCTGTCTATCCCCGGACCACAGATCACCGAAGCTCCCCCAAGTGCTGGATGCGGTTCCGTGAATGAAAACCAGATACGGGGATGCCGGCGGAGCACCATCGAATTCCACCCGCGTCAAAGCAAACTGTTCCGTAATCATTGCGCATCGATAAAGGCCGGGGCCGGGACGCTTCTTCTTGCCCTCCTCATCATTCGGAGTCCACTTCTCAACAGATTTCGCCACCTCCAACGCGGTCTTTTCAGCGAGATCGATACCGAGCACCTTGAGCGACTTGACCGCCCAGCTGATTGGACCTCGAGCCTGCATGCCGCTCGGGAGGAGGGCAAGATCTGCCGGCACCGGCATGAGCATACTCCCCGAGACATCCCGTGAGACTGCTGCGCCAAAGCGCTCGTAGTATTCATCGCCCCGAAGCCACAAGCGCTCGCCACCATCGAATTCGATTTCAAGAACGTCGTCGGGCGCTACCTGGAAAGTCGCCTGAGGACGGCCGCTTCGCTCCGGACCGGGGATGAATTCAGCTTTGACTTCAACTGTTACGGTTTTGGTGTTCAGGAGTGAGGCGCCCCGATAAGGTTCCATGGTCCCACGGAACTCGAAGGCACGTTTCTCGGGACCGGTTAAGTTCGCAGGCCGGGGCGATGGCGGGGTGTGCTTTTCGGGGTGTTTGTCGCCCGGACGTTTGGGGTCTTTGGGAGAACGGCGTTCAGTCATGGCGGGCTTCCTTCATGCAGGACACTGCAGACCAGAAGACATCGGCAAAACAGCTGACCGGAACCGGCCCCGCGATCGGAAGACCGGGGGACACCCAAGGCGCTTCATGTGAAAATCCGCTTCTTTTTATGCAACGTTTTTCCCTCAAGCTGCGGGTGCTGGGGATAGCCGGCCTCATCGAGTTGGTGGCGCAGTCGGGTTTTCAATTGATTGTACGTGATCTCGTAGTTGGCCTCGCGGATGCACTGCAGTGCGAAGTAGGTCATGGCGCCGTGATACTTTCCGCCGATGAATGCGTCATACGAGTATTCATTCGCGGTACAGCCCGAAAGAAGGATCTCCTTCATCCCGGATTGGGGGTGTTTGGTCTTTGCTTTGTCCTGCGCCTGCCATGGGTTGGAGAGCACTGCCTTGCCCAGGAGCGCCGGATGCAGGAATCTCACCCGGCGGTCGTCCGGGGTTCGCAACCAGGGTATGTTTTCGTTGAGGGCCGCCCGGGTCACCGTGCCGCTGTGACAGGAATCGGAAATGACGGTCAAAGACACGCCCTCCGGCAGTCCGCGGAACAGTTCGCGAAGCTCGTCGTCGACAATGAGGTTGCTGTCACAGTCATAGGGGCACAGAGCCTCATCGTAGGAAGGCTCATCGCCGTCCATGTCAGTGACATAGGTGCCGTGCGAGGAATTGGTGAACACCAGGACGTCGCCTGAAGCGGGGTGGGCGAGCAGTTGTTTAAGACCGTTGAGGATCGCGCTCTTGGTTGCCTGTGAATCAAGCAGCACCATTACATCCGCCGATGGAAAACCATATCTGTCAATGAGGAGACCGGCCCAGGCCTTGGCATCATTGACGCAGCCATTCAAGTCCGAACCGTCACCCGGATAATCATTGATTCCCACGCATAAGGCCTTTTTCTTCATGGCATCCTCCTGCATAGAGTCAAGTCGTACTGAAGCACCACGCCGGTGCCGGTCCCCAAGAATATCTGCTGATTCGACAGTAATGCATCCCCACTCGGCTTCCCGTCCAAAGGGAGGAACTCACTTGCAGGTCCCCTCCCCTGGAGGCAGAAGACAGGAGGAGGGTGAGGAAATCGCACAATCCGGGTGACAGTAAATGGTACTCAAGTTAAAATGAAAAAGGTGCAACCAGCGCTTCAGGAAACCAGATTTCTCTCCGTCTTGGAATGCGACAATTGCAAAACCGACACCATCCCTCAGCGAGATCAACTGCGACAGCATAAGGGTCTGCAATTCAATGATATAATGACCTCAGTTCGGCGCCTCTTTACGACCCCGAGGCGCAACCACAACAAGATTGCATCAAGAAGTGTGCAACCCGCATAGCTTTTCGTGGATCGCCCCGGAACTAATGCTTTGGTATGATCTAACGGACATTTTTCCGTGCTCTGCACACAAGTCCGGGCGAAGCAACCGCCACCCCACGCAGGAGCCGAAATCGCTGCATCCGGCTTTCATTTTTGGGATATGGGAACAGCTCCGGATTGCATGATACAATCGCCTGAACAATTTCACGAGTCGTGAAGGGAGGATGGCGATTATGAAAGAAAACCGGCCGAGCGCAACGGCTCAGCGCGTCGCGCTGCGACGCGCTGCCCATCAAATTCTGGATGATCCGAAGGTTTTCGACGACCCTGTCGCACTTCGCATCATCGGCCAGGAGAGTGCTTCGGCCTTGCGGGCCGATCCCCATCAGTTCGAGGCCACGCCGCTGTCGCCTTACCTGCGAGCTTTTTTGGCCGCTCGCAGTCGTTGCGCCGAGGACGAACTCACTCTCGCCTTTGGACGCGGCGTAAGCCAATATGTCATTCTGGGCGCAGGGCTTGACACGTTTGCCTATCGAAACCCATATCCCGAGGGTGCGCTGCACGTTTTCGAAGTCGACCACCCTGCGACGCAGGCATGGAAGAGGGAGCGCCTGGAGGAGATCGGGGGCACCCCCTCGGCTGATCTCACCTTCGCGCCGATTGACTTTGAAACGCAGACATTGGCAGAGGGGCTGCGAGGTGCAGGGTACGATCCCGGCAAAGGCACGTTCTTTTCGTGGCTCGGCGTGACGCCTTATTTGTCAACCGAGGCGCTGATGGCGACCCTCCAATTCATCGCTTCGGCGCCTGCGGGAAGCGGCGTTGTCTTTGACTACGTGATCTCGCCGGCGCTGCTGACTACTGCCCAGCGGTCGTCCTTTGATGCCCTCGCGCGGCGGGTAGCCTCGGCCGGTGAGCCTTGGCAAGCGTTCTTCGAGCCCGTGCTGCTGATGAGAGATCTGCGAAGCATGGGATTCGGTTATGTCGAGGATATAGGGCCGGAAGAGATCAATGCGAGGTACTTCAAAGACCGCAAAGACGGGCTTCGAGTCGGGAGTTTGTCTCACATCATGAAGGCCCGGGTCTGAGATGCGGGCGAGTCGATAAAGGCCGGCCATTGCAGCGATGATGCGGCCCTATCCTGAGAATGACAATGGGATTCGCATGCTGTACAATCTCAGCCGCCCGGAAAATCGACGTGTACCGGTTTCGTAGTGGTGAAGGGTCTCAAAACGGAGGGATGGAAAGTGAAAAGACTTCGCGAAAGGTTCCAATCTTCAAGAATATGCGGGCTTTGCGTAATTCTAGGGATGGTTATTGCCGCATCCTCTTTTCTTGCCGGTTGCCAGGGGTCGCTGTTTAACGTTCAGGGGCAGAGCCTCCAGTATCAGGACAGAATTATGCTCAAAACGGGAGGGGAACAGAGCGGCCAATACAAAACCGACGAGCTTACAATTGATTACCTGTATGTCCGAAAAGGGGACGACCTCTCCATTTCCGGGACCGTCCGCTTCAACTATTCCATGGGGGGCAATTTCTCAACCGTGAACACCTTCAGTCTCGCTCTGGTGCTGGCCGATGCCCGGGGCACGATCCTGGCGCAGCAGGGACTGACCACGGCCTACGATCACGGTGTGACGGCCCCGATAAACTTCAAAACGACGATGATCATTCCCTATCAGACGGAAATAGTGTCATTCAGCTATACCGGGGCTGCCTCCGGTGTAGGATCAGCGGGCAGCCCAAGCACGTTCTGGCACAACCCCGCGGCCCGGTAGCGGGACAAAGGCAGGACGGGGAGATGGGGAGACACGGAGATAGGGAGAGGGGGGCGGAGAACAAACGGGCAGGACACCAAAGCATGGTCACCGTGTCTCTGCGTCTCCCTATGACCCCGTCCCCGCGTCAATCTACCTGCACGTCCCCGTGTCCCCGTGTCTCCCCGTCACCCTTCCCGGCGCCTTGCTTTCTTGCCGCCAGCCGTTCACTGAAGCGCTGCATGACGACATAGAAGATCGGCACGAAGAGGACCGCCAGCAATGTAGACGCGAGCATCCCGCCGATGACTGCGGTGCCGAGGGCGCGACGGCTGGCGGCCCCGGCCCCGGTGGCCACTACCAGCGGCACCACTCCCAGGATAAAGGCAAACGAGGTCATGAGGATCGGGCGAAAGCGCCGCCGCGAAGCCTCAACCGACGCCTCCAGAAGATCCACTCCCTTCGCTCGCAACTCGCGCGCCACCTCCACGATGAGAATGGCGTTCTTGCTGGCCAGAGATATCAAAAGCACCATGCCGATCTGGGTGTAAGATGTTATTGTCGTAACCCCGGGCGGTGAGCGCCAGCACGGTCCCGAGCAGGGCCAGCGGCACGACCAGGATGACCGCGGCGGGACTGGTCCAGCTTTCATACTGGGCGGCCAGAACGAGAAACACCAGCAGGGTTGCCAGGGCGAAGACAAACATGGCCTGATTGCCCACCAGCTTTTCCTGGTACGACATGCCGGTCCACGCGATTCCCATGTCCGGAGGCAGTTTTTGGGCCGTCATTTGTTCCATGAGAGTCAGCGCCTCCCCGGAACTGAATCCGGGGGCCGCTCGCCCACTGATATAGGCAGACGGGTAAAGGTTGTAGAGACTGATCAGCGAGGGGCCGGTGATCATGCCGAGGTCCGTCAAAGTGCGCACCGGGACCATCTGGCCTTTGGTATTCCGAGTGTACAGGTAATTGATGTCGGTGGCATCCAGGCGAAACCGGCTGTCGGCCTGCACATACACCTGGTAGGTCCGCCCGAACTTGTTGAACTGATTGACGTAATAAGAACCCAGATAGTTTTGAAAGGTGGAAAAGACATCCCCTACCGAGACGTCGAGGGATTCCGCTTTGACCCGATCGATGTCGGCATGGAGCCGCGGCACCCCCGCCCGGAATGATGTTGCGAGGCTTTCCAGACTGGACTGCGAGGCGGCGTCGCGGACGATCTCGGATGTCATCTGGCCCAGTTTGGCAAAATCAAACCCGGTGCCCTTCAGCTGCAAGCTGCATCTCGAAGCCGCTGGCCACCCCCAGACCCGAAATGGCGGGCGGGATCAGAGGAAAGATCAGGGCGTTTTGATAATCCTTGAGCTGCTGGTAGATCGTCCCGACGATCAGCTCCTGACTCAGGTTCTCTTTCACCCGCTTCTCAAAATCCTCATAGAGGGCGAAGATCACCCCGGCACTGGAAAGCGAGGCGAAGTTGTCGAACATCGACACCCCGCTAATGGTAATGGTATGGGCGATGCCCGGCGTTTCCAGGACTACCCTGCTGACATGATCCATCGCCTCTTTGGTGCGTTCCAGGGAGGCGGCATCCGGCAGCTGCACCACCACAACCGCATACCCCTGGTCTTCTTCAGGCATGAACCCTGTGGGAGTGTTCAAGTAGGACCAGGCGGTAAAAGCCATCAAGCCGGCGAAGGCAAGCATCATCACTCCGGTATGGTGGACCATCCAGCCCACCGACCGGGTGTAGCCATTTTCGCAGCGCTGATAAACGCGGTTAAAGCCCCGGTAGAAGGCATTCGGGCGGCCGACCCTCGGTCTCAACCACTGCGAGCAGTTCACGGGCTTCAGGCTGAGCGCATTGATGGCGCTGATGAAAGCGGTGGAAGCGATCACCAGAGCAAATTGCCGGTAGAGCTGGCCGGTAATGCCAGGAATGAAGGCTGCCGGCAGAAAGACCGCCATGAGCACCAGAGTGATGCCCAGGACCGGCCCGGTGAGTTCCTCCATGGCCTTGATGGTGGCTTCTTTCGGAGGCAGGCCCTGTTCGATGTGGTACTCGGCGCCTTCCACGATGACGATGGCATCGTCCACCACGATGCCGATTGCCAGAATCAGAGCAAACAGCGTGATCATGTTCACGGAGAAGCCCATTGCCGCCATGGCGATAAAGGCGCCGATAATAGTCACCGGTACCGTTGTCGCCGGAACCAGGACCGCACGCCAGTTCTGCAGGAAGACCATGATCACCAGGAGAACCAGTACGGCGGCTTCAAAAAGCGTCGTATAGACCTCGTGAATGGAAGCCTTGGTGAAAGTGGTGGTATCGAACGGTATGGAATAGTCCATTCCCGACGGAAAATTTCGGCTCAGCCTTTTCATGGCGAACTGCACTTCTTCGGCGACCTGGAGAGCATTCGCTCCGGGAAGCTGATAGATGGCAATACCTGCGGATGGTTTGCCGTCTTTCTGGCAGATCTGGCCATAGGTTTGAGCCCCGAGTTCCACCCGGCCGATATCCTTGATGCGGATGATGCGTCCGCCCAAACCGGAATCCACTTTAACGATAATCTTCTCGAACTGCTCCACGTCATCCAGCCGGCCCAGGATGCTGATGGTGAACTGGAAGTTCTGCGTGGGCGGCGCGGGCGGCATGCCGATCTGGCCTGCGGCGACCTGATTGTTCTGCTGCTGGATGGCGGCGATGACATCAGAGGGCGTCAGGCTGAACGCCTGCAGCGACCGGGGGTCGAGCCAGACCCGCATGCTGTATTGGCCGACGCCAAAAATGCTGACGTCCCCAACGCCATCGAGTCGGGCCAGTTCATCTTTGAGATTGATGATCGCATAATTACTCAAGTAGAGACTGTCGAAACGCTCATCAGGGGAGGTGAGGTTGATCACCTGGAGCATCTGGGTGGACACTTTCTTGGAGGTGACCCCCTGCCGCTGCACCTCCGGGGGAAGATCGGCCATGGCAATGGCCACCCGGTTTTGAACCAGGACCTGGGCAAAGTCGAGGTCGGTCCCGAGCTTGAAGGTGATAATGAGCTTGTAGGAACCGTCGTCGGAACTGGTGGATTGCATGTAGAGCATGTTCTCCACGCCATTCACCTGCTGCTCAATGGGCAGGGCCACGGAGTCGGCAACGATCTTCGCCGTGCCACCGGGATACATGGTCGTTACCTGAACGGTGGGGGGGGTGATCTCCGGGTACTGGGCGACAGGCAGCGCGTTAAGGGCCACCAGACCCAGGATGATGGTCACAATCGCAAGGACGTTGGCAAATATGGGACGCTCAATAAAGAACTTGGATAGCATCGAAAATCCTCACCTCTATCGGGCCTGCCTTCAGAGAACCGCACTCCGCTTTCATCAGAGCGGCTCTTAGCTTTTTGTGTCCTTGTACTGTCACTTGTCACTTATGATCACTCGCCCTTAACGGGCTTGACGACGGCGCCCGGTCTGGCACGCTGGATTCCGTTCACCACAATCCATTCATTGCCCTCCAGCCCTTCCTTGATGACCCGCATGCCGTCTTCGATTTGGCCGACGCGCACCGAACGTTGTTCGACGACATTCTGAGCATTGACCACCAGCAGGTACCGTCCTCCCTGGTCAACCCCCAGAGCCCGCTCGGACACCAGGAAAGCATGCTTTCTTACATTGACCGGGATCCGGACCCGCACAAACATGCCGGGAAGCATCGCGGGGGCCGTTCCGACATTGAAGGGATTGGGAAAAACACCGCGCATCAGCAGCGTACCGGTGTTGGGATCCAATGAGGTGGCGGCGAAATCGAAGCGGCCCTCATGCGGGTAACCCTCATCGCCTTCCGTGCCCAGGTAGACGGGCGTCTCCTCGTCCTTTCGGTTCGGATTTTCGTCATGACGCTGCCGCTCCTTGGCCATAACGCGCACCAAGTCCTTTTCATTCACCGTGAAGTAGGCGTAAATGGGGTCCACGCGGTAGATGTTGGCCAGTTGCGTGGCCTGGCCGGAGCCGACCAAATTGCCGACGTCGACCAGATGCCTATCCACACGCCCCGCGAAAGGTGCTCTGACCTGCGTATAGCTGAGATTGATCCGGGCCACGTCCAAATTCGCCTTGTTCAGCTGCAGAGAGGCTTCATCCGCATCCCGCTGGGCCATCCATTGTTCGACGGTGGACTGAGCGGTGGCATTCTGCTTGATCAACTGGAGCTGGCGATTGTATTCGAGGGTGGATCGAAGGAGGGTCGCCTGGGCCATGGCGACATTGGCTTCCGCCTGTTTCACTTTGGCCTCGTAAGGCGGAGGTTCAATCACAAACAGCAGGTCGCCTTTCTTGACAATATCTCCGTCCTTGAACTTGATGCCGGCGAGAAAACCTTCCACGCGACCCACGAGGGCAACCTGCTCAATGGCCTGGGTGTTGCCCGTAAGTTCGAGATACTCGATCACCGCCTTCTTCACCGGTTGACTCACCGTGACCTCGGGGGGGGGCGGCGCCACATATTTGTTTTCCGTTCTGTCACAGCCGATGCTCAGAGACAAAGCGACGCCCGCCATCAGAAAACGCAGCACAACCCAATTCAGCCTCAGCGTACCCAGATGTGTCAAAAACATACGACCTTTCCTCCTACCAGTCGGGGGCCCGAATCAGAGACTCCCGTTTCTCCGGTGCCGGCAGCTCAACCGCCGCCGGTTTTAGAAGATCGCCCCAATCGGTGCGCCCTGCCATAACCTCTATGGTCTCTGCGGGCAGGAACCCCTGTCCCTCGCGGATCTCCCAGCCGCCGCCAAGAGAGCGGTAGATGGCGATCAGGTTCTGGGGTACCCCGCCCTGACTGTCCGCCAGGCTGTCCTGCTGGCTGAGCAAGGCCTGTTGGGCCGTGAGCACGGTCGTATAATCGGTGGCACCTTCCCGATATTGGATGACGGCAAGATCGACGGTGCGCTTTGCCGCCGCCACGGCCAAAATCAGGGACTTGACCCGCTCCTGGGCCTTCAGGAACCCCACCAGGCCGTTTTCGACTTCCTGCTGGGCCTGGAGGACGGTGTTCTGGTAATTGACGATCGACTCCTGGAAGCGGGCGTCCTGCAACCTGACCCGGTTGGTGATCTGACCATAATTCAGAAGATTCCACTGGAAGGCGGGACCAATGGAGCCGGTCCGGCTTCTCCATGAGGTCAGGTCGCCGACGGCAAAATCACCGGAATTGGTTGCCAGAAACCCGAAGTTGCCTGATAGCGAAAAGGCCGGGTAAAGGTCCGCTTTGGCAACCCCAATCTGCGCACATGCCGCCATCGCCTGGTATTCGGCACTGCGGATGTCGGGGCGCCGGCGCAGAAGCTCTGCGGGAATACCGACGGCAACCTCAAGCGGGCCCCTGGGAATGCCGGAAGTTTCGGACAGGATATCGTGCAGGTCGCTCGGGGGCATCCCGAGCAGAGTGCACAGCGAGTTCTGTGCCTGCCGCAGTTGGGTTTCGAGCTGGGGGATGGTGGCCTCGGTGCTGTTCAACTGAGTGAGCGCCTGCTGTACGTCGCGCTCACTGGTGGCGCCCCCTTGGAAGCGCGCCTGGGCGATCTGCAGGCTTTCCTTCTGGATGCCCACGTTGTCCCTGGCAATCTTCAGGCGGTCCTCCAGTGTGCGAATCAGGACATAGTTACCAGCAACATCCCCGGTCAAGGTCACCAGGGCGCTGTCGTACGCCGCGACGGAACCGAACAGGCTCGCATCCGCAGACTCGATGGCGCGCCGGTATTTGCCCCAGAAATCGAGCTCCCAGCTTGCCCCCAAACCCAATTCAGCCTGGGAGTAGGCAATCCCGACGTCCCGAATATCCCCGGGCTGCGCCGCCGTGGCGGAACGCTGACTGATCCGGTTGTAATTGAAGGCCCCTGATCCCTGCTGCACTTGGGGATAGAATTCACCGACGGCGATTCCAAGCTGGGCGCGCGCCTCAAACACGCGGACACCGGCAGCTCGAAGCGACAGGTTCTGTTGATAGGCCGTCCGGACGAGATGCTCCAGGACCGGGTCGTTGAAGGTTTTCCACCATTCGCGGTACACGGCCGGATCGGTTTTCACGCGAGGGTCTCCTGCTTCCAGCCAGTGATCCGAAAGGCCGGCGGAGGGCTGACGGTAGTCGGGGCCCACCAGGGTGCATGCGGTCAAGCACATGGCAGAAGCCAGAAAAATCAGACAAAGTGTTACGAAACGAGGGGAAACGGGGTTCGAAGGAACGGTCTTTGGTTCACACACAGCGGTCATGTTCACTCTCCAGAAAAAACCAGAGGACGACTGAGTTCCCTTTAGAGGAGGCCGGCGGCGCTCCATGGTTCGGTATTGCCGAGAAACAGACTGCAGGATTCAAGACCGGACCCTCTTATACAACATCATTCGAAGAACGGGCCAGAGCAATCATTGGATATTTAATAGTACCACTAAGATCTGACAGTCACGAACGGTATTTGTTCGCCCCTATGAATCAAAATTCCGCTATATCTCGGAGGCATGCCCGGAGGACCTGGGGCGCCCGTGCCTGGCCCGTTCACTCAGCCGCTGAATCAGCACGAAGAAGGCGGGAACAAAGAGCAGCATGAGAGCGGTGGCCGCAATCATGCCGCTGAAAACGGCCGTTCCCAGGGCCTGGCGACTGGCGGCGCCGGCGCCCGAGGCGATAACCAGAGGAAGAATGCCCAGGATGAAGGCAAAGGCGGTCATGAGGATGGGGCGGAAACGCAGGCGCGCCGCCTCCAACGCGGCATCGGCAATGCTTTTCCCCGATTCGCGCAGGGTTTTGGCAAACTCCACGATAAGAATTGCGGTCTTGCAGGCAAAGCCGATGAGCAGAACGATCCCGATCTGGGTGTAGAGGTTGACGTCCATCCCGCGCATCGCCAGGGCGGCCACGGTGCCGAGCAGTCCCAGCGGCACGACCAGAATGATGGCCAAAGGAATGGACCAGCTTTCATATTGGGCGCAGAGCACCAGATAGACAAATACCACCGCCAGCAGAAAAATACCCACCGCCTGACCGGCAGTGGCCATCTCCTGATAGGACATGCCGGTCCATTCAAACCCCATGGAAGCCGGGAGCTTTGCGCGAGCCATGTTGCCCATGATCTTCAAGGCGTCCCCGGAACTGAAGCCCGGCGCCGCCTCCCCGTTTATGGCGGCGGTCGGGTACATGTTGTAGCGGTTGATGACTTGCGGGCCGAGGGACTTTTCGACATCGACCACCGCCCCCAGGGGGACCATGTCGCCACGCAGGTTTCGGACTTCCAGCCGGCGAATGTCCTCGATCCGTCTGCGGAAGGCCGCGTCGGCCTGGACATTCACCTGGTAGGTCCGCCCGAACAAATTCAAGTCGTTCACATAGGTCGACCCGAGGTAGGTTTGAAGGGTATCGAAAACCGCGGAAAGGGGGACATCGAGGCTTTTTGCCTGGGTGCGGTCGACCTTGACAAAGAGCTGCGGCACATTCGCCCGGAACATGGAAAAGACTCTGGCCAGGCCCGGCTGGGAGTTGCCGTCCTGAACCATCTCCCGAGTCGTCTGTTCCAGGGCCGACAGGCCGAGATTGCCGCGATCCTGAAGTTGCATCTGAAAGCCTCCCGCCTCTCCCAGCCCGATGATGGCGGGCGGAGGAAACGCAAAAACGGAGGCTTCCTGGATCGCGAAAGCTTCCTGCCAGAGGCGCCCCATCATCCCTTCAAAACTGACCGCCGGACCGGTGCGCTCTTCCCAGGGCTCGAAAATGATCCAAAAGGCGGCGGAGTTGGCAGCATTGGCACCATCCAGCAGCGAGTAGCCGGAGACCGCAACATAGCCCTGAACCCCTTCCATGACGGCGAGCCTCCTGCCAATCTTCGCCGCCACCGCGTCGGTCCTCGGCTTGGAGGCGGAGTCGGGCAACTGGACGCTCAGCATCGCATAGCCCTGGTCCTCTGTCGGCAGAAAGCCGGTGGGCAATGACTCGAAGCCCAGATAGGCCACTGCCGCCAGCACCACGAACACGGGCAACATGAGTACCGCACGCCTGACCACGAGACCAAGGGCTCGCAGATACAAGGCCTGTCCTTTGCCATAGGTCCAGTTGAAGGCCCGGAAGAAAAAATTCCGGCGTTCGCGGGTCGGGCGCAGCAGCAGGGCGCAGAGGGCGGGGCTCATGGTAAGGGCGTTAAAGGCGCTGAAGACGGTGGCCGTGGTGATGGTCAAGGCAAATTGACGGTAGAGCCGCCCGGTGATGCCTCCCAGAAACGCCGTGGGCAGGAAGACGGCGAGAAGCACCAGGGTCGTTGCCACAATGGGACCGGTCACCTCCCCCATCGCCCGGACCGTCGCATCCCGGGCGCTCAGTCGGGAGTCGTCGATGTTTCGCGAGGCATTCTCCACGACCACGATGGCATCGTCTACGACGACTCCGATGGCAAGGACAATGGCAAACAGTGAAACCATATTGATGCTCACCCCCGTCAGCCCCATTACCGCAAAGGTCCCGATCAGGGAGACCGGTATCGCTACGGCCGGGATGAGCGAAGCGCGCCAGTCCTGCAGAAATACCAGGATGGTGATGAACACCAGGGCGGAGGCCGCAAACACGGTGATCAGGACCTCGCGGATGGCGGTGCTGACAAAGAGGGTGGTGTCAAAAGGGAGCCGGTATTCGAGACCTTCGGGGAAGGACTTGCTGAGCTCTGCCATTTTCGTCCGGACGCGCTCAGTGACCTCCAGCGCATTGGCGCCGGGAAGCTGAAACACGGCTACCGCCGCAGTAGGTTTGCCGTTGTACCAGCAGGAGGTGCCATAGGATACCGATCCCAGTTCCACCCTGGCGACATCCTTGAGGCGGGTCATCCGACCCCCGGGGGCGGTTTTGAGGATGACGTTTTCAAACTCCTTCACATCCACCAGACGGCCCGGCGTATTGATGGCCAGTTGAAAGGACTGATCGTCAGGAACGGGGGGTTGGCCGATCTGGCCGGCAGCCACTTGCACGTTCTGTTCCCGGATGGCGCTGACGACGTCACTGGTGGCAAGCCCGCGCGCTCTCAGCTGATCCGGGTCCAGCCAGACGCGCATGCTGTAGTTGCCGGCGCCGAACACCATGACATTGCCGACGCCATCCAGACGGGCCAGTTCGTCCTTGACGTGCAGCGAAGCGTAGTTGCTGAGAAAGAGTTCATCGTAGCGATTATCGACGGAAGTCAGGTTGGCAAAAAGCACGATGTTGGGCGATTGTTTCTGGGCGATGACCCCCAACCGTCTGACCTCCTCGGGCAGCAGCGGCTCAGCCATGGCGATCCGGTTCTGGACGCGCACGGCCGCCATGTCGAGGTCGGTCCCGGTGGCGAAGGTGACCGTCAGTTGATACTGCCCGCTGCTGGAACTGGTACTCGCCATGTAGAGCATCCCTTCGACCCCGTTCACTTGTTCTTCGACAGGCTGGGCCACGGTATCGGCGAGCACTCTGGCGTTGGCGCCGGGGTAGCTCGCGGTAACCATCACGGTGGGGGGCAAGATGTCGGGGTATTGGGCAATGGGGAGCAGGCGAAAGGTCACCAGCCCGGCGATGATAATGATAATCGAGATGACGCTGGCAAAGATGGGGCGATCGATGAAGAAGGCGCTGAACATCCGGAATCACCTCAATATGAAGATAGTGGCCAGTCCTCAGTGGTCAGAGGTCAGTTGGACTTTGGCTCGAGATTGCCCGAAACCGGCACTGGCGCAACCGCCTCCTGCGGCTTTACGGGAAGTCCCGGCCGGGCCCGCTGCAGGCCGCTGACGATCAACCGGTCATCGGGCGAAATGCCTGACCGAATGACCCGCAGATCGTTTATGAGAGGTCCCGTCTCGATCGGCCGCAGCTCGACGATATCCCGGTCGTTGACAGCCAGGAGGTAGTCTCCCCGCTGGTCCTTCCCAATGGCTGCATCGGGGACCAGAAGCGCATTTTCTCGAATGCCGACGGGAACTCTGATCCGCGCATAAAGCCCCGCCCGCAGGCGGTGATCGGGATTGGCAAAGCGGCCGCGCACCTGAATCGTTCCCGTCGAGGCGTCCAAGCGGTTGTCGACGTAATCGATGCGGCCTTCAAAAGGATACCCCTGCTGGTTCGACAAGCCCAGATAAACCCGCATGGTACCGTCACCTCTGATGGGGGATTCCGAAGTCCCCTGGTGCTTCTCGTAGGAAAGCAGATCGCGCTCGCTGACGTTGAAGTAGGCGTAGATGGGGTCGTCATTCACGATAGTGGCAAGCAGAGTGCGTTCACCGGCGCCCACGAGATTTCCCACATCCACCAGGTTGCGGCTGATGCGGCCGCTGATGGGCGCGTGAATTTTGGTGTAGGACAGGTTCAAATCCGCAGTTTCAACGGCTGCCCGGGCCGCTTGCACAGCCGATTTGGCCACTTCCCATTCGGCCTTGGAGTGAATGACCTCGAGCTCACTGACGGCGTTGGCTTTAAGGGCAAGCTCCTTCTTCTGCGAGGTGGCTTCGGCTTTTTTCAGTTCGGCCTGCCGACGCGCCAGTTCGGCCCCGGCTTCGTCGAGCCGGGCCTGGAAGGGCTTGGGATCGATGACGAAAAGCAGGTCCCCCTTCTTCACCCGCACGCCCGATTGGAACGCGATCCGCTCAAGGTAGCCCTCCACCCGGGCCCTGACGGCGACGGATTCCAGGGCCTCAACCATCCCGGTAAATTCGGCATATTCGGTCACCGTCTGCTGCTGCGGTTTGCTGACGGTAACGTCCATGGGCGGCGGCGCCACATAATCGGCCTGGCGACTGCAGCCGAGCAGCAGCAGAACCAATGGCAGGGCAAAAGCGATTCGTTTGACAATTCTCGTCAAGCGCATGCGTCCAGGCACCACGGCACTCCCTCTCTTTCTACCTCATTTTTCCCACCACGAGCAGTTCGAAGTTTTTCTCATCCACGAAGGGGCACGAAGGAGCACCAAGAAGAGCAGATCATAGCAATTTCGTGTGCTTCGTGTTTCTTCATGGAAAAAATGGGAATCGAAACAATAGAGCTGCAAACATACGTGAATGCGTTTTTCCGGTCGCTCTTGACATGTGTAAGAAAAGACGTGCATCAGCCGCCATTCTTTTGCATGGCCGGCATTTCCGGAACACTACGGCTCGGTCTTGGTTTCTTGTCCATACTTCTGCGACTTTGAGAATCGCGACTTTATAAACCACGCAAAACCCGCCAGAAGGATGACCACGACCACGATATCGATCTGGTGCGAATAGGTCTGCACTATCGGCCAATGTTCACGAAGTTTCATGCCGCAGAACAGCAGAAAGGTGTTCCACATCGTGGCGCCAACGAGCGTGACCAGCAGGAAGGGAAGCAGAGGCATCCGGCCGATTCCGGCGGGGATCGAGATGAGATGCCGGACAACGGGGACGAAACGGCTGACAAAAACGGTAACGAGCCCTCCGCGCCGGTTAAAGAACTTCTCGGTGATGACGAGGTCGTGGGGGTTCAGCAGCAGATACCGGCCAACTCTTCAGCACCAGAGGCTTGCCGCCGTAATAGCCCATGTAGTAAGAAATAAACGATCCAATCACGGAACCCAGACTGGTGACTCCGATCGCCAGCCACAGGTTCCAGCTGCCGTCGGCAACCAGGAACCCGACAAAAGGCATGACCGCCTCGCTCGGAATCGGCACGATCATGCTCTCCAGAGCCATAAGGAAGCCGGCGCCAAAGTATCCGGTCACTTCCAGGCATTTTACGGCGAAGTTAGAAACCGCTTCCGTCAGCACCGCGTCGCTCCTTCAAAACCGCCTTAGCTGTGCGTTTGCATTCATAGTTGCCCTTCCATGAAAAAGACCGGGAAACACCACGCAGAGCATCGAAGGGCACGAAATGAATTCTTTGTGCTCTGCCTGTCCTTCGTGGTTTCAACGTCATTGCTCGCTTAAATGCATAATCCCTGTTCCTGAAACCATTCCCAGCTCGACTTCATGGCCGTTTCCCGCCACTGGGGATCGAGCAGACGGTGATCGGCGGTTTCCATGAGCAGCAGTCGTTTCGGTTCGGTCAGTCGGCGATAAATCGCGACAGCCTCATGCCATGACACGGTCTCGTCCTGTTGTCCGTGAATCACCAGGACCCGGGGAATGGGGGAAAGGTCCCGCAGGTCCTCGGGACTTCCCAGGGGAAAACCCGGGGGAAAGACCTGCTTCAGATCCTCGGACTCCGCAAGCCCCAGCTTAATTCTCGACAAATCGAAAGGGGTTGCCCAGCAAACCACGGCCTGAATGTGCTGCCCGCCTGATGCCGCCGCCAGCAGGGAAAGGTATCCACCCAGACTCGACCCGAGGAGGCCGATCCTTGCATCGGCCCAGGGTTGCTGCTGCGCGTAGTCGAGCACAAATCGAAGGTCGCTCATCCTCGAGAAGAGGACGCTCTCTCGGTGCGCGACTTCCGATTCGCCGCAGCCCGTGAAATCGAAGCGAACGACCGCCAAACCGCCACGGCTGAACTGCTCACCGATGGCCACAAACTTCGAGCTGTCTTTGTAGCTCAGCAGTCCATGGCAGCAGACCACGACCGGCGCCGGCGTTCGAGCGGGCAAATGGACCACCGCAGGAATCGGTCCGTCAGGGGTGGGAATGGAAACCGCATGTGCAATAGTCACGGCATTTCCTGCGCATCTTTGGGACGCTTGTGACGAACGGCAAAGAGCTCAATCTCCTGAGCTTCCCCATCCTTGCGAAGCGTCTGGGTGGTCTTCTTGAATTCAAAACACTTGCTCAGCTCCTCAAAGAAGGTCGGGGCCGACAATTCGGCATGTTTAGCCAGAAAGATGATGCCATCGGGAGTCAGGGTCCGCCTCAGGAAATCGACGAGAAGAGGATAGGACCTTCGGTCGTACACGACTTCCGACCCGACAATGATGTCATAGCGCGCCGTCTCGCCAGGGTCGCTCCAATCCAACCGGCGAATTTCCAAATCCGTCAAACCGTTGAGGAGCGCGTTGGCCCTGGCAAACAGGAGAGCGTCTTCATTAAGGTCGGTGATGGTGATGTTGTGCCCGCAAAGGGCGGCGTAAACCCCGACGATGCCGATGCCGGCGCCGATCTCAAGGATGCGGCAATCCGGTTTAACCGGCTGCCTGCCCAGAAAGTAAGCCAGCAGGAAGCTCGCTTCCCACAATTTGGCCCAGAAGGGCGCTTCGGTCACATCCGGGTCATCGGCCTCGATCTGATCGAGGATGTACTCTTCGTAATCTTTGATTTGAACAATTTTGAGAACATCATCCCCGATTTTGACTGGAACGGTTTCAATCGAAAACCTGCTCCCGATCTGTTCCATCAACTCATTCAGTTCAGCCATCAATCACTCACTCCCCGAACCAGTCTTTACTCGTCACCCGTCGCTCGTCACTCGTCACTGGTCCCGTGCCGGAGGTCGCGACGCCTCGGACCAACCGGTGCGGGTGCGAATCCAGTAGCCGGTCCAACGCAAACGCTCTTGCAAAGACTCCAAATAGAGATAAACGACGGGCGTGATATAGAGAGTGAGAACCTGAGAAAGCAACAGGCCACCCACCACGGCTAATCCCAGAGGGCGCCTCGCCTCGCCGCCGGCCCCGATTCCGAGCGCAATGGGAAAGGTCCCCATGAGCGCTGACATGGTAGTCATCATGATCGGCCGAAAGCGCAGAATGCAGCCCGAAAAGATGGCCTCAGCAGCGGGCTTTCCTTCTTCCCGCTGCGCATTCAGCGCAAAATCGATCATCATGATGGCATTCTTCTTCACGATTCCGATGAGCATAATGATGCCCACGAAGGCGTAAATGCTAAGATCAGTCCGGAAGATGAGCAGCGTAAGCAGCGCTCCGACCCCTGCCGAAGGCAGACCGGAAAGGATGGTCAAGGGGTGGATGAAGCTTTCGTAAAGGATGCCCAGGACCATATAGATGACGAGAATGGCCATGATCAAAAGCAGCCACATGCCCCGCATGGATGCCTGAAACTGTTGTGCGGTGCCCTGAAAGCTCCCGGAGAGCGTTGCCGGCAGGCGCAGGTCACGAATCACTTTTTCCGTTTCCGATACCGCCTCACCGAGGCTGACTCCGGGCCTGAGATTGAACGAAATGGTGACCGAGGGCAACTGCCCGCTGTGGTTGACGGTGAGAGGGCCAACGCGTTGATTGAGCTTCGCCACCGACTCGAAGGGCACCAGACGACCGCTCGCGGAGCGAACATAGAGCAGGGAGAGCGATGAGGGGTCAAGCTGATACTGAGGTTCGACCTCGAGAATGACCTGATATTGGTTGCTGGGTGTGTAAATCGTCGAAACCTGCCGCGAACCATAAGCATTATAAAGGGCCGTTTCGATCTGCTCGGCGGTGATGCCGAGCGCCAATGCCTTATCACGGTCGATCTCCACCCAGACCTCGGGATTGCTGATCTGAAGATCGCTGTTTACATCCTGCAGGCCGGGCAGGCCACGCAGCTTTTCCTCCAACAGCGGGGCCCAGTGGTAGAGTTCCTTAATGTCCGCGCCCTGCAATGTGTATTGAAATTGGCCTTTGCTCACCCGGCCGCCAATCTGGATGGCGGGCGGGTTTTGAAGATAGACGTTGATGCCGGGCACCTGGGCGACCTTGGCTCTCAGCTTCTGAAGGACGCCGTCGGCGCTGAGTTCGCGTTGATCCCGGGGCTTCAACCTCAACATGACTCTTCCGGAATTTCCCATTGGCACGCCACCGGTGGCACCGGCAGCAGACATGAAGGCCTCAACGGCCGGCTCCTGACGGATGACGTCGGCAACCGCCATCTGGTGTTCGACCATGGACTGGAAGGAGATCCCCTGGGCAGCTTCGGTGAGACCGGTTATCTGGCCGGTGTCCTGACTGGGGATGAAGTCCTTCGGTATGATGGCAAAGAGGTAGGCGGTGGCAAAAACAAGCAATACCGAGAAACACCAATGTCGCCCGGCGGTGTTTGAGGACCCATCTGAGGCTCCTCTCGTAGCCATGGAGCATCCCCGCGAAGACCCGTTCGGAGGCTCCATAAAAGCGACCGTGCCGCACCGTGGCGGGAGGGGTGAGGAAACGGCTGCAGAGCATGGGTGAAAGGGTCAGGGACACGAACCCGGAGACCAGGATGGCAACTCCAATGGTTACCGCAAATTCGTGGAGCAACCGCCCCAGGATCCCTCCCATGAACAGCAGAGGGATAAAGACCGCCACCAGCGAAAGGGTCATGGAGATGATTGTGAAGCCAATTTCTTTGGAGCCGTCAAAGGCTGCCTGCATGGCCCCTTTGCCCATCTCCATGTGGCGCACGATGTTTTCCAGCATGACAATGGCGTCGTCCACCACGAAACCGACGGAAAGGGTAAGGGCCATCAGGGAGAGGTTGTCCAGGCTGTAGCCGAGCAGATACATGACTGCGAAGGTTCCCACAATCGAAGCCGGCAGGGCCAGACTGGGAATAATGGTGGCGGAGAGGTTCCTGAGGAACAGGAAGATCACCAGAATAACCAGACCGATGCTGAGATAGAGTGTGAACTGGACATCCTCGATGGAGTCGCGAATGGAATCCGACCGGTCAAAGAGGATATTCAGGTTGATCGCCGCCGGCATTTGGGCCAGAAAGCTTGGCAGGAGGTCCTTGATGGTGTCGGCAACTTCAACGGTGTTGGTCCCGGGCTGGCGCTGGACGGCAAGCACGATAGCCCTTGTCCCGCCCGACGCATCATTATACCAGCTGGCCACCTTGTCATTTTCGACACTGTCGATAACCCTCCCCAGCTGCTCCAAACGCACCGGAGACCCGTTGCGATAGGCTACAATCAAGGGACGGTAAGCGGCTGCCTCGGTAAGCTGGCCGGTCGCCTGGACCGTGAAGGCCTGATGTTTTCCATAAAGGGTCCCCGTGGGGAGATTGACATTGCCCCGGGCGATAGCTTTTTCGATCTCGTCGGTGCCGATGCCCATCGAAGTGAGAGCCTTGGGGTTCACTTGCACGCGAACGGCATACTTTTGTGCCCCAAAGACCTGCACCTGGGCAACCCCGCTGACCATCGAAATGCGCTGCGCCATCAAAGTCTGGGCATATTCATCGACGGTCGACAGGGGCAGGATGGGCGAACTCAAAGCCAAGAACAGAATCGGCTGATCTGCAGGGTTGACCTTGCGGTAGGACGGGGGGCTCGGCATATCCGCCGGAAGCAGACGCTGGGCCCTGGCAATAGCCGTTTGCACATCCTGGGCCGCGCCGTCAATGCTGCGATCGAGGGAAAACTGCAGAGTGATCTGATTGACGCCGATGCCACTCGTTGAACTCATCGAATCGAGGCCGGCGATGGTCGAGAATTCGCGCTCGAGCGGTGTGGCCACGGAGGCGGCCATGGTATCGGGACTGGCCCCCGGAAGGCGGGAGGTGACCTGGATGGTGGGAAAGTCGACATTGGGCAATTCGCTTACCGGCAGCAAACGGTATCCCGCAATCCCAAAGATGAGTATGGCCGCCATCAGCAGGGTGGTGGTAACCGGTCTTCTGATGAAGAACTCGGGGATACTCATGGGCGATTATCCCCGCCAACGCTCTGCGCCTCCTCGACGATAGTCACCTGAGCACCCTGGGTCAGCCGCAGTTGCCCGTCAGTCACAACCTTCTCGCCCGGGGAAACGCCCTTTTGGATTACCGCTTCGCCGTCGATCGTTCTGGAGAGAACCACGGGGCGATATTCTGCGGTGGACTCCGGGGTCACCACAAAGACATAGCGACCCTGCTGACCGGTCTGCAGCGCCCGGGAAGGAATGACCACGGCATTGGGCTGCGTGGTGAGAGTCAGGGTAACATTCACAAACTGTCCCGGCCAGAGAACGCGATCCTGGTTGGGAAAGGTGGCCCGCAAGAGGATCGTACCCGTGGTCTGGTCAACGGCGTTGTCCAGGAAAGTCAGCTCACCCCGAAGCGGAAGTTCCTCGTTCCCCGGCACGGCAACCAAAACCTCAAGGGAATGGGTGGCCATGTGTTTTTTGAGTTCGGGGAGAAACGGTTCCGGGACCGAGAAGAGGACGAAAATGGGACTGGTTTGCTTGATGGTGACCATGGGATTGTCGTTGTCGCCGGCTTTAATGAGATTGCCCCGGTCAACCTTCAGCTGCCCCGGGACACCCGTAATCGGTGAACGGATCGTGCAGTACTTGAGATCGAGCCGGGCATTTTCCACCGCCGCCTCGTCGGCCCGCACCGTAGCTTCCAGGGTGGCGGCATTAGCAAGAATCTGGTCGTTTTGATCCTCGGAAACGTAGCCTTTTTTTACCACTGAGGCATAACGCTCGGCCTGTTTGTGCGCATGCTGCAACTGGGCTCGGTTCTTGGCGAGGTTGGCTTCCGCCTGTTTCAGGGTTGCTTCAAAAGGGCGCGGGTCGATGGTAAAAAGCAGTTCTCCGGTCTTGATCTCTTCTCCCTCTTTGAAGTGAACGCCCACCAGTTCGCCCCCGACCCTCGATCGGATAAGCACCGTCGCATAAGCTTGTACATTCCCGATGGCGCGCAGCTGCTCGGGCACCGTTTTGACCACGGCAGTGGCCACGGTAATCGGCACCGCCATCTTTTTTCTGGGGTCGGCGGTCTTCGGCTTTCCGGTGGCGTCCCCGGAACAGCCCGAGATGAAGCCAAGGACAAAGACAACAGTCAAGGCACTGATGGCGCGCAAAAAAAAGGCGGTTGGAAAGCCGCCGCCGTCCGAGTCCTGCATTAAAACCCTGCCCTTAGAACCTCCTGCAAAAGTCCTTTTCACCCTTCGATACATTGCTCAGGGCGAACGGACTTTTGCATGCGTAAGGTGCTCAATTTCCGTTCGTGGTGAGGTATCGAACCACGAATGGAAATAGTTCTGGAAGAGGTTCCCTAATAATCCTAAAGTTATAAGCAATAGTCTCTTGCAAGCGGGCGACACCCGCTACGCCGCCTCTCGGCGGCACTTCAAGGTCTACCTGACAGTCGCGAAGGTGCCGACCGTCCCTTCCCGGTGACCCAAATCCGCCCAACCTCTCTTTTCTCATAAGGTAGGACAGGCTTTCATAGGATATACAACGGGTGGTAACAGGTCAAGGCCGGCTCGATCATGGCCCGCCGGTCTTAGTCGACCGCCCTGCCCTATTCGTTCATCTTCTTCAAGCCAAGCGCCTGCTCCAGCACCGCTACATCCACCGAGCGTACGTGCAGATCGTGCTGCGGGAAGGGTATCTCGACCCCCGCTTTCTGAAAGCGCCTGGCGATTTCCTGGCACAGGCTGCTCCTGGCCGAAAGCAGATTATTCACATCGGCAAGCCAGGCGTGCAGTTCAAACTGGAGCGAATTGTCCCCGAAGTTGAGAAAAAGGGGACTGGGTGCCGGATCGCTCAGCACCCGATGGTCGCTCTCCGCCGCCTCCGTGAGCAGCCGCAAGACCAGCTTGATATCACTTCCATAGGCAACCCCGACGGCGATTTTGACCCTGGCGACGTGGTTTGAGCGGGTCCAGTTGGTAACCTTTCCCGAGATAAAATGCAAATTGGGAACGATCAGTTCCGCACGATCGAAGGTTTCGATGACGGTCGAACGCAGCCCGATCTTTCTCACCGTTCCGGTTTCGTTGTCGACAACAACCATGTCGCCCACTTTGAAGGGCCGCTCAAAGAGCAGCATCAGGCCGCTGATAAAGTTGTTGACGATATTCTGCAGTCCAAACCCGACGCCGATGCCCAGAGCGCCGGTAAGAAAGGCAAAGCTGGTGAGATTGAAGCCAATGACGCTTATTGCCATCATGACACCGATAAAGAGCAGGGAGTAATGGATCAATTTCTTGATGGCATCGCGCGCGCCGAGATCGAGCTGCCGGCGGGGAAAGACCTCCCCATCCAGAAAGGCGCGGATAAACCAGGAACCGGAAAGAAAGAGGTAGATGAACAGGGCGGACAGCAGAATACGGCCCAGGCTAAAGGTCAGTTCGCCAATGGCAAATTTGAATTCGAAGATCTTTTCCCACGCCTCGCCGAAGGATGTATAAATGCCCCACAATTGAAACAGTGCCAAAAAGACCGCGATCCACAGGATGGCTTTGAGCACGTTCTTCAAGCGGGATTCGAAAGCTGCCCCGAAACGGCGGAAAAACCCCAAGCGGTTGACCGCAGGTTGGCTCAGCACCACTTCGATGCAGCCATTCCCCAGGCGAAGGAGCAAAAAGGCGATGACGATAAGAAAAATGGTCCCCACGAAAGACCGGGTCATATAATCTGCAAGATTGCTGTAACCCGCCAGCAGGACAACCAGAGCGGCAAACCCGACTCCTGCTCCCACCCGCAGTCCCGCCGAAAAAAGATCCAATCCGCCCTCTTGCTCAGCCAGATAACGCTTGGCCTGGTTAAGGAAAAACCATGTTCCCGATAGTAGGACAAGAGCCAGGTAGAGACTGAAAAGGGGCGCCGGAAGCGAGATCAGCTTCAAGATGGCCGAGATGATCTGAACCCCGGCCAGCACAAAAAGCACCCGCCGCATCCCGGGATGCGGCAGCATGTCCGCAACCAGAAATGAGGCCGAAAAGATCACGAGGGCCAGGGTCAAAAACATATAGGAGGGAGCGGGCGTCAGATAAAAAAGCGTGCTCACCCCTTGGGTGACAAAGATCGAAAAAGCCCAGGCGTGTTCCCTGATGAAATGCCATTCTCTGGTCTTTTCCGGGAACCGCCGCCGGCGGCGAATAAGGTAGTAAAAGGTTAGGACCGCAAGAATCTGCAGGGATATCATCCATGCATAGAGGGGAAGGTATTCGCTGTCTATCTTCCAAACTTCGATTACTCCGCCTTTGAACGCGACCCAAAGCGCCGCGTCGAACTGTTCAAGGAATTCCCTGCTGAAGAAAGAAGGGGCATTTTTCCGCAGGGTCTCGCTGCGCACCTTCTTCAAGGCCGCTTCGACGGGTGCGCTCAACTGGCGGATTTCTTCAAGCTGCTTGGTGAGCTTCTGCTGCAGAGCCAGGAGAGGCGCCGAGGCGCCGGAAGCGGATTGCACCACGGCGCCGGCGGTTTCCTGGGCCTTTTTGAAGGTCCCCAGGGGAATCTCCGTTTGCACTTCGCTCAGAGACTCCTCCCATTTTTTCCATAAGACTTGTTCCTCCTCCCAGGTTTTGCGGACGATTTCGAGTTCCGAAAGCTTGGCGGAGATCGAGTCGAGGATGCTGGTGAGTTTGCTTTTTTCTCCCTGAATCACGTGCTGAACGTCGAGCAACCGGTAGATGTTCCAAGCGGCAGGATCACCCATGCCAACGATTTTTTTGGTGATCTGAAGAAGCTGGGTTTCCGCGTCGGCGATGCGCTTGCCAAACGTGGAGGTGTCCCTGCTTGCGGCGATGGCTTCCTCCGCTTTGATTGCCTTCTGACTCAGATCGGCCGCGCGGGGGACGACTTCGGCAAGCCCCGGAAAGGGTGATGGCGCTGTTTTGGCATCCTTGCCGGGCTCGCCACTGTCTTCCTTAATGAATACTTTGGGGACCAGTTGCGGAACCGAAATCTGCGAGTCGGCTTTCTCCTGGGACCCGCAGGGGGATGCAATCAGCCAGAAAGTCAGCACCAAGGGGACTAGAAGACACCGTTTGATCACGGAATGTTTAAGTTCCTTTCCTTGAAAATAGGTGGTCAGGGGGACAATGGATCCCGCCGCACATGCGATCAGAAAATAACCGAAACCGGTGGACGCGGGAAGGGGAGGGGAGTATAATCTCAAAGGGCGTGATCGCCAAGCAGTCTGTTGACCGAATGATGTATGGCAATTTTAGCTTAGGAATCTAGCGCTTGTCTGAAACCTGCTATTTTCCCAGGAGATTTTTCCCTTTGACACCCTTCTCCTATTCCCTATGATGGGCGGCAATTCGTAAGCCGGTCTCGAGAACCGACTGTTGCCCGGAAACCGGCAGTCTGATAAAATTGAGCGATTAGTGACAGATAGCACCTTTCAATGATCCTGGAATGGATGGATTCCCAAAAGAGGATAACCTGGTATGAGCGATCATGAGTATCTGGGTGAACGCGAAGTTCTGCAACATCACGACCTGTCTTCGGCTTCTGACGGGAAACGCAAGCCGCGAGGGAAAAAGGAACCGAGCTTGGCTTTATCGGACAACGCTCTGGTTGTTCTCAAGAAACGCTACCTGAGGAAAAACGAAAACAACGAGCCCGTCGAGTCTCCGGAGGAATTGTTCCGGCGGGTGGCGCGGGCCATTGCCGAGGGGGATGCTCCGTTTGAAGGGCCGGAAAAGGTCGACGAAACGGCCCGGAAATTCTTTCGCCTCATGACTTCCCTGGATTTCATCCCCAATTCTCCAACCCTGATGAACGCGGGCCGGCCTCTGGGCCAGCTTTCAGCGTGTTTCGTCCTGCCGGTCGAGGATTCCATCGACAGCATCTTCGATGCCATCAAGCACGCGGCCATGATCCACAAGAGCGGCGGCGGCACGGGCTTTTCCTTTTCCCGGATCAGGCCGGAAAACGATCAAGTTTTAACCACGCAGGGGGTGGCCAGCGGTCCGGTTTCCTTCATGACCGTCTTCGATGTGGCCACGGAAACCGTAAAACAGGGGGGTACCCGCCGGGGGGCCAACATGGGGATCCTCAAAGTCGATCACCCGGACATCGAGAAGTTCATCACCTGCAAGACCGACAACGACCGCATGACCAACTTCAACATTTCCGTGGCAGCCACCGATCCTTTCATGAAGGCGGTAAAGGACGATGGGGAATACGATCTGATCAACCCGCGCACGGGAGAGCGGGTGCAGAGCCTCTCCGGGCGGAAGGTTTTCGACCGGATCGTGCAGGCGGCCTGGAAAAACGGCGAACCGGGACTCATCTTCCTCGATGTCATGAACCGGTTCAACCCGACCCCGGCTGTTGGGCGAATCGAAAGCACCAACCCGTGCGGCGAGCAACCGCTGCTCCCTTATGAATCCTGCAATCTCGGCTCCATCAATCTGGCCCACGTGGTCAAGGATGGTCAAGTCGATTACGACCATTTGAAGCAAGTGGTCTGGGACGGCGTCCATTTCCTCGACAATGTCATCGAAGTCAACAAGTACCCCCTTCCCAAAATCGAGGAACTGACCCGGGCGAACCGCAAGATCGGGCTGGGCGTCATGGGGTTTGCCGACCTGCTGATCGGGCTGGGCATTCCTTACGACTCGGAAGAAGCCGTGCAGACCGCGGAAACCATCATGGGGTTCATCCAGGAGGAATCCAAGGCGGCCTCGGCATACCTGGGCAAGGCGCGAGGGAACTATCCCAACTATCAGGGCTCCCTGTATGATCGCCCCGATACGCCGTACATGCGCAACGCCACGACCACGACCATTGCCCCGACCGGGACGATCAGCATCATCGCGGGCTGTTCCAGCGGGATCGAACCGATCTTTGCCATCAGCTTTGTCCGCAAGGTGCTCGACAACCAGGAACTGCTCGAGGTCCACCCGCTTTTCCAGGAAACGGCAAAGGGCGAAGGCTTTTACTCCGAAGCGCTCATGAAGCGCATCGCCGAAAAGGGGAGCATCCAGGATTTTCGCGAAATCCCGGAACCGGTGCGCCGGGTTTTTGTGGTGTCCCATGACGTCGTACCCGAGTGGCACATCCGCATTCAGGCGGCCTTTCAAAAGTACACCGACAACGCCGTGAGCAAGACCATCAACTTTCCCTTCAGCGCGACTCCCGAAGACGTTCGCAACGCCTACCTCATGGCCTACGACCTCGGGTGCAAAGGCTTGACCATCTACCGGGACGGCAGCCGCGACGCACAGGTTTTGAATATCCAGCGCAAACCCCACTATCCCCAGGTCGAACCGCGCCCCCGCCCCGATACTACCAGCGGCATCACGGAACGGATCAACACCGGCTGCGGAAAGCTCTACGTCACGGTCAACTGGGACGACCACGGTTTTTGCGAAGTCTTTGCCTCGATGGGAAAAGCCGGCGGCTGCGCCTACTCGCAGATCGAAGCCACCGGGCGCCTGATTTCCCTGGCGCTGCGCTCCGGGGTGAAGATGGAATCCATCATCCGGCAGCTGATGGGCATCCGCTGCCCCTCCCCCATGTGGGCCAACGGGGAACAGATCGTCTCCTGCTCCGACGCCATTGCCAAAGTGCTGAACCATAACGCCCACGCCAACATCACCCAGGACTACAGCCTCATGGGCGCCTGCCCCGACTGCGGCGCCTCCGTGGAACACGAAGGCGGCTGCATCGTCTGCCGTTCGTGCGGCTTCTCCCGGTGCAGTTAGGAGTAATGGATTAGCCCTTAGGGCACATACTCTTTTCCCCCTTTTCTAAAGGGGGGCAGGGGGGATTTCATCCGGTTGTTGTGACCGGAAGGTCCTTCCCGTTTAAATGTAATGACGAGGCCGGCGAACAGTGGCGCAGAGTGAGTTGCTTCAAGAAAAAGAGGGACTGATATACTATGGCGGAAGCGGTCAAGAAACCAGCCATCTATGACGATCTATACGCTATTCCCGAAAACATGACGGGAGAGATCATCAACGGCGAGCTCATTGTCACCCCCAGGCCGACCCGGGATCACGCCTACACGGCTTCTGCCCTGGGAAGCGAAGTTGGGCCCGCTTATCAATTTGGACAAGGCGGTGGTCCCGGGGGGTGGATTATCCTTGATGAACCGGAGATATCACTGGGAGAGAACATCCTGGTTCCCGACCTGGCCGGATGGCGAAGAGAACGGTTTCCAACAACAGAAGCCTCACAACTGGATTTCCGCTGTGCCGGATTGGGTGTGTGAAGTACTTTCACCGAGCACCGTTCGCAGGGACAAGGTCAGGAAAACTCCCATTTACGGGCAGCACGGAGTCCCTTACCTGTGGCTCATCGATCCCCTTGCCAGGACTCTGGACGTGTTTCGACTGGAATCCGGCAAATGGGTCGTTGCCGGCTGCTACGTCGAAGACGACAAAGTGCGTGCCGAACCCTTCCAGGAGGTCGAAATCGACCTGGCCAACCTGTGGCTGAAATGAGACTGTTAGACTCTTTACGAAGAGAGGAAACCCATCATGAAGCTTAAAGTCATCGTCCACGACGCGGAAGAGGGAGGCTACTGGGCGGAAGTCCCGGCTATTCCAGGCTGCGCCACCCGGGTGAAACCTTTGAGGAGTTGCTGAGCAATCTCTACGAGGCCATTGACGCGTGTCTCTCGGTGGACATCGAACAGGTCAAATTAGGCAAAACGAGTCGAGTGATGGAGATTGCCGTATGAAGGCTCTGTCGGGCAGAGAACTCGCCATAGTCCTTGAACGGCATGGATGGCTTCTACTGTGTGTCCAGGGCAGCCATAACGTTTATGGTAAGCCGGGAAAAGTGCGATACGACTCTCCGTCCCGGTTCACGGAAACACCTATCAGATTGTCCGATCTATCAGGGAAAGAAGCTTATGCTGCCGTTCTTGCGGCGCTGCTTGCCAACAAGCGAGTACAGCTCGAAATCCACGAGCAGGAGGGGTGTAAGAGCCCGGGGTGGGGAACACGACTGCAATCGGTCTACATTCTTTCTGATTGACTTGGCGGACATGGAGGCTTCTAAGAAAGGCCGGACAGAGCCATCGGTGACATGCTCGGAGCGGTGTACTCCTCAGGTGAAGCGAAAAAGCGTGAACAAGCACATCCTCCGCTTGTGATCTCCACACGCGGCTTACCTGTCTGCCATGACCGGGCAGGCCACAACGAGGGATCAAATGCCCACAGTTGCTTTGGCAAAAGACGAGGTGGGGAATTCCTCCGGGGACAAGGTCTGGCACGTATTGAGGATGGAAAGGACCCGAATACCCGCTTAAGGCTTGCCGGAAGCTCGCCGACTGTTTTCATTGTCGTGGCGGTCTGCGGCGCTCGTTACCACGGCGGCTTGCCAGCCTTTCGGATCACCCGCTGACAAGTACGTCGGGATATGCTGGGATCATTCCAGCCAGAGGATCTTCAGATCGATTTCTATTTCAGGAAGGGGCTCGACCCGGACCCGATCGTCGTCCGTGTAGAGCCCCGGCACAACCCATTGACCGGTTTTCAGCCGAAACCCATCGAACGTTTGAATAACGGGGGCGTGAGGAACGCCGTGACTGGTGTAAATGCTCATCCTGTTGTGTTTGTCAATCTTCGCGGTGCGGGGGGAGAGGATCTCGCAAGTCCAATCCGGAGTGACCGAGATCCAGTTGTGCTCCTCCGACGTTGGAAAGCGATCCATTTTTCGGCCGGCCGGCTCCGGTACGATAAAATCTTCTCCAAAGAGGATCTCTGGCTCGATGACAAACCATCCACCGGTTCAGCCATTATTAATGCCGATTAGCGCCATTGTTCAGCCAGCCGAAGCCAAGGTTGGTTCATGCCGAAACAAAACTCCTCACCCTGTCATTCCCGCAGGGTTTTTGAGGGGGAATCCAGCTTTCAAAAGGTCAAAACCTGGATTCCCGACAGAAGCTTTCGGGAATGACGGTTGATTGCATGCATGGCTGAAGCTCGACGCTAATCGGGTTATTAATTCCTCCTGTTGGCTTTCTTCCCGAGTGTTCCAGCACCCAATCGCGCAAGACCTTGTTCAGGCGAGTCTGCCATCCGGGTCCGGTGGCCCTGAAAGCTTCCAGGACTTCAGCGTCCAGACGACATGAATATTCGTCCCGCAGCGGTCGGGTTTGTTTCTTCCAAGGGCCATGCAGGCGACGGTTCTATAATTTCCCCAAAGAGCTCTTTACAGATTACGTTTTCCACTTACAATTGGTGCCGAAGGTGAACTGATCCGTCACCGCCCTATTTTGGCACCCAATGGGGAAGAACACATGGAAAGTCGATGTTTTGTCCGAGTAGACCACAAATCATAAATAAGGAGAAGGAAGGATGGCCGCAAGAATCAGGGTCCTGCTCATTATTTTCCTGATGATCGTATGCTCCAGTGCGCTGCCTGACCGATCGGAAGCCGTGGAGGGGTGGGTCAGCGGTCTCAGGGTTTATTCAGCCTTGGTGACTGCGGACTCCTATGTGATCGATACTGACGGCGCTGCTCTCTCAGGTTGCGGCATGCCTTTCAGAATCATAATTAAAGCAGAACTGCCCTTATCCAAAGCAATGTATGCCACAGCGCTTTCGGCCTTTATGAGCGGCAATAAGATAGCTGTGAACATTCCGGATGATAATGCTTGCTATCAACAGGGCGTATTGATTGACGTCCTTGCCGTTAATCTGTTCTGAGGCTCGGGTACATCCGACAGAAGTGGGGTTTAAAAGTTGAAGATTGCACGAGTTTTCCTGGTGCTGATCTGTTCGTTTTATATGACGGTACAGCTTGGGTTTTCGCAACAGGAAAGTGGTCATAATGCCGAATTCCGCAAATCTGCGGCTTTCATTCGGGGAACTGATCGCAGCAAAGCTGTTCCAGGGCAATACATAATAGTTTTCAAGAAGACCACCGAATTCCGGATCACCTCTCGGCAGCAGGTGGAGAGCTTCGGTTCCGGATTTGGAATTAGCCCCGAGCATGTGTACACAAACCTCTTCAGCGGTTTTTCAGCCAGAATGGGCGATGAAGTTTTGCGCAATTTGCTGCTGGACCCGAATATTGAATACATCGAGGAAGACAGCATCGTGGAGGCCTATGGTGCAGATTCCTGGGGATTGGACAGGATCGATCAGCGGAGTCTGCCCTTGAATGGGGAGTATTTTCCTCGCAATGGCGGAGAAGGAGTAACGGTCTACATTGTGGATTCGGGTATACGGTCGACCCATCAGGAGTTCACCGGCAGAATTCTGCCGGGATACACCGCTGTGAATGACGGCCAGGGGACCGATGATTGCCATGGCCACGGCACTCATGTGGCGGGCACCGTAGGCGGTACGGTCTATGGGGTGGCCAAGCACGTCAACCTTGTTCCCGTGAGGGTCCTGGATTGCGAAGGCTCTGGTTATAAGAGCTCGACCATAGCCGGACTGGATTGGATAGGGGCCGACAATAAGTCACCCGCAGTCGTTAACCTGAGTCTTGGCGGGAGTGCCAACACGACAGAGGATAGTGCCGTCGGTCGGCTGATCGGGCGGGGTGTCACCGTGGTTGCAGCCGCAGGAAACTCGGACCAGGATGCCTGCGCCACAAGCCCGGCGCGCTTTCCCGCGGCCATGACGGTCGCCGCTTCCGACGCGAACGACGTCAGGGCAAGTTGGTCGAACTGGGGGACCTGTGTGGACCTGTTTGCACCCGGTACCGGGATTGCCTCCGCAGGCATTGCTTCAGATGCCGCAACCGCCTGGAGGTCCGGGACATCCATGGCTGCACCGCATGTAACCGGTATTGCCGCGACGGTCCTTTCCGGAAACCCGACCTTTACCCCTGCGCAGATTGGCGACATCATTCTGAGCAGCGCGACATCCCACGTGATTTCCAATCCTGCGGGTTCACCCGATCGCCTGGCTTTTTCAGATTTCGGTTTTCAGCCGCCGCTCGACCCCGTAAAGATCATGGCGGTGATCACGCCGTTCCTCCTTGAAGCCGATCCGTCCACCGTAACAGTCAAGGCCAGCGATGCCAAGGCTTCGGAACCCGGCACCGACAAAGGCATGTTCAAGTTCACGCGAGCGGGGGATACCTCAGAGAAGCTCGCCGTCAAGTACACCGTCAGCGGCACGGCTCAGGCGGGAAAGGATTACAAGGCGTTATCGGGGACGGTGACGATCCCGGCCGGGAAGACCTCGGCCACTTTGCAGGTCGTTCCCATCGATGACAAACTTGCCGAGTCGGTGGAAACCGTGGTCGTTAAGATCGCCGCCAATGCCGCTTACAAAATCGGCACACCCAAGAGCGCCAAGGTCACCATCGCCGACAATGACCAGTAAAGGCCCTCAATGTTCAAGATCGGGACTTAGCGATGCCTGGGGCTTCAAAGATTCGCAGAAGCGTCGTCACTCCATTCAAAGCTTTCGGAGACAAGCTTCACCGGGGTAGCGATCTTTTGCAGATCGATCGTGTTTGAAAAGAACTTGCCCGGAGACTTCAATGCAGGAACACCACCGATGGGACTTGCCTCCTGCGAGAGCGAAGGCTTTGCAGGTCGACCTTGCGGGACGGGTGAAACTGCAACCGATTCCTCATAAATTTGATGTTTTGGGAGCGGCGGATATTGCTTACCTGGCGGCGACCAATCAGCTGGTTGCGGTAATGGCGACTTTCCAGTGGCCGGATCTCAGCCCTTTGGAGAATGCCTGCGTCGTTGCGCCCGTTCCTTTCCCCTACGTTCCCGGGCTGCTCTCGTTTCGCGAAGTGCCCTCTTTGCTCGAAACCCACCGAAAACTCCTTCGCCCGCCCGACGTCCTTCTGTGTGACGGGCAGGGCATCGCTCACCCCCGGAAATTCGGACTCGCTTCGCATCTCGGGCTGTGCCTGGGCATTCCTACCGTCGGCTGCGCCAAAAAACTCCTTTGCGGCCAGCACGATGAGGTCGGCCTTGAGCGGGGTTCGGCGACGCTTCTCCGCCTTCGCGACGAGGCGGTCGGCTGGGTTTTTCGCTCGCGCGACGGCGTAAAACCCATTTACATCTCTCCCGGCCACTTGAGCGACTTGGAGAGCGCGATAGATCTTATCAAAAGATGCCTCGGCCGGTTCCGCATCCCCGAACCGCTGAGGCATGCTCATAATCTTGCGACCCTGCAGCGCAAAGCTCTGTCCGCGCATTCTTAGTTCTTTCTCCGTGACCGCGACAATGGTATGTTATTCGATTAACTCCGGCAGGCACGCGCCCTCCGGCGACGGTAGAGACGCGGCTCGGAAGGGGGGACGATACTCAAGAACGTGATTTGGTTTGGTACTCAATTGGACATCCAAGAAACGAGGGTATGATATGGATATCGTCAAGGAGCATGAAGCACTGATCAAGCTCGATCGAGGCTCTGGAGCTGTCACCGCTCTTGCCGACGAATACTGCTCTCGAGGTTTGTGGGCGGAAGCCGTGCGGGTGTGCCGCCGTAATCCGGCCTTTCATCCCGAGCAGCTTCGCGGCCGGGTGCTGCTCGGATGGGCCCTTAAGGAGCTTGGCGAATGGGATGAAGCAGAGAGGGTACTCAGGGAAGCAGCGATGGAGGTCCAGAGAAATGCCCTGCTCTTCAGCCTTCTGGCCGAAATGGCGGAAAGGGAGGGCAATATAAAACGAGCGGAGCTCTTCCTGGACATCTGCCAGAACCTGCGAGCGGCTGCCCTGGAGCAGGCTACCGCCCCCGAGGCAGAGGCCGAAGCCGAGTCCACAGGGGCCGAGCGGGCCTTGGAAGCGGCGCCGTTCCTTGCGTCTTTACTCAAAAGATTCGAAACGAAACCGGTCAAGACGGAGGGCGCCTGTACCCTGTTCACTGCAGAGGACCGCCGCCGGCTGACCTGGATTCTGAAGTCGCGCAAGCTCTGAACGGAGTCCCGGGGGGTTCACTCGGCTTTGCTTCGACTGTTTGCACCACGAAGAATGCGAAGGGCCGGCCTTTTCTTTTGGCCGGCGGTATCTCCAGGCGTTCTTGGTGGTCTTTTCAGAAAGATCGTAGAATTACAGAAAGGCCCCATGTTCATCCTCGCCCGCTACAGTTACCGTAACCTTTGGGTGCGGCGTCTGACCACCCTGCTGACGTCCGGAGGCATGGGCCTGGTCGTCTTCGTTTTCGCGGCGGTGCTTATGCTGGCGCTGGGCCTGGAGAAGACCCTGGTGAGCACCGGGAGCAACGACAACGTGGTCTTTATCCGCCGCTCCGCGGAAGCTGAGGTGCAGAGCATTGTCGAACGGGCGGAAGCGGCCATTCTCGAAAACCAGCCGGAAATCGCGGCCACTCCTGAGGGGCAAAGATTTGCCGCGCGCGAAACCGTGGTCCTGATCTCGCTCAACCGACGCAGCGACGGCAACGCCGCCCATGTCACCGTGCGCGGGGCGGACCCGGAAAAATCCTTTGCCCTGAGGCCCCAGCTTAAGATCAGCGCCGGGCGTCGGTTCCACTCGGGTGCGGCCGAGGTGGTCGTCGGCAAGAGCATCGCCCGCCGCTTCGGCCTGGGCGGGCTGGGAGAAACCATCGGCTTCGGGATGCGAACCTGGACCATTGTCGGCGTCATGGAGTCGGACGGGAACGGCTTCGAGTCGGAGATCTGGGGAGATGTCAATTTGGTCATGAATTCCTTTCGCCGCCCGGTTTATTCCTCGATCATCGGCCGATTGGACGATGCTTCCGCCTTCCTGCCGCTGCGCGAACGGGTCATGAAAGACCCCCGTCTGACCGTCGAAGCCCTGCGGGAAACCGATTACTATGCCGCCCAATCCCGGATCATGGCCCGCTTCATCAGGATTCTCGGCATCACGCTCACGCTCATTTTCGGGCTCGGGGCGGTCATCGGTTCCATGGTCACCATGTACGCCGCCGTTTCCAGCCGCGTTGCCGAAATCGGGACCCTGCGCGCCCTGGGCTTCAAGCGGCGCACCATCCTCAGCGCGTTCCTGATGGAGTCTCTCTTTTTGGGCTTTATCGGCGGACTGCTCGGGCTGTTCGGGGCATCTTTCATGGATCAACTCACCATTTCCACCATGAACTGGCAGACCTTTTCCGATTTGTCTTTTCGGTTTACATTGACGCGGTCCATAATCTTCGATGCCCTGACCTTTTCCGTGCTGATGGGATTGGCGGGGGGGATTCTCCCGGCACTGAGGGCCGCACGCATGAACATCGTCACCAGCCTGAGGCTTGGTTGAGGAAGTGGTCAGTGATTAGTGGACAGTGGTCAGTGGCTGGTGATCACTGGGTGGCTGATGGTGATGAGGGGTCGATCACCATCTGCCTTAATACGGGTTTATAGGGGAAGATTCCAAATGCGATGGCTGTTTTCCAGGGCCACCTGGTGTTGCGGGCTCATATTGACTTCCCTCTGCTTGACTGCCCTGCCCTGTCGAAGCTTTGCCCTGAGCATCGACGAGGCCCTGGCTTTGGCCAAACAATACCTTCCCACCCTCAAGGCCTCGCAGTTCAAAGAGAAATCCTCCGATGCCCTGTACAAGGCATCCTTTTCGCCCTATTTTCCAAGCCTCGATGCCGCCAGCACCAACCAGCGGTTCTATACCTCGCCGGCGGATTTCAACCAGAGCAACTATGACGTGACTCTCTCCTACACTCTCTTTGACGGGGGAAGGAGCATGGCCACGAAAGATATTGCCAAGTCGAACCTGGACTACAGCGGGCAGGGGGTGGCAAAGACTCTGCTGGACTTGGAATTCAGCGTAAAGGCCGCCTTCTACAATGCCATGGCAAGAAGTGTGATCCTGGGACAGCGCCACGTCCAGATTAAAGACGCCGAAAAGAATTATGAGGTCGCCCGAGGTCGCCACAAACTTGGCGTTGCCAAGCTTTCGGACGTTCTCCAGGCTTCAGTGAGGCTGGAGCAGTCCAAATTCAATATTGTTCAGGCCGAAGGCAATCTTTCCAAAAGCATCGCCGAACTGAACTCACTCCTTGGCAGACCGCTGGAGCTGGCCTATGACCTTCAGGGCTCTTTGTACTACCGGTTCCGTCTCCCTGAACGAACCCTCTTATACAATGCAGCTATGCAAAGACCAGAAATCAAACAGGCGGAGATCAATATCAAGATCACCCAAAGCAATGTCACCCTTCAGACCAGTCCTTTCTATCCGACGATCTCTGCAGCCGGCTCCTATTCGCGGGTGGAGGGTGGGCTCCTGGGAACCTACGGCTATAATGACAGTTACGTCGGCCTTTTTGCCACGTGGAATATCCTCGAACTGGGAAAATTCTTCCGAAGGAAGGCCGCAAAGGTCGATGTCAAGTTCTCCGAAGAAAACCTGAAGGAGACGGTACGATTGGTCATGGTCGACGTGAGCAAAGCTTACGATGATGTTGTTACCGCGACCAGAAATACCGTGGTCGGCGAGGAGCAGCTGAAGGTGGCCGACCAGAACTATGCGCAGGCCTTTGGAGAATACAAGGTCGGCAAAGGCGACATCCTCTCCCTGGTGGTAGCGGAGAGTTCCCTGGCGCGAGCCCAGGAGCAGTTGACCCTCTCCCAGTTGGATCTGCAGGTATCTAAAGCCCTGCTCGAACGTACCGTGGGCATCGACAAACTCGAAGCCCTGAATCCGTAAAGAACCTTTGGGACAACGCATTGAGCATGGGTCAATCTAATTCGTGTGTCTTCGCAAGTCTTCGTGTGCCTTCGTGGAAGGCTTTTCACATGAGGGACATCCTGTGAAAAAACCTCTCGTTATCGTGCTTATTGTGCTCGTCTGCGGGGTGGGCGGTTTCTTTGCCTACCGGAAGGTCTTCCCGAAGTCAGAAGTCAAGGTCCTCGAAACCGCAAAGGTCGAACGGGGCGACATTCGCGGGGTCCTGGTCGAAACCGGCATCATCAAGCCACAGGTGGGCGCAGTCGTAAAAATCGGCTCCCGAGCCACCGGGACCATTATCCAGATGAACGTGAAGATCGGTGACAGAGTCAAAAAGGGGGACCTGATCGCCCTTATCGATGACCGGGACACCAGGGAGAAGGCCCACCGACTGCGAGCTTCTCTTCAGGCGGAACAACACACTCTGAATCAGATCGAACTGACCTATCCGCAGAAGATCAAGGAGGCTCAGGCCAATTACAACTACACCAAAGCCGACTACACCCGAGAACGGGAACTCCTCAAATCCGAATACACGACCCTCGTTTCCGTGGACAAAGCCGAAAACCTTTTCAAGGCAGCGGAAGCGAACCTGAAAAGACTTCAGGACGAACACCGCACCCAGGTGGAAATCACGAGGGCCAGAATTGAGGAGATTTCAGCCCAGATAAGAGAACTGGAGGTCGTGCTCTCGTACACGAAGATCTATGCCCCCATTGACGGCGTCGTTTCCGATGTTACCCTGCAGCAGGGAGAAACCATCGTCGCCGGACTGCAGGTGGCGAACCTGGTCACCATCCTCGATGCGACCCGCCTCGAGATGCAGATCTATGTGGATGAAACCAATATCGGCAAGACCAAAATCGGCCAGCCGGTCGAGTTCTATGTCGACACCTTCCCCGACAGGACTTTCTACGGGACCATCGACAAGATTTACCCGCAGCCCCAGACCAAAGACAATATCGTTTACTATCTTGCCATCGTGAGTGTCCCGGCGGAAGACGCGGCGTTTTTGAAACCGGAGATGACCACCCACGCAAAGGTCATTTTTGAAGACAAAAAGGACGTGCTCACCGCTCCCAATGCGGCGATCAAGTTCGAGGAAGGCAAGCAGATCGCCTACAAAGTGATCGGGCCGAACAAGGTCGAAAAACTCGAATTGAAGACGGGCCTCCGGGGAGAGGACAAGACCGAGATTCTGTCCGGGGCCTCAGATGGAGACGAACTGGCAACCAAAATCATTCTGCCGATGACTCCCAAGTCGTAGAGGTCGAGGATAAAGAGGGCATGCCCCTGTGCATCTTGGATCAGGTCAAGAAAACCTACCAAATCGGTGAAGAGGACGTTGAGGTCCTCAAGGGGATCGACCTGCGCATAGACTATGGTGAATTTGCCGCCATCATGGGCCCGTCGGGCTCGGGGAAAACCACCCTCATGAACATCCTCGGCTGCCTCGACGTTCCGACGTCCGGGGAATACATCCTGGCCGATAATTCGGTGACACACCTCGACGACGATCGCCTTTCGGTCCTGAGAAACGAACACATTGGTTTCGTCTTTCAGAACTTCTACCTCATGACCTACGCCACCGTGCTTGAGAACGTTTTGCTGCCGACCCTCTATGTGGAAAAGCAAAAGGACGGAAATGTCGGGAAAAGGGCCATGGAAATCCTCGATCTCGTGGGCCTGAAGGACCGGGCAAAATTCAAACCCAATCAGCTTTCCGGCGGCCAGCAGCAGCGTGTCGCCATTGCCCGGGCGCTTATCAACAACCCCGAGATGATCCTTGCCGATGAGCCCACCGGGCAACTCGACAGCAAGACCGCCGGTGAAATCATGGGGCTCCTTGCGAGGATGAACGAAAGAGGCAAGACCGTGATCGTCATCACCCACGACTCTTCCACGGCGGCCTACGCACGAAGGGTCATTCATTTGAGGGACGGCCTGATTGTCGACAGTGATTCATGGAGCGCTTAGTCAGGATTCTATCGCAGTCGGTCCGGGCGGTGATCGTCTTCCGGCTGAGGACTTTCTTCTGCCTGCTCAGCGTCGCTCTCGGCATAGCTTCCATCACCATTATCGTCGCGGCCACCGAGGGAGCTTACAAGAAGGCCTTCGACATGGTGGAGATGTTTGGACCGGATTCCCTGCTGGTGGTGAGCGGCAGTGATGAGGCCAGAGCGGTGGGACAAAGGCAGAAAACGCTCACCCTCGACGATGTGCAGGCCGTGAGGGAGGCCTTTCCCAGCGCCTATGTGGTCGTTCCCATGACCAGCATTCCTGAGGTGACGGTTGTATACAAGGACAAAAAGGACCAGACCCTGCTCGTGGGGGCCACCGCCGATTACAGCAGGGCCTGGACCTGGCCGGTCGTGCAGGGTTCGGACCTGACTGAAGAGGACATCAAGGGCTTGCGCAACGTAGGGCTGATCGGGCAATATCTGGCTGACACCCTGTTCGGGGATGAAAGCCCGGTCGGGAAGTACGTCTTCGTTCGGAATATCCCGATCCAGATTGTGGGAGTGCTTTCTTCCCGAGGCATGACCCCGATGGGGTTCAACCTCGATGACCGCATCGTGCTGCCGCTGACCTCGGTGATGACCAAGATCCTGAACGAGAGGAAGTATGTCCCGGTCTTCCGGGTCCGCTTCACCGATCAGCAAAACCTCGATTACTATACCAATGAACTCAAGCTGCTGCTGCGCGAGCGGCACAAGCTCCCACCCGGCGAGGTCGACAACTTCAAGATCATATCTCCCAAAGAGATTATTGCTTTTCTCGTGGCCCTGACCGGGTCTCTCGTCGTCTTTATCGGCATCGTCGGAGTGATTTCTCTGGTTGTCGCCGGATTTGTACTCGCCAACCTCTTCCTGTTGTCCGTTAAGGAGCGGACTACCGAAATCGGCATCAGAAGATCGGTGGGCGCCAAGAAACGGGACATTCGCCTGCAGTTCCTGGGTGAGGCGGTGATCATAACCACTCTCGGGGGACTGGTCGGGTTTCTGGCGGGCGTAATCTCTTCACAGTTTCTAACGATGGTTGCGGAGTTTCCCATCCATTTCTCCTGGAAGGCGTTCGCCATTGGCCTGCTTCTCTCCTGGCTGGTGGGGATCGGCTTCGGTCTGCAACCGGCTTCCCAGGCCGCAAACCTGAAACCCATCGAGGCGATCAGGGGATGAGGCGGATTATTCTCAATCTCAGCATTGCCCTGCGGTCGCTCTACAGCTTCAAGCTGCGGACCTCGCTTGCCGTTCTTGGGGTCTTTCTCGGGACCTTTTCGCTCATCCTGGTTTCCAACCTCGCCGACTCTCTTGCGGCAAAAGGTCAGATGGAGCTCGACAAACTGGGGAAAAACCTCCTTGTGGTGCGAAGCGGCAGGGTGTTGCGCTTCGGGCCGCAGACCCGGTTGTTTACCGAAGCGGCCAACCTCACCCTCGGAGATGCCGCGGCCATTGCTGCGGGATCGCCGCTGGTTGCCGCGGTCTCCCCGGCGTCTTTCAAGAACTTTCCCATCCGCTACGGCAGCGTCGTCCTCTCGGCCATCCTGGTTACCGGCGCTTCACCCAACTACCCGGAGGTGAGAAACTTCTATCCCAAAGAGGGCGCCTTTATCACCGAGGAGGACAATCAGCAACTGGCACGCGTCGCCGTAATCGGCAAGAAGGTTGCTGAAAAACTCTTTGCCGGAGAGAACCCTCTCGGCAAGTACATTCTCGTCTGGCGGGTCCCCTGTCAGGTGGTCGGAGTGATGGAGGAAAAGGGGGTCGATGTCTCGAATGTGGACCAGGACAATCAGGTATTTGTCCCGATCAACACTTTTCTTCGACGGTTCGTGAACAAGGATTTCATCAATAACATTTTCGTTCAGACCACGGGTCTTGAAGCCCTGACTTCCGCCAAGAGGGAGATTGAGGAGATTTTGCGCCTGAGGCACAAGATCAAGGAAGGGCAAAAGGATGATTTCACCGTGATCGACCTCAAGGACGTCATGGCCCTGAAGAGTCAGGCAACCGCCATGATTACGACCCTCGGGAGGATTTCCGCCGTGGTCTCCTTCCTCATCGGCGCCATTGGCATCCTCTCCATCATGATCCTCATCGTCAATGAGCGTCGTGTCGAAATTGGAATTAGGCGGGCGGTCGGCTCCAGGAAGCGGGACATCATCCTGCAATTTCTGCTGGAATCCTCGTTCATTTCATTTCTGGGAGGACTGGCCGGGGTCGTCCTGGGATTGCTCGTCAGCATCCTGGTATTCACTTTGTCCCAGCTTCCTTTCAGCATTTCTCTGGGAGGCCTGGGCACGGCTTTCGCCGCTTCCGTTACGGTCGGCATCCTGGCCGGCATCTACCCGTCCCGAAAAGCTACCACCATTCAACCCGTGGATGTTATCCGATCATGAGAATCATGCTCTACAGCCAGCATGTCCTGGGTATAGGCCATTTCTTCAGAAGCATGGAAATTGCCCGGGCTTTGAAGGAGCACGAAGTCCTGTTTGTGGAAGGGGGCGATCCTCTCCCGGGGTTTACCTCGCCGAGTCACGTGAGCAGATTCCTGCTGCCTCCCCTCATGATGGACGCGGAGTTCAAGTCTCTGGAGGCAAGCAAGGGCAGCATCGAGGAAATCAAAACGGCGCGGGTAAAGCTCCTCCTCGACAAGTTCCGGGATTTTGCTCCGCAGGTCTTTGTTACCGAATTATTTCCTTTCGGGCGCAGGCAATTTCGTTTCGAGTTGCTGCCGATCCTGCAGCTCATTCGTGAGCAACGGGCGCCGACCCGAGTGATCTGCAGCCTGAGGGACATTCTCGTCGAGAAGGACGGCCAGGCCGCCTATGAAAGCTGGGTTTTGGACATTCTGAACCGCTACTACGATCTGCTCCTGGTCCATTCCGATCCGCGACTCATCACTCTGGAAGAGACGTTTACGCAGATTGATGCCATTCGCATTCCGATTCACTACACCGGCTTCATATGCAGGCCCCTGCCCCGTCGGGAAAGAGACTCGGCACGAAAGGTCATCTTGGCGAGCAGCGGGGGCGGAAAAGTGGGCGTGGACCTGCTTGCCTCCGCGATCCTGGCGGTGCAGTCCCTGCCCGACCCGGATCTCTTGCTCAAGGTGTTTATCGGGCCTTTCATGGAAAAGGCCGACAACGAAGCTCTGAGGGACCTGGCCGCCAAAGACCCTCGCACGACCCTTCACCCCTTCTCGCCAAACTTCCCGGCCGAACTGATGGCCGCCGATCTTTCCATCAGCATGGCCGGCTACAACACCTGCATGGACCTAATCAGCACCAGGGTCAGAGCCCTCGTTTTTCCATTTCCCCAAAACCGGGAACAGGGATTGCGCGCAAAAAAACTTGAAAGTATCGGACTGGTCAAGGTGATCACTGATCTCGACCCGGTTTCGCTGGCCCGCATCATCAGCCACGCCCTTGGCGCATCGGCCCGCTCCGCAGGTCTTGATCTCGACCTGGGGGGAGCAGCCAAAACCGCAAATTTGATCAAGGTCTGCGCCCCTGCTGGGCCGTCCGCTCTCCGACGCCGAGACCCAGTCATCGAGTAGAGATGACTAATCCCTGTCCTGAGGCATGTCAAACCGATCTTGAGTTATGTTTACGGAATGTTGCGGCACGCTCCATGCTCATTAATCGGCATGAAACAGCCGCTCCGTGGCCTGCTGCAGGGTTTCGATCTGGTAAAGCTGATGATCTATGTAATGAATAGAACGGCTACTGCATGGGAGGAGGAGGCGGAGGATAACTTCCGCGCTGCGTCTGCACGGCTCCCGGGATCTGATTGCCCTTGGCGTACATGCACTGCTGATAGGCGATGTCATATCGTCGCTGGGCCTCATAGCCGTAAACCTGACTGTTGCCGGCCCCTACCAGGGTACCGCCCAGTAGTCCGCTGCCGGCGCCGATGGCCGCACCGGTACCGGCATTTCCCGAGGCGGCGCCGATGGCCGCACCCAGACCGGCTCCAAGGACCGTCCCTAAGGCCGCGTTGGCAACGGTGTTCTGATTGACCACTTCCTGAGGCGTCTGACCAACCTGCTGGCTGGCCCAAAACCTACAGCTCGCATCTTCGGACTGAAACAAATCAAAGGGCTTCCCGGGGGCCGGCAACACCATCACGCTCGGGCCTGTGGGCAAGGTCGCGCATCCGCTTAACATCAGTACCACCCAAAATGCGAAAAAACCTCGTGTGTAATTCATCGTGGCACCACTCCTATTGGTTGGGTTGAGGCGGAGAAGGACTCACCTTCGTCCAGCCTGTCGGACACTGTTGGACATAAGGGTAGTAGCCTTGAGGGCTCTGGCAGTAATACCAATAATAAGACCCTTCGGGCTGGGGCGCCGGCTGAACGTAGACGGGCGGCGCCTGCTGAACGACAACGGGCGGCGTCACATAATAGGGATAAGGAAGGCCCACATAAGGTGCGCCCCAGTAGGCGCGGGGTCCCCAGCCCAGACCCCAGCCGGACCCCAACCCATACCCCCAGCCGGGCCCCCATCTCGGTCCCCAGCCAGGGCCCCATCCCGGGCCCCATCCGGGCCCCATCCCGGGCCCCTCCCGGGCCCCATCCGGGGCCTCCTCCGGGACCCACTCCTCGGCCCCAATCCCTGGACCTCCCCTGTAGTAGGGCGGTCCGGCGTCCCCGGACCAGGGAAAAGCAAGGAGCACGAATATTACGGCAACGGCAATACAGATGACCTTCTTCATTTGAGTTCCCCTTTGCTTCATCATTTCAGGATCAATTTTACAAAATCGGAAGGCATTCGGCAATCGCTACTCTCTCTAATCTTCTTTCAATATTAACCTTCACGACCCCGCAGGTCACAACCAAACGTGAAATCCCCCATGCCCGGTTTCCGTGAACAAAGTGCCATTCGATCCATGGTGACGACAAAAGCATCCCCTTTTAGTTGAAAAATCTTTATCCGGCCATTAAGATATGGACCTGATTCCTCGTTCGGACGGTAAGTTACGCCGTCGAAGCTAGTCTTTATCATCGGACCCGAGGGCGCCTTACCATGGCTATACCCGGCGCCGGCGAGAGACCAGGGGTTGCACCCAGACCTGCAATACGGGTGGAGAGAAATGTCCCGATCAGTCGAAAGACAGGTGGTTTTGCCATTCGCTCAGGTGGTGAGGATTTCCTTCAACTCCATGAGGGTCCGACTCTCCCGGTCGCTCATCACGACCGCCAGCCTTGCCCTTGCCATTGCCTTTGTCGCTTACATCTGGTCGGGATATGACATCTTGAATTCAGTCTGGCCCCACGTCGACTCCGCCTTTCAAGAGGACATCCTGACCAGCGGTTATGAAATGACCGACGGACAATTCGGCAGCAGTCCCAAGGACCGCTGGCTGGCCATTCTCTCCCTTATCGTCGCCGTCGTGGGCATCGTCAACGCGCAACTCATGGCCGTGACGGAGAGATTTCGCGAAATCGGCACCTTCAAGTGCCTTGGCGCCTTGAATAGCTTCGTGGTCCGTATTTTTGTTCTCGAAGGGATCTATCAAGGCATCTTTGGAGGGCTTCATCGGGAGCATCCTGGGCATTTTGGTAGCCACTCTTTCTCTGACCTTGAAGCTGGGATGGAGCGCCATTCTTTTTTGGCCGCCGCTGCAGATGCTCGTCACCATTGCCTGGTCCTTGTTTCTGGCCGCGCTCCTCTCGCTGCTGGGAGTAATTTATCCGGCGCTGGTGGCGGCACGAATGGACCCGGCGGTGGCGCTGCGGGCGGAATAATAAAGGGGCCGTATGGAGGTACAGGGCAACCACAACGTTGTCAGGCTTTCCGAAGTGACAAAAGTCTTTCGGATGGGAAGTAACCGGGTTGAGGCTCTCAAAGGGATTAATTTCGCCATTAAAGCCGGCGAATACCTTTCCATCATGGGTCCTTCCGGTTCCGGTAAATCCACTCTCTTCAACATGATCGGGGCGCTCGACAAACCCACTACGGGAAGGGTCTTTATCGACGAGGTGGATGTCGCCCAGCTCGATGCTTACGAACTGGCGTGGCTGCGCTGCCGGAAGATCGGCTACATCTTTCAGACGTTCAATTTGATTATGGTCATGACCGCCATCGAAAATGTCACCCTGCCCATGATTTTCGCCGGCATGAACCGCGATGAATACATGGAAAAGGGCATGGAACTCCTGGGGCTCGTGGGACTGGCGGAACGCTACCAGCACAAACCTCCCGAACTTTCGGGAGGCCAGCAGCAGCGGGTTGCCGTTGCCCGCGCCCTGGCCAACTCCCCCGCCATCATCCTCGCCGACGAACCCACCGGAAACCTGGACCTCACCACGGGAGAGGAAATCATTACCCTGTTGAAACACCTATCCACGGAGCGGGGCGTAACCATCATTTCAGCCACACACGACATCAAGATGCTGAACGTTTCCGACCGGATCGTTTGGATCCGCGATGGGCGGATCGATCGCGTCGAGGAACGCCGAGACCTGAAGATTTCGGTTGGTGAGGTCAAGTAGAGCCATGAGCGAGGAGACGTGACACGGAGACAGAGGGAGACGCGGAGACGCGGGGATGCGGAGGCGCGGGGACGCGAGGGACGTGCGTCTTCTCTGTGTTTACCGGTTTGCGTGCCTTGTTACTTCCCTGCTCCTGTTTCTGGGGTCTGCCTGTCCAGCCAGCGCTCAGGACGCGATGAACGACATCGAGTTTTTCAGCAGTCTCAAGAACCGATCCACCGGCAGCCAGGGTGCTGAAGATGCTGCAGATTACATTCTCAAAGTGTTCTCCGAAATCGGCCTGAGCGATGTTGGTTCTCAGGAATTCCTTCTCCCCACCCCGGAAGTAGCTTCCGCTTCCCTTGAAATTGACGGAGAAAGCCTCGATCTTTACCCCTGGGGGCCCAATCTGGTCTATCTTTCCATGACTCCCAAAGAGGGCATCAACAGGCCCTCTGCTTTACTCTGAAGATGGGGACTTCGAGCATTTCAAGGGAAGAAACGTCAAAGGAAGCATTGTCCTCATGGAGATGTCCTCCTGGGACAATTGGACCAATGCGGCCATGCTGGGGGCTTCCGCTCTCATCTTTCTCGGCGACCCGAACGTTATCAGAGGCGAATTCGAGCAGAAAAACATCCCCACACCCGTCGCCTTTCCCCGATTTTGGGCAACCCCGGAAACCGGGGCAAAACTAAAGGACCTTGCTCTCCGAAAGAGCTTCGGAAGTGACCATCGCCTCCAAAACAAGGTGGCGGAATACGCATGGTCCGCAATTGCTACGGCTTTCTGCCGGGAAAGAACCCGCAGCTCAAAGCCGAACTGATCGTTCTTGAAGCCTTCTACGATGCTTCGTCCAATATCCTGGGGCTCGCGCCCGGGGCCGATGAATCCACTTCCATCGCGATGCTCCTTGCCGTAGCGCGCAGGTTGGCCGGCGCCCCCCCGGAACGGAGCGTCCTCTTCCTGGCCACCGCCGGAAACGGGCAGAGTTTTGCCGGAATGAGGCAGTTCATCTGGTCGGTAACGGCAAGGAAGAAGCTTTTGCGGAAGGAATCCAAACAACTGCAGGAGCAAAGGCAGCGCATTGGCCGGCAGCTCGAACTGCTGCAAACGGATGATCCCCTTGCGGTAAAGGACCCGAAAGAACAGGAGATGGTCCTGCAGGTCCTGTTGGAGAGAGCGAAGGATAAGGCCGATGCTCTTATCCGGGAGACCCAGTACCAGAAAGCCTATCTCAGTGAAGGAGAGTCGTCCGGCATTGAAGACCCCAAACCCTATCGGCACCTTTCCTGGATCACCGACCTGCAGGAACTGACACCCGAACAGCGACCCCTGGCCATGGATCTCCTGAAGACCGCGAGATCCAGCCTCAAAGCCAGGCAAAAGGAACTGAAGCTGCGGCACCAGGCCATCAAGACCAGCGAAACCCTGAGAAACCGGGTGGACGAATACACCCCGATACTCTACCTGAGTCTTTATCTCTCTTCCCATTCCCCCTATTTGGGTTTGGCGGAAATGGGGGAGACCTATCCCCTTCGTGACAACGTGAAACGGATGGTGCGGGCCAGCCGCCTGAACACGATGCTGGGACAGGTGGCGGCAAAGGTTGCCGGCGAAGAGAATGTGCCCAACATGCTCGAAGAAGCCGCCAAGGGAGGCATGCGTCGAGGGCGGATTCAGCAAGATCCCGCCAGGATGCTCCCTCGGTTCCGATACCGGACTGCTGGCCGGTCTCCCGGCTGTCTCCCTGATGACTCTGGATGACGATCGCTCGCGTTGGTCGACTCCTCATGACACCATCGACCGTATGGACAAGACGACCATCGCGGCGTTTTCCCAGTTTCTCCCCCCCTCCTTTCCCGTCTTTTTTCCCATCCTTCGCTGCAATTCGGCATTGAGGCCGGAATCGCGGGACTGGCAAGCCTGGAAGGGCAAGCCATGTTCGTTCGCCAGGGGGAATTGTTCCCGGACCAGCCGGCCCCGGGAACGATCATTTCAGTCATCCAGGGCAACAGCATCTTTCGAACGATGGTCTATCAGGACGGCACCTTCTTCATGCCGGGCCTGGCGAACAGGAGGGTGTCTCTTGAGAAACTCATATTGGAACCCTACGGCCTGGATCCGGAAACCGGCAGGGTGGCCTGGACGGCAGATAAAGTGCAAACCCGAAAGGTCAATTACCGGATCAAGGTGAAAACCGATCTGGCGACGACCTCACTGGTTATGTTCCACTGCCTGCAAACCGATATTTTTAACGTTTTCAATCCGCAAAATTTCAACTATCTCACCAAACCCACCCTGCTTGATGCCGCCACGGAAGCCACCCCCCTTCGCTACTGGTACAGCCGCGTGGATGGGCGGGATACCATGGCCATTTCCATCTTCCTCGAGAAGAACACCCGGTTTAAGCTCATTATGGCGGAGTCCCTTCTCCGAAGAGAATTGCTGCTCCTGAACAATTCCCCCGACAGCACCATGGGAAAAGGTTTTCTGATCGGCGATCCAGCCACCATTCTCATCGCGCCCTACCAAGCCGCGAAGGACCTGAAGAACCTTGACGGGGAGCGCCTTGGCAACCTGTTTCAACACGGCATCATGAATTGGTATCTGGAAGCGCTCTATCAATCTTCGGCGGAGGCTATCAATGAATCACAAAACGATTTGATCAAGAACCAATATGGACCGTTCTGGGACGGCGTCATTTCGGCATGGGCAAGACTCGACACGATTTACGCCGAAATTGAGAGCATCCAACGGGATGTTTTGACCGGCGTCATGTTCTTTATCGCCCTTTTGGTGCCTTTCGCTTACTGCATGGAACGCTATCTCTTCTGCTTTCGCAACATTTACCAGCAACTCGTGGCTTTTCTCCTGATCCTGGTGATGACTATCTTCACCATTCGGGGATTGCACCCTGCTTTCCAACTCACCTACAGCCCGATGGTGGTAATCATCGCCTTCTTCATTGTAGGGTTATCCCTTCTCGTTTCATGGATCATTTTCGCGCGGTTCGAAGAGGAGATGGCCAATGAGCAGCGTCGCGCCCAGCATGGAACACCCCAGGCCAGCAAGATGAAGGCTTTTGGAGCGGGATTTGCGATCGGCGTATCCAACCTCAACCGGCGCAAGCTCAGGACCGGCCTCACCTGTGTCACGCTGATCATTCTCACTTTCACGGTGATGTCCTTCACCAACGTGAAGAGCCTGCACCGCACCACCGATACCCGGATCGCCGATACCGCCGGCTACGAAGGGGTGCTGCTGCGGCATCAGTACCGCCTGCCCCTGACGCCGGTGACCCTGGAATACATGAAGACAAGATTCGGTGGGGAGGCGGCCATCTGGCCCCGAGCCTGGATAGACCCTCGCAGCAGTGCGGAACGCACCATCGCCAGGGTTTTTGTAGACCGGAAGTATGCTTCTGTTGAAGGGATTTTGGGATTGGGACCGGAAGTTCCCGATCATTTCCTCACGATTGTGAAACATGGCCGCTGGTTCCAGCCGGGCGAGGAGGAAGCCATCCTGATTTCTCTTGCCACGGCCAGGCAACTGGGACTGGACCCGGAGCGGGACCGGGATGCCCACCTGCAGCTTCTGGGCACACCGTTCAAGGTGGTCGGCTATTTCGATGAAACCCTCCTGCAATCTTTGAAAGACCTGGATCAAAACCCCATCACCCCTGCTTATCTCGAAATGAGTCAGAGCGAAGAACTGTCGGAAGTAGAAATCGAAGCCATGCAGTCGGGGGAAGAGGTGCTCCCCAAAACGGAGCGGTTCCGCTACGCCAGTGCCGAGGCCACCGTCATACTTCCCTTCCGGAAGGTCATCGATTACGGCGGCACGTTGAAGGCGATTGCCATTATCCCCGGGAAGGGGGAAAGCCCCCTCAACATTGCCGGCCAGCTTTCGTCCTGGCTGGCTTTTCCCCTGTTCGTCGGGGAAAACGGGGTCTGGTATCACAACGCCAGCACGACGGTGCGCTATCAGGGGGTAGCCAATCTGCTGGTGCCTATTCTGATCGTGATTTTCATCACCTTGAATACCATGATCGGCCACGTCCACGAAAGGCAGAGGGAAATCGGGACTTACACTTCGGTGGGCCTTGCTCCCGTTCACGTGGGCTTTCTCTTTATCGTGGAGGCACTCTCTCTGGCAGCGATTTCCAGCGTGATTGGGTATATCCTGGCCCAGTTGAGCGCAAAGTTCCTTGGACACACCGCGCTCTTTTCGCAGTTGACCTTCAACTATTCATCAATGGCCAGTGTCGCCTGCATGTTCCTGGTTTTCTCGGTGGTTTTCCTGGCAGCCCTCTACCCTGCGCGTTTGGCTGCCGAAATTGCCATGCCCGACGTAAACCGCTCATGGAGCCTTCCCGAGGCCGACGGGGACGTTATTTCAATGAACCTTCCCTTCCTTTTGAAATTTGAAGAGGAAGAGGGAGTAATGAGGTTCCTCTACACCTTTTTCAGGTCTTATCAGGATGCCACGCAGGGGACTTTCATCGTCGATGTGGTCGATTTCGATATGCAGGTCCCGGAGGTCAAACCCGGACAGATGCCCGCTCCTTTGTGTCCCCTGATCAGGATGAACACGTGGCTGGCGCCCTTTGATTTTGGAATCAAACAACATCTCCAGCTTCACTGCTGCCCATCGCCGGACAATCCGGGCTACCTGGAGATCGGCTTGTTGATGACGAGGCTTTCCGGAGAGCGCTCGGCCTGGACTCGGGCCAATAAGAACTTCATCAAGGCCCTGCGCAAACAGATGCTCCTGTGGCGGTTGCTCGACCCGAAAGCCAAGGAAGTGTTTTTCAGCGAGCAGTGGGCGGCGGTTAGCGGTTAATGACCGGTAATTGGCTCTTCTTTGCGTTTTCTGTAGGTTCTGCGGTGTTTAGCTGAGCAAGGAATGTTTGCATGAAAAAAGCTCCCATAAGGTTTCCGGCGCTCCTTACCGGTCTAATCTTCGTTATTATTTTCTCCGCCTTCACCCCATATAACAACGTAAAACTGCAGAACAGCCCGCTTGCCGGCGGTCATTTCCCTCTGGCCTCATTCGGCTGCCTTCTTCTTCTCCTGGTGGTCGTCAACCCGCTTTTGTCATTCATTAAGAAGGCCTGGCGTCTCCATCTTCATGAACTCCTCCTGGTCTGGGCCATGGTCACGGTTGCCACAGGCGTTGCCTATACCGGATTGATGCGCACCTTCATCGTCAACATCACCACTCCCGTCTGGTTCAGCACCACTTCGAGCAACCTCGGCCAACTCTTGCCCCCGCTCCTGCCGGAATCACTCTTTCCCAAAAACCCCGACATGATTCGCACCCTCTATGGCGGGCTGGAGGGGGGGCTGGATATGAGCTGGTGGCAGGTGCTCTCCCAGATACCGTGGGCCATCTGGCTCATGCCCATGGCCTGGTGGGGCCTTTTCATGCTCTTCGTCTACACAGCCATGGTGGGAATGGTTGGATTGTTCTCCCACCAATGGGTTGAGAACGAGAAGATGAACTTTCCCCTGCTTAAGGTCCCTGAAATTCTCGGCGTGGAAGCCGAAGAGGGTCGTCTTCTTCGATATTTCACCCACCGCTATTTTATCATCGGCTTTGGCATTCCTCTCGTTTTGCACCTTTTGAACGGGCTGAACACCTACTTTCCACAGGTCCCTTCGATTCCCACCCTGGTCCTGGCTTCGCCCTACATCCCCAAGGAAGGACTTCTTTCCGGATTCTATAAGGCGAAGATCTATATCTATCCGGCATTCATCGGGTTCGCTTTTCTCACCTCCAAGCAAGTCTCTTTCAGCCTGTGGAGCTTTTTCATCCTGGGCGGGCTCCTGCCGGGATTGCTCCAATCGCTCGGCTGGCACCTCCCCGCTGCGGCCCTGGGGACCACTTTCGGGCCGGTCGTCTCACGCGTCGAAGAGATGCAGATGGTGGGCGCCTTTGCCGTTTTCTTTCTGTTCATTCTCTGGCTCGCCAGAGACCATCTCATGTTGGTGTTCCGTTCCTTTTATGAAGGTCGTGATGTCCTCCAGGAATGTCATGGGTTGCTGTGCCCGAGGCTTGCCCTGTTCATCTTTCTGGGCGGGTTCGTCGGGGTCACCGTCTGGCTGAACCTCTTTGGCATGGACCTCCTGCCCACGCTCATGTTTCTCCTCATCTGCTTTATGCTGCAATTGGTCAATTCAAGGCTCATCTGCCAGGGTGGGTTGCCCTATCTCACCCTGCCGCTAGCCCCACCCGACGGCTTTCTGGCCTTTTTTCAGACGCGCCTGATTGCTCCCCTGACCCTTTATATGGCACTCGTCGTGCAAAAGATCACCTTCCTCGACATCAGAGAATCCCTGATGCCCTCGCTTTTCCACTCGGCCAGACTCTCGGAGGGAAGCAACCCCAGGTTCCGATTCCTGTTAGGCATCCTGCTCGCTATCGTCGTGGGCGTGGTTATTTCCTTCGTGGCCTATCTGGCGCTCTACTACAAGTTCGGGCTCAATACCCTCCCGGACGAATGGGCCGTAGAGACCTCCCGAAGGGTCCACGAAAATTTTGCACAACTCCTCAGTCACCCCGAAGAACCCAAGCGCTGGAGCATGATCTTCACCATGGTCGGGGTCGGCGTCATGTCACTCCTGGTCGCGGGGTACCATCATTTCATCTGGTGGCCGCTTCATCCGATCGGGTACCTGACCACGTACAGCTCCGCCATGCAAATCCTCTGGTTCGGTTTCTTCATCGGCTGGCTGTGCAACACTCTCGTCCTGCGATATGGCGGAGTCGCCGTCTTCAAGGAGGTGAGGCGCGTTTTTATCGGGTTGATTGTGGGTGATATTGTGATGGCCATCGCCTGGCTCATTGTCGGCCTTTTTACTCAGATCAGCTACCACGTACTGCCGCTGTAGAGCAGTGACTGGTGACTAGCCACTTTGAAGAGGTTGGGGATGTACGAAGATAAAGAACTCAAGGAGTATCGTGACCTCCTCCAAGCGCCCGATAAATTCGAGGACGGGTTCGGGTGGAAGTCCATCGTCGGGGCAATTTTTATCGGTTTCTTGATGATGCCCGGTTCCATGTACCTCGGACTGGTGATCGGCACGGGTATTGGACCGGCAGCCCGGTGGGTCACGATCATCCTCTTTGCCGAAATCGCCAAACGCGCCTACACCCGACTGAGCCAGCAGGAGATCTTCGTCCTCTATTACATGGCGGGGGCGGCAATGGCTTCGCCTTTCTCGGGACTGCTCTGGAACCAGTATCTGATACAGTCCGAGGCGGCGAGAATGCTGGGGCTGACTCAGCACATCCCTACCTGGGTGGCCCCGATGTTCGGTTCCGATGCCCTTGTCGATCGCACCTTTTTCCACCGCGATTGGCTGATTCCGATCCTGCTGATGATCGGCTTTGAAATCATTTCCGCCGTTGACCACTTCGGTCTCGGCTACGCTCTCTACCGGCTGACTTCCGATGTCGAGAAACTCCCTTTCCCGATGGCTCCCGTCGGTGCCCTTGGCAATATGGCCCTGGCCGAATCCACCGAACGGGACACCACCAGCTGGAAGTGGCGCATCTTTTCCATCGGGGGGATGATCGGCCTCGTCTTCGGGTCGCTCTACGTGCTGCTCCCGGCGGCTTCGGGGGTGATCCTTTCGGAACCCATCCAGATTTTCCCCATTCCCTGGATCGAGCTCACCCATGTCACCGAAGACCTCTTCCCTGCCGTTGCCACCGGCATTCAGCTCGATCTGGGACTGCTGTTTATCGGCATGGTGCTCCCCTTCTGGGCCGTGATCGGCGGCGGGATCGGCTTCCTCCTCACCCTCATCGCGAACCCTATTCTCTACGAACACGGCATTCTGCATCGTTGGCACAAGGGCATGGCCACGGTCGATACGATCTTTGCCAACAATTTCGATTTCTACATGAGCTTCGGGATCGGACTGGGTCTCGCCATTGCCGCGATCGGGCTTTTTCACGTCTTCTTCAGTTTTAAGCAAAAACATCTCGGACCGCTCAAAGAGCGCTTCGCCGTCCTCTTTTCTCCGCCCAAGGGCCGGGGTGATTTCAGCGTCTGGATCGCACTCGGGATCTATGTCGCTTCCACCACGGCCTACATTATCATCTCATCCATGGTTGGTGCCCGGGTTCCCGTGGATTTTTCTGGTCGCTTACGGCTTCATCTACACGCCCGTTATCTCCTACGTTTCCGCCAGAATGGAGGGGATCGCCGGGCAGTTCGTCAGCCTGCCCATGGTTCGGGAAGCCAGCTTCATCGCCGCGGCAAAGTTTTTCGGCTACTCCGGGATCGGCATCTGGTACGCCCCCATCCCCATTCACAACTATGGCAAGGCGACCCAGCGATGGCGCGAGATCGAGCTCACCGGCACCAGCTTCCGAAGCATCATCAAGGCAGAGATCCTCGTGGTTCCCATCGTCCTGATTGCAAGCCTGCTCTTTTCCCAATACATCTGGCGTCTGGCGCCCATTCCGTCGGCAAGTTACCCCTATGCTCAGGAACTGTGGCATCTTCAAGCCCTGAACACATTGCTCCTGCAGAGCGCTACGCTGGAGGGCAATTCGCCCTTTTTCGAAGCCCTCAAGGTCGACTACATGGCCATCGGCATGGGTCTGGGAGTTTTCACCTACTGGGGCCTGGCGGCCCTGAAGCTCCCGGTGATGCTCATCTACGGGATCATCCGGGGACTCAGCCACTCCAGCCCTCACGGGATGGTCCTGGAGATTGTCGGGGCCTTTCTGGGGCGCTACTATTTCGTGAAGAAGTACGGCCTCGTCTGGCGACAATACGCGCCCGTGCTGCTCGCCGGCTTCTCCTGCGGTATGGGTCTCATGGGAATGCTTGCCATGGGCTTCACGCTCATCATGCGGTCGTTGCGCAGCCTCGCTTACTGACCCGATGAACCCTCCCAAGAGAGCCTTGCTCATCTTCATGCGCTACCCCGAACCGGGTTGCGTGAAATCCCGTTTGGCCGCCGCCATAGGGCCCGGCCCGGCAGCCCGGGTCTACGAGAAGCTTGTGCGGAGAACGCTTGGGGTTTCGGCCGATTTCAAGCGGAAAAGCCCTCTCGTCGAGATCTTCCTTTTCTTAACCCCGCCGGAGAGACAGATCGAGATCCAGGACCGCTATCCCGGTCCATGGGGTTTCTTTTGTCAGCAGGGCGCGCACTTGGGGGAAAGGATGGGAGAGGCAATCCGACAGGTGATGGCTCGGGGCTTTTCCCGGGTCCTGCTGGTGGGGACGGATCTCGCCGACCTGCAACCCGCTGACTTTGACGAAGCTTTCCAGGCCCTGGATGAAGGCTGCTCAGCGCTCGGCCCTGCTGCCGACGGCGGCTTTTATCTCATCGGGGTCGATCGCCCCTGCCCTTCGGTTTTCCAATCGGACGTTTGGGGCACCGGCGATATCTTCGCCCGCACCGAGCACTTGCTGGTCCGTGCGGGATTGAGGGTAAAGCGTCTGCGGGAGAGACGGGATATCGATTCCCCGGAAGACCTCGAGATTCTTAAAGAGAGCCCCGAGTTTCGCACCAACCTCTCCGTTGTCATCCCGACCCTCGGTTCAATCGAACAACTCGAACCTCTCCTGCAAAAACTCCAGAAACAGATCTGGCCCGATGACGAGATCATCGTTGTGCAAGCGGAAGGAGGAGAACAACCAGCCGGTCCTCATGGGAGCGATCCAAATTGCCCCGCGCATTCGTGCCGTTGCCTCCCCTCGGGGGAGGGGCCTGCAGCTGAACCGGGGAGCAGGTGCAGCCAAAGGGGGACTGCTTTTCTTCCTCCACGATGACAGCGGCCGCCCCCCAACTTTGCTTATTCCGTCCGCAAGCTTTGCCGACTGCCGGAAGTGGCGCTGGGATGTTTTCGCCTGGCTTTTTCCCCATCAACTCCTGCGCTGGACTGGATTGCCCGATGGGCCAACCTGCGCACGCGCTTATTCGGTCTCCCTTACGGCGACCAGGGGCTTTTCTGTCGTCGAGAAGTCTACGACCACGCGGGGGGATTCAAGAAACCCTATCTTATGGAGGATGTCGATTTTGTCCGCAATTGCCGGTGCCGTGGCCGCCTCCTGATGCTTCCCGACAGCATATCCACATCCCCCGAAAGATACCTGCGGCGCGGCATCCTCCGTGCCTCACTGCTGAATCATATGACGATGCTCCTCTACCGTCTCGGGGTGAGCGACAGGAAACTCTACGAGTTTTATTACCGTCGCGTTCTGCACCCGGCCGGTGGACAAGTTCCATTTCCTGATTATGCCCCCTTGAAGACCGGAATCCGGAACAAAACCCGGATACCGACTTCAACCGGTATAACGCAATACCCCCCATGACCCGATGGGTCACAACAAAGCATGAAATCCCCCCTGCCCTCCTTTGGCAAAGGGGTTGGGGGGATTTCGTATAAAATTCAGACAATGGAGCCTCCTGCAAAACTCCTTTTCACCCTTCGATACCTTGCTCAGAGCGAACGGACTTTTGCAGATGTAACGTGTTGAATTCCCGTTCGTGGTGAGCGAAGTAAGCCCCGCTTTGGCGCGGCAAAGTGTCAAGCAAGAAACAGCTGGCAGTCCATCGGGGCTGTTTAGCGTCTTCTCAGTGACTGCGGACTATATTGTAAGTCATTGAATTTACTGGCCCCTAAAGGCTGTTTCTTGAGAGGTATCGAAGCATGAACGGGAGTATTTCTGCAAGAGGCTGAATGGTTTGTGCAATGCTGCAATCAATGGCCGGTGTCGGTGACGCCGGCTTCCGCGAAGGTCTTGATTTCCATGAGCACCTTGGCGGCGGCTTCGACAAGGGTCATGGCCAGGACCGAACCGGTGCCTTCCCCCAGCCGCATTTTCAGGTCGAGAATGGGCTCGAGCCCAAGGAATTCGACCATGGTGTTGTGTCCCGTCTCCTGGCTGCGGTGGGAAAGGAACAGGTAGTCTTTTGCCGCAGGCGCCAGTTGGCAGGCAATCAACGCTCCGGCGGTGGCGATGAAGCCATCACAGATCAGCGGCGATTTCGCGGCGGCAGCTCCCAGGAGGGCGCCGGCCAGGGCGGCTATTTCAAAGCCGCCCGACTTTGCTCAGGATGTCCAAGGGATCATCGGGATCCGGGTGATTGACCGCCAGCCCCTTTTCGATGACGGCAATTTTGCGTTCCAAGGTCAGCATCGTCAATGCCGGTGCCGCGTCCCGCCAACTCAGGGACCGGCTTGCCGCTCAGCACGGCAATGATCGCGGTCGACGGGGTGGTGTTGGCAATCCCCATATCACCGGTTCCGATCAATTGATATCCCTCGCTGACATACGCCTTCTCGACCAGTTCCGCCCCCAGAAGCAGACCGGAAATCGCTTGATCGCGGCTCATAGCCGGACCACGGGTGAAACTGGAGGTCCCTTTCCCGATTTTTCGGTGAATGATCGGCCAGTCTTCAGGAAGATCTGCCGCCACCCCGCAATCCACCACGCGCACTTCGGCGCCGACATGCCGGGCCAGCACATTGATTGACGCCCATCCCTGCACAAAGCTGTAGACCATTTGCGCGGTGACCTCCTGGGGATAGGCGCTGACCCCTTCATGAGCGACTCCGTGGTCGCCCGCCATGGTAAAAATGAGCTTCCGGCTCGAAATCAAATGTCAGGCTCCTTTTAATACCGGCCAATCGCGCCGCAATGGTTTCCAACTGGCCGAGAGACCCGCGTGGACGGATTTGTGAGTGCAGTCGTTCCCAGGCCTTTTCTTCCCAATTTCGATCAGCAGGCTGGATTCGAGCTATCAAGCGATCGAGTTGCTGCATTTATCTCTCCTTCCAAAACAAAAAATCCTTCAAACCTCTTCACGAGGCCTGAAGGATTGCTTAATGGTTTCGGCAATCGTACAGCCTTGACCCACGTTGGGTGGGCTCCTTCTTCACGGCAGGTCTTCTGACTCGCGGCTCGCTTTACTCTCTGAACCTTCCCATCCCGGACAGCATGACAATGCTGGCGAAACAGTGGGCAACTCTCAGATTTCATCCCCGCTCACAGCGCTGACCAAACGTGCCGGTATTTCACCGTCTTCCCTTTTAAGCCGGGCATCGGCACCGTGAAGAAGCAATGTGGCTCTTGGCTCTTGAGCATGATTAAACCCAATGCCAAGCCAAGGTTAAAAGGATTTTGGTCATCTTTTACTGGGTCTTCTTTACCGTCCTCTTCAAGAACTTCATGGCCTTATCGGTTTCCATAACGGGAATAATTTCTGCAACGCCGAGATCGGTCCAATTATAGATCGAAGAGGCGAGATGGACATCGTCGTCAGTTTCAAAGAGTCGAAAGACGCGGTGACCTGAAACATCGAACCACTCGCCCTTGATGGTGACGCCGACATCTTTGTCCATGCCTTTCATCCGCCGTTCGATGACCACATTTCGGTCTTCCGGAGCATAGCTGAATATCGCCAAAAACAACATAACCCGTCTCCTTTCCTGATGGTTCAATGGTTTCAATAAAAAATACCCGAACCATGCCAGGATGCTGTCATTATAGATGAATGAATAATGACTTTGCAAGTCTTCCCGTCATCCTGTTGCCTCAGACAGCCGAGGAAGCGTTCAATAAAAGATTGTCCGGCAGCGATGGTAGGGCTTTCTTCTAAATGCTTCGAGCTGACCCAACTGCCAGAGCCATTGGTCGACCCGCGCGCTCGTTACAGCCGTCCCCCGGCGGCCGAACTCCTTCTTCAATTCTTCTACGGCCCAGATGGTCATGGCTCGGATCTCAATCTCTTCTTCACTTCCGGCGGCCAGGTTTTGCCGGAGATCGACTTTCCGGGCCAATTCCTCCTGATAGGACAGGATTCCCAGTTCGCGCAGCACCTGCGGCAGTTTGTAATCGGCAAAGGCAGTCAAGGCGGCAAGATCGTCGTATTCGCCCCAATCCTTCCCGCCGAAGGCAGCATGGAGATCGGCCACCAGGAGCTGCGCACGCTTCCAAAAGAAGACCTTCTGCCCCCGGTAGTGAGCTTCATCCTGAAAACTCGGGAACGAAGCGACCACCTGCCGGACCGTCTCAGCCGCACAACCGCGCGTTTCTTCAAGGAGATGAAGGATATCTCCCTGCCAGCGCGACAGAATGATACGACCTGCTTCTCGGAGATTCGCAAGGCGCTCCTCAAAAAGAGGAATCTCTCCTTCCCCGGAGAAGATTTCTCTCAAATCTGCAAGTTTGAGTTCAACCAGGTATTCGGGATCGGTAATCGGAAATCCCCTCGCGACAGCCCGCTTGAGGCTCGCCGCCAAGCCCCAGTAGCCGGAATAGTCCCGGCCCTCATAGTTCACCGTCCACGTCGGCTCGCCCACATCCGGCCAGAAACAGTGATTGAGGACATCCAACACAAAGATCCAGCGGAGTGTTTCTGCCGTTCCGTCGAAGTAATGGCAGGGATGGTGCCAGGCATCTTGAACGCCGGACAGGTCACCCCATTGGCGCACCGTCGATTCAAGCCGCTCCGGGTGGTACCTGACCCAGCGGCTCTGAATCACCACCCTCTCGACGGAAGGCAACACCGGAAGCCCATCTCTGAGGCTTTGTCATGAGCGTTTTAATCCTCTCCATCTAACCAACAAGGGGTCAAGGTCCGCTAAAGCCTCTTTCAGCTCATCCATGGCTTGACTTTCCCACCAATTCTATTTAGATTTCTAAGCTCTGTCGCCTTCTTTTTAAATCTCCCCCTCTCCCATAGCATTGCACAGCGGATGATACGAGTTCAACCCCTCTTGGGGAGTGGATAGCGGTGTAGAGGTTTGTAACCGACTCATTATTTTCAAGAAGGAGGACCACCCATGAAAAGGAATGTTGTCATCCTGGTTGCTCTGCTCTTCTCCTTGGGCTTGTTTCAATACCCGACTTTCGCCCAGGAAACCATCAAAATCGGGATCATCCTTCCCGTTACCGGAGACAAGGCCAAATTTGGAGAAATCGAGAAGAAGTCTTTTGAGCTGGCTCTTGAAGAACTGAACGCGGCAGGCGGCGTCAATGGCAAGAAGCTCGAATTTGTGTTCGAGGACGACACGGGGCGCCCCGATATCGCCCGTTCCGCAGCGGAGAAACTGATCACCAAGGATAAGGTCGTCATGCTGGGCGGCGGTTACGGGAGTTCCGAAACCTTCGCCATTGCGGGTGTGGCCCAGCAGAACCAGATTCCCTTCCTGGTCAATACGGGCTCGGACGACAAAATCACCGAACAGAAATGGGATTACATCTTTCGTCTGAACCCCCCGGTGAGTGAATACCCCCAGGGACTGGAATCTTTTCTGACTGAGGTGGTCAAGCCGAAGACGGCCGCTATTCTTTATGAGAACACCAATTTCGGCTCTTCAGGGTCAAAGGAATTCCAGGCGACCTGTGAGCGCCTCGGCATCAAGGTCCTCATGTCGGAGGGTTACGAACACGGCGGAGTGGATTTCAAACCGATCCTCGTCAAGGTCAAGCAGGCCAATCCCGATCTGGTTTACATGATCTCCTACATCATGGACGCATCCCTCCTGATGAACCAGAGCAGGGAACTGCGGCTCAACCCCAAGGTTTTCGTGGGTGGAGCGGCTGGTTTCACTTTGCCCGAATTTCTCAAGAATGCCGGAAAAGCCGCTGATCTGGTCTACTCGGCAACCCTCTGGTACCAGACGCTTCCTTACCCGGGAGCAAAAGAATACTACGACAAATTCGTCAAGAAATTTGGCACGGAAACCGAATATCACGGTGCTGAAGCCTATGCCGCTGCTTATGTCATCGCCGATGCCATGAAACGCACCAAATCTCTGAAACCGGAAGACGTTCGCCAGGCCCTTGCTGAAACGGACATGATGACCGTGTTCGGCCCGGTGAAATTCGTTGCTTACGGCAAGATGACCAACCAGAACAAGTTGCCGACTTACCTGGTCCAATGGATAGAGGGTAAGCTCGAACTGGTCTGGCCCAAGGCAATTGCGAGCAAACCCTACGTATTCCCCATCGAATGGGAAAAGGTTTGGAAGTAGACTCGAAGTTTTTGATTTGAAATTCACCGCAGGGATGCAGAGATCGCCGAGAGACAGCGACCTGGGAAGCTTGTGCTGCCTCTGCGTCCCTGCGGTGCAAACGAACTTCTCTAACCTTAAGTCCGTATATTTCCAAAAAGCAGGTAAAGCAGCTGTGGCGCGGGAGATGAATCTCAAAACCGCAGATTGAAAATCACCACCTTGAGCGATTGAGGACAGACAGGCGATGGAAGTTTTTGTCCAGACATTTGTGTCAGGGGTTCTCATGGGCGGTATTTACGCTCTTGTGGGGCTTGGCATGACCCTGATCATGGGGGTTATGAAGATCATCAATCTGGCTCACGGTCAGCTGATGATGGTTGCGATGTATATCACCTATGTGCTCTTCGAATATTTTCATCTGGACCCCTATTTTTCCCTGTTGATAGCAATGCCTTCTCTCTTTTTCCTGGGAGCAATCATTCAGAAATACTTCCTGAACCCTTTGCTCAAGGTGGACTCCATTCTTCCTGAAAATCAAGTTCTCATGACGGTGGGGATCGGCATGGTGTTGACGGAGATTGTCCGTTTCATCTTCCATTCGGACTACAAATCCGTCAAAACTTCATATAGCTCGGATTACCTTTATGTTGCGGGCATTTCTTTTAACTGGGCCATGGTTATCGCGTTCTTGATCGCCGGCTTCCTCACTTTACTCCTGTTTTTCTTTCTCTTGAAAACGGACGTCGGCAGGTCTGTCCGAGCCACGGCACAGAATAAGGAAGCGGCTTTGATCATGGGGATCAACGCCGAACGGATCACGATTTTCACCTATGGCCTCGGCTCCGCTCTGGCAGCCGCCGCCGGGTCCCTGCTCCTTCCCATTTATTACCTTTTTCCAGACATCGGCGGCCCGTTCACTCTCAAGGCTTTCGTTATCACCATTCTGGGCGGCCTGGGCAGCACGGTGGGAGCCATAGTGGGCGGCGTGGTTCTGGGGGTGGCCGAATCACTGGGCGCAACCTACATCTCCATGGCCCTCAAAGATGCCGTAGGAATGGTGATCTTCCTCCTGGTGCTGATCTTCTTGCCGGGCGGTCTCAAAGCATGGACCAAAATATAAGCAGGGTAATGCCATGAAAACAATGCGCTGGTCGGCTCTTGTTCCCCTTCTTGCCCTCATCCTCTTCCCGCTCGTCATTCAATCGGATTACTACCGGCACATCTTCATTATCGCCCTGATGTGGGTCGTAATCGGGTCTTCGTGGAACCTCCTGGCCGGCTACACGGGGCAGGTCTCCTTCGGTCATGCCATCTTTTTCGGCACCGGTGCCTACACGGCAGGGTTGTGTGTCACCAAGCTGGGCATTTCCGCCTGGTGGGGCATGCTCCTCGGGGGACCGGTAGCCGTCCTGGTGGGTCTTTTCATCGGCTGGGTTTGTTTCCGCCTCCGTGGACCTTATTTTGCGCTGGCAACCATTGCGGTAGGAGAAATCTTCCGCATCGTGGCTACGGTCTGGAGGGATTTGACCGAGGGGATGCAGGGAATCCTGATCATGCAAACCTTCCGCAGCAAGATTCCCTACTACTATCTGGCGCTTTTCCTCGCCGCACTCTGCGTTTATGCCATCCACCGGGTGATCAAATCCAAGTGGGGCTACTGTTTTGTGGCCATACGAGAAGATCAGGATGCCGCGGAATCCATGGGCATCAGCGCCTTCCGCTACAAGAGCCTGTCCCTGGCGGTGAGTTCTTTTTTTACCGGGCTTGCCGGCGCCTTCTATATGAATTACATGGCCTTTATCGACCCCCACGTGGTTTTCTCGCTGCACTACATTTCCATCATGGCCATTCTCGTCGGTATCATCGGCGGTGTCGGAACCCTGTGGGGTCCTCCCGTGGGCGCCTTTGTCATGGTGCTCCTCCAGGAAACCTTCCGCAGCTCCTTTTTCGGCCTGCTCCCCAAGTGGGTCAGTGAGGGCCACGTGCTGGTTTTCGGGTTGCTCGTCATCTTTGTGATCCGTTACATGGCTAACGGCATTGTCGGTGACTGGTCAAAGATCAAGCGAATCTGGTCGAAAGAAAAACCTGAGCCCGTTGCAACTATTGGAAGTTGATTATGAGCTTTTTTGAAACGCAGCATCTTACCAAGGCATTTGGTGGGCTGATCGCCGTCAACGACTTGAGCTTCAAGGTCGAACAGGGAAAGATTTACGGCCTGATCGGTCCCAACGGTTCCGGCAAGACGACCGTCTTCAACCTCATCAACGGCTATTATCCCATAACCTCCGGAACCATTCATTTTGAAGGGAAGGAACTGAACGGTCTTCCGACCTGGAAAATCTGCAAACTGGGGATCGGCAGGACCTTTCAGATTGTCAAGCCGCTGCGCCGCATGACGGTGCTCGAAAACGTGATGGCCTCCGCCTTCAATCGGACGGCACGGGAAGAGGAGTCCCGAGAAAAGGCCCTTGAGGTGCTTGAGTTTTGCGAACTGCTCAAGAAGCGGGACTATCCGGCAAAGGGCCTCACCATCGGCGACCGCAAGCGACTCGAGATCGCGCGAGCCCTCGCCACCGGTCCCAGACTTCTCCTTCTGGATGAAACCATGGCGGGGCTGACGCCGCAGGAACAGGCTGACGGGGTCGTCCTCATCCGCAAGATCCGCGATTCGGGGATGACCATTATCATCGTCGAGCACATCATGCAGGTCATCATGAACATCTGCGATCAGATCCTTTGCATCAACTACGGGCAGGAAATTGTTCAGGGAAGCCCCGTGGAAGTGGCCAACAATCCGGCCGTCATTGAAGCGTACCTCGGAAGGGAATAAAAACGATGCTCAGGGTGGAACACGTGAATGCCGGTTATGGGGATATCCAGGTTCTCTGGGATGTCTCCTTTCAGGTTGCGGCCAAGGAATTCGTCGTCCTGGTAGGGGCCAACGGCGCCGGGAAAAGCACCATTATGCGAACTATTTCCAGCGTCATCACCCCCACGAGTGGGGAGGTGTGGTTTGCCGACCAGCGCATTGATCAGGAGCCTCCCTACCGCATCATCAGCCACGGGATCGCCCACGTGCCCGAGGGGCGCCAGCTGTTTCCGGAAATGTCGGTCCTGGAGAACCTGGAAGCTGGGGTCGCTGACACCTGAGGCGAAAGCCCACCGCAAAGAGACCCTGGACTGGGTGCTGACGCTTTTCCCGAGGCTTCGGGAACGACAAAAACAAATGGCGGGCACCATGTCGGGGGGAGAGCAGCAGATGTGCGCCATTGCCCGCGGTTTAATGTCGCGCCCCAAGATGATCCTCTTTGACGAACCATCCCTCGGCCTTTCGCCTTTGCTCACCCAGGAGATTTTTCGCCTCACCCGCAAGATCCATGAAGAAGGGATCACCATTCTCATGGTGGAACAGAACGTCAAGCAGACGCTCGCCATTTGCGACCGGGCCTACGTGCTCGAAAACGGCAGAGTGGTGCTGGAAGGCAAAGGCCGGGAACTCCTCGAAAACGAGCAGGTCAAGCAGGCTTTCCTCGGGATCTGATTGCGGGTTGAGTACTGTAAAAACCCATCTGTAAACGACCAAGCGCTGGTTACAAACTGAAGGCCAACGACCCTGGATTCCCGCCTGGGCGGGAATGACGCACGCAGCGACTCCTCGTAATTCCCGCATGCCTCCAGCGCAAATCCGAAATTTTATCGGGGATGACGGCCGATTACGTGCATAACTGAAGATCGACGGTAACAATTGCCACGCGCAGTCTTGGATCAACCTGGATAGAAAAACCGAGCTTGAATAACGATGGAATTTCAATCATGCCAGCGCCTTATCCGCCCAGTTCCTCAAAATCTTCTGATAGTCGGGATCGGTTATCCTTGTGGTGACCCGTGAAGCCGGATTTGTAATCAGTTCAACCTGCCCGGCAGCCAGCCAGTTGAGGCATTGCGCGTAAATTTCATACTCCAGCGACAGGCCTCGTTCGCGCACTTTCTCAAGGTCGTCACCCGGCCAGATGGGGTAAACCGCCTGAGCGATGATGGGGCCGGTGTCTTCTCCCTCATCGGCAAAATGGACGGTGATTCCCCCCCATCTGCACCCATACCCGAAAGTATCCTCATACCCGTGGGCACCGGGAAAGGCCGGAAGCAATGCCGGGTGGATGTTCACCACCCGCCATCGGCCCCCGTGGTTATAGTGGCCGAGAAAATAAGGGCTGAGCAGCCTCATGAAGCCGGCCAGGCACACATAGTCCGGCCGATAGCGGTCAATGACCCGGATCAGTTCCTGTTCGGCAAGCACAAGCTTGGCAAGACGCTGCAATAATCTACCACGGTCGGGTATTTTCAGCACCTTCTGGCGCTGTGCCAATTCCTCGAGATCCACCGGAAGATCGAGTTCGAGAGGCTTTTCCAGTTCACGCCCCAAGTGGGCTTTATAGTCCACCACATGGACCGGGACCCCTGCTCTCTCAGCTCGCACCAACCCGTATGCCTCAGCGCGGTCGCTTGCGACAGCCACAATTTCCGCCGCAAGCCGTCCGGTTGCCGCGCGGTCCAGGAGCGACTGCAGATTGGTACCGCTGCCCGAAATAAGGACGACGATGCGCAGCTTGTCGGTGTTTTGTTGTTGGGTCATTTTTGAAAAAGCCTTATCCACGAAGTCACACGAAGATACACGAAGAAAAATAAGAAAGCCGAGCAAAAAGAAGGGGTGTTGTTTGGCTTATGAGTCTGTGCTTTATCCTTTTTCGTGTTTCTTCGTGTGACTTCGTGGATGAAAAAACTTCTGTGTGCCTCAGTGGATGAAATAATTAACGGCGTTGCGAAAGAGCTGAAGGCCCAGTCCCTCTTCGGGCAGAGGCTTCCCCGCGCGGAGGTTCGTTTCTTTGAGAAATGTCCAGTCGGGATGGTTCGTGAAATGGTTAAAGGCTTCCGGGTGCGGCATGAGCCCCGCAATCCGGCCGGTCGGATCACATATTCCGGCAATATCGTCCACAGAGCCATTGGGATTACGGGGGAAAGCCCCGTTGGCCGGGCGTCCATCAGGCGTTGCATAGCGCATAAACACCTGATTGTTCCGCACGAGCCGTCGGATGACGTCCGGGTCGGCATAGAATTTCCCCTCGCCATGGCGCACCGGGAGTTCAATGGTGTCCATGCCGACGGTAAAGACACACGGCGACGACGGGTTAATGGCGAGATTCACCCACTGGTCGCGGAAGTTGCCGCAGTCGTTCCAGGTCAGAGCGACCTCACGCTTCAGGTTCGGAGGATCAACAAAAGGCAGCAGCCCCAGATTGACCAGCACCTGAAAACCATTGCAGATGCCCAGCACCAGGCCGCCCCGCTCCACAAAAGCGAGGAGGGCATCGCTCATACGGTGCCTCATGCGCATGGCCATGATCACACCGGCGCCGTGATCATCCCCCCAGGAGAAGCCGCCTCCGACGACGAAGATCTGGAAATCCCGGAGGCTCCGCTCACCCTTGATGAGGCTGTTGAGGTGGATGCGCTCCACCCCGGCACCGGCGGTTTCAAGGGCATAAGCCGTCTCGCCGTCACAGTTCAGACCAAAACCGGTTAGAACAAGGGCCTTTGGCTGACTCATTTACTGCTCCATCTGTTTCCAGGACTGTTTGAGGTCGGCGACCGGTTCCGCCAGCAGGGTTCTCCCGTCCGTGCCCAGGATGACCAGGCGCGGGTCCGCCGTGACTTCACCCACGAGCGCACAGGGCAAACCCTCGAAAAGCGCTTCAAAAGGCTGCTGCAATGCCGGCGAAACCGTCACCAGGAAGCGCCCGCACGACTCGCTGAAAAGGACCTGGTCGTCTCGGCAGCCGTCTTTCCGGGGAACTCTACCGAGATCCAACTGCAGCCCCAGGTGGCTGCCGAATGCGACCAGGGCGGCATGGATCGCCAGCCCTCCCCGATAGATGCCGTGACACGAAGCAACCACTCCGCTTGCGATGGCCTTTTCCAAAGCTCGGTAGAGGGGACGGAGCTCTTCAGGGTTCAGTTTCGGAACGTTGAGGCCCACATAGCCCAAGAGATCATAGTACTCCGAGCCGCCCAGTTCATCGCCGGTTATGCCAAGGATATACACCCGGTCGCCGGCGATCTTGCTTTCCATGCTCGTGCCTTGGAAAATGTCCGGCACTATTGTGGTGGCGGTGAACTGCATCGTCGGCAGTCCGGAAACCTTATGCCGCTCCCCGAAGGCACCGGGCAGGTGGCCGTCCACGTACATGCTGTCCTTCCCCGAGAGCAGAGGTATGCCCCAGGCAAGGCAGATATCGCGCAAAGCCCAATTGGCCCGCACCAACTGCGCCGCCTTGTAACGGCCGTCGGGGTTCCGGGTGGGGTGAACCTGAATGTTCGGCCAGCAGAAATTGTCGACACCACCGATTTCGTCAAGCTTTCCCCCGACTGCCAGCACCCGCCGCACCGCCTCATCGATCGTCGCAGCCACCATGTCATAGGTGTCAATCATCGCATAGGGGGGATGCAGCGCCTGCGCCACGGCAAGACCCCGGCGGCTTTCCAGGACCGGCCGCAGGACCACGGCATCGTTGGGCACGTCCCGATCCCGCCCGATCATGAATTTGATGGTACTGGTTCCCTGCACTTCGTGGTCATACTGGCGCTGGATCCACTCTCGGGAACAGACATTGGGGCGCTGCAGGACGGCATGCAAAAGGGAAGCATAATCCTCCGGCTCTCCGAGCACCGGTTCGTGCAAGCCCCTGGCTTCAGGGACCAGCCAGTCTGCCTCGAACTCCCACTGCGGAAACGCTTCCTTGAAGAAGCTCAGGTCAAGGAAGGCACAGGTCTTGCCCGCAAAGGTGAGATGCAGCCTGCCGTTGTCTTCATAGCGCCCGATGACGGCACTTTCCACTTCGTGCTGCTGCGATAATTCCAGGAAACGGCCCAAATGCACAACCGGGACCGCAACGGTCATGCGTTCCTGCGATTCCGAGACCCAGATTTCCCAGACATCCAGACCTTCGTATTTCAGAGGAACCTTATCCAGTTCCACCACGGCGCCGTTTGAAAACTGGGCCGATTCGCCGATGGAGGATGAGAGCCCGCCGCCGCCGTTGTCGGTGATGAAGGAGATGAGCCCTTCGTCTCTGGCTTCCAGGAGAAAGTCGTGCATTTTTTTCTGGGTGTAAGGATCTCCGATTTGAACGTGGCCCGCCGGCGTCGATTCCGAGTAGATCTCGCTCGAAGCCGTCACTCCGTGAATGCCGTCCTTCCCCACGCGACCTCCGCACATGACGATCAAATCACCCGGTGCCGGCCGCTTCCGATCGCTGGCTTCGCCGAGGATCTGCCGCGGCATGATGCCGAGCGAGGCCACAAAGACGAGGCATTTACCGAGATACGAGTCGTGGAAGAAAAGATTGCCGAAGGGCGTCGGGACCCCGTGCTTGTTGCCGCCGTCCTTGACTCCCTCGACCACGCCGTCAAGCAGCCGCCGCGGATGGAGGTGAGGCCGCAGCGGACCATCATAGTCCCTGGGGCCGACACAGTATCCGTACAATCCGGCAAGCAGACGGGCTCCCTTTCCGGTCCCCATGATATCGCGATAGATCCCGACGATACCGGTTAACGCTCCGCCGTAAGCTTCCATGTTGGAGGGGCTGTTGTGAGTCTCTCCGGTGATCGCATAGTTGTGGTTTTCATCGAAGCGGGCGACTCCCGCATTGTCCCAGAGAACCGAAACGACCCAGTCTTTCTCTGCCATAACGGCAAGCGTGGGGTTTTCGATACAGGTCTTGAAAAGGCTGTCCACGACCTCCGTTTGCCCCGCCCCCGCGTCGCGGTAATGAAATTTACCCCGGAAGGTGTTGTGATTGCAGTGGTCGCTTCGGGCTTGAGAGATCGCCTCCAGTTCGACGTCGGTGGGAAAGGAAAGGCCAACGCCCCGGCGCGCCTTCAGCACCTCGGGCCGCAGAAAATACTCCCTGATGACCGGAACGTCCAAGGGATTGAGGGCCAGGTTTCGCTCCTCACTGAGCGTGATCAGATCGTGATCCGAGGCAATAGGAATCTCCCTGACCGACGGGGTGTGAGCCAGCAGGACCCGGGGCAAAATCAGCCCGATCCCCTGTTCCCGATCCCATTCAGAGCCGGCATAGATCCGCCACTGCTGAACGATGTCATTGGCAAGCAAGGCCCGGGCGATGGTCTCGACCTGCCGCCGGTCAAGCCCCGTCTCCTTCAGCGTGTACAGTTTGGAGGTGTAGGCCGCCTGGTCCGCCGGCATGGGTCTTCCCAGATAGTCCGCAATGGCTTCCATGGCCACGCTGCCGGCTGTATCCCGCACGCCCGGACGAAACCCGACCCAGATGGCCCAGTCAAAATCCTGCGCCAACGGTTGAAAGCCGGATTCCTGGATCACCGGGTTGGTGAAAATCTCGTTGCGGACGGCCTCCAGTTCCTCGACCGAGAGATCGGTATCCAGAGTGAGGACATGAATGACCCGGGCCTGGCCGACATCCCAGCCGAAATAATCGTGAATCCTTCGGCACAGGGTTGCGCCTTCAGCGTCGAAGAGGGGCCTCTTGAGGGTTATTTCCAGTCTAGCGGCCATTTCGTGAACCCCTTTTCCATTCGTTTCTAGAGAGTCAGCAGCTTGAAAGCTATGGCGATAAGAATCAGTCCCCCTGCTGTTTCCATCCTTCGACCAAAAGCCGCAGAAAGTCGATTCCCCATTCTCATGGCAGCCCACGTCATGGTGCAAGCGACGATGCCGATGATCGTCGCCGCAAAAAACAGCCCCTCCCCGAGGATTCCAAGGCCGAAGCCTACGCCCAGGGCATCCATGCTGGTGGCAAAGGAGAGCGCGACGAGACTGACTCCTCTGGTGGGGTCCGCGCATTCTTCCCGGTGGTGCTCGTCTTTTTCCGGGCCGAGGCTTTCGTAAGTCATTTTGCCGCCGATGAGAGCGAGGAGTCCGAAGGCAACCCAGGGGGCCCAATCGCGAGCGAACCCCACCAGGTTTTGACCGATGAAACAACCGATAAGCGGCATCAGAAACTGAAACAACCCGAAGTGGAAGGAGAGTCGAAAAACCTGGCGCGGCAGGCAAAAGCGCGTTCCCACACCCAAGCCGACGGCAAAGGCGTCACAACCGAGGGCCACTGCTATGAAGAGGGTTTCAAAAGTCTGCAAAGTCTATCTCATGCCCTGGCCGCTAAGTGAAGTAGCAGCCATAGCCGGCCCCGTATGCCTCATAATTTCTGGCCAATTCTCCCAGGAGTCTTTCCGTATCCCGGTCAAGGTTCAGAAATTTCACTCCCATTCCCCTCGGGGAAAGCGAATCGGCCGGGCCGTGGATGTTGGTCCAGACCACTTCCCCGTTGATCTTGACGGGGTTCTTGAACCCGGGAAACTTCAGAGCCAGCTTCACTTTGGCATTAAGCTGAGCCGGCTGCCGGCAAAAGACCAGCATCCCCCCCTCGCTGAAGTGAACTGAGGTCCCGCTGAAAACTTTATCGTCGACGACAAAAGTAACCTGACAGGGACCGGCCTTTTCAGGCGGCTTTTCTCCGGGCGGATGATTCTCTTTGCTGACCATGGCCTTCTCTATGAACGCAGCGTGGCGTGAAATTGACCCAGCACTCTTGCCACCAGTCTCCCGTGGATCTCGTTAACTTCAGAGTCGGTCAAACTGCGGTCCCCAGACCGGTAAACCAATCGGTATCCCACGCTCTTTTTCCCCGCGTACAGCTGCGGGTTCCGATAGATGTCGAAGACTTCGATCTGTTCCAGCATGGGTTCCTGAAGTTGCCGGAGAAAGTCCCACAGCTCCTGAACGGGAAGCGATTCATCAACGATCAGCGCCATGTCTCTCGATACCGAGGGGAACTTGGGCAGGCTTCGGTAGCGTGGGCGGGGACGCTTCAGTTGGTAGACTCGCTCAAAATCGATTTCAAAAAGATAAACCGTTTTTTTCAGGTCGAAGGCATTCTCGACCCGGGGATGTACTTTTCCGACAGCTCCCAGTACGGATCCTTCGCAGGAAATGGACGCGGCATGCAATGAATCAAGGTATGGCGGCACGTTTTCCGCAACAAGGGTGACTCCCGTTACGTGAAAAAGTTCCAATATCTCCTCAACCACACCTTTAAGATCGGCATAGTCGACATCCCCCTGCCCTCCATACAAAGCTTGGGGGAAGCGCGCCCCGCTCATGAACCCGGCAACATAATGGGGTTCCACGGGAAGCACTTCTCCCTTTCCGGGGAGAAAGACCTTGCTCAGTTCAAACATCCGCAGGTCTTCATTGCCGTGGTCAAAATTGCGGCGGGCGGTTTGCAGACAGCCCGGGAACCAGGGTGGTTCGCATAACCCTCTGGTCCTCACTGAGCGGATTCATGACCCGAATCGGGTTCATTCTCGGGTCACCCTCCGGAAATCCCAGAGCTGCTCAAAGAATCGTAGAGAAATAAAGGAGTAGTTCAGTACTTCAAAAAATCCCGCTCCCTGAAGGACGGCCTTAATCTCCTGCCGCAAACTGAGATGAGGGTCGGCAGGTGCCGCCTCGATGGAGGCTTCAGGGCTGGTTACAGGAACCCGGTCATAACCCACGAGCCGCGCAACTTCCTCGGCCAGATCGACCTCTCGTGTCAGATCGGGGCGAAAGGACGGCACCCTCACCCGAAGCCTGTGGCTGTCAATCGGTTCGACCTGAAGCTCAATGCTGCCAAGGACCGCTTCCATTGCCGAAGACGAGAGGTCGGTCCCCAGAAAACGGTTGGTGCGGTCAACATCGAGAACCACTATGGAGGAACTGAAGGGGCGTGGATGGACATCAATCCGTCCCCTGGCGATTTCTCCCCCACCCACCTCGAGCATCAATTGAGCAGCCCGGTCGAGGGCCCGGATCACCCCGTCGGGATCGACGCCCCGCTCGAACCGATAGCTGGACTCGGAACGGAGTCCCAATTTCTTGCTGCTCCTGCGAATCCCCCGGGGCTCGAAATAAGCGCTCTCGATGAGCACTCTCGACGGTTTGGGGAGTGATCTCAGAGTCCAACCCGCCCATGATCCCGGCAATGGCAACCGGCCCTTCGCCGTCGCAGATGAGCAGGGTATCGTCAAAAAGATCGCGTTCAACCCCATCAAGAGTGGTAAACCGTTCACCCTGCCCCGCCCTGCGGACAAGGATCCGACTTTCCCTGAGGAAATCGAAATCGAAAGCATGCAGGGGCTGTCCCATCTCCATGAGAACATAGTTGGTAACATCGACGATATTGTTGATGGACCGAAGCCCGACCGCTTCCAGACGCTCCCGCAGCCACTGAGGAGAGGGACCCACGGTTATCCCCTGGACGATGCGTGCGGCATATCGGGGACACCCATCGGGGTCGTCAATGGCAATTGAAGCGAGGGTGGTTATGTCCGGACCCGTTTCCGCAAAAGAGACGGCAGGGTAGCGCAGAGGGCTTTTACAGATCGCTGCAACCTCTCGGGCAATACCGAGAATGGAAAGGCAGTCGCTCCGGTTGGGAGTGACTGCGACATCAATGATTTGATCATCAATTCCCAGGGCTTCACGAACGGAGATTCCAACCGGGGTATCCTCGGGCAAAAGCCAAATACCGCTCGCATCTTCTCCGATGCCCAATTCTTTCTGCGAACAGAGCATTCCCTGAGAAAGCTGGCCGCGGATCTGCGTTTCCTGAATGGCCATGCCGCCTGCCAACTGTGCCCCGGGAAGAGCAAGCAGGGCGATGTTCCCTTCCTTGACGTTGGGTGCTCCGCAGACAACCCGGTAGCTGGTCAGGCCATCGGACACCTCGCAAAGGGACAGGTGATCCGCGTTGGGATGGCGCCGAACGGGGCCGAGCTTCACGGTCAGGACCTGCTCGAGGAAAGCGTTGCGCCACCGCACAGCCTCCACTTCGAGCCCCACCATCGTCAGGCGGTGAGCCAGTTCCTCGACCGACAAAGAAATATCCACATAATTTCGGAGCCACTCAACACTCACAATCATTTTCTCGTTACCTCTTCCTTATCTCAGCTGATCATGGCCTTGGAGTCATCGTTCCAGGATTGCGGGTCGCGGGGATAATGGCTTGGTGGATCAGAGTCGCAGTAGGGGAACGGGATGGGCATTCCCTTGCCGGAAGCCTAGAATTGCCGCAGAAAACGAAGATCGTTTTCAAAAAAGAGACGCAGGTCGTCGATCCCGAATTTCAGCATGGCGATTCGTTCGATTCCCATTCCGAAGGCAAAACCGGTCACCCGGTCAGGATCGTAGCCGACCATCTTGAAGACTTCCGGGTCAACCATTCCCGATCCAAGGATTTCCAACCATCCGGTCTGCGAACAGACTCGACACCCTTGCCCGCGGCACATCACGCATTCGATATCTACTTCCGCACTGGGTTCGGTAAAAGGGAAAAAGCTGGGTCTGAACCGCAAGGCAACGTCAGCACCAAACATCTGGTGCACAAAAATAGTCAGAATCCCCTTGAGATCGCCGAAAGAGATGTCCTCGCCGACCATCAGACCCTCTACCTGGTGGAACATGGGGGTGTGAGTGGCATCCGAGTCGCACCGGTAGGTCCTGCCGGGGGCGATGATCCGAAGTGGCGGACGGCGCTTCTCCATGACCCGGACCTGAAGAGGGGACGTGTGGGTGCGCAGGACAACCTCATCCGAGATGTAGAAGGTATCCTGCATGTCCCGGGCGGGATGGTCCTTGGGGATATTCAGCGCCTCGAAATTGTAGTAATCGAGTTCGACTTCCGGTCCCTCTACGGTCTCAAAACCCAATGAATGGAAGATCTTCGAGCATTCGAGTGCAATCTGGGTAACCGGGTGTAAACGTCCGCGCAGAGGTCGACGCCCGGGAATGGTCACATCGAACTGCTCGCGGCCTGCCAGCAGCCTCTCCTTGGCCCTCTCAACCGCGGCCGAAAGAGTCCTTTCAAGCTCCAGCTTGGCCTCGTTAAGCAGCTTTCCGGCCGCGGGGCGATCCTTTTCGGGAACTCTTCCCAACCCCTTGAAGAGTTCGGTCAGGTCTCCCTTTCTCCCCAGGTACCGAATACGAAGGGCATCCAGTTCCTCGATGTTGTCTGCCGCAACCGAGACGGCATGGGCCGCTGCGCTCAGGAGCGTGCGAACAGCTTCTTCCATTTCTAGGCCGCTTCTTTCGCGATCTCGGCCAACCTGCCAAAAGCCTGCGGGTCGGTTATTGCCAGAGAGGCCAGCACCTTCCTGTCAAGAATAATATTGGCCTTCTTCAGACCGTTCATGAACCGCGAATAGCTCAGCTCATGGAGTCTTGCCGCCGCGTTAATGCGCATGATCCAGAGGCTGCGAAAGGTGCGCTTGCGCACTTTCCGGTCACGGTATGCGAACTTAAGGGCACGATCCACCGTTTCGGTGGCGGTCCTGAAGAGCTTCCCCCGACCACCCCGATATCCCTTGGCCATATCCAGGATTTTCTTTCGACGCTGGCGCGATTTAACAGCCTTTTTTACCCTCGCCATGAATCTCTACTCCTAACTTGACAGTACGGGAATTTCTCATTTTTTACCGCAGAGACGCGGAGAAAGGAACCTCTCCTGCCACACTCTCTTTGTCCTCAGCGCCTCTGAGGTGAAACCATCCGGTATCGTCCGCAGGGCGCAAACCACCGACGACTATAGATAAGGAAGCATTCGCCTCAGGGCCCCGACATTGATGGCATCAACCACTGTGGTCTGCCGCAGACGGCGTTTTCGCTGGCGGCTTTTCTTGGTCAGGATGTGACTCTTGTATGCTCTTGCTCGAACGAACTTTCCCGATCCGGTTCGTTTAAAACGCTTCGCCGCTGCTCGGTTGGTTTTCATCTTGGGCATTGCATTCTCCATAACATCCGGCACGATTGGCTGGTCTCACATCAGGACTCTGCTTCGTGCCCCCGCAGAATCCTTTTGAGCGAAAGCGGACGGTTCCCGCGGACACGGCCCGCGCAATTAGGTTGCCACCCGGGCTCATGCGCCCTGGAACCCAAAGCAAGGGGAAGTGACCCGTGTTGGTGCGACCGCAAAACTAAAAAAGGGGAATCTATTGACGTCCAGGGGATGTGTCAAGCTTTTTTTCTTGAGGCCCTGCTACTTGGGAGCCAAAATCATGACCATGTTGCGACCTTCCATTTTGGGTGATTGTTCCACAACAGCGTCTTCTTTGAGCTCTTCCCTGATCCGTTCCAAAACCTTCATCCCCAGCTCGGTATAAGCGATCTCCCGGCCCCGAAAAAGGATGGTGACCTTGGCCTTGTCTTTTTGCCCGAGAAAGCGCTTGATGTTGCGAATCTTGACCTGCAGATCGTGTTCATCGGTCTTCGGACGGACTTTGACCTCTTTGACCTGGATGACGGTTTGCTTCTTCTTGGCCTCCTGAGTCCGTTTGTTTTGCTGGTATTTGAATTTGCCAAAATCCATGATCTTGCAGACCGGCGGATCTGCATTCGGGGCCACCTCGACAAGATCCAGTTCTTCTTGAGCAGCTAATTCCAGGGCCTTTTTCAACGATAAAACCCCCAGTTGCTGGCCTTCCTGCCCAATTACCCGAACTTCCGGGGCGTGAATTTTCTCGTTGATATTGATCTGTTTCTCCAGGGCTTTAACCTCCTTTCCGATCGGTGCACCCTTCTCTCTGCAACCCCTAGATTATTCCCAGTCCCACTTTGCCTTTCGTGGCATCAAGGCATTCCTTTTCAATCATTGCGGCAAAAACCTCGGGAGTCATCGCCTCCAGTTGTGCTCCGTCACGCCGTCTCGGGCTGATGCTGCCGGCAGCCACTTCACGGTCTCCAATCACCAGCATGTAGGGGATCTTTTGAACCTGTGCCTCACGGATCTTATAGCCCAGCTTCTCATTCCGATCGTCGAATTCCACCCGCACCCCCAGGTCCCGGAGCCTTTCGTAAGTGAGCTTCGCAAAACCCAACTGGGCATCGGACACGGTCACGACAACCGCCTGTACCGGCGCCAACCAAGTCGGGAAAGCGCCCGCAAAATGCTCAATCAGCACTCCCAGGAAGCGCTCGATCGCTCCCAAAATAACCCGGTGCACCATTACCGGACGATGGCGCTGCCCGTCAACCCCAATGTACGTCAAATCAAACCGTTCGGGTAACGTAAAATCGCACTGAATGGTGGCGCATTGCCACCGCCGATCGAGAGCGTCGCGCAATTTGACATCGATTTTCGGGCCGTAGAAAGCCCCTTCTCCCTCGCACACGGTGAATGGGATCCCCTTGTCACTAATAGCACCGATCAGGGCGTTCGTGGCCCGCTCCCAATCCTGGTCCGTACCGATGGATCCCTCGGGGCGCGTGCTGATCTCCATGTCGTAGGAAAACCCAAAAATCCCCATCACCTCGATCACGAAATCGATGATGTCCTGGATCTCCTTGTGGAGCTGCTCGGGCATACAGAGGATATGGGCATCATCCTGAGTGAACTGCCGCACCCGCAGAAGACCGTGCAGGACCCCGGACTTCTCGTGGCGGTGGACGGTGCCCAGCTCGAATAAGCGCAGAGGCAGGTCCCGGTAGCTCCTGATCTTGGACTTGTAGATGATCATATGAGAGAGACAGTTCATGGGCTTAATCCCGTATGACTGCTCTTCGATTTCGGTGAAGTACATGTTCTCACGGTAATGATCAAAGTGACCCGAACGCTTCCACAGTTCCGTCTTAAGCAGAGTCGGCCCCATCACAATTTGATATCCGCGGCGGAGGTGCTCGCGTTTTTCGAAAGCCTCAAGAATATGGCGAAGGATGGCACCCTTCGGATGGTAGATGACCATCCCGGCTCCGACTTCATCACTAAAACTGAAGAGATCGAGCTCCCGCCCCAGGCGGCGATGGTCTCGCTTGTGGGCTTCTTCCAGATAATGCAGATATTTTTCCAGGGCCGCCTGGTCGCCGAAGGCGGTTCCATAAATCCGCTGAAGCATGCGATTGCGCTCATCCCCGCGCCAGTAGGCCCCGGCCACACTGGTCAGCTTAAAGGCCTTGAGATACCCCGTATCAGGAATGTGCGGGCCGCGGCAAAGATCAACGAAATCCCCCTGCTCGTAAAGCGATACGGTATCCGCCGGAATCTCTTCCAGGAGCTCCACCTTATAGGCTTCAGCCTGCTTTGCAAAGGCGGAGATCGCTTCTTCTCGAGACATCTCTTTGCGGCAAAATGCTAAGCGACGGGAAACAATCTCGGCCATCTTCGCCTCAATGCGCACCAGATCTTCCTCGGTGAACGGCTTGGAGACATCGAAGTCATAATAAAAGCCATTTTCGATGGCAGGTCCAATCGCCACCCGGGCCTCGGGAAAAAGGGCCTTAACGGCTTGCGCCATGATATGAGAAGCACTGTGGCGCAGGATTTCCAGGCCCTTGTCGGATTCCGTACTCACGCCCTCAACCGTTGCATCCGCTTCCAGCCGCGTGTTCAAGTCCACAAGGTTGCCGTCCAATCGCGCCGCAATCCAGGCACGGTCGGACCCGCCCGATGCCCCCAAGGCTTCAGCCAGGGAAATTCCTCTGGGAAAAACCTGTCGCCTGCCGTCCTCAAACGTCACTTGAATGCTATCATGAACTCATACCCCTCGCCCCAAGATCTGCCTTGAAAAACAAAATATAAAATAATTACAGCCCTTTAACAATAAAAAAGCATCCCACTCCCCTCACCGGGATGAGGATGCCCGTTATCAAAGGTACTTCCATTTCTTTTGTTTGGTGAAGACTCTTCTCGCTGCAGTATCTCAGATTCAGTCGAGCCAACCGAGTGCCCTATTTCAATGCTCCTTCTGTCAGTGCTAAAACGTTCTGGAGTAAAAATGGTAGGCACGGGCGGTCTCGAACCGCCGACTTCTACCGCGTCAAGGTAGCGCTCTCCCCCTGAGCTACGTGCCTACAAAGCTGAAGTCCATATAACGATCTCGCCAAATCATGTCAAGAAAAATGCGGTCCGAGACGGGGCACGATCTTTAATTACCGTTCCGTTGAGCTTTCAGCTGATCGTGACTGAACGGCGGAAATCCCCTTCCTCACATACTGCACACCCGTTGCAACCGAAAGAGCGGCGGTCAGCGCGAAAACCCACTGGTGAATCCAGGGCGGCAGCAAGGTGAGAGAAGAGCCCAAGGCAAGGACCACGGATCCGAGTTGCGTGAGGGTGGTGAGTTTGCCCAGGACCGTAGGCCGGACTTCTACCCGGAACCGGAGGGCAAAGAGCATTGAGGTCCCGAGCACAATCACCCCATCTCTGGCGACCGCGATGATCACGAGCCACCAGGGAATCAGCCCGATACGGCCCAAGATGAGGAAGGAACTGACCAAAAGGAATTTGTCCGCCAGCGGATCCAGAATAGCGCCAAACTTAGATTTTTGATGAAACAGGCGGGCGATGAACCCGTCAAGGACATCGGTCATGCCGGCAATGAAAAACACCACGAGGGCTTCATTCAATCTGCGGTGAACCAGAAACCACATGAGCAGGGGAGTCAGCAGAATACGGGTGAAGGTCAGAAGATTGGGAATGGTCATGGCCGGGGCTCTGCCCGGTTCGATCCGGACCGTAAAAAGGCTAACGACAAGTGCCTGATCCATGGACTTTCGGGTTGTTGGCTTTACCTTCTCAACCATAACCACCGTCATATTTTGTTCTAGAAATCCGCTCCCCGAGCCCACATTAAACATGCTCGTAGTCTTTCCCCTTTTGAAAGGTTATTTGGTAGCATAGACTGTTCTAAACAAAAGGAGAAATGCTTTGCAGATGCCGCCGGAAGCCTGCACAAAAAAACAGCTCATTATCGCCCCGTCCGAGATTCATATGCTTCGTTTTATCCTGGAAGCATATGATGGCATCGCTCTGGTGACAACCCTCGACGCAGATCTCGGTATGGTTGAATTGAGCATTGCTCCCGGATGTGAAGAAGAGGTGGTTCAGATCTTGGATGCGGAAGAAGAGAACCTCCAATTGCGACCCATTTGGCAGAAAAGCAGCGCAAAACCGTTTACTTCCGAGGAAAGCTGGGGTAGCATGGATTATCAGTTAGTAACCGGTTAGCGGGCTGAGATAAACCACGGCATAATTGTCTGTTATCCTTGGAGCCTGAAACCTCTTTTCGGGATGTTTTCCCATGGATGATACGTTTCCAAGACAACAATCCTTCTCGCTCATACCAGGCCATCGATCTGCACAATTATGCGGATGGGGAGGAGATTGTCAGAGAAGGTGAGGCATCTTCCTGTTTCTATGTCATTTTGAGCGGCAAGGTGAGGATCAACAAACGAGGCAGATTCATAAGATGTTGGAAGACCAGGATGTCTTCGGGCTGGAAAGCATCTTGTTCGAAACAATCCATGCCTTACACCGCCAAGGCCATGGGCAGGGCGCGAATTGCCTCGTACTGGCCTCGAAGCTCTGGATCATTTCGTCCGTGAAAACCCGCGGATGACTCAGAGCATCCTGACTTCGACCCTGGATCAATTGGTGCGGACGACGGAGGCTTTAGTGCAGGAAGCAGCGACACTTCGGCCTTGATGAAGTTCCCGTGGAGTTTTACTCTGATGGCGCCATCGTTGTCTCGGAAGGAACGGCGGAAACAGATTTGTTCAGGCTCGTTTCCTCCGAGGGAGGGTTGAAAGTCAGCAAGGCGGGTGCGGAAGTAGCCCGCATTGAAAAACCCGGTGAATTCTTCGGTGAGATGGCCGGGCTCTTGAACGTCCCCCGGCAAGCCACCGTTACCAGCATCGGGGAGAGCGTGGTCGAAAGGTACGGATTCGATGATTTCGAGGTAATCATCCGAGATTACCCGGAAGTTGCTCTGCAAATCATGAAGACTCTGGTTACGACGCCTGCTTCAGTTGACCAAAAAATATACCGAGATTTCGTGGTGACCGCTGTGCCACAGCATACCCGCAAAAGATGCTACTGGTTTCAACCTCCATTGGGTCTCCCGGGTGGTTCTTCAGCATTGATCTCCGGGCACCTTTTTATCCGATGACTCCTGGTGGAAATGCAGATTGAGGTGATGCAAGAATCGCGTTCCTTATACGTCAAGACTTTTGGCTGCCAGATGAATGAATATGATTCGCTTCGCGTGCAGCGGATTCTTCACTCACAGGGATATGCTCTCAGCTCTGACATGACAACGGCGGATGTCATCTTTCTCAATACCTGTTCCGTTCGAGAGAAGGCAGAGCAGAAAGTTCATTCTTTTCTGGGCCGTTTGCGCCGCATGAAGGTCGATCGTCCCGGACTTAAAATCATTGTCGGCGGCTGTGTTGCTCAGCAACTCGGGAAGCAGCTGCTGGAAAGGTTCGAACACCTCGACCTGGTGCTGGGAACCAGGGGACTTTCGGCTATTGCCGAGATCCTGGAAACCATTCAGGAGACTCAGGAACGCCTGGCATACTTGCCCGAAGAGGAAGCATTCCCGACATCCCTGTGAGCAGCACACCCTGCCGGTTCCCGGCGCCCATTCCCTGGTTGCTCCCGTGACGATTATGCAGGGTTGTGACAATTACTGCACCTATTGCATCGTTCCCTATGTCCGTGGCCGTGAACGAAGCCGTCCCGCAGCGGACATCCTCCGCGAGATCCAGGCCCTTTCCGCCGGCGGGGTTCGGGAAATCTTGCTGCTGGGCCAGAATGTCAACTCTTACGGACGCGGTCTGGATGACCCATCGGGGTTCGTCGATCTTCTGCATCGCATTCAGGAACAAACCAACGTCGCCCGGCTCCGTTTTACCACCTCTCATCCCAAAGACCTGACCCCCGAACTGATCCGGTGTTTTGCCGATCTCCCCTGCCTCTGCAAGCACTTGCACCTGCCTGTGCAGTCGGGATCCGACACGATTCTTTCGCGCATGAACAGGGGCTATACGGTTGCCGATTATCTGGAGAAGGTCGCTATGCTGCGCCGGGCCTGTCCGGATATTGCGGTGTCCGCCGACGTGATGGTCGGGTTCCCGGGAGAGACCGAGGATGATTTCCATCAGACGCTCCAGCTGCTCGAAGCGGTAGAGTTCGACAACCTTTTTTCTTTCCGCTATTCCGACCGCTCCTATGTCAAATCCGCCGAGTTTCCGGACAAGGTCGACTCCCGGACCAAAGCCCGGCGCCTGTCCACTCTTCAGCATCTCCAGGCCGAAATCACCTTGAGGAAGAATCAGTTGGAGATCGGCAGAATTCGCGAAATCCTGGTTGAGGGGCCAAGCCGCGCGGCTAACGGTCAGTTGACCGGAAGGACAACCCAAAACCGAACGGTTAATTTTGACGGTTCAAAAAGGTTGATTGGCCAAACTATATATGTGAAGATCACTTCGGCCTTTTCTCACTCGCTGAAAGGAGAGTCCCGGCATCACCAGGGGAACTCCTGAGATCCTGAATTGGGCACTATTAATATCCGCTGGATTTGTATCCGTTGCCCCTTTTCCGCAGTATCAGAGGGGATTTCAGATACGGAGGATGTTCCATGTATAGACAGATGAAAGTGGCGGCACTGGTCGTTGACCCCCAGAGCAATACCCCGATCGTGATCTTGAAGGACCTTCAGAGCGAGACTTCCCTCCCTATTTGGATCGGTCTTCTGGAAGCGACAGCCATCGCTACCGAACTCGAAAACATTCAGTTTCCGCGGCCCATGACCCACGATTTGATCAAGAACTGCTTCGATTATCTGAAGGTAAAGGTTGAGCGAATCGAAGTCAGCGACCTCCGCAACAACACCTATTATGCTTTGATCTATATCCGCGACCACGAACGGGTAAGCCCCATCGATGCGCGTCCCAGCGATGCCATCGCCATAGCGCTTCGCGCCAAGGCACCGATCTTTGTTAAAGAAGAGGTGATTTTCAAATCCCAGAAAACCGATGAAAGCCCGCGGCCCCTCTTTGACAAAGAGAACAAGGAGCAGTGGTCCGAGATCCTCGAGAAACTCGATCCCAAAGATTTCAGCAAGTACAAGATGTGAAGGCCTCTGCTGCTCGAAGACCTTCAGCGCAGCGACGATAAAACCGCAAAGTTTTCCGCACGATCACTGATAAATAGCCGGCAAGGGTCCACTCTTCGCGGTTGCGGATCAACACGGGGAGTGGCACCAACGAGTTTGAGCCGGGAGCACAACTCATGAAATGGGATAGCGAACGCCTGATTCATTTAATCGAAGCCGCTCAAGGCAAGCGCCCTGCGAATCTCTGTCTGCGCCGGTGCCGCCTGGTCAATGTAATTACCGGGCGGGTGGAGCAAATTGACCTTGCGATCCATGACGGCGTGGTTCTGGGATGGGGAGATTACGAAGCGGAGCAGGTCATCGATGCCTCCGGGATGTTTGCCTGTCCCGGCTTTATCGACGGCCACATCCATCTCGAAAGCAGCTTGCTGAGCCCGCCTGAGTTTTGCGCAGCGGTGCTTCCCCGGGGAACCACCGCAGTCGTGGCTGACCCTCACGAAATCGCCAACGTGCTCGGCCTGGAGGGGGTTCGCTATTTCCTGCAGGCCACTCATGGCCTCCCTGTCGATGTCTACTATCATCTGCCAAGCTGTGTTCCAGCTTCTCCTCTGGAGACCTCGGGGGCGCACTTGAGAGGCGCCGACCTTGTTTCCCTGACTCCCCACGAACGCCTTCTCGGATTGGCGGAAATGATGAATTTCCCTGGCGTGCTTCAAGCCTCCCCGGAAGTCATCGATAAGCTTCTGCTCTTTCAGGGGCAAAATCTCGGAGGCCATGCTCCGTGCCTGAGTGGACTGCAGCTCAACGCTTACCTGGCCACGGGCATCTCCTCGGACCACGAATGCACCTCGTTGGCAGAAGCCGAAGAAAAGCTCTCCAAGGGCATGACGATCATGATCCGGGAAGGGAGCCAATCCAAGGATCTGGCTGCCCTCCTTCCACTCGTGGATGAACACACATGGCCGCAGTGTCTTTTGGTGAGCGACGATCGTCACCCGGATGATCTTCTCCATGAAGGGCACATGAACGCGATCGTGAATCAGGCTATGGCGAAAGGCATGGATCCGGTTCGCGCCTTGGCCCTGGCCTCGTGGACTCCCGCCAGGCACTTCGGCCTCGCCCGCCGGGGGGCGCTTGCTCCGGGTTTTCAGGCCGACTTCACCCTGAGCCCGACGCTGAATCCCTGGAACCCCCAACACGTCTTCAAACGAGGAGTGGAAGTGGCAAGAGCGGGAAGACTCCTCAGCGATCCCCGTTCATGGCCTCAGACTGGCAAACCTCCTGCCAGCCCCATGAAGATTTCCGGCTTCTCTCTGGAGGATTTGGCGGTGCCGGCGCAGCCCGGAAAGCTTCGCGTTATCGGTTTGCAGGAAGGAACACTCATTACCAGAAAATTGGCGCTGTCACCCAAGGTCCAGGATTCACAGGCCGTGGCGGATGTTGCTCGAGACATCCTTAAAGTGGCGGTGTACAATCGCTATCAAGCGGGTCGGCGGCCGGCGGTGGGCTTTGTGCAGGGCCTCGGACTCCGCAGAGGGGCCATCGCCACGACCGTCGCCCATGACTCTCATAACCTCGTTGTTGCCGGGGAGAGTGATCGCCACATGCTTCACGTGGCGGACGCCGTCAGGAAGAGCGGCGGGGGGATGGCAATCGGAGCCGAGGGCGGTCCTTTGGAGGTGCTTCCGCTGCCCATCGGCGGACTCATGTCCGATCAGCCCATCGAGAAGGTCGTCGAAGGTCTCCGGGGGCTGAAGCAGTTGGCTGCATCCCGGGGCTCGACCCTGGTCAACCCCTTTATGGCCCTGTCTTTTCTTGCTCTTCCCGTAATTCCGGAACTCAAGCTGACCGACCTGGGTCTGGTCGATGTCGCTTCGTTCTCGTTGGTCCCGCTCTTTGAAACGGACTGAAAAACATGTTGCAATGATGCAGGGTATTTATTAAGAGAAGACTCACATCGTATCAGGACTCAGACACATTACAATAGGAGGAACCCATGACCACCGTTTCATGCAGCTCAGTCGATACCGTTATCAACTTCGCCATCGAAAAAGAAGAAAAGGCCATGGATTTTTATCAGAAATGTGCCGACCGTGCCAAGAATCAGGGCATCAAGAAGTTCTTCCAGGAAATGGCCGCGGAAGAAAAAAGGCACCGTGATCTTCTCAAGGACCTGAATCCCAATGCCTTGGGCGACATCAAACTGGAAAAGGTCGAGGACTTGCGTATCAGCGACTACCTGGTCGATATTCAGTTCCGGGATGACTTGACCTACCAGGACGCCCTCACCCTGGCCATGAAAAAGGAAGAAAAGGCCCACGACTTCTACATGGGGTGGAAAAGCAAATGCATGCACGAAAAGACCGGCAGGCTTTTCGAGATGCTCGCTACCGAGGAAATGAAGCACAAACGCAAGATCGAAACCGTTTACGACGAAGAAATCCTTACATGGGATTAGGGCAATCCCTGCTTCGCACGCTGCACCGCTTTAAACAACGAGCTCACCTCGACGGAAGAAAGAGGACTCTGAGCTTTTCAGCGGGCACGAAAGTTGCCTCTCCACCACGGAGACGCGGAGGACGCAGAATGCTTACGGCGGCAACCTCTGCGCCTCCGCGGTGAACCGAGAACAAAGACTGACAGATGCTCACCCCATCCCCTACCTGGCCGGCATAACAAAGGGAGCTTTCCCCTCTTTTCGCCGCAAGAGCACATAAAAGGCCCCGGCCCCGCCGTCGTAAGAGCGCGCCGAGGCAAAAGCCAGGACGATGCGTCGCAGCGGCGTATGGGTCAACCATCGAACCAATTCTTGCTTCAGCACCGGCTGCCGCTCACGGGAATTCAGTCCGCGCCCGGAGACGATCAGGACACACCTGAGCTTTCTGCTGAAGCTTCGCTTGACAAAATGGTTCACCCTCTCCCGAGCTTCTTCGCGGTTGCATCCGTGAAGATCGATGTGGTCCTGGTAACTGAAATCCCCTCTTTTCAGTTTCTTGACGATCTCCGGCGAAAGCCCGACGACTGCCCCATCCACGTATTCATCGGAATACCAGACCTCAAAAGGGGCTTCCCCGCTTACCAAGCCGACCAGGTGCGCTAAGCACTTCGGCGTTTTCCTGCATCATGAAGCGAGGAGGTCTCTTTGCCGGAGGGGGCGGTGGAATTCTTCCCGTCGCCCCCCCGCGAAAGGGTTCAACATCGGCCATAGCCTTGCGGAAGAGCGATTCCGGATCTTCAGGGAGCGCAACAGGAGCTGAAGTCTTCTCCGGGACGGGAGAAGGACTCACGCAAGTCTCGGGGATGAATGTAAGTTGTTGATCTAAGTCCTTGAAGGGGGTATAGAAAGCCTGCGCACTGCATTTTTTCTGGTGGCGCTGAGGCATCGCAGGGGCGATTTTGCGTTTTCTGGCAGCCATGGTTTCGCCTCGCTTTCGCCCCGTTCATATCACAGAAACAGGAATCGGGAAAGTCTTCATGGACTCGGCAGTCGTGATCGAAACCGCGTCTCAATTTGCAGAAATGATTGAGCAGCTGTCCCATGCCCGACATATTGCCATGGACACTGAATCGAATAGTTTCTACGCTTATTTTGAACGAATCTGCCTCCTCCAGATTTCTACCACGGAACAGGACTTCATACTTGACCCTTTTGCATTAGGGGATCTGGGTCCGATCGGCACGATCCTGGCAGACCCGAAAATTGAGAAGATCTTCCATGCCGCCTCCAATGATGTCCTGGGGCTGAAGCGCGACTTTCAATTCAAGGTGCGGAATCTTTTCGACACCGCCATCGCCTGCAAACTTCTCGGCTACAAACAGCTGGGACTGGCCAAGGTCCTCGAACAGCATTTCGGGGTTATTTTGGACAAGAAATGGCAGCGCTGTGACTGGGGAAAACGCCCTTTGAAGGGTGAGCAACTGGATTACGCCAGCCTCGATACTCACTACCTTATCCCCTTGCGCCACAGCCTGGCCGCTGATCTCGCAGCCGGGAATCTCTGGGATGCTGCCAAGGAAGCCTTCGAAAAAACCTCAGAACAGGAACTTCAGGAACGGACCTTCCATCCCGAAGCCTGTCTTCAGATTCGCGGAGCCCAATCTCTGGAACCCGCGGGAAAGCGCATTTTGAAAGCTCTCTATCTTTATCGCGAACAGGAAGCCCAGCGCCGAAACAAGGCCCCTTTCCGGGTCCTTTCCAACGAAACCCTGTTAAGACTCGCTCATCACCCGCCCCGGAGTATTCAGGACTTCTCAAGGATCAAAGGGATGCCCCGCAGCTATCAGGCCGGCCATGGCGCCTACAACCTGCTGGGTGTCATTCGCAGGACCGTCGGGCACAATGGGGAACCGATCGGCCCGCAATGACCATTGGCCGACCGCCCGGCTATTTGGAGATTTTATGAACTCACGGATCATCCTGGGTGACTGTTTCAAGACATACCGCCACGATCAGGACAAAGCCCAATCCCCGGCAGAAACGGTGCACCGGGTCAAGGATCGTCTGGCGAAACTGAATCTCAATATCTTGACCGAAACCAAGCGCATTGACACCGGCCGCCTCGGCATACCCATATATATCAGTCTTTGCGGCGAAGACGCCACGCGGTTGACCGGCACGAAGAAGCAGATGGGAAAGGGAGCCACCCCTGCTCAATCCGAAGCAAGTGCCTTGATGGAGCTCATCGAAAGATACAGCTTCTTTTCATTCATCCGCCGGCACCCTTTTCCGGTCCGAAAATACGGCGAGGTGCAATCCCGGGCCGTCTCCCCGGCCTCACTCAGACTCTCGCTTCACGATGACGATTCACCACTTGAACTTTGTCGCGAATTCCTGCAGGACTTCCCCATGCGATGGGTGACGGCCCACAACCTGACGCGCAATGAAGACCAATGGGTCCCTATCGATTGGTTCTATCTCATCAATGAATACAATGGTCCGGCGGCAGGAAACACGATGGAGGAGGCGATCCTGCAGAGCCTCTGCGAAGTTGTGGAAAGGCATGTGGGATCGATCATCAGTCATGAAAAACGACCCACTCCGAAAATCGATGTCAAGTCATTGAAAGATCCTGCCGCTTTGGAATTGGTGGAAAAATTTCAGCGCCAGGGCATTGCGCTTTACCTCCATGATTTCTCGCTCGACACCGGAATCCCCACGGTTGGGGCGCTGGCTTACGATCCCGCGACGTTTCCCGAGAAGAGTGAAATCGTTTTTACGGCCGGAACCACTTCGAACCCGGAGAAATCGCTCTGCCGAGCCCTCACCGAAATCGCCCAACTGGCCGGCGATTTTGAAAGCCACACTTCGTACCGCCCTACCCTTCCCAAATACCCAACCCTGGAGGAGGCGAGCTACCTCATGACCGATGGCCGGGCGGTGGCGGTGGGAGACCTCCCGAACCTGGACGACGACAATTTACGCGTCGAGATTGATCGCTGCGTTAAAGCCCTCGATCGGATCGGCCTGGAGGTCCTGGTGATCAATGTGACCCACCCGGAATTGGGCATTCCAACGGTGTACACCATCATTCCGGGAGCTCACTTTCTCGACCGGACGCGGGATACCGACTTTGCCCAGCATGCCGCCCGGACCCTGCTTCGCGGAGCCCCGGCGGAGCAGGTCGCACCTCAAATGCAGCGCCTGCTGAGGCTCTTCGGGCCGCGCTACGACTTGACCTTCTTCATGGCCCACAGCCTCGAGTTGCAGGGCGATCCCGAGAGCGCATTGGAACTCTTCCGGCAGGCCCTCGATCAGCACCCGGACCCGCGGGAATTAGCCAGCATTCACGTCCATATCGCTTCCTGCCTGAAGGATCTGGGGCAGTACCATCAGGCCCTGGATGCCCTCAATCTGGCTGAGCGGCACAACGATGAACTGAAGGAAATCTACAACCTCCGAGGCTTCTGCTGCTATCAGTTGAAGCGTCACCAGGAGGCCATAGAGGCCTTCGAACGGGCCCTCAAAATTGACCCGGGGTCCGCCATCGACTACGCCAACATCGGCTCCAATCTCCGGGAACTGGGCCTCAAACGCGAAGCCATCCGCCTCTACCGCATGGCCCTCGAACTGGACCCCGACATCGACTTTGCCCGAGACAACATCGCCAGGCTCGAGGCGGAGCTCAAGCGAGGTCAGTAGCCACTTAACAGCGCCTCTACCGTTGCGGCATGAAATTCATTCTCAACCGGTATATTCAAAGTCATACGATTCATTCCGAAGGGCTCGCGCTTTGCCTCTCCAGGTACTGAGCAAGCATTGCCAGGTGGGCCTTTTCCTCCTGGCTGATGCGAAAGAGCACTTCCCTTGTCGTTTGATTGGTGCTTTCGCCGGCCATGCGCAGGTAGAGGTCCAGAGCCTGGGTTTCGATCATCATGGCCAGTTCCAGGTAACCTGAAACGGTTTGCAGATAGCGCTCGTTTTGGCGCATGAGCTCGGCAATATCGATGCCCCCCTCGATCAGCGCCTCCTCCGAAGTTGACGGAGGGACAACGGTTGCGCTGTCTTCTTTGTCCTCTTTTGTCACCGTCCTCCAGGAGCTTGAGCAGCGTGCCTTTGTGGCTCTCCTCGGCTTTGATCAGGCGAGTCAGGAGGTCGCGCAGGTCGGCATCGACCGTTTTCGCCTGAATCTCCTGGTGGAATCTCCGCAGTCCTTCTTCCATCTGATAGGCAATGCCGATGACCTCACGGGGCGCTTCGTCCCCCTTTACAAATCTCAGGTGGAAGGCAACGGGTCCGGAGGCCGTAGTCTCCTCCCAGGCGTTAATTCCTCCCTCGACCTGATAGACCTTTGAGAATCCCTGATTCGAAAGCAGCCGGGCCGCCATCTTACTGCGCCCGCCCATCGCGCAATACACAAGGATCGGCTGATGACGATCCAATTCTTCCAAGGAGTCCACCAATCTGGGCAGAGGAATGAGTTTGGCTCCGGGCAGGTGGGCCTCTTCGTATTCAAAGGGCTGGCGAACATCGAGCAGGGTATAGGTTCCTGCCGTATTTTCATCGATGAAAGCCTTGGCCTCATCGGGAAATAACTCTTTGACGCTTTTGTCTTCGCTCAAGTCTAGGCACGGTCGATCCCCTTAAAGCCCCTGGAGCCCTCTCAGGAAGGCTCTCACATTTTGCCCCAAAACCTGATGATTGTAACCGCCTTCGAGGATTCCGAAGCAGCCGGCCCCCATTCGTCGGGAGGCTTCCAGCACCATCCGCCCCATGGTTTGGTAGTCCTCGGTTTCCAGCAGCCCGCCCCAGTCCTGAACGTGATGATCGAAGCCGGCTGACACCCCGATGATATCGACCCGGGCTTGAGCCAGGCCCTCCTCGACCTCTGCCAGATAATCTTTTCGATTGTGCGACTCGGGGTTATGGATGGAGACATATCCTTTGTCCTGCAAAATATTGACATTGCCGTCCCCGAAGTGCAGGTCAAAGTCGAGCACATAGGCCTTATCAATGAGGCGGTTCCGTTTCAGATGGTCGAGGGCAATGGCCATGTTGTTGAAGTAGCAGAACCCCCAGCAACTGTCTGCCGAAGCATGGTGTCCAGGGGGGCGAATGAGAGCGAAACTGGGTTCCGAGAGACCCGTCAACGCCGCCTGGAGCGCCCCGCCGGCAGCCAGTGCGGAAATGTTGTAGAGGCCCTGGCGGGTCACGTATTTGATATGATAGGGGGAATGAATGGCTTCAATATCGTCGGCGCCGGCAGGAAAAGGCTCCTCAAAGGTGACTTCGTCTTTAATCGCGGCCAGAATGGCTTCGATCCTTCCGGGTGCTGCTGCGGGATCGCTGACATAAACCTGCCGAAACTCCTCGTGGTAAAAGACCTTCATTGTTACCCTCCTGATAAAGCGGAAGTCGGTACTCGGAAGCCGGAATCCTGTCACATTCTCCCTTTTGTTTTCCGACTCCTGGCATCTGCCGTGGATCGAGTCCCTGCCGCAAATCGTCACGCCCGATCACCATTCAACTATAGCGCATTGCATGAGCGCCACAAAGCGGAAAGAGACCGCCGCAAAGACACGTGCAACCCATGCTCTTTCCGCTTTCGAATCAGCCGATCAGCTGTTAGACTAGAAACTTGTCCGACAACTCAGTTCCTTGATTATTCGCCTTCACAAATCCAGCTGAATCCCCCTTTCGGAAAGGGAGATTCAGGGGGATTTCGGACAAGCTCCAGTACCTGTGGGCAAAAAGATAAAGTCATTAAGGAGATGAGTTTATGAAGATTCGTTTCCAAAAAAGTGAAGTCTTCCCGCAAGGTGTTGCCCCTTCAGATGAAAAGCGGCTTTTGCAGGTCATTGAGATCTGCGGCAGGACAGCCTATAAATCGGAGGACAAGATCACCGACGATTCGGCCAAAGCCTTTGTTCTCATGCTGAAGAAACATGGCCACCTTTCAGTGCTTGAACACAGCAACATCGTCCTCAAAATTGAGGCAGACGCGGCGGCCAAGGGCTCCGCAAACCATGGCTGCCTCACCCGACGAGCTTTCCGACACTCCTCGTCCGAACCCTCAAAGAACGCAATGCCTACCACCGGGTCTATGCTCTGCCTCATCTTTCCGCTGGCGGCTTTGCCATTGCGGCCAATTTGCGGGGCTGGATCGAAACCCTGTCATATCTCAAAGAGAGCCATGAAGAACTGCATCTGCTTTTCAGTTCCTGTTTGAGCAGCTTCTACCCCGTGCTCTTTCAAGCATGAAGGTTCAATGCCCCAAGGGAGCGGATTCCGGGTTTCCCTCATGCCCGAAGAAGAACAGTTGGCCCTCCTGCGGAAGGATCCCGCATCCGATCTTCCCGTCTTCATCTTCAAGTTCGTCTGTGATCGCGGGATCACTCATGAAGTGGTCAGACACAGGGTGTTTTCGTTTACCCAGGAGAGCACCCGCTATGTCAATTACAAGAATAAGGGCATGGTCCTTATTCTCCCGGAAGAGATCCAGGACAGCTATGACAGCCTTGAGGAGCGGTTTATCGATCAAACCCGGCGGTCCGGGAGTGGGTCAAACGAGCCGAGATCATTTTCGATTGGTACCGCGATGATCTCAATCGAGGGCTGAGGCCTGAAATCGCCAGAGATATTTTGCCGAACCTTCTGAAAAGCGAGATTTTTGTCAGCGGGAGGTGGAGTGGCTGGCAGCATTTTATCCAGCTGAGAGACTCCCAGCAAGCTCATCCAAGAATTCGGCTCGTCGCCCGGGAAGTCAGACGATACTTCGAATCGCTTGGCCTTGCATGAACCGATGGTTTTGTCCTTTTGCGACCACTGGTCACTGGCCTGTAATCAGTGCCTGCCATGCTTCCGAAACCGACGAAAGGGTTACCATGGAAGAAATCTTCAAACTCCAGCGGCAATTGAACGTCTTTACGCTCAAGAACATCGGCCTCGACTATGAACACACCATCGGTCATCCGGATGAAAAGCTCGTCTGGATTGAAAACTACAGGAAAGCGCTTTCGGCTGAACTCGCCGAACTGGTAAGAGAAGTGGAAGAACACGGTTTGGGAACTCAAAACGGCAAGGTTGAGATTGTCGACATGCTCCATTTCCTGGTGAGCCTCTCGCACATTGTCGGCGTGGAACCTCATCAAGTCCCGAAAGTCGAGGCATCATCCGATGGAGCTAATTTTTGTGCCTGTGCCATGAGAACTTTCCTCGCTCTGGATGACCTTCAAAACAGCCTCAAGTGGAAATGGTGGGCTAAAGGAGGAGGATTCAAACCCGATAAAGCAAGGGATGCGGTGCTCGAACTCTGGCACTGTTTTGCCGAAACCTGCGTTTTGTTTGCTTTGGATTTTCAGACAGTCAAGAAAATCTACATGGCTAAAAACGAGCTCAACTTCATCCGCCAAAACCAACACTATAACGAAGACACGAAAACCGAAGAGGACAATCAGGCGCTTGAGGTGTGAGGGATGAACGAACTTTTTCGGCAGACTGCCAGCACATTTTGTGAGTTTCGAAGGGATCGACGGCTGCGGGAAAAGCACCTTGCTGAACGAATTGGCAGGATGGCTCGAAGAAAACTCGATCCCTTTTATCAAGACCCGTGAGCCAGGTGGCACCCGCCTCGGGGAAAAGATAAGAGAATTGCTGCTCGACCCTTCCTTTGCAGGCATGAATGAGCATGCCGAGGTGTTGCTCTACTCGGCAAGTCGGGCGCAACTGGTGCACGAAGTGGTCCGCCCGGCTTTGCGGCCGGGGAATGTGGGTCCTGGCGGACCGCTACATCGATGCCACGCTGGCTTATCAGGGTTTTGGCAGAGGTCTGGAACGGGAATCCCTGCGTCAGCTGCAGGATTGGGCCACAGGCGGCCTGTGGCCTGATTTCACCATCCTCCTCGACTGCGATATTGAAGTTGCGTCCAGTCGCATAAAGGCCAGAGCGGGAACTGCAGACCGCATTGAAAGAGAAAACCGGCGCTTCCATGAGCGCGTAAGAGAAGGCTACCTGGAGCTGGCACGATCGGCACCCGGAACGATTCATCGTTCTGGATGGCCAACAGGCCGATCTTCAGGAACGTCGCTCGTCGAACTTCCGTGAAGCGGCGTGAGTTCGTCGAAGCATTGGATGTGTCCGGGAGAACTGCTTCGGCCTGATCTGAAACTGCGCTTCTTGGAGTGCAACGGATGCGCTTCAAAAGAAATAATCGAACAACTGCCCAAAATCCATAGAACCAATTCTTTCTCCTCTGAATCTCTCGTAAATATATTCTTTGCCCTCCACCAAATTGCGCGATTTGATCCCGTGCTGAATGGACAAGGACGCCTCGATAAAGGCTGCAAGCTTATCACAAGCTCTTATGATCTGCCCGTCGACCGGTGAGAAGCGATCGTGATTGAATAGAGACATCATCTCTTCATGAGAGATTCCTTGTCTTACTGTCCCCTCATCTATTACCTTATTGGCGAATTCATCCTCCAGAAAATAGAGGATTTCCTCGCGCATCGCAGAGGGAAGCAAGGGCAGTATTTTCTCCTCCAGATGAAGCTTCTCATACCTTTTGATGATGTCTTCCAGCCCTTCAACGGAGCTCTTTACGGGCGAAACAATATCTCTTGTCAACACCTCGGGGAGATCGTGCAGAAGGCCCGCGAAGAAGTTGTTGCACAGTCTCTTGTCACAGGCGTCGATCTCCACCGAACAGAGGTAGGACAGCATGGCGACAATCAGCATATGACCCAATACCGACGTCTTGGGAATCCTTGGAGATTGGGCCCATCTTTGTTGGAATCGCAGTTGTCCGCAAAGATCGATAAAACCAAAGGATTTCTTCCGCAGGGAGATTTTTTGGACACCGATCAGATCATAGTGGTCTTCAATCTGGTTCTCGATCTCTTCCTTGGTCTTGTCGATACCGTACACAAAGGGCGCCGTATGATAGATGATCTGGAACTCCCAGTTGGTGGCAAGGTAGTGGGCCGCTCTCAGCAACCTCTTCTCAAAGCGGGAGTAGTCTTTATTGAAGAGATAGCTTTCAAACTTCCTGGCAAAATCCCCTTTCACCACAATGATGTCATCGTGGAGCTTCCTTAAGACAACCTCATTGATCTGATCACCCTTTTCACTCATCATTTTGTGAAACACCGGAGGTTTGATATCGGTCATTATGACCCGCTGAAGGAACTCAAACATTGCCCCTTCGATCAACTTTCTCCAGTCAATGGTGACCTTCCGCTCGTATTCCTCAAGCTTGCCCAGGACATAAGCAATGATGCTCTTATGCGCCTGCTTATCAAGCTCGGTAAACTCCACCGGTCTCACGTGGTCATTCCACCTTTGAATACTCGCGGCCTCAAACAAACGGGCAATCAATCCCTTTTCGATCATGGAAACGGCCTCCTCAAGACAGACAACAGAACTCGGGTGTCAGGGCTCGGACCAATACAGCGACCAGGGTAGAGAGGCAAGGCTCTTGGCAGGGCACCGTATATGCCCCGGGAGAACCTTTGCGTCATTCCGGGTCAAGTCCCAACCCCACACTCGACACTGGGGTCGGCGTGGGGATATGAGAGGGTTTTCTGCAGCCTGTCAGGGTTGACTTGGATTCTATACCAGTGCAAGGTGGGCTGTAATCAGGGCCTAATCGAGACGGGAGTACCTACCGAGGTAATCTGAAACAGTTCGTCCATGTCACTGTTGTAGAGAGCAACACAGCCTTCGGTCCAATCTTTGTGCGCTCCCCCGGCATGGATGAAAATCTGCCCGCCCAGAGCGGTATTCCACGGTGGTGTAGCCTTATTCTCAAAGGCAAGAAGGATATCCCGAAATTCAATCGGGGTAATGACTCCCGCAAAGAATGCCCGCTCAGCATGTTTCTTGTCCGGATAGTTCAACCCTAAAGATTTTTGAAACCGGCTGTTGGGTTTCTTGACACATATGAAAAACTTGCCTTCGGGAGTCTTCCCGTCGCCTTCCTTTTCCTTGTCACCAGCAGGATGAAAGCCCAACCCAACGGGGTAGTCTCTTACCAGAACGTTTGACTGGATCACATAAAGACGCCGTTTTTCCTTATAGACAAAGATCTCCGGGTTCTTTATGGCCCGCACCGGGGTGAGATAATCGACTTGTAAGGTGACTTTGTCTTGAGCCGAATCCTGATCGGCAAGCTTTCTCTGATGGTTTGGCGCTCCGGTCAAATTGGGTCGATTCTGCCATCGAACCCGATTTTTGCATGGAGCAACTCGACAGCAAAAGCAACAGCAGACAACATATCAGGCGAAAAATCATTTTCCCATCCAGATCTTTATTCTCGGTCATTGTCAGCGAACCTTCACCCGGTAAAGATCCACGACACTTTGATACATGCTCCGCAGACGTAATTCAAGAGAAAATTCATCCACGCCGGGCAGAAGTTTGTTACTACCTGAATTTACTCAAAAACTCCTGGTCGTGCTGCGCCCGGATGACTCGACAATCTGAGGACTGATAAAGATCAGCAACTCTGTCTTGTCTTTAGCTTCGGTAACGTTTTTGAAAAGCCATCCCAGGAGAGGGATATTCTTGAGACCCGGGGTTCCCCTGTTGGATTCTTCTTCTCTGTTGCGCATAACTCCGCCAATCACAATCACCTGGCCGTCGTCCACCAGGAGTTCGGTGGTGATCTTGCGGGTCTCAATACCGGGCACAGCTGCTGTCACCCACCTGATAATCCTTGCCGGTGGGCTCATCCTGCTTCGCCTGAATTTCCAAGCGCACTTTTTGGTCCGGGGTAATGTGGGGAGTGACCTGCAGTTCCACCACCGCATCCTTAAATTGCGTCGATGAGGACCCGTAATCGCTGCGCACCAGGTAGGGAATTTGCGTGCCCTGGCTGATCACCGCCTTCATGTTATTGATCGTAAGCACCTTCGGGGCTGCCACAATGTTGATTTCCTGGGAGGTCTCCAGGGCCGAAAGCTTAAAATCGATACTCGCGAGGGTCTGCCCCCACAAGCTGGCAATGGTAAAGCCAAAAAGAGGATCTGCAGGACGGTTTACCTCAAAAGTCCGGGTCCCCGGTGTTGGTGTGATTCCGTACCGTTCAAATTTTGCATGCCACTCGGTGCCGAGCGCCTTCGTGATCGTCTGGGTTGCGGTAACAATCCGGGCCTCAATCATTACCTGTGTGGTCGCCCGGTCCAGACGAGCCAGAAGGTTCTTGGCCGCCTCGATGCGCGCAGGGATAATCCGTATAGATGACCAGACTGCTCCGCTCGTCAACCGAGACTTTTCCTCTATCGCTCTTGACCTCGGTGATTTTGGCTGCGATTTCGACCGGCTGTGCATAATTGACCGTGAGATAGGCCGTGGAGATCGCCCCAATATCCTTTCGCCACCTCCAGCAGTTCCTGTTTTGCCCTTATTTGCTCGACCTGCTGATTCCATTCCTGTTTCAATTTCATCAGACGGGCAATGCGAATGACGTTGCCGGCCTCCTCCTTGCCCAGGTCATTCATGGCCAGGATCATATCCAGCACCTGATCCCAGGGGACCTTTTCCACTTTGATGGTCACCCGGCCGGAAACGTCCGGTTCAATGACCATGTTGGTGCCCGTAATATCGGCCAGCAGGCGAAGAACGTTCTTCAGGTCGGCATCAAGCAGGTCAAGGCTGATGGGTTTGCCGGTATATCGTTTTTTGGTCACCTCCTCCGTGGATCTGGCACTCGACATCGCGCGAGAGCTCGTCTGAGGTTTGCTCATTGGCCCGCCTCGGTCGGGCGACATCACCCCGCGCGGAGTCCGGGCGGGACCAGCGCCTGCCAACTCGGACGGATCCGCAGAAACAGCGCCTCTTGAGGTCTTTGCAGGCGGAGGGGGTGGAGCAGGCGGAGGCTCCACGGGAAGAAGCCCGTCTTTGGACAAGATACAGGGCCAGACTCAAGACGTTCTCGGCAGTATTCAGCACGTAATAGTCAAGGGGCTTTTCCAGCGTTCCCAGAAGCTGAATCGTATTGGGTGACACCCTGCCGCCATCGCTCAAAGTGAGCCTGTCCGAAGAAATCGGCAGCAAATTCAAAGCCCCCCCAGGCTTGATGTCACTCAGTTCCAACACGAATTGCCGATCTCCGGCCCGACGAAACTGATAGTCTCGAAGGGGGGCATTTCCCGTCATCCTGATGAGAGTGACTTCGGCGGAGTCATCGATAAGCAGGTCGAGAATCTGGTCGGCCTTGTTCACGGCTGCGAGCGGCGATTCCGGAGGAACCGGCTGATCCTTCACGCATCTCTCCGGGCTGACCGGGTTTCTGGGCCGTCCCAAGCAATCCCTGTCCCGCACACCCCGAGGAGATGACAATGATCAAGAGTGCAGCAAAAAACCTGACCCGTGGCGCTCTGAAATACCGCATGATTCCTCCGTCTTCATCCCCCATCACCGCAGAACAACCCCTCGGCATTCCCCGCCCTCAGGGCAGGCATCCACTTGCTTCCAGTCTATTTGCTTTTCGGAGCACCCGCCGCCTCCGCCGGTTTTTCCAAAAAGCGATAGGTTATAATCGTACAGCCCACCTGCAACACCGAACCGCCTTTCTGGCGCGTCATAGTGAGGTTTTCAACCTTCAGAATGCGATTGAGTTTGCTCATACTGTCAAAAAAAACCCCCAGCTTGTGATACGTCCCGATAAGATCGAGTCGAATGGGGATTATCGCGTAGAATTCGCGGGGCTGTTCAGGTTGAGGCTGAAATAGGATATTTTCAAGGCCGACCTGAGCCCCCAATTGAGAAACGGTTTCAAGAAGAGCGGGGATTTCTTTCTGATCGGGAAGAAGAGACAGGAGGTGGGCAAATTCCTCGTCGGCCCTCGCAAGCTCTTCCTGCAGCGCAGGCAGTTTGGCTGCTGCTTCTTTAAGTGCTTCCAGCCGCTTTTTTTGTTCCGAAAGTACCGTCTCCGACTTATCGATGGCCTCCGATTGCGGCTTGTATTGCAGAAAGTAGAATGCCGCGACCAGGATAAAGAAAGTTCCGACAAAGAGCATCACTCTCTGCTGCGGCGTCAGAGAGGAAATCTTTTCCTGCAGAGGAGCAAGTGACAGGCGATCGAGAATCATGATCCTTCTTTCTTAGCCACTTTTTGCACTTGCGAGAAGCGGACAAACTGATCGGTCAACTGGAATTCCCGGAGTTTCATGTTGCTCATGAGAATCTGGCGAGAATGGGTCAGATTTAAAGTCCCCTTGACCACATAAGGTGAGGATTCAAGGTTTCTCATGAATTCCGCAATGGCCTCATTACTCAAGGCCACCCCGTCCAGCGTCATTGCGTTCCCGGACTGGACCAGTCTCTCGAGCCAGATTTTTTCCGCTGGGATCTCAGCACTGACCAAAGCCATCAAACGCGCAATCGTGTCTCGGTCCCGCTGGAGGTCTTTAATGATCTCCAGCTTCTTTTCAATGAGTTGTTTCTTCTTGATCACTTCCTGGAGCAAAGGCTCATACTTGGCGTACTGCTCCACTTCCGCCTTCACTTGTGCCAAGCTGACTATTCAAACTATGGATTCGGGCCTCCTGATAGATCCAAATACCCCCTATCAACGCAACGGTGACGGCTACGGTCCCCATATAGGCAAGGAAGAAATGCCTTACCGTAACTTTTCTCTTCTTGGCCCGGAGGGGCAATAAATTGATTCGGATCATTTTTCTCTGGCTCTCCTCAGAGCCAACCCGAGGGAAATGGCCATTTGCGGTCCAATATGGTCAATGTAACCCTGGTCGAACAACTGCGGATCGTATTCAAGCCGTGCGAGAGGATTGAAAATGGCAACCGGCGCGCCCAAATTCTCTTCGAATACCTTATCAAGGCCGGGTATCCTGCAGGAACCGCCACTGAGATGGATCTCGTCGATTTTGTAATCGGGGAAATTAGTATGAAACAGATTGATAGCCTTTCGGCATTCACTCACCCAGTTTCCAACGATTGCCACGAAAATTTCTTCCAGTTCCCCCGAGGACGGCTTTGAGGGAAGCTCACCCAATTTGATGTGTTCGGCGTCTTCAAGGGAAACGCCGAAATGGTCCTCGATCTTTTCCGTGATTTGCCGGCCTCCGATGGAGATCGCTCTGGTGAAGAGAGGATATCCCCGACAGACAATATTCATTATCGCCTTGCTCGCACCGATATCGATCAGGACAACGTTCTTCTCGCCAAAACCGCAGGTAGCCTCGAAGGCATTACTGAGAGCGAAATAATCCACATCGATCACCATGGTCTGGAGATCGCAAAGCTTAATGAGACCGACATGCTCGTTCACGGTCTCTTTCTTGGCGGCCACCAGCAAGACTTCCATGTAATTGGAGCGATCTCTTGCCGTATCCAGAATCTGATAATCAACATCCACTTCATTGATACTGTAGGGAATATAATGTCCCAGTTCGAACTGCATTCGGTTTTCCAGCTCTTCCTCGGTCATGACGGGCACTTCCACCTTCTTGCTTATGACCTCGTGACCCGAAACCGATGCCGCCACGGCCTTTTCCTTGACAGCGAGGTGGCGCAGCAGTCCCTGGACGGCGCTCGCAACAACTTCGGGCTTAGTCGCCCGGCCTTCGGAAAAAAGGTCTGCCCGAAGTGCCGCAAGACCAAAATTAAGCAATGCCAGGCCGGTATCGTGGGACCTGAGCTGCACGATTTTGACAGAATGAGAGCCGATGTCCAGTCCGATCAGGTTGCCTTTTTTCTTGAACACAGAGACGCGACACTCCTTTTACTTTTTTACTTTACCATCCCGTGTTGAAAATATCAGAGAAACCCTTTAGAGTAAATGCGCCGGTGGCCGCCCACCGAATACGCCCCAAACAGGAGTAGACTTTGCAGCTTACAACAGAGAAAAGCGTCTCAAAAAGCAAATCCAAGAGCGTCATTCGCGACTATGCTGAAGCCATCATTATTGCTCTTCTGCTGGCCTTGGTGATTCGCGCCTTTGTCATTCAGGCATTCAAAATTCCGTCCGGTTCCATGAAGACCACCCTGCTCGTTGGAGACCATATCCTGGTCAACAAGTTCATCTACGGTATCAGGCTTCCTTACTGGAACCAAGAGATCATTCCCATCAGTGAACCGAAACGACAGGACATCGTCGTGTTCCGTTATCCGGTGGACCCTTCAAAGGACTTCATCAAGCGGGTAATCGGCCTGCCCGGAGACACCGTGAGAATTAAAGATAAACAGGTGTTTGTAAACGACCAACCGCTTTCGGAACCTTACGTGGTTCACAGCGACAGCAGAATCCTTCCTGCCGGTGTAAGCTCCAGAGACAACATGGGTCCCATCGTTGTTCCACCCAATAACCTTTTCGTAATGGGGGACAACCGCGATGAAAGCTACGACAGCCGTTTCTGGAAGTTCGTCGATGTGTCCGAGCTGCGAGGCAAGGCCTTCGTGATCTACTGGTCCTGGAATCGCGACGGCGAACTCTCTCTCTCGCCCGGACAGGGCTACGTTCGCTGGAACCGAATCGGCGATTTGCTTCATTGATAAAGAAGACAATCACCCAACCCTTCCTGGTATTGCCTGAGTTCCTTCTCCCAACTCGCTTCCAGCTTGCTCACATCGTCCCCGTTTTCGATTCTTTGTCTCAGGGCTCCATCCCCCAGAAGGATGTCTATCGGCAGCTTGTCCCATTCATACTCATAGGGGGGAGGCAGCCAGGCGAAACTGTCTCCATGCGTTTGATAAAGAGCCTCAAGCAGTGCCAAGCCGAATCTGTAGGGCCTGAATGCCTTGCGATCGGTGACGTGAATCTGAAACCCATAACAGGTCTGCCCCGCCCACTTGTCAAAAACGGGTTCAAAGCAGAGCGGGCGAAATGTCACTCCCTCCAAACCAGCATTCTCCAAATGCCTCAGGAGCTTCCGTTCGTCTGATGAAGGGGGCACCAAAGATCTGAAACGGCAGAGCCGTTCCACGTCCTTCACTGATATTCGTGCCTTCAAGAAGAACCATACCGGGATAGAGCAAAGCGGTTTCCCAAGTCGGCATGTTGGGGGATGGGAAAATCCACGGGCGGTCAGTGTCGGCGAAGAAGTCCCCCCGTCTCCAGCCGCTCAGGGGAATGACTTCCAACTCACACTGAACGCCACCTCTGTTGACAATGTAGCGCGCCAACTCGCCCATGGTCAGGCCATGGCGCATGGGAAGGGGATACCGCCCCACAAAGGATCGATGATCCCGGTGGAGAATATTCCCCTCAACCTGTTCCCCGTTGATTGGGTTTGGTCTGTCGAGCACCGCCACCCTGACGCCGTTCCGAGCGGCCGCTTCCATGCAAAGCCCCATGGTGGTGCTGTAAGTATAGACTCGCGTGCCAACATCCTGCAAATCAACCAGTAGAATGTCGATCTTTTCCAGCATTTCATCGGATGGTTCGCGCACCGCCCCATAGAGACTGAAAATGGGTATAAGCAGAGAGGAATGCCAGTTATCCGTCGATTCCTGCATATTGGCCTGCTTTTCAGCATAGAATCCGTGCTGCGGGGAGAAGAGGCAGGTAAGGTGGCCTCCATGCTGAGAAATGAGCGTACTGGTGTGGGTAAACGTGCGATCAACCGACGCCTGGTTGGCTAATAGTCCCAGACGACGGGAAAAGAACCACTGCGGGGGCTTCTCAAAAAGCACCTCACACCCGAACCGGACGCTATCAGGACTCATTCTTTCGTCTCTTCATCACCGACTCGAAAGCACCGATCAGCATTTTCATGCGTTGCGCTGTAGCGCAGTTAATGGTTGCGAACCTGCTCCCGTCACACTACATTTTCATCCCTGGACACGAAACCAATTCAGATCCCTTGATCCCGGTCGCTGTCTTCCTGGCTGGCGACGCTCGCACCAACAGGAAGATGAACGACGAAATTCGCACCTGAGTCCGATTCGCCAACCAGTTCGATCCTCCCACCGTATTGTTGCACCAGTTCTTGGGAATGGTAAAGCCCGATCCCCATTCCCATGCTCCCCATCATGCCGGAACTGCTGCCTTTGGTACTGAAAAAAGGCTGAAAGACACGGTCTTTCAGGTGCGAAGGGATGCCCGGTCCGGTGTCCTTGATGCTCACATGGATACCCGACTGGTCCTGCCAGCTTCTGATGGTCAAGTGCTTTTCCGAGCGTTCGATCATCGCTTCGGCCGCATTGCGAAGGATGTTCCCGAAAACCTGGTTCAATTCCAAGGGAATCCCCCGAAGGAGAGGCAGATTATCTCCAAGTTCCCACCTTTTTTCAACCTCATGTTTGAAATAGGGTTGACATTCCAGGAAGAAAACCTCCTCCTGCAGCAGCGTGTTGATATTGATCCACTCCAGTCGTCGACTCTGAGACGATCTTATTCTTTGCATTATGACCGTGACGATTTTTCTCATCCGTTGCGCTTGTTTCTGGATAACGCCGACATTTTCGATCTCCGGATGCAGAACTTGCAGAAACTCGGCTTGTCCCATGATACTCATCAGAGGACTGTTTAAGTCATGCAGCACCCCGGCTAGAAGCTTCCCGGTCTGGATCAGGGGCTCCACTTCAGAAAACCGGGTGATATGTTCCCGCAATTGGGTTTGAGACGAAACGATTTGCTCGCGCAGAATCGCCATCTCCTTCTGAATCAACCGGGTCTCGGTGAGGTTTGTTCGTGCCCGATCCAGTGTGTTTTTAAGATAATCCAGGTCCACCGGTTTGGTGATAAAATCGAAAACCTGAAGGTGAATGGCATCGATTGCCGAACGGAGAGTGCCGTAACCGGTCAGCAAAATGATCGCCGTGTCATCTTTCATCTTTCGGATTTCGCTTATAACTTCAATCCCTGTCATCCCGGGCATGCGCAGGTCAGTCAATACCAGGTCGGGTTTCACTTGACGAAAAACCGAAAGCGCAGAGCGACCGTCCTCCGCTTCGTGGACTTCGTATCCTTCATCTTCAAGAAATTCTCTCAGCCCTTCGAGGACCGCTTTCTCATCATCAATGATCAATAAGGGAGTGCCCTTCATTACGAAAGCCTTTCTTGCGCATTTGTTCGCAAAACCATCAGAATCAAACCGTCCCCCAAAACGAACCGGCGGTAAACCATGGCCCCGGGACCGGCATATAAGCCGACAAGCACCGTCCGACGATCATCGCTGCGACGCCGATCGTCCGAGCCGGATCCCTCCCGCACCCAACAGGCTGTTGCAAAGCCATCTCACAGGGCAACCCCGGCAGAAGCTTGTTCCCACAGGCCTTAAGCGGAGAGCCGGGAGTCCAGAAAACCTCGCAGAGTCAATATTCCGATCGTCAACGGAATGGCGAATCATGGCTTTCCGGCACTTTCTTCAACAGCCTGCTAATGCAGCGCGGCACGTGTGACATTCTCCACCTCATCCACGTCGAGCGGTTTGCGCAGATACCTGTAAACGCCGTATTGCTGAGCCATGGTTTCATAGTGGTCTTGAGGCAACGCCGTTACGATCACCACCTTGGTGGCCATTTCCTGATCATGTATCCACTTCAAAAGCTCGATACCGTTCATGCCCGGCATCTTGATGTCGAGGAAGAGCAGGCGCGGGCTTTGCCGGCACAACAACCGAATGGCCTCGTGGCCGCTGTTCACCATCGTAAGCGCATAATCATCTCCCAGCATGACATCGAAGGAATCCAGGATTCCCTGGTCGTCATCCACCACAACAATGGATTCTTCATTTTCTCCGTGCATTGTCTTTTCCTCCATGAAGTTAAAAGCCGTTTATCGCAACGATGCGGTCCATAGCGGGTCCTCGACTGATATTCCATTGTGATAATATCGACCCCAAGGAGAAGACGTAATCAAAAAGGATGCCAAAACCGGGGGCGACACGGTATGAAAGGTTTAGTTGAGGACAAATGGAAAGTCCAGGAGAAGACAGCCCGGGGTCAAGCAAGTATTGCTGCACAGTTTGAAGGGCAAAATATACGCAACCCTGGTCAGTGGTAGGCTGTTCGAATTCTCTTCTTGCAGGCAGCAAGATAGATGCTGAAGGAACTCCCCTCACCGACCCGACTCACAACCTCAATATGTCCGCCATGTTCGGTGATCACTTTGTGGGTAATGGCCAACCCCAACCCTGTCCCTCTATCTTTGGTGGTAAAAAAGGGATTGAAGATGCTCTTCGTGGCTTCCGCAGGAATGCCCACTCCGGTGTCGGCAAAAGTGAGGCGAAACCCAGCCGTCCTGCTCGGATGACAGCGGTTTGTCCAGACCAATGTGTGTCTCGCGGCGTCCCGCAATCGTCAGCCGGCCGCCATTCGGCATGGCCTGGACGGCATTTCGGAAAAGGTTGTAGAGGGCTTTCACGAGTTGGTCCGAGTCCCCCAGAATGAGAGGCAAGTCGGACGGAAAATCGGTTACGCAGTCGATCCCGTTCGTCTGCAGTTCACCCTCGAAAAATTCGACGGTCTGTTGCAGGAGTGCTTGAAGGTCCAGAGCATCGAGACGGTACTTCGGGGTTCTGGAAAGCTCGAGAAGATCATCGATCAGGCGATTGATCCGGTCAAGTTCGCGGGGAACCGTGCGCTGGAATTTTTCCAGAAATTCAGGCTTGGCCACCTTCCTGGGGAGCAACTGCACAAATGTTTTGATAGCGGAGAGCGGATTCCGAATTTCATGGGCCATCCCCGCCGCCAGGGTTCCAAGAGCCGCCAGTCGCTCGGTCTGCCGAATGTGCGCTTCAAGTCGCTTCAGCTCAGTGATGTCATGAAGGTTGGTGATCACCTCAAGCGGCTGCCCTGCACCGTCTTTAAGAAGGCTGGAGTTGGCCAAAATAATCTGGTCTTCACCCCCATGGCTGATCCGCAGTTCCTGCTGCGTGCCACCCTGCGGGTCGTGCAGCACTTCTTCCACATAGGACAGCAAAACCGGAACATGCTGCAGTACCGCCGAAACGGAGTAGTCCTTGTCCACTTCGCCGGGCATCCCCAGCATCCGGCGCGCCGCGGGATTGATGGCCGCAATGTTTCCCTCTCTTGCCACCGAGAGCAATCCATCACTCATTGTCGAGAGGAGCTTCTCTGTGTATAGCTGCAAATGCCTGATCTCTGTCAGCTGCGATTCCAGTTGTTGCTTCTGGGCAAGAATTTCTCGCATCATGATCGAGAAATTGGAGGCCAATATTTCGACTTCATCACCGGTTTCAACATCGATGTTTTGAGACAGGTTGCCCTGAGCGGCCTCGATAGTGGCGTCAACCAGAGTCCCGAGAGGGCGGGTGATTCTACGGGCAGCATAGTTCGAGAGCACGATTCCCAGCAGCAGTGCGACACAGCCAATGCCCACGATGAGTAATCGAGTCTGGCGAATTTGCTCAAACATCGGCTCCAGGGTCACTGCCACTCGGACCGTTCCCCAACGGTGATCCGAACCCGGGATGAAGACCGGTACAGCCATATCCATAACAGGCTCAGCATCCGGGTCCCGGCTGGCAGTCTGGGTGAGCGGCTGTTCCGAAGAGAGCGCCCTCCGGCTGACTTCATCCTCGAGGAAGGTGCCCTGCAGATCGGCCCTCCCGCTGTATCCCGCTACCCGGCCCTCCTTGTCGTGGACGATGACATAAACAATGTCCGGATCATCTTTCTGAGTTTGATTGGCGGTCTGCTCGAGGGCAATATAATTATATGTGGCCAATGACGCTTTTGAGGTGGCAGCAAGGCTTCGTGACACTGCCAATCCCCTGCGCTCCAACTGGTTCCGAATCGTTAGACTTTGGTGGGTGATGAGAATGGAGCCGAGTGTTCCGAAAAGAAGAAGCAACAAACATGAGGAAATCAGGATGAAACGATAGCGCAGCGAGATGAAGCGGCGCTTGGGAAGCAGGCCTTTTCCTGATGGCTGATTCGACATGACGTGATTCGAGCCGAACCTCACTGCTCGGAAGATACGTTTAGCCATGCATGACGATAAGCAACAAACTCAATTCCCATTGAGCTTACCTCAATGCCACGGACGGATGGCTGGTAGACCCGGTCCACACTCAAAAAGAAGAGAGGGATCAGGGGGCACGATGCCGCCAGCGACTTCCTGCAGCCGCTGGTACAGTCTCGCTCTTTCGATCGGGTTAACGATCTGACTCGTCGTTTTCAGGATCGTATCGATTTCTTCATTTTGATATCGCATGTAGTTGACCTGCGAGGATGCCGCGAAAAGAGGCTCAAGAAAGCTTTCGGGATCAGGCATGTCAGCACTCCAGGCATAGCGATAGACTTGCAGGGCATCAGACTTGAGGTATCGCTCAAACTGAGACCAGTCGGGAATGAACTTGGGGACCACGGTGATCCCCAACCGGCTCCACGATTCGCCGACCACGGCGAGTTCGGCCTGCGCCAACAAGGATTGACTGTTTGAAACAACTTCGACGGCCAGGGCAGCATCCCCCTTCGCACCCAGAGCTTGCTTCGCCAGTGTTTTCGCCGACTCGGGATCATGGTACCACATCTTGCTCTGAGGCAGGTAACCGGGCATTCCTGGAGGCAGGAGCGTGTCGGCTCGTTCAAACTGCCCCTTGTAAACCTCCGATACGATCTTCTGGCGATCGATTGCCATCGCCATCGCCTTTCGCAGCTCCAAATCCTTCAATGCAGGATGCTGACCGTTGATGCCATAGAAAAGCAGGCTGAGAGACGGTCGGTGCACCCAACGCACTTTCTTGTTCTCCAGAAGCCGCTGCCGGAATTGCCAGTAAGCCGGCATCTCCTCGAGCTTGCCGCTTTCAAAGTCAGATAAAACCTGCTCAATGTTGCCGCCGCGGATAGATGAGGAACTGGATTTCCGCCAGATATGGAGCCCCATCGTAGTAATCGGCAAATTTCTTGAGACGGATGGATTTATTTGCGTCCCATGAAGCAAGCTGGAACGGCCCGCTCCCAATCGGGTTGCTTGCTGAGCCGGTTCTCACTGGAAATCATTTCCTCAGCAGGGATGATTTTGGCCTGATACATTCCCAGGGCCGTCAGGAATGGAGTGTATGGCTCATCCAACCTCACCGCCACCGCATGATCTCCTTCCGCCTGCAAGCCGACCACCCGCTCGTTTTTCCCTTCCCGGTAGTCCTGGGCACCCTTGATTCTGAGCAAATGAGGCAGGATGCTCGGAGCCGGAGTCACGCGTATGAGGCGACTGAGAGACTGAATCACGTCCCGAGAGGTGACCGGACGACCGTTATGAAACCGAGCATGGGGGCGGAGGGCGAAGCGGTACAGCCTGCCGTTTTCTTCCATCTGCCAGTTTTGAGCCAAGGCTGGGATGATAAAGAGTTCAGGACTGAATTGCACCAGTCCATCAAATATCTGCTGCACCACCGGGACGCCGTAGGCATCCCCGACAAAGGCGGGATCAAGGGTTGGAGGTTCGTTAAGCAGAGGGATACGATAGACACCCCCTGAGCGATGCTGCTCACCACGAATGCCGCCCTTCTCGGCCTCCTCCAGCGCTTCACAACTGGCACCGAAAAAGCTGAAAAGCAACAAAAGGCCGAGGACGCAAGCAGGCAAACGGAAACAGCCCATCTTCTAACGCCTTTCTTTTCCGGGATTAGTCAGGTCAGGTATGCGACAATCATTATTCTACCTTCTTTGTTCGACCTGTACAAAAAGAAAAAGCACGAACCTTTCGACTCGCGCTCTCTCCTTGACAAGAAGTTCAGGATTTATAAGGTCTTTGAACTTACGGACCCCCACCTCCAAAAGCCAATACGGGCAATGCATAGGTGGCAATCAAAGCACCCATCACAAACAACTGAAGCGCTAACTTTTTCATATTCTTTCCCCTTTTCTAGATAATTGATAGGTTCCAAATATATTGCGTATTCCGGCTCTATATGCTCCTTGGTTTCGAGCGGTCTATAAGAGCAATCCTCGTACCAAAGCCGCCGCCTTTGGGTTGGCAGGCATAAGTATCTAAATACATTGTTTAATATATGTATTCTCGCAAATAGCAAGAAAAAGCCTTCAAAGGGATTTGCACACTGTTGATTGGCGGAAACCGGATGGATGAAAGCTAAAGAACTGCGGGTATAGGCATCAGCGAATCTGCATAGCCTGGTGGGCGATGCACACATCTGTGTGCATCTTGTCATGGGGAGCAAAACCGGAGGCGAAAGAAATACAGGAAAAATTCCGGTATCGTCATCATATTAGCGGATTCGACGAAGCTACTCTTCTGTCTGTGAGCGCAAATCGAGCAGCTTCATCTTCTGGAGAAGGGTATTGCGATGGATTTTAAGGACCCTGGCCGTATCCGTTTGATTCCATCGGCAGCGCTGCAGGGCACGCAAAATATATTGCCGCTCGAACTCCTGTCTCGCCCGAATGAGGCCCAGGTCAATTGCTGCCGCGGTGTGGTCGTGGGATTCCCCACTCTCTTCCCGGATCAAAAGATCGAAAGGAAGGTCATTTTCATGAATCCATTGGTCAGGTGAACCCAATACGACCAATCGTTCGATCAGGTTCTCCAGTTCCCGAACGTTGCCGGGCCAGGGATAGGACTCCAGGACCTCCAAAGCATCGGGACTGATTCCTTTTACTTTCTTATCCAAAACCTGGTTGAACTTCTTCAAGAAGAAGCTGGCCAAAAGCGGCACATCTCCCTTCCGGTGGCGCAGTGGCGGCAGATGAATAGGAATGACATTGAGCCTGAAATAGAGATCATGACGAAACTGTTTTTCCTTGATAAGCATTTCCAGAGGAGTACTGGTGGCGGCAATGACTCGAACATCCACTTTGATCGTCTGATGACTCCCGACTCGGGAAAACTCCCGTTCCTGGAGGACCCGCAAAAGTTTTGCCTGAAATTCAAGTCTCAGGCTCGAGATCTCATCCAAAAAAATGGTGCCCCCGTGGGCGTATTCGAACTTGCCGATATTTCGCGCGTAGGCGCTTGTAAAAGCGCCTTTCTCGTGGCCGAAGAGCTCGCTCTCTACGAGTTCGGGAGGAACGGCTGCACAATTAATTGCCACAAACGGCTTTTGATTGCGAGCGCTGCAGGCGTGGAGCGCCCGAGCAACCAGTTCCTTGCCGGTCCCGCTTTCTCCGGAAACCAGCACATTACTGGAAGTCTCCGCAACCTTTTCGATAAGCCGAAATACTGCGGCCATGTTTTCGGCCTGACTGACGATCGGCATGTGGCCGGTATCCAGGCCGGCAATCCGGCAAACCGACTGAATCCCCGCAGGTTGGGAACGCCTCCTGATGACTTTCTCGATGGCGTCCAGGATTTCTTCAGGCTCGTAGGGCTTGGTTATGTAGTCAAAAGCGCCCGACTTGAGCGAGAGCCGTGGCTTCTCGAGCCCGATCCGCGGCAGACACCATGATTACCTCTATGGTATCATTGTGATCCTTGATTCGCTTGAGCACCTCAAGGCCGTTGACCTTGGGCATGTTGACATCCAGAAGGACCACGTCGAAGGGCCTCGCCTGGATTCGGGCAAGAGCTCCAATCCCGTCTTCCACAGCCTCAACGTCGTAATATTCCTCCAGAATGACTTCAAGGGACTCCCTTGCACCCTCTTCATCGTCAACTATCAGGATGCGCCTCGGTTCCTGGGCCACCAATCCCTCCATCTCTCCCTCAAATCCTCACAACCCGTTATACTGTTAATAACACAAGGAAAATTATTCGGTCAAGGGGCGGCATGCAGGTAAGCATGATTCCTCACCGAGTGCCCGCAACCGAATTAACTAAGTTTTCCTTTGGTTAACCATCCTATCGGGTATAATGTTGTCTCGAACTGATTGTTCAGTTCCTTCCGTTCGAGGATTTTACACGAACATTCATATTATGGCCCAGTTGGAAGCCTATGTACAGCAACTCACTCCCTGTCGATGAAATCGTTCGGATTGTGGGAAGAGAAAATACCCTTACCGCTCCCGAAGAACTCTACTGTTATGGTTACGACGCCAGCAAGCTCAAGGCCTCGCCCGATCTGGTGGCTTTTCCGGGGGGTGTGGAAGAGGTGGCGGCGCTCATGAAACTGGCGAACCGTCACCGGTTTCCCATTTTCCCAAGGGGTGCCGGCACCGGCATGGTGGGCGCGGCCGTTCCCTGGAACGGTGGACTGGTCATGGTGCTGACCCGGCTGAATCGAATCCTGGAAATTGATCCCGACAACATGCTTGCCGTAACGGAACCCGGGGTCGTGACGGGAGAGCTTCAGAAGGCCGTTTTGCGCCACGGGTTATTCTATCCCCCGGACCCGGCCAGTCTTCAGTTCTGCACTATTGGAGGCAATGTTGCCATGTGTGCCGGAGGGCCCAGAGCAGTCAAATACGGGGTCACCCGCGACTACGTTCTGGGGCTGGAGGCGGTCTTGCCCACAGGCTCCATCGTCACAACCGGAACCCGGACCGTGAAGGGCGTGGTCGGATATGACCTGACCCGCCTCCTGGTAGGTTCCGAGGGCACTCTGGGGGTCTTCACCAAGATCACGCTCCGCCTCGTTCCGGCACCGGAAGGCGTGCGCACCCTCATGGCCGTATTCCCCAAACTGGAAGACGCGGCAAGAACCGTATCAGCCATCATCAACCAGCGCATCGTCCCCTCCACCCTCGAATTCATGGATCAGGCCACGATCAGGGTGGTTGAAAACTACCTGCAAATAGGACTCCCCGTCCATTCCGAAGCGGTTCTTCTGATCGAAGTGGACGGCCGCGAATGTCTCCTCGACAGTGATGTCCAAAAAATCGAAGAAATCTGCACTCAATACGGTGCTTCAGAGGTGGAAATCGCCCATTCCGAAGCCGAGCGGGAGCAGCTCTGGCGGGCACGGAGGGCCATATCTCCGGCTCTGGGGCAGATTAAGCCGGACAAGATCAATGAAGACGTGACCGTTCCCCGCACCAAAATCCCCGCGCTCATTCGCGTTATTCAGCAACTGGCGAAGGAATACGGCCTCACTATTGTTAGTTTCGGTCATGCCGGTGATGGCAACATCCACACCAACGTCATGCTCGATCGGAAAAACGAGGATGAACTTCGGAGAAGCGAGAAGGCTGTGGAAGAATTGTTCCGCATGGTGCTCCGTCTGGGAGGCACTCTTTCGGGAGAACACGGGATCGGCATCACCAAGTCCCCGTTCCTTCAGTGGGAGATCGGAGCCGAAGGTTTCGAAGCCATGTGGCGGATCAAAAAGGCGCTTGACCCTTTGAATATACTCAATCCCGGAAAAATGTTCGTGCCCAACCGGGCCTTCTTTAAATAACGCTCTGCTACGACTGCGATGCTCTTATTGTTTGAAGAACCTCTAAATTCCTGTTCAAACGTTTCTGATTGGTCTTGATGTTCGCTTTATTCGCTCGCGCCTTGCGGGCACGAATTTTCTCAGTCTTTTGGGTTTTCGAAGCCATCGTGTTTCTCTCCTCTCTTAAATCGAGCCTGCCTCCAGTGACGACGGGCCTATATCATCTTAATCGCTGCTTGTCACGAAAAACTTCGATGAAGACCTCTTGCCGCATTGGCAAGAACCCTTTTCGATCCAGCCGATTCACCAGCCTTCGAAGTACCGGGTAGCGGTTCCGGGAATGTTCGTTGATCCAGCACAAGAGCCGTCTCCAGGCGCACGGAAGAAATTGCAGGAAATGCGTCTTGCCTTTGACCAATCCGAGATAACTGTAGGCTCCAAGAACCTGCAGATTTCTGCAGAGACGAAGCACTCCATAGGATTCAATGAAACGCCCCCGGGAACCATTCGTTAAGCCGCCGGCTTTCGACCAATACAGGTCAACAGCCTTCATTTCCATTGCCGGGGATATCCGGACATAAGGATCGATCAAGAGCGAAGCGAGGTCATAAGCGGGAGGACCGAAACGCATACCCTGAAAGTCTATGACCCGCAGCCTCTGATTATGGATCATGATGTTCCTGCTCTGAAAATCCCGATGGATCACATGGGAGGTCCTGGAAATGCCGGCTGCGTCGGCTAGATTTTCGAAATCGCGGCGGAGGTCGTCGGGACCGATGTCAAGCCCGAGGCAACCGTTGAGGAAACGTTCGCGAAAGTATTCCAATTCCCTTTGATAGACAAAAGCCGAATCGTACCACGCGGTGTCAAAACAGTAGCTCTCCTCAAAACCCTCCCGCGCCCGCTGCTGCATGTCCACCAAGAGACGCACCGCCTTTTGATAGGCGGCGGCGAGGTCGATCCTTCGGCGATTGACATAGGCTTGGAAATGGAAGTCGCCCAAATCCTCGAGGACAAAGTACCCTCGGCCGGGATCGGCCCAATGGATGCGGGGCACCGGCACTTTGCGCCGGAAGAGATGATTCCCGATCAGAAAATAGGAATCGTTTTCGTCGAGCTCGCGGTGCCTGGACCGAGGAGCGATCAAAACAATGTGGTGAGAGGCTCCCTGACGCACGCGAAAAAACCTTCGCTCGGAACCATCACCCTGAAGAAGGCCCACCTTTGCCTGGCCGTCAAACAAACCCGACGCTCTGCCAATTTCCTCGAACTGCTGAAAGAGTTCCTGATCCAAGGCCAGCAGAGACTTCACGCCGTCGATCCGATAATAACTTCATTTTCGTGGCTGCCTGTCACTCTCACCCCGTCGGCCACCACACACCCGCGCAGCCTGCTGCCCGGATGCACTTCCACACGATCCCAGAGCACCGAGTCTTCGAGTTCCACACCCTCCGCAACGCGAGTCCCTCTGCCAATCGAAACGTACCCTTTCAGTCGGGCATCCATGGAAACCTCGGCTTCGGGGTCGACCCAAACCGCTTTTCCCGTTGGCAGCGGGGGCAGAAGATTCTCCTCCAGCCTCCCCAGTTCATCATGCAGGCTTCGATAGCGGGCGACGGACCCCATCTCTCGCCAGAAGAAGGTGGGCCGCTGAAAAGCCAGGGGCGCCCGCCCACCGCCGATCATGGCCCGGTAGGCCGCCAGGATGTCACCGGGGCGGCCTGCCGGAAATGCACCCAATACCTCCGGGTGCATGATCTGGATACCAGTGAAGGCGAGACATCTCAGATCGGCGTCTTCAGCCACGAGCTTCGCAGCGTCAGGCCCAAAACCCAGAATGAAACCATGGGAGTTCACGGCCACATTGTTGAATTCCGGGTAATCATGCATGAGAAGGCCGGCCGGCGATCCGGACTCGAAATACCGACGCTGGAAATCCTCAAGAGAAACATCACAGATGACGTCCCCGTTGATAACCAGGAAGGGCTCCTCCCCAAAGAAGTCGAGAACGTTTCTGATGCCTCCGCCGGTGCCCAAGAGCATAGGCTCCACTCTGACATGCACCGGAATCGGCCAGCGCTTGCTGCGGACTGCGGCCACCAGCCTTTCCTGGAGGTGCCAGGCATTGATTACGACCGCTTCAAAGCCGGCGCGGTAGAGCCGCTCGATCCAGAAATCAAGCACCGAACTGCCGTTGATCGGCACCAGGACTTTGGGACGAACCAGCGTCAGCGGGCGCAGACGGGTCCCCTGGCCGGCAGCAAGAATCATCGCCTTCATGATGAATATTCACACCAGTCGATGGAGAAGAGTTGGCTTATTCAAAGACCTTGATCACGACAGCCGCTCCCAAGCGCCGACTGGTAGAGGATCTGGGTCCAATCCTTGAGGTTGCGCAACCAGGCGATTCTTTCAAGCTCTTCCGGAACCACTATGGTATCCCCCGGTTCGATCAGCCGCTGTGATCCCGCCTCCCATTGATGGGCACCGCTGTTCCAGAACAGCCCTCCGCCGGGCCGAACGGTCGAGCCGTCGACCTTCACAATGTAGAGCTGACCTTTGTCCGCCGTTCTGCTGAAGCCGCCGGCCCGGTCAACATAGTATGAGTAATCCTTTGGTGGGTTCGAAAACGAAGCTGGTTTGATTGTTGACAGCGCCAATGACTTGAACGGTCTGAGGATTCATCGGGATGGTGAGGACATCGCCGTCTTCCATCTCGATATCCAGAGCACTGTTTCTCGATTGCCTCGCTTCATCGACGTTGACGACCATTCTGCCCGTGGCCTGGATTTGCTTCAAGCTGGCCAAGAACTGTTGTTTTTGCTTCGTTTCGGTGACCATGATCTGAGCGTCATTTGCGTCCATTGCACCCGCCACATCGGCAGACGACATTGCCAGCAACTCTCTTTCCATCCTGCTCGATCATATCGTTGAGCTGTTTTTGCTGGCTTTCCTTGACACTTAATCGTGTCAACACCGCTCCTCTGATATACGCCTTATCGCTAAAGCCACCCGCTCGATCGAGGAGGGAGGAGAGCCGCTCTCCGGCCTTCAGAGCGTAATCACCCGGAAATTTGACCTGCTCCGTTGAGGGTGACCTTTCGGTAAAGCTGCCAATCCGGAACGGCTCGCACAAAAAGATAGTCGTTCTCCTGCAGCACAATGTCAGACACTGGATCTCCGGCAAGGGCCTCCTCCGCATTCACCGAAATCTGTTCCGTCATGGGTCCGGTCGGCATAGGCGTTACCCGGGTCAGTTCCGCCTTTGACGTGAAAGCGAATTTCCTGAATCCTCCTGCGAGCTTCAGCAGATCGGACAGCTTCATGTTCGGCCTGAACTCGAATTCGCCCGGCTTGTTTACGGCACCGGTGATGCGGACCTTCTCCTTTTGGACTACCTCCCACTTGTTGTAAACGGTAACGATATCAAAGGGTTCAAGCAGTATATTGTTCTCGCCGTCGCATCGGAACAGGACCGCCTCCAAATCAAAAGAGCGGTATTCCTGATGAAAGCTCGGTGGGACCAGTCTTGTTATCAGCGCATAATCGAGAAACGTGTCCGGGAGCAGGCTCTGAACCGAAGGAATAAGATCCTTCGCACGCATTCCCGGCCTCCATTCGTACTCGCCCGGCCTCTTCACGTTTCCTTGAAGCACGACTTTGTTTGTCACCGTAGGGATAATCTGGAAGACTTTGACGATATCCCCGTCCTGCAAGAGAATATCGTGCTTACCTTTCAGCACATCCAGATTGACATCGAGAATGATCTTCGCCTGCCTCTGGTACACCCTTTCCACTTGCACTCTTTGCAGATAGGCTGTTGCTGTCACCCCTCCCGCCATTTTAAGGCCTGCGGAAAGCAATATTTTGCCATTCAGTTCGTAAATGCCCGGGCGCTGTATGTTTCCGGCAAGTCCTACGATCGGACCAATGGTCGGAATAAAGATGACATCCTCGGGCAGTAGCCTTTGATCTTTGGTCTTATCCCCACTTATCAGAAAATCATAAAGGTCCAGGCGTGCGATGGTTTCTCCATTCCTTCTCAGCTGGATGTCCCTCATGCTTCCGGTTTTACTCGGCCCCCCGGCCACCATCAAGGCATTGATAATCGTGGAGAGCGATGATACGGAATAGGCTCCCGGTGTCCGGGCATTTCCAACCACGTACACCGTCATCGTCCGCAGTGACCCAAGGCCCACACTCATCTCGAAGTCTTTGTAATATTTTGACATTTCCTTTAGCAAGAACTCTCGAAGCTGCTGAAAACTCAGCCCCGTGACACCCACCGTCCCCACTTTCGGAAGCGAGATGTTGCCATCCCGATCAACCACCGCATTCCAGGTACCCTCAACGCTTCCCCAAACCGAAATCCGAATCTCATCTCCCGGGCCAACGACATAATCGGGACCCACGGGAACATTGGGAGACGGAGTCCCCAGTCCCGGCATGCGCCCAGCGGACTGAAGAAAGAGATCGTATCCAAATTGCTTAATGTCAAAAGAAATTGCCTGGGGGCTCTTACCGGAAAGGTACTGCTCAAATGGAGACAACTCCTCCCCCGGCATGCCCGTGGATGGTCCGGAAGTCGGTTGCGCCACGGTGGATGATTGAGGGAGAGTGGCAGGTGCTTGTCCCGGAGGAGCGGTAACAGTCGGTGCGGGCAACGGGCCCGTTACACCCGGTATTCCCGGGACTTGGCCCACGGGCAGGCCGCTTGGGGCCGCGGGTCCCCCCCCGGGCATGGTTACGCCTGGAGAAGGGAGGCCCTGGGCTGGCGGAGCTTGCGCCTGCGGCGCAGCAGGAATCGAGGAAGGTGCCGCGGGAGCAGGCGCGCTCCCGCCTTGGGCATCGCCACCTGCGGACTGCCCCTGGCCCGGGATCGGCAACACCTGGACAACCTGTGAAAAGCTCGGACTCGAGCAAAGAAGGCTGCCTATGAGCAAACCCCAGAAAACGATTCTGATCTTGAAACTCATATCGCGAACTCCTGCATGAATTGGAATCAATCAAATAACCGGATCAGAGCCTCACACCCGCCACCAAGCGATTCCTGTCGCCGGATCCGGACAGAATGGACGGCACTTCATCAGGAATGCACTATTTTTCAGTGACTCAGGTTGACGACAAGATGCCATTTATTATCGACAACGGGTCCATTGTCAAGATTTTCGGCATACAGCATCACCGGGTGCGGCTCCACCGCCTGCTTCGCCAGTCATGTCAGCTTGACACTCGCTGAGTACCATGCTATTAGCCTCCCAAGACTTCAGCCGGCGTAGCTCAGGGGTAGAGCAGCTGATTCGTAATCAGCAGGTCGCGGGTTCGAATCCCATCGCCGGCTCCAGTTTTACAGACCTTGGAATTTTGAACGTACGCATGGCGTACATAAGAAATGCCATCGACCTAATGGACCCGGCTGATCCGGGTCCCTCCCTTTTGTTGCCATTTGGCATGGTGTGAAGGGTTCTTTCAATCCGCTCCCTATGCTTCTCATTGCTCCGCCTCTGGATACGAACCTTCTCCGTTCCACTCAATCATGACTGCCGCTTCTAGCTGAGTTCAAAAGCAGGCAGGATTTCGAGCTGAGCCAAGGAATTGTCGCATAGGGCAGTTGCTCATGTCCCTTGGGGACTCCCGAAGACACATGAAAAGGGCCGAGACGAACGCGCAACCCGCAACCGCAACTCGGAACTTTTCCGAGCAGAACCATGGAAACGAGCGGCTTTTCTCCTTGACACGCTGCAGGATTTACTGTTTCCAATATTCCCTGCAAGGCGATTCTTTCAAACCATCATCAGCGGTTGCCCGAACGAATTCTTCTCCGCTGAGTGTTTTGTCGCGGATCACCGGGTTGGTTTTGCCCCCATCGACTCCGTTGTTGAAATGTCAAAGCTCATCTCATGATCAATTGCATGGGTCGAGCCTTTCTTGGGTCCTGGAACTCACTTGATTGGGAAGGAGTAAATCTGTGGTGAACGCAAAGGACATCGGGACAGAAATCATGACCTTCCTCAATGCCAGAGATATTCCCGTCGCCGGGATGGCTGGTGCATCACAGCTGCCATCAGTGCCGGACGATTTCTCCCCGAGCAAGATCTTGAACTCCGCACGAACCGTTGTTTGTTATGGGGTGCCCATTCCAAGAGGGATAGTCTACGCAAGTGACCATTCGCTGGCTTTGTACTGGCGTTACTGCAACACGGCCTACAGGACGTTGGACAGCTCCAGCAACCGTCTTTGCCTGCTTCTGGAGGAACTCGGGTATGTGGCAAGCCCGATCTACGGTTGTTTTCCGTGGAAATCAACAGGCCGCGAGTTCTGGGGTCTTCTGCCCCTGGTCTATTGGGCGGAACAAACCGGGTTGGGCAGGCTCACCAAGTGCGGGTTGCTCGCCAATCCCATTTATGGCACGAGAATCCTTTTCGGAGGCGTTGTTACGTCGGTAGAACTGCAGCCGACCGGCAAAATGACCCGGGATCCATGTCCTTCCGGCTGCGTCGAATGCGCCGCCGCCTGTCCGGTGGGTGCCATAGACAAGACGGGCAAAGTCAACCACAACTCATGCATCCGCCACTCCGGAGCTAATCCGCTTCTTGCCCATTTGCTCGAAGATCCGGCGGTCAGGCAGAAATTCTCGTTTGAAACATGCCTGAATACCGTGGGGGTGGACGATCACGCGAGCTATACCTGTAACGAATGTTTGAAAGCGTGTCCCCTCAATAAATGACACCGATCTCGGCCGCAACACTTAATCCGCAATAAACCTGAAGCTCATTCGCCTCGACTCCCTTGCAATCTTACGGCTGGATGCCCGTTGGATCGGGCGTTTGTCACCGGGTCGAGCGACAGGGAGCAACAGGGCGTTCAGCCAGACCGGTAATCAAGCGTAACCGCTGGAGGAATCCCGAAGTCCCCTGAGCGCGCGGACCCGTAACTGCCCTTCAGTCTCATCCCGGAGCATCAGTACTTGACACTGCCTTCACCAACAATATCTTACCGATAAAGAGTTGAAATCGGCAGTCAACTTAATTGAACGAGGAGTCACCGACCATGGCAAATGCTTTTGTGCATGTTGAACTTCAGACCAATGATGTGAACAGGGCGAAAGATTTCTACACACGCCTGTTCGACTGGAAGTTGGAGGACATTCCCGGAATGGACTACACAATGATCAACGTGGGAGAGGGGACCGGCGGGGGAATGATGAAGAATCCCGTGCCGGGAATCCCCTCCCATTGGCTCGCGTATGTTCAGGTGGACGACGTGGCCGCCTCGACCGAGAAGGCGAGATCCCTCGGTGCTACCATCGTCGTGGAGGTAACCGAGATTCCCGATATCGGCTGGTTCAGTGTGATGCTTGATCCCACGGGTGCGGCCCTGGCGTTATGGCAGCCGAAGAGTCGTTAGTTTGACCCGGTCGTTTGCTGAAACCCTTTGATCGCCCGCGTGACTTGCTGAAGAATCATCAGGGAACTATCAGTATCACCCCTGATTTCGAGGCTGTGGTCGGCACCCTCGACAACCATAACTTGACCCGAGCCGTTTGCCTGGAGTCCGGCTAAATAGGCAGGATCGTAATAAGGATCGGAGGTCCCGATCACCACCAAAGGGTGGGGCCTGCTTTTGATTTGTTCACGGACGGTTGCATCGCGCAAAACCGGCGTGAGCCAGACATCACGGCATCGGGCGAGCGTCGCATCCGTGGCGATTAATTGGGCCATCGCCCGGGTGCCCAGGGACTTGCCGACGAGTGTGATGTCACGGTAAGGGCGCTGGGTCAGAGCGATCCGGCAGGCGGCGGTGACATCCTCAAAAAACCACTGATTCTGCTCCGCGCCCGAAAGCACTCGATAGTCGGCTCGCCGAATGTAGTTGTACTCGACCCACAGTACATCCATGCCCAAAGCCAGCAAGCTCTGAGACGCATAGTACAGCAGCGGCATGTGGCAAGTATAGCCGATACCGGGCAGCACGACAGCGACTTGCCGGGCTTGCCTCTCTTGCCAAAGCAGCGTGTTGGGCACCAGTTCATCACGATGCCCTTTGATTTCAAGACTCTTGAATGAATACATTCTCCTCCTCCGGACTATGCCAACGACTGGAATATCTGCAGCTCGACCTCTGAGCGAACCTGCCGCTACCCATACTAAACTCGAAAATCGATTAAAAGCAACCCGCTCCAAAACCCGAGGCAAACAATCCACTTCACGAGCGACCTGCCAGATTGATTCACAATGCCTTCATACGAATTACCTGACGAACGTGCAAGAACAAGCATGGAGCATTTTCAAAGACCGCATAAGCTACGCAGACCCGCAGGCTGCCGCCTTGTACACTCTCAGAAGCGCTACAAAGCATGGGGACGCGAGATGAACCGCTGTTTACGTCCTTGGGAAACACCGGAGGCTTCGCCACGGATGTATTTCGATCAGACAAGTTGCATCTTGGCCAACCCGCTTTAGATTAGCTTGAAAGAATTAGGATTTCAGGCAATGCAAAGGTTTGGAGGAAAAATGCCATGGTCAAAAAGCTGGGTTCCATTGTGGTGTCGTTGGCCATTATTAGTTTTTTCCCCGCGACTCTCTGCTGGTCGGGCCCCGAGTTCCATCCCGCCCGGGGAGGCTGGGGCCAAGGCACGTACTGGAGAAATCCCCGCGCCATCACGAATGGGCCGGCATCCCCGTTCCGGGCGAGGGCATGAAATTGAATTCTTTTGTTGCCTTCCCCGAGCGTAAGGATAAAGCACCAGTCGTGATTGTCATCCACGAGATCTACGGCCTCACGGACTGGATTCGAGCAGTGGCCGACCAACTGGCGGCCGACGGCTTTATCGCGATCGCCCCCGACTTGCTTTCCGGCAAGGGGCCTGGCGGTGGAGGAACGGAAGCTTTTGCGAGCCGCGATGATGTCGTTAAGGCGGTAAGGGAGCTCTCGCCGCCTCAGGTTGTGGCCATGTTGGATGCGGTTAAGAATTATGGAACGGGCTTGCCGGCAGCAACCCCGAAGTTCGCCGCAATCGGTTTCTGTTGGGGCGGCGCCCAGAGCTTTTATTATGCAACCGTGCAGCCCAACCTCGGCGCTGCCGTAGTCTATTACGGGACCTCCCCGCCACCTGAGTCCCTGGCTCCAGTGCGCGCACCCGTACTCGGCCTCTATGGTGAGGACGACGCCCGCGTCACCACCACCGTCGGGCCTGCAGCCGAGAAGATGAAGGAACTCGGAAAGATTTACGTCGACCCACATCTACAAGGGGGCGGGACACGGTTTCCTGCGGGCACAGGAAGAACGAGGCGGGGCGAACCTGGAGGCTTCGCGCCAGGCGTGGCCCGCGACCACTGACTTTCTCCGAAAGCACCTGGAGTGAAGATCTCCTCTGTAAGACACCAAGGTGAAGACCGTTTCAACGATTTTGCCGCCCTTGTCAGTTGGAGGACTCCCATGAGAGTGAAGTTCCTTGTCTCCGTCAGCCTCATTTTGAGTTCGGTGCTGCTTTGCGCAGCGGTCAGTAATGCCGCGGATCCCGTGCCGCTTCCCGGTCCTCGCATGGAAGGCGGAAAACCATTGATGCAGGCCTTAAAGGATCGAATGACGATCCGTTCGTTCAGTGACGAAAAACTATCCTTGCAAACCCTTTCCAATCTTCTCTGGGCTGCCTTCGGCATAAATCGTCCGGATGGAAGAAGGACCGCCCCCTCGGCAAAGAACTGGCAGGAAATTGATATCTATGTCGCAACCTCTGATGGTCTTTTCCTCTGGGATGCCCAAAAGAACGTGCTCAGCCCGATTTCGACGAAGGATCTCCGAGCCCTGACGGGCACCCAGACGTACGTCAAGGATGCGGCCATCGATCTTGTTTATGTGGCTGACTATTCTAAAGTGAGCGGCGGAGGAACTGACCAGAATCTTCTGGTGGGCGCCGATACGGGCTTCATCAGCCAGAATGTATACCTTTTCTGTGCATCGGAAGGCCTGGCAACAGTGGTGCGTGCGAGCATCGACCGAGACGCGCTGGCAAAAGAGCTGAAACTGAAGCCCGAACAGAAGATCATTTTCGCTCAGTCAGTCGGATACCCGAAGAAGTAGTTACCGCGATGAATGCTGCGTCCGGAACACTGTTCTGCTGCTCCTTCATGAAGATCGGCTTGCCGCAATGGTCTATTTCTGTTGCTCCGGCCTCAGATGGAAGGTATTCTAAAGGATAGACCAGCATCATGAAATACAGCGAAGGGCAGATCGGCCGGATTTTTGTGTTGCGTCTGGAAGAGGGAGAGCGACTGCCTGAGGTTATTGAGGACTTCGCGGAAAAGCACGACATCGCGAGAGCGATGGTCCTCTACGTTGGAGGAGCGCAGGATGGCAGTCGCCTCGTGGTGGGACCGGAAGCCGGCCGGGGGAGCGAGATCATTCCCATGATCCACGCTCTGGAGGGAATCCAGGAGGTGCTCGGAGCGGGAACACATTTTCCCCGACGAAACCGGGAAGCCGGTCCTCCACATGCACGCCGCCGCCGGTCGGGAAGGAGGGGCCACCGTGGGTTGCACCCGAGCCGGAGTAGAGGTGTGGCTTGTGGGCGAGGTCGTCCTGCTCGAAATCCTGGGAGCAGCCGGACAGCGCAGGAGGAGCGAACGGAGCGAACTCAAACTCCTCGACCTTGCGCCACCCGATTAGCTGGTCTTCCTTTTTACCGGTCGGCTACGGGCCTCTTCTCCCTGACCAAAACCCAAGCGGCGAGTTTTTTGACAATATCCCCCCTTTACTTTTGAGAGGAGTTGTTTATGTCCGTCTGGGACATCTTAAGTCTAAAAAGGGGCGGGAAGAACGCGCTACCCGCAACTTCTCGAAGTCGGTTTCTGAAATATGCACCATGCCTGATTTCACAGATTGTTGCTCTATTACGGATTTGAATCCCGAAGGAGATCCCATCAATGGCAATCCATGAACTGGCGGGGAAACCCGCCCCCCGATCCATGTTGGTTAACATCCCGCGCTTGGTTACCGCTTATTACGCCAACCATCCCGAGGCGACAGACAAGACACAGCAGGTGGCCTTCGGCACTTCCGGACACAGAGGTTCCTCGTTGAAGAGCAGTTTCAATGAAGATCACATTCTGGCCATTACCCAGGCAATCTGTGACCACCGCACCACCATCGGCATCACCGGCCCTCTGTTTCTCGGAATGGACACTCATGCCCTCTCGGAACCGAGTTTTGTTACAGCCCTGGAAGTGCTTGCTGCCAACGGCGTTGAAGTGATGCTTCAAAAAGGCTTTGGATATACCCCAACCCCTGTCGTTTCCCATGCGGTTCTGGTCTACAACCGCGGGCGGACCTCGGGTCTTGCCGACGGCATCGTGATCACCCCCTCCCACAATCCCCCTGAAGACGGCGGGTTCAAATACAACCCTCCCAATGGCGGTCCCGCCGATACGGGCACCACCCGCTGGATAGAAACCCGGGCAAACGACCTGCTGGGCGCCAAGAACCGTGGGGTAAAGAGGACGCGCTACGAAAGAGCCCTCACCGTTCCGAGCACGCATCTCTATGACTATATCGGACCCTACGTTGAGGACCTTCAGAACGTCATCGACCTGGAGATCATTGCCTCCTCGGGAATCAGGCTCGGCGCAGACCCTCTGGGGGGCTCATCCGTGGGCTATTGGGAACCGATTGCAGAACGCTACGGAATGGCGATTGACGTCGTCAATCCCGCAGTCGACCCCACATTCGGCTTCATGACCGTCGACAAAGACGGCAAGATCCGGATGGACTGCTCATCCCCCTACGCCATGGCCGGCCTCATCGGCCTGAAAGACAAGTTCGACATCGCCTTCGGCAATGACCCCGACAGCGATCGCCACGGCATCGTAACCCGGAGCTCCGGCCTGATGAACCCTAACCACTACCTATCAGTAGCAATCTGGTACCTGTTTCAGCACCGTTCAGGCTGGCGGTCCGACGCCGCCGTCGGGAAGACACTGGTGAGCAGCGGGATGATCGACCGGGTGGCGGGGCACCTTGGGCGCAAGGTCTCCGAAGTCCCCGTCGGCTTCAAGTGGTTTGTGGACGGCCTGATTGACGGCTCGTACGGCTTCGGAGGCGAAGAAAGCGCCGGGGCCTCCTTTCTCCGAAAGAACGGTACCGTGTGGACCACCGATAAGGACGGGCTGATTCTGGACTTGTTGGCTGCGGAAATCACCGCACGCACGGGCCGCGATCCGGGAGAACATTATCAAACCCTGACTGAGATGTTCGGTAATCCCCTGTATGAAAGAATGGATGCCGCCGCTACCCGAGACCAGAAGGCCCTCCTGGAAAAGCTCTCTCCCGATCAAATTCCCGCCTCGACCCTCGCCGGGGAAAAAATCCTTGCCAAACTGACGCACGCTCCCGGAAACGGGGCCGCCATCGGGGGTCTCAAGGTGATCACGGAGAACGGCTGGTTTGCAGCCCGTCCCTCGGGCACTGAAGATGTTTACAAGATCTACACGGAGAGCTTTAAAGACCGGGAACACCTTAAACTCATCCAGGAGGAAGCCCACGGGATGGTGAGCAACCTCTTTCGCGCGGCCGGCGTGTAGGGAGCACTGGTGCTCAATTGACGTGCCTGGCTTGCCTCAGGGAGGGATCGAGCTTACTGTGAGACCACTTTTAAAGTCACTGATCTGCCTTTTTATCCTGCTTCTGACGACGGCTCCCCTTGACGCCGCTGAAACGCCGGCGGTGCCAAATCACGGTGCTTCACGTCAACGATCTCCACGGGCACCTCCTGCCCTTCATCGACAGGAGTATCAGCGAGACTGTGCCGGTCGGCGGCGCCGCGCGGCTTGCAAAGATGATTGCGGACGAACGCGCAAGAAACCCGGACGGAACCCTGCTCCTCGCGGCGGGCGATATGTTCCAGGGTACTCCCGTCTCCAATGTCTTCCACGGGCAACCCGTCATCGCGGTGATGAATGATCTGAAATTCGATGCCATGGCCATCGGCAACCACGAATTCGACTGGGGCCGGGCCGTTCTGAACCAACTCGCCGAAGCCGCCGCTTTCCCGTTTCTTGCGGCCAATATCAAGGATCGTGCGGGTGAGAGCATCCCGATTACCAAGCCCTATGTCATTCTGGAAAGAAACAACCTGAGGCTCGCGGTCATCGGTCTGACCACTCCCGATACCGCTTTCATCACCATGCCCGATCATGTCTCGGGGCTCACCTTCCGCGACCCGGTGGAACTCCTCCCGCAAGTACTCAGAGAAGCGCGGGGCGACGGGGCGGACTTCATCGTGCTCCTGTCTCACCTGGGTTTGGATGCAGACCGGAGGCTTGCCGAGCAGGTCCCGGGCATCAGCGTGATCATTGGCGGCCACAGTCACACGGTCATGACTCATCCCCTGCGCGTTAACGAAACCGTGATCGTCCAGGCGGGCTCCTACGGAGTCTATCTCGGAGTGCTCAAACTCGAACTGCAGCCCGGCACCGGAAAGATTGTCGATTACACCCGAGAGAACGAGCTCAAAACGGTTTTTGCGGGGCCCAACGATCCCGTTGATGAGCGGAGTTGCCGCAATCGTTGCTCGCTTCAACGATCAGATCAAAACCGAATTTGCCCGCGTGATTGGCGAGACATCAGTGGATTTGGTGAGAAACTCCTACGAGGAATCCAACGTCGGCGACCTCGTCTGCGATGCCATGAGAGGCGCCTCCGGGGCCGACATTGCCTTTCAGAACAGCGGGGCGATCCGGGCTGATCTGCCCAAAGGGAAGATCACTGTGGAACAGGTCTACACTCTGCTCCCCTTCAACGACACCGTCGTTGTGATGGATCTCACTGGTGATCAAATCAAACAGATCCTTGAGCAAAACGCCGGGTTCGAGCATCGTATCCTGCAGGTCTCGGGCCTCTCGGTTCACTACGATCTGACCAAACCGCCTGGCTCCAGGGCCGTCAGGATCGAGGCCGGAGGCAAACCGCTGGCGCTGTCAAAAAGCTACCGGGTGGTCACCAATGACTTCCTCGCTGCGGGGGGAGACCTCTTCGCGGTCTTCCGGGAAGGAAAGAACATCACCTATGGAAACTCGCTGCGAGACATCTTCACCGCCTACATCGAGAAGGCCTCTCCGGTGCATCCCGAACGCCAGGGCCGTATCGTCTTTGTCAACCGATGACCGAAAAGATTACCATTTTTTTAGATGACAACCCACTGCTTCTCTACCGCGGCATGCAGGTGAAACACGCCCTGATTGCTTATGACTACAAACTGTACACGGCGGCTCAACGAGGTGAAATTTATATGGAAGATCAAGACGGGTTCCGTTTGGGGTTGGAGGGAGCTCTGCAGGAAGGTTCGCGGATTTTCACCCGATTGAAACCCGCCGGATCATGACCATTTGGTTGAGGATGTCCAGGCATTAGTGGACCAAACGATGGCCTATTTCGGTGCCGGGAAACAGCAAGCCCGGCCCATTAGCGGAGGAGGACCCCCATGAAATGGATAACCCGATCCCATGTGCACGTCGACCGGGTGGCCTGTCCCTGGCTGATTACCCGGTTCATCGACTCGGATGCTGAATTTCTATTCGTGCCCAAGAGCAAGGTGCTGGAAATCGCCGAAATGGAAGGTGCCATTCCCTTTGACACGCCGGGGGCGGAACTGCATCACCGGGGCGACATGTGCACCTTCGATGTGATCATCGAAGATTACGAGTTGACCGACAAGGCGCTTCTGCGGATGGCCAGGGTCATCAATGCCGCCGACACCGACCGGCTGGACGCCGATCCCCTGGCCGCCGGCCTCGAGGCCATTGCCGTGGGCTACAGCCTGCGCTATCCGGACGACCTGGAAAATATCGAAGGGCAGTTTGAGGTCTACGACGCCCTGTATGCCTGGTGCCGGCTGGATGTGGCCAGGAGCGAACAGTAAGAAAGGAAACACCATGGGACCCCGAGAAATCTCAAGAACCCGTGCGTCCGGAATATCGGGCTTTCTCGGGCTGCAGCGAAGCACCGTCGGATTACTGGCCATGGTGGTGCTGCTGGGCATGGGCGAAAGGATGGCCGAACGCTTTCTTCCCATCTATATGATGGCCCTGGGCGGCGGCGCGCTGGCCATCGGCCTGCTGCAGGCCATGGACAATCTGCTCTCGGCGCTCTACAGCTTTCCGGGCGGCTACCTTTCCGACCGAATCGGCACCAAGAAGTCGCTTTTGGTCTTCAACCTGGTGGCCATGGCCGGTTTTGCTCTGGTGATCCTGGTCCCGGCCTGGCAGGCGCTCTTGGCCGGAGCGGTGCTCTTCATCTCCTGGTCGGCGATCTCGTTGCCGGCTACCATGAGCCTGATATACAAGGTGCTGCCGCAAAACAAGCGCACCATGGGGGTGACCATGCACTCGCTGGTGCGGCGCATTCCCATGGCCCTTGGTCCCTTGATCGGTGGACTCTTCATTGGCCTGTGGGGCGAGCGCGACGGGGTTCGTCTCGCTTTTGTGGCCGCCTTTGCCATGGCAGTGGTGGCTCTGCTTCTGCAGCAACGCCTGATTGAAGACGACACCCCGGATGCGAGATCCTCGGCAGACGCCTGCATCCTGAGCCCGGAAAAGAACCCGCTGAAACTAATGGGGCTGATGAACCCTGCCATGAAAGGGCTGCTGGTGACCGACATTCTCGTGCGGTTCTGCGAACAGATCCCCTATGCCTTCGTCGTCATCTGGTGCATGAAGACCATCGCCGAACCGGTGTCGGCCTTTCAGTTCGGACTTCTGACAACGGTCGAGATGGCCACGGCGGTCCTGATTTACATCCCGGTGGCCTATCTGGCCGACCGCGGCGCCAAGAAGCCCTTCGTCCTCATGACCTTTGTCTTTTTCACCTTTTTCCCCCTGGCGCTCCTCTACAGCCGCTCCCTGGAGTGGCTCTTTGCGGCTTTCATCCTGCGGGGACTCAAGGAGTTCGGCGAACCCACCCGCAAGGCCTTGATTATGGATCTCTCCCCGGACAGCTGCAAGGCCGGCATGTTCGGGCTCTATTACCTGATCCGGGACATCTTTGTGGCCGCGGCCGCCCTGGCCGGCGCGTTTTTATGGCAAATCAGCCCGGAGACGAACCTCATCACGGCGTTCGTTTTCGGGATCATCGGCACCGTGGGGTTCGCAGTTTTCGGCCGCGATATGCCGGTGCCGGCAACGAATAAGGAAGCCCCAATAAAGATCGCCCCGTCAGTTCAGGAACTCATTCTTTCGGCAGGCCGTCGGCACTGTTCAAATACCCTTTCGCCTGCCGGGAAATAGTTGGGCTGGTGCTTTCAGGCGTCTCGCGCACAATTTGTTCAAGGGCTGCTGTTACCTTATCCCGCAAGTCCGGCTTCAGGCTTCGAACGTGCTGAAAGGCGTTCAGGAGGCGGCTGGCGGTAGTCGTGTTGACAGCCGCCAGCTCAATTACGGAATCTGCGACCCACTGAATTCCCCGGTTCGTCCACACCATCTTGTTGTTGACGGCCATGGGTAAAAAGAGGGCGCGACACCAGGTGGGCTGAGTGATGTCGAACGGGGGCCGTTCTTTTTCACGCTCGATCATTGCAAAAACATCTTCCTGGGTACCGCCGGCCACGATTCTGAGGTAGTTGCCATAACCGGTGAGGTGTTCGCGCCATGCTTCATAGACCTTCTCCAGCACGGTTCGCCGCTCCGGGCAGGAACTGCGGTTGAGCACCGTCAGCGCGGCCACACGATCGCTGGCGGTCGAGGCATTGCCATAATGGTCGAGGATCATCCGGTGGCTCTCCGCCGAATCGTCGACGGCGATCAAATCCAGAAGGACGTTCTTGAGGAGACGGTCTTCGATCCCGTAAGCGGGCGGATGTCCGGCCGGCAGAGTGTAGGTATCGAGCCCTTGAAACTGATCGACAAGCCCTTCCCGGTATCGACGGTTGACGGCCAGCATCAACTGCTCCCGTGCGACCACCAGTTCCCGGTACCAGGTGCAGTATCGGCGCTCCAGAGGCTGTTCTTCAATGCGCAGGAAGAAGGCCTTGAGAACGCGAGGCAAACGGTCGTCTCCCAGGATCTCCCCATAGACTGACAGCCAGTCCGGATCAATGGTCGCATCGGGATTTTCCAGAAGCCTGATGCGCTGCACGGTCGGTCAACTGCCGCATGGCTTCCACTCGGTTAAAGGCGTTTGGGTCCAGGCGAATCTGTCGGATGAGTCTATCGGCACTGGCGTTTTTCACCTGGAAGGTCCCATAAAACGAGTAGTCGCGATTCATGGAAGCAAAGGCGGGCTGCTCGGGAAGATTTTCAAAGACCAGGTCCGCTTCGGCCTCCTTGAGCTGGAATACCCGCCCGCTGTCTCCTGCCTCCTTGCCGTCCTCACCCACCAGAGCCAGTTCAATGGGCACGTGAAAGGGGGCCTGTCCCGGCGGGCAGTGCTGTTCAAAGTGGATGCGGAAGCGCTTTGCCGAAGGTTCGTAATGGGTCTCCGCCGTCACCTTCGGGTAGCCGACATTGAAAAGCCATCCCTGTTTGAATAGCTCCAGTGACATGCCCGAGGATTCTTCAAAGCATTGGAAAAACTGTTCGGTGTTGGCGTTCCCGTGGTGATACCGGGAAAAGTAGAGGGTCTTTCCGGCGTGAAAGGCGTGGTCGCCAAGAATGAGGCGCAGCATGCGGATGACCTCAGCCGCTTTGACATAGGTTACGCTGTCGATCAACTCGTCCGGATGATTGAAACCCTCGCGCACAATGCGCCCCACGTGGCCCGCATCTTCCATGGCAAGCGGCCCCAGCAGCGGATTGCGAATGGAATCGACCTGGTTCAGGCGAATGAAAGAAGGGTTGAAATGGGCCGCCATGAACCGGCGTTCCACATCCACCGTGTAGGCTTCATTCAACCATACGTCAAAAGGGGTTTCCATGGTGGTTTCGCTGCCGCATTGATTGTGTTCGAATTCGTGAACAATTACGGCGTGGGCATAGAGCAACCCGAGGTCGAGGGTATGCTCGGTGACCAGCGCGGCATCGGTCAAAATAGTCGTGTTCCCGACATTCTCCATGCCTCCGAAATTGGACTTGGTCATACAGATGGTGCGATACGTGTCACCGGTGTACTCATACCCCTGGGTTTTCGCGATCCAAAGGATGGACTCCTTCAGGATCGCCATGGGAATCCGGACCCCTTCAACCGCTCCGGGCGGCACCAGATACTCCAGACGGACGGTGCGACCCGAGTCGTATGAGACTTCATCGCTCAGCACATCCCAGGTGCCCGCACAAACGAGGAAGAGATAGGGCGCCATCGGGACGGGATTCTCGAAGGTGATAACCTGCCTCGAAGGATCGCCGGGCTTGCGCACGGGCTTAGCGTCCGGGTTGGAATGACGGTTGATGTTGCCGTTGGTGATGAGGTGAGTGTAGGCGGCATCCGCTTCGATGGTCGTCGTCATCGTGCATTTGGCGCGGCAATCGTCGAAAATCGGCATGATCCGCTGGAATCCCCACTGCTGGCACTGAGACATATATTGCTGAGGCGCTCCGGGCGGGGTGACATCCTTATAAATGCCCTCCAGGATGTGGTCCGATGGAAAACAGTGGGTGACCGTCCTCACCCGGAACCGCTCCCCGGCTCGCACCGTGCGCGGAAGCTCAACGACAAGTTTCTTCCGGTCACGCTGATAATTGTATTCCAATGGTCTCGCCCCTGCCTCCTGTGCGTCGTCCTCTGCAATCGGGTGCCATTCGACAGCCCGGATCTCAAGACTGTCGGCATCCAGCTCAACAACATCGCAATCGCTCCGGGCCGTCATGTCGAGAAGATTGCTTGCTTCCACCCGGTCCTCGAGAAAATTCAGATAGATCGTGAGGTGCCTCAGAACGACCGGCATTCCCCCGAAATCTCCCCGCATGTATTTGAAAGGTTGAGTAGCGGCCATTTGTTCTCCTTTTTTCAGTTTTATCCACGAAGAAGACGAAGACCCAAAAGGAGGGCGGGTTTTCCAACCCGCCCGCAAGAACGGGCGGACAGGAATGTCCGCCCTCCGTCGTGCTGCTCCAAAAAGTTATGGTGGGTTGCGCTTCGCTCCCCCCCTGCGATCTTTTGATGTGTTTTGGTGCTCCTCGTGTCCTTCGTGGTCGCTTTGGAGCGCACCCGGCTTGCGGCACACGATCTGCGCAATGGCGCGTGTGGGATTTTCTTTGATCCCTTCAAAATAATGTATGATTTCCCAATTCTCAAACCACTTCAAGAGTTCGCCTTCCTGCAATAGAAACTCCGGGCGGTGGGGTCTGCCAAATCTTGGCTGGGCCGCCGTAAACGTTTCATAAAACAACAGACCTCTCGGGCGGAGCGCCTTCTTGATAGATGGAATCAAAGGCCGATGGAGATAACGGAACACCAGGATCGCGCCGAAGGCATCCTCCGGCAGGGGATTTGCCACAGCTATCTCCAGGTCCACTTCCCAGGTGGTGACTTCGACACCGCATTCACCGGCAATTCTTTTCGCCTCGGCCAGACGTTCGGCAGCCCGATCGCAACAGACCACATCGAGGCCCCTCTGCGCAACGAAGATGCCATTCCGGCACTCGGCGCAGGCCAGATCGAGGACCGGCCCCGGCAGTCCACTGCTGAGCAGATCGATGAATTGAAGCACGAGTGTTGATGGTTCCAAGTCGCATCGCATGGCTGGCAATGGTTCCAAAAAAAGGAGCCGGGTATTGAAGCAAACCTGGCTCCCTGATGCTTGAATCGGTTATGGCCGGTGGGGCGTTTGCTCACTCCTTCAAAATGCTGCATTCCTTGGAGTCTATCGCTTCGTCGATGCCTTTTCCCGCAAGCACCATGGGCATGACATTTTCATCGGTCGGTATCAGGCAGTTCACCAGGGCGGGGCCCGGCTCAGACAGGGCCCGGGGCAGGAGGTTCAGAACGTCTTCTTCGGTTTGGAGGAGATAGCCGGGAATACCGTAGGCTTTCGCCAGTTGCATGAAGTCCGGATGGAACTTGAAGTTGACCGCCATATACCGGCCCTCGCAATAGAACTCCTGCAGCTGGCGCACCATTCCCAGGGAGTGGTTGTTGAGAATGATGACCTTCACCGGCAGTTCCTGTTCCATCATGGTGCCCAGTTCCTGCATGGTCATCTGGATGCTGCCGTCCCCCGTAACCAGGACCACCTGCTGGCCGGGTCGACCGATGCTGGCCCCGATTGCCGCCGGCAGGCCGAAGCCCATGGCTCCGAGGCCACCGGAGGAAACCAGCGTCCGCGGCTTCTTGAAGTGGTAGTACTGGGCCACCCACATCTGGTGTTGCCCCACATCAGTGGCGATGATGGCATCCTCTCCGGTGAGCCGGCTGAGCTGTTCGATGACAAACTGGGGCTTAAGCCCCCCTTCCCTGCTGTAGGACAAGGGGTACTGTTCCTTGAGTTCCCGGATGCGGTTCAGCCAGGGCGAGCGGTCGGTCTTTTCCAACTGCTGCAGCAGGGTCTTCAAGATCAGCTTCACATCGCCCACAAGGGGAACATGGGTGATGACATTCTTGCCGATTTCAGCAGGGTCGATATCGATATGGATGACGGTGGCTTCGGGAGCAAAGGACTTGAGATGCATGGTTACGCGATCGTCAAAGCGGGCCCCGAGCGCGAGGAGCATGTCGCATTCGGTCACCGCGAGGTTCGCGTAGCGGGTCCCGTGCAAGCCCAGCATCCCGAGAAACAGGGGGTGGTCTCCCGGAAAGCCGGCCAACCCCATGAAGGTGTTGGTTACGGGTGCAGAGATCATTTCCGCCAGTTGGAGCAGCTCATCAGCGGCATGGGAACTGAGGATGCCGCCGCCCGCGTAAATGACGGGCCTCCTGGCCTGCCTTATCAGCCCGGCGATTTCGGTGATCCTGGCGGGATGACCCTTGTAGGTGGGCTTGTAGCCCTGGAGGCGCACGCTGGTTGGATACTTGAACTCGATAAGGGCTTGCGCCACATCCTTCGGCAGGTCGATCAGCACCGGGCCGGGGCGACCCGTGGCGGCGATGTGAAAGGCATTCCTGACGATGCCGGGAAGCTTGTCGGGATCCTTTACGAGGTAGTTGTGCTTGGTTATTGGCAGGGTGATCCCCGTGATGTCGACTTCCTGAAAGGCGTCGGTCCCGATTTGCGTGGTCGGCACCTGCCCGGTGAAAAGCACCAGGGGAATGGAATCCATGTAGGCATTGGCGATCCCGGTGACGAGATTGGTGGCCCCGGGCCCGGAGGTAGCCACGCACACCCCGACTTTTCCGGTAACCCGGGCATAGCCGTCGGCGGCATGGACGGCGCCCTGTTCATGGCGCACCAGCACATGCTTGATGCGGGACGAATGGTAAAGCGCATCATAAACAGGAAGGATCGCTCCCCCCGGAAAACCGAAGATTACTTCCACATTTTCCTTTTCGAGACAACGGACCAAAGCTTCAGCTGCGGTGATCTCCAAGCTTACTCCTCCCCTTTCATCCTCATCGGTTTCATTCGCCATTGCTGCCGTTTTTCCCGGCGCCGCTCACCCCGGCAAATCTGCTGCCGCGCAGCATGGCGACCTTCCCGGTGCGTACGAGTTCTCTTATGCCATAGGGTCGCAGGGATTCCTCGAAGGCATTGATCTTGCCCTCGTTGCCCGTGCATTCCAGGGTCATGGTCTTGCGGCCGAGATCGACCACCCGCGCCCGGAAAACTCCCGCCATTTGCATGATCTCCACGCGCTGCCCCGGCTCCGCATTGACCTTGATCATCACCAGGTCCCGGTCCACGTATTCTTCTCTGGTGATGTCACTGATCTTGATCACATCGATGAGCTTGTGGAGTTGCTTGGTGACTTGCTCGATCAACCGATCATCACCGTCGACCTCAATGGTCATGCGGGAAATGTCATGGTTCTCCGTGCGTCCGACGGTCAGACTCTCGATATTGAATCCCCGGCGACTGAACAGTCCAGCCACCCGGACCAGGACTCCAGGTCTATTCTCGACCAACACAGCTAGGGTGTGTTTCATCCGTTCAAAGCCTCCCCGAACAGCCGGTCCCGACTGGCGCTCATTTGACTGAGTGAGTGCAGAGTGGTCCCCGGTCTTCGCGATGGTCCACGAAATAAAGCAGTTTGGCCTTTTTCTCCAACTCGGCCTGCAGCTTGATCATTTTTTCGCGAGGAATCTCATAGATCCTGAGGTAGACGTTGCGGAACCCCTCGGGAGCGCGCTCATAACTCCCCAGAATGCTGGCAATACGGCCCCCATACCTACGCACCACGTCGGTCAGGTCTTTGATGGACCCGGGACGGTCTTCCACCTGAAATGCGAACTGCATTCCGCGCTTTCCGAAACCGCTGAGGTCAATCAGCACGCGAAAGAGGTCGTCGCGGGTGATGACCCCGACCACTTTTCCTTCCTCTTCGACCACAGGGAGGCCGGAAATCTTGTGTTCCATCAGGAGCGCCGCGGTTTCCTCGACCGTGCAATTCGGCGCAACGGTCAATGGGTCTTTGGTCATGATGTCCTTGATCTTGATCTTGGAAAGCAGATACAGCATTTCGTGCATGTCGAGCATCGTTGCGTCCGAAGCCGAAGCTCTCTTGAGGTCGGTATCGGAAACGACCCCTACAAGTTTCCCCTTCTGCAGGACGGGGAGCATGCGGATCTTGTGCTCCTTCATCAGGCTCAACGCGCGCTGCATCGAATCCTTCGTTTCAATTGAAATCACCTTCTTGCTCATCCAATTCTTAACCAGCATTTCTTCCTCCTTTCATGTGATGCGGTTTAAATTTTATATCATACTCTTTCATAAGAAAATCCATAAGAATTTTAGGCTTATTGAGGGCCGGGTCCATCAACACTCGCCGGTGCAGGCTTTGCAGCAGTTCACCGACAAGGGGCCCGGGCCCGAGACCGAGGGCATTCATGATATCATGCCCGTTCATTGCCAGGTCCTCCATGCGCAGCGGCCGCTCCCGCTCCCGTTCCTGAGATACCCTGAAACGGAAAACCTGGAAGGCCTTCAACTGACCTGAGCCGCCCTTTCTTGCCAAACGCTCGGCGTAGGCAAGATCCATAACGTCGTCGAGGAGTTCCTCACCAATCCTCGCGAGAAAGCACCTGACTTCAGCATCACTCCAGTGCCCGGCGCCGTCGGGGACCTGGTTTTCCACCAGGAACGCGACCTCTTGCTCCTGCCTCCGTGACGCCCGCAGGCGCCGCATGATTTCCGCTGCAGTCGAAGCATTCTGTCGAAATCGCGACTCGTCCCGCGCCCACTGTGGCTCAGGCTCATCCCTTCCCAATCCGGCAAGATTATGAAACAGCGCGCTCAAACGAACCCTGAGTCGAGGCGGACTGCAATGCACGGCCCTGACCGTATGTTCAAGGACGGTCGCGCGATCGCCTTGCCGGTCCGGTTCGTTGCTCGAAGCTGCCATCTCCGGCAAAATCTCCTGAATGACCCGGCCCCGCACCATGCAGCCAAAAGCATCACGGAAATATGCACCCGGAAGCATCTTGAACAACTCTTCGCGGACCCGCTCGCGGGCCACCCGCCGTATTCCCGGGGCCTCATTCTTCAGGGCCGCAAAGGTTTCGGGATCGAGACTGAAACCACAGACACTCATGAACCGCCCTGCTCTCAAGGTACGCAGAGGATCTTCCCGAAAACGGGCACGCGCATCATCGACGGCCCGCAGGGTACGAGAAAACAGGTCTCCGCGCCCGCCAAAGGGGTCGATCAGCCGGCCTTCGGGATAGGAGAGGGCAAGGGCATTAACGGTGAAATCCCGCCTTCGGAGATCGGCAGTAATTCCTCCGATGCCGGGCCCGGGACAGGATGTGACTTCGATTTTCATTTTCCCGGCGTGGATTTGCACGGTGCCGTGACGCAGCCCGATCGGCACGATCCGGGGGAAAATCTCCATCATCTGTTGCGGCGAAGCGCTTGCAGCCAAGTCCCAGTCTTGTGGGACCCACCCCCGGAGGAGGTCGCGAAGCGCGCCCCCCACAACCCACACCTCGAATCCGTGTTGGATGAAGCGCTGCAAAGTTTCCCGCAACTCGTCGGGAAGGAAGCTCAAAGCCGGTCTTTGGTTTGTTTGATCCATGGTCAGCACTGCCACAGTTGTGATCTCGACATTTAATTCTTGATATTTCAATCACGTCTACTATAATTTGATTTGTTCCGGTGAGCGATGCAATATTTTGATCGATATACTGTAGGGTAAATATGAAAATCGGGGTCGACACTTCTGAAGCAACCCGCGTAATGGAGGAAGCAAACCGAATCATCGAGGATTTTCCGACGGCAAAGTATGGATTCTATATGGTGCTTTTCCTCGTGGAAGTCGCTCTCTGTTTTTGGATCGCTTCCAAGATTTGAGGTCAGGTTTTAGACTTTTACCGAATAAGGAAATGGAATTGCTGAAAACAGCTGTGACGCTTTGCCTGCTCCTATCTCTATCGCTAGATCTGCGTGATCGGATCGGGGGAACTCACGCCGTTTTTCGGCAAGCGCCATAAGCGTTTGAAGCCGAGCGTAAACAAAGGCCATGGGTTCCTCCCATGGCCTTTTTGTTTTTTTGCTTGGTTGTGCCGGAGGTTCGGGGGGTTTCAGTCTGAATCACGAAGATTACGCGGGTCTCGAGGACCGGGACCTCTTCGTGTCCTTCATGGTGAGAATAAAAGAGGGAAACCCCGTTTCAGTAAAATGTGAAAGGAGAAAACCATGAGCCGTAAGATACACATTTTTGACACCACCCTGAGAGACGGCGAGCAGGTACCGGGCGCCAAATTGAACAAGAAGCAAAAAATCGAGATCGCCGAACAATTGGCCAGGCTTGGGGTCGACATCATTGAAGCCGGTTTTCCCTGTTCTTCTCCGGAAGACCTCCAGGCAGTCAAAGCGATCTCCGAAGTGGTCAAGGGTCCCGTGATCGCCGGCCTGGCAAGGGCCGTGAAGGAGGACATCGATATCGCCTGGGAAGCGGTACGGAGGGCAGAACGCCCACGCATTCACGCGTTTCTCGGGTCTTCCGATATCCACTTGCAGAAGAAACTGCGCCGCGATCGGGAATCTGCCCTGAGGATGGCTGTCGAGGCCGTGCGATACGCCAAGCAGTACTGCGAGGATGTCGAGTACTCCACGGAGGATGCCTCGCGCACCGACTTCGACTACCTCTGCCGGGTCATTGATGCCGCCATCAAGGCGGGCGCTACGGTTATCAATGTTCCCGATACCGTCGGTTATGCCGTTCCCGATGAATTCGGCGACCTGATCAAGAGGCTGAAGGAAAGAGTCCCGGGCCTTGATCATGTGGTCCTCAGCGTGCATTGCCACAATGACCTCGGTCTCGCCGTATCCAATAGCCTGGCGGCCATCAGAAACGGCGCCAACCAGGTGGAATGCACCGTTAACGGGGTCGGGGAAAGAGCAGGCAATGCCTCACTGGAGGAAATCGTCATGATCCTGAGGACGCGACAGGCTTCCTTCGAGGCTCACACCGACATACGGACCAAAGAGATCTATCGCACCAGCCGAATGGTCAGCCGGATCATGAATGTCCCGGTCCAACCCAACAAGGCCATTGTTGGTGCCAACGCCTTCGCCCACTCCTCCGGCATTCATCAGGACGGCATCCTCAAAGACCGGGCCACTTACGAGATCATCAAGCCCGAAGACCTGGGCATTCGCGAGCACAAGCTCGTGCTGACGGCGCGTTCGGGACGGGCGGCCCTGCGTCATCGCCTGGCAGCGTTGGGATATGAGCTCCCGTCAGCCGATTTCGAAAGGGTTTATGATCGATTTCTCAATGTTGCCGACCGCAAGAAGGAAATCTCCAGCAAGGATCTCGCCTCCATTGTGGAGATCGAACTGACCAAGGTCCCCGAGACCTTCATCTTTCACGACTTTCAGATCATGAGCGGCAGTTCCATGACGCCCCTGGCTGCGGTAACCCTGATCAAGGACGGCAAGGAGTTGACCGATGCCGCCACCGGCAATGGCCCCGTTGACGCGGTCTTCAACGGCATTGAAAGGATCGTCGCCCAGCAGGGCATCCTGCGTGATTATGATTTGAAGGCAGTAACCATGGGAAGAGACGCACTGGGCGAGGCCATGGTGCGCGTGGAAATTGCCGGGGCCGTTTACTCGGGCATCGGGACCAGCCCGGATGTCATCGAGGCCAGTGCCCGCGCTTATTTGAATGCTTTCAATCGGTTCTTTGCCAATTCTCATTAACGGAGCGCTGAAGGACCCTCCTGAAAGTCGTCCCGCTTGCCGGCCCTCGTCCCCGATCGGGGGCGAGGGCGTCTTTTTTCTTGGTCGACCTGTTATGTCAGCCCAGCAGGCTGCTGAAGGCCCATCGCACCGATCCCGGCAGGGATTTCCCCCGCATGCCCACCGGGGTCCGGAAAAGTTCTCTTGACAGTCGACAATCGTTCGATATTTTAGCGCTGAGATGCCAGAGAATAAGGACTAAAACAGGTACAAATCGCTGTGCTCTCACCAGTGAATACCGAAAATTGCGGGACCGGTAATTCGTTCATTCCTCAGCCACGCAACTTTACGCCACCATAAGCGAGGGTTACGGCAATGAGTCTCCTTAAGAAGACCCTTTTTCTAGGCCAAATTCCTCTCTTTGCGTCACTCCCTTCGAGCGGCCTCAAGTTCCTTGCGAAGACTCTGCAGGAGCATGATTTACCTCCCGCCACCGTCCTCCTGCGAGAGGGCGAACAGGGTGATCAGTTCTATATCCTCATGGAGGGGCGTCTGGAAATTATCAAAGGGCTGGATACCGATGAGGAAAGATTGCTTTACCTCAGAGGACCGGGGGACTTCGTTGGGGAGATGAGTTTTCTCATTCCAAGCGGGATGCGCACCGCAAGCATACGTTCCCTCACCCATGTCAAACTCCTGGAAATGACTCGGGAGGCTTTTAACCGACTCCTGCAGCGATGGCCCGAAGTCGCCCTGGAGATGGCCCGTGCCCTGAGTCTCAGGCTGCGCGATTCGGATAATGCCAGAATTCAGGAAATGCGCCGGCGGCGGCGCGAAGTGTCAAAGGCTTTGGCCGACCTTCAGTCGACCCTCAATCAGGTCGCCGAAAATGGAGCCGAGCCCGGATTAAAGAAGGATGAAAGTCTTAGGCTGTTGACTGAATTCGCGGAGTTCCAAACCACATTGGTCCGCACGGACGTGGCTCCGGACCCTCAGAAGAAGGTCCAAATGGTGAAGCGGGCTATTCATCGTTCGAGTGTTCCGCAGATCCGTATCAAAACGCTTGGAGGTTTTCAGCTGTCTCGTGACGAGACTCCCGTAGAAGACCGGGAGTGGGAAGCGAACCAACCGAAACTTCTGCTCAAGGCAATCATCGCCCACCGATCCCGCGGAGTGCCCAAGGATGTCCTGATCGAAGCCCTTTGGCCTGAGGTGACTTCGCTTTCCGGAGAAAGAAACTTTAAAGTCATCCTCCACCGCCTGCGGAGGACGCTTGAACCCGAAATGGACAAGAACTTCGGATCTTCTTACATCCACCTCAAGGCTAACCTCGTTTCGCTGGACGAAGAACTCTGCCATGTCGATCTCGACGATTTCCTGGCCTCCCTGAGGCAAGCGGAAAAGAAAGAGGAGGGTGGCGACATTCCGAGCGCGATTTCCATATACAGACAGGCTGTCGAGCTTTATTCAGGCGATTTCCTTCCGGAAGAACTCTATGTCTCCTGGGTCGAGACGAAACGGCAGGAACTCCAGACGCGCTTTTTAAACCTCCTTTTCCGGCTGGCCGAACTGTTGGAAAAGAAAGGCAATCTGAAGAGCGCCACGGACTATTACAGGAAAGTTCTCCAAAAAGACCCGACCTTGGAACTGGCTTACCAGCGCCTGATGTTGAACTATTCCAATCGGGGGATGCGGAATGCCGCGGTGAAAGCGTATGAAGACTGCGTGCGAGTCCTTCGGAACGAGCTGAACGTGGAGCCGGATCCCCTCACAACATCCCTCTTCAAAAAATTGTGCGACTCCTCGAAGTAAGACCCTTCGGGGCAAGCCGGCAGTTCCGCGTTAACCCTTTTTTAACTCACCACGTGGTAGAAGAGAGTCAATCTCTGAGAGTGTGCCCGGTAATGGGGAAAGTCTTTGGTGACACGCTCAAAGAGACAGGCTTTCCACCGGTTTTGCGAGGAGGTGCTGCCATGTGCCATAAAATCAACGAAAACCGCGACATTGCCTCAGACCTGTTCACCGATTTTGACGATGGCATCGAAATGCTTGTCGCCGATCATTTCCGGCGGCTCCTGGGAAATGAGGCAAACGGAAACAATACCCGGAAACCCCTTTCCGGCAATGGTCATAACCGTTTGGACCCCGCAAACTGTCACCTTTTGACTGAGTTGGCGTGGTTTTGCGATCCCCTGAGAAGTGAACCCATCCCTCTGTGGAACGCCGATGCGCTGAAGAAGATGAGGGCTCCAGTGCTCGGATTCAGCCATTACCGAGTGGCCCCGGCAGCAATCCCGATGCTGTCCGATCTTGCGTGGTTCCACGACCTCCCGATAGACGGGGAAAGCGCGTGAGGAAGTGCCGGGAGCAGGGAAGGAGAACGGCGGGAGGAATAAGACCCTGAGCATGGGGAATCTCTTCAGCTGACTGCCAACGAGTGAGATGTTATCTTTGCCGGGTGGAACGAGCTTAGGAAGCAATCGGGGTTGAGGCATTTTATCGAGGATGTTCAATGACCGCCGTTTTTCAGGTGAGGGGATGGTAAGGCACAAGGGTCCGGACGTGGCAAGGTACTGCTTCCACGGTCTTCACCCCGGCATTTTCGTCGGAACCGCAAGTGACCGCTACGCCGGATGGATCGGGCAGATTTATTCTGAAGCACTTTACAAGGACCGGATTGGCGGCCGCACCAAAAAAGTCGGGGGGAAATCGTTCAGGGAAACAGTCCTGCCGGTAGATAGTCTGAGGGAGTATTTCGCCCACTTCCCGGTCCTCGAGATCGATTTCACGTTCTATCAACTTTTGCTGGCACCGGATGGCAGGCCAACTCCGAGTTTCCACGTTCTCCAGAGCTACCGCGAACACCTGGCAGACGATGATGCCGTCATCGTCAAAGTCCCTCAGGTCATCTTCGCTCGGAAGATCCGGCACGAGGACCATCACCTGCCCAATGAGGCTTTCCTGAACCCGGAGATTTTCACCCGTCAGTTCTATCTACCGGTGAGCGAGGTTCTCGGTTCCCACCTCAGGGGGTTTATTTTTGAGCAGGAATATCAGCGAAAAGAGAGCGCGGTTGCCAAGCTCCGAACTCGCCGGAGCGTTGGCTCGATTTCTTCGGGGCCATACCGGCGGATCGTCGCTACCATGCCGAGTTCCGCACGGAGTCTTACCTTGGCAACCGATATTTTCGCGGTCCTTGAGAATCTTGGCGTCGGTCAGGTACTGTCTCACTGGACCTGGCTTCCCCCGCTTCTGACACAATTTCAAAAGTCCGGGCGAACGCTTCTTCAATTCCGGACGGCAGGCGATCATTCGCCTCATGACTCCCCTTGGCACTCGCTACGAAGACGCTTACGCCCGGGCCTTTCCTTTCAATCAACTGGTCGAGGGCATGATCCAACCCCGAATGGTCAATGAAACGGCGGAACTCATGAGGGAGGGGGCCAGGCAGAACGTAGGGATGAATGTAATTATCAACAACCGCGCGGGAGGCAACGCTCCCCGCATCGCACAACTCGTCGCCGAGCGCTTTCTTTCGCAACAAGCGTCCGGAATGGACCGACCCTCATAACCCAGTCGTTCAAGCCTCCCCTCTTTTTCATAGGCAGGGTCGTTGCGGTACCTGCAAAATCCCCCTTACCCCCTTTACAAAAGGGGGACTGATTACTCATAACCCCAGGCGGGACAACCAAGGATAACCACGTGGCCGTGTGCCGTTCGACCACTGGCCACTGACCACTATCTACCTCCCCTGACGGTAACCAAACTCGGCACGAGCGCGCGGGTCCTTACGCCAGTTCTTCTGCACCCGGACAAACAACCCCAGGAACACATGACACCCCAGCAGGGCTTCTATGTCGCCTCGAGCCTGTTTGCCGATTTCCTTGAGAGTCTGACCGTGCTTGCCGATAATGATCCCTTTTTGGGAATCGCGCTCGACGTGGATCACCGCTTGAATGTCAATAAGGTTTTTTTCCGGTTTTTCGAGGAACTGTTCGATGGTCACGGCAACTGCGTATGGGACCTCCTGACGCAATAAATGAAACACCTTTTCCCGGATCAATTCCGCCACCAGGAAGCGCTCCGGCTGATCGGTCAGGTGATCTTCGGGGAAATAGCAGGGCCCCTCGGGAAGGAGCTGCCTGATCTCGTCGAGGAGCAGATCGACACCATCCCCCGTGAGCGCGCTGATGGGCACGATGGCCTGGAAGGGCATGGCCAGGCGATACTCATCGATAAGGGGGAGCAGTTCCCGCTTGTTGCGCACGAGATCGGTTTTATTGACGGCTAAAATAACGGGCGTCTTCACGTGACCGAGGCTCTCCAGGGCAATCCCGGCGGCCTCCCGGAAAGCTTTGACGGCATCCACCAGGAAGCAGACCACATCGACCTCACTCAGCGTAGCAAGAGCCGTATCCACAAGAATTCTGTTGAATTCATCCTGAGCCTTAATGATTCCGGGGGTATCCACGAAGATGACCTGCATCCCGGGTTCGTTCAGGATCCCCAAGGATCCTGTTGCGCGTGGTCTGAGGCCTGGGGGCGGTGATAGAAATCTTTTCCTTGAGCACTTGATTGAGGAGCGTCGATTTGCCGACGTTCGGAGGCCCAATGAGGGCTACATAACCTGATCGCATAGTTCCTTCCGCTTTCTCTCATGCAACGACATAAGAATTTGCATTTCTGCTCCACGAAGAGACCCGAAGGTACATGAATTATAGGTGCTTATCTCTTCTTGGTGTTTCTTCGTGTTCATTCGTGGATGAAAAGAGACTTGGTGGTTTAACTTAAGAGTGTTTCAAAATCTCCGCGAAGCAGATCCACCCTGCCCTTCACCCTTACCTCTTTGAAGAGCCACTTCTCCTTCCAGTAGCTGACATTGGATCGGTACGGACCGAGCACTTCACTCAGAAAACGATCACCCACATAGATCGTTAGTTCTCTCCCCGAAAGCAAACCGGGATCTGCCCGGAGATGCCGATCCAAGCGCTCCCGCCACCAGTGCCCTCGCACCAGGTAACCAAACGCCGGGTGGCAGGGTCCGGCAAGGACGGCGCCCGGCTTTTGAAGTTCCGCATCCGGATGGAGGCCGAGGCGAGCAATCGGGATTCGCTTCCGGAAGAGGAACTCATAGGCCGACACGCACCAGGAAATCGCCTCTTCCAGGGAGAGTGGAACATAGCGACCGGCCCCATGCCATTCGGCGAGCCGAGTCCCGGCCAGAACCAGGACCGGATAGATTCGCACAAAATCCGGACGCAGTTCGACCGCCTTCGCGATGGACTCCAAGAACCTTGCGGGTGAGTCCCCCGGCAACCCCGGCATTAACTGGAGCCCCAACCGCCAGCCCCTTTCATGCACGAGCACCGCAGCCCTTTTCACACTTTCGGCGGAATGGCCGCGCCGACTCTGAATGAGCACCTCATCATCGAGACTTTGCACTCCCAGCTCTATGGTCTTGACAGGATACCCGGCGAGCAGCGAGCAGATCCCCGCGTCGATACTGTCCGGGCGCGTAGAAAGGCGCAGGCCGCTGAAAACCCCGGTTCGGACCCAGGGCGCCGCGGTCTCAAGAATCTCTTCGATAACTTCCGGCGGCAGGGCGGTAAAAGTACCTCCGTAAAAGGCGAGCTCCCCTGGAATGGGCCGCTCCCGGGCATACCCCAGAAGTTGGTCGAACTGTTCCCGAAAAGACGACCTGATGCCGGCCGAGGATAACGCCTGAGCGGGACTCGAGGTCACTGCCCGTTGATTACAGTAGACACACTGAAAGGGGCATCCGGCATGCGGCAAAAAGACTGGGTAGACAACATTCTTCTGAGCCATTGGTCCGATAGCTTTCTTGGTTTTTTCCCCGAGCACCTACTTTATGCTGAAGGTGATCAAATGTAAATTGCTCGGAACATTAATTATTGATGTTGCTTTGGCCTTGTGCTAGTTGAGTTCGAGTTAATCTATTTTTTCAATTTCAGGAGGGAGTACGGAGATGGTTGACCTCAATAGAAATCAATACGCTTCCTTGCTTAAGAGCAAGATGTCCAACGAAAGCTACCGCAAGCTGGCTGCCCTTGAAAACCAAAAACTCTTCGATTTTGTCGGAGAGTATATCGAATTGTGTCAGCCTGAATCCGTCTATATGTGCGATGACAGTGACACTGATGCGGAATACATCCGGAAAAAGGCCCTCGAACTGGGGGAAGAGACTTCTCTCGCCCGCGACGGCCATACCATTCATTACGACGGCTACGATGACCAGGGAAGAGCTCCCGGAGCCACCAAGAATCTCGTCTCCAAACAAGACCTTCCTCTCATGAAAAGTCTTCAGGCAATGGACCGTGAAGTCGGCCTCGCCGAGGTCCGAGAGGTCCTCAAGGGAATCATGAAAGGCAAGGAGGCTGTCGTTAAACTCAGTTGTGAAGGGCCGACCCTCAGCCCCTTTGCCATCGGCTGCGCCCAGATCAGCGATTCCTTTTACGTCTGTCACTCGGAAGAACTCCTCTATCGAAGGGGCTATGAGCATTTCCTGAAAACCGAGGACAAGGACAAGTTCTTCCGTTTTGTCCACAGCGCCGGCCGGTTGGACGCTCGCGGTTGTTCCATCGACCTCGATAAGAGGAGGATCTACCAGGACCTCGAGGACATGATCGTCCTTTCGACCAACAACCAGTATGCCGGCAACAGTGTCGGGCTCAAGAAGCATGCCATGCGGCTGGCCATCCGGCTCTCCGGCAAGGAGGGGTGGCTCTGTGAACACATGTTTATCATGGCCATTCAGAACCCGGATAAAGCCCGTGCCACCTACTTCTGCGGAGCTTTCCCCTCCGCCTGCGGCAAGACCGCCACGGCCATGCTCCCCGGAGAAAAAATCGTCGGCGATGACATTGCCTACTTCCGCAATATCAATGGCGAGTTCCGCGCCGTGAATGTGGAGCGGGGGATTTTCGGGATCATCAAAGACGTCAACGCCGAGGATGATCCGGTCATCTTCAGGACCCTTCAAACCCCCGGCCACGAGGTGATCTTTTCCAACGTGCTCACGGGACCGGATAACCTCCCCTACTGGCTGGGCATGGGGATGGATGCTCCGAAAAGGGGAAAGAACCATTCCGGAGACTGGACTGAAGGCAAAAAGGACAGTGACGGCAACGGCATCCCGCATGCGCACAGCAATGCCCGCTACACCATTCGCCTCAGTTATCTGGAAAATATCGACCCCGTCTATAAGGACAAGAATGGCGTCCTGGTGGAAGGCATTGTTTACGGAGGCCGGGACAGCGATACGTCGGTCCCCATCGAAGAAGCCCCGGATTGGGAGAGCGGTATTATCATAAAAGCCTGCACCCTGGAATCGGAGACGACTTCCGCCACCATTGGTCAGGAGGGAGTGCTCGCGCCGCAGCCCATGGCGAATCTCGACTTTATCAGCTATCCGATCGGTCAATACTTCACGAACAACATCCGGTTTGTGGAAGGGATCAAGAAAGTCCCGCCCATCTACACGGTGAATTATTTCCTCAAAGACAAGGACGGCCGGTTCCTCACCGGCAAGATGGCCAAGAGGGTGTGGCTGCACTGGGCGGAACTTCGGATCCACGGTGAAGTGGGCGCCCATCGAAGCCCTCTGGGTTACATTCCCCGCTGCGAGGACCTGCAGCCCCTGTTTCGGCACTATCTGGATGAGGACTTCTCGAAGGAGCTCTATCTGGAACTTTTCAAGTTCCGGATTGATCCCTGGGTGGCCAAATTAACCCGCGCCATCCAATTCTATGAAAAAACGGCCCCCGATTGCCCCGAGAAATTCTTTGCCGTGTGGAAAGCTGCCATCGAAAAGTTGAAGCAGGCCAAGTCGAAGTACGGGCCGTTCATCGAACCCGGCACCTATCAGGAGACTTAGACGGAGAAACGCGGGGACGCGAGCAAGGGAGACGCGGAGATCATTCCGTGTTCAGTTCTTCCAGAGCCTGCCGGGCGGCTTCCTGTTGGGCTTCTTTCTTGCTCTTGCCCGATCCCCGGGCAAGGATCCGACCTTCCAGAGCGACACTGACATAAAACCTCTTGTCGTGGTCGGGCCCTTCTTCCGTTTCCAGCACATAGGCCGGTGTCAGTTTGAGCCGTGCCTGAGTGATCTCCTGGAGTTGCGTTTTGAAGTCCCGGTCCCAGGCTTTCCGGGGGTCTTCATCCCTCTCCGACTCCAGGTAAGCGCGGAAAAGGCGCCTGACCACGCCAATGGCAGTCTCCAAGCCACCATCCAGATAAACAGCAGCCAAGACCGCCTCCAGGGTATCCGCAAGCAGTGAAGGTTTTTGCCGACCGCCGGTCAGTTCTTCCCCTTTCCCAAGCATGAGGTGATCGCCGAGGTTCAAACTCAAGGCGAGTTTCGCCAGTTCTCTCTCGTTTACGATAGAAGAACGCAATCGCGAGAGATCGCCCTCATTGAGGTGGGGAAATCTTTCCAGGAGCAGATGACTCACGGCAAGACCCAGAACGGCGTCACCCAAAAACTCGAGCGTCTCATTGTCGGACTGCTGAAACTGCGGGTTTTCATGGGCAAAGGAACGGTGGATCAGTGCTTGATAAAGGACAACCGGTTCCCGAAATTCATAATCGAGGACTCGCTGCAGATCATCCAGACGTGTTGCTTGACTCATTTCTTTTTGCTACCCTGAATGCGTGTGATTATCCAAGAGGCCGCGCCGGTTCGGTAGACTGTGATTTTTTCGCGATCTCATTTCGATGTCAAGACTGAAACGCAATAACGCCCGGGCCGTTAATCGGAGTAGGCTTTTTGAAAACACTCCAAGACCGCTGAGAAAACCTTATGCTCATTTGGTTGGGAAGACCGGTTAGGGAACGGGGCCCGTTTCTGCTCCTCGACCGGGACGGCGTCATCAACGAAGATCGGCCGGATTACATTAAGCACCGACATGAATTCCGCTTCTACCCGGACGCCTTGCAGGCCTTACGGTGGCTGCAGGAAAACCGCATCCGCGTGATTGTGGTGAGCAACCAGTCGGGGCTTAACCGCGGCATCATCTCCTGGGGCGACTTCTGGGAGATTCACGCGGGGATGGTTGAAGGCATTCGAGAGGCGGGCGGGGACCTTCTGGGCGCATTCTATTGCCCTCACCGTCCCGAGGAAGCATGCTCGTGCCGAAAGCCTTCTCCTGGAATGATCGAAGCGGCATCAGATATTTTTCGCATACCTTTGAAGGAAACCTATTTCATCGGCGATCGCAGCAGCGATTTGATCGCCGCTGAGCGAGCGGGGTGCCGCCGCATTTTTCTGGATCGCCTCGGCCCGGGGAGTGAAGCCCTGCATCTTGACGCCGCGAACGAGCCGGTCGAGTCCTTTTCCAACCTCATGGATGCTGTGCTGGCTTTTGCAAAATCCCGGAAAATGCCCATGAGCCAATAACCAGGAGCCAGGAGTCAAGAGTCAACCGGCCTTTGTATGTGTTCTTGGCTCTTTCGGGATCCGGGATAGCATGATAGGTTAAAGTCATGGGCCGGGAGGTTCAGTGCATTTCCGGTCGCCGGCTCCATGAGTATTGACTTCGAGTGTTCGGGAAAGGATCAGGCATGTTTTTCCCACCGTTTCTCTTGATGTTTCTTTTTGGGTTTGTCTTTCTCCTCTTCTTTGTCTTTGCACTTGTTCAGTTCGGTCTCTTCGCATGGGCCTTCAGCCGTTTGGGAATCCCCCCGGAATACCTCTTCTCCTTCATGTTCCTGTGCATCGCCGGGAGCATGATCAATATTCCCATTCACAAGATCCGGCTGGAAAGCAAAGGCGAGGATTGGGAAACCATACACTTCTATGGGATGCGGTTTCGGCCCCCCCGTTGGGCAAATCCGCAGGAGATGGTGCTGGCCGTCAACCTCGGCGGCGCCATCCTGCCCGCATGCCTTTCCTTTTATCTTTTGAGCCGTGCCGAAAACCCGATTCGGATGCTCCTGGCATCGACTATAGTGGCGTACGCCGTGTACCGCATGGCCCGCCCGATAGCGGGGGTGGGCATCGGCACTCCCATGTTCATTCCCCCGATTCTGGCGGCGCTCTCGGCAATAGTGATCAACCCGCAATGGGCGTCGCCGACCGCTTATGTGGCCGGGACCCTGGGCACCCTCATCGGCGCTGACATCCTGCACCTCGGCGACCTCAAACATTTGAACGCTCCGGTGGCATCCATAGGGGGAGCGGGGACCTTTGACGGCATTTTTCTTACGGGCATCCTCGCCGTCCTCTTGTCCTGAGGGGACCGGCAGAAGCGGATGCGGCACACCTCGTCTTTACGGCCAAAACCTTTAATGGGAGGGATCGAAAACGACCATGGCAAGTCAGGTTTACTTCATCGACCTAAGAGCGGGCAGTGACCGCAGCCTTCTGGACAAGATTCAAGGTCTGGTGGAGGCTGCCGGGATCAAAAAAGTGGTTAAGAAGCGCGCCTTGACCGCGGTCAAAGTGCATTTCGGTGAGCGCGGGAACACGGCCTTCATCCGTCCCCTGCTGCTTCGCCCCATTATTGACGCCATCAAAACCGCGGGCGGAAAGCCCTTTATTACCGATGCCAGCACTCTCTATGTGGGAACGCGCGGAAATGCCGTGGACCATTTACAGACCGCCATGCTGAATGGCTTCTCCTATACCGCCCTGGGTGCACCGCTCATCATCGCCGACGGCATCGACGGCCGCGATGAGATTGCCGTGCCGGTCGGACTCAAACACTTTGAGGAGACTTACATCGGTTCGGCCGTGGTGAGAGCGGAGGTCCTGGTTTCGGTCGCCCACTTCAAACTCCATGAAATGTCCGGCTTTGGGGGAACGATCAAGAACCTTGGCATGGGATCGGCCTCCCGCAAGGGAAAGATGGCGCAGCATTCCGAGGTTTCTCCCGTGATCAGCCGCAAGAAATGCATCGGCTGTGGAACCTGCATAGAGCACTGCGCTCACGGGGCCATCGGCATGGTCGAACGAACGCCCGAGGCGCCGCGCCCCGGCGGCAAAGCCAGGAAGCTGGCGAGCATCGATCCGAAGCTTTGCGTGGGCTGCGCAGCTTGCATCCACGCGTGCCCCGAAGGAGCAGTCGGCATCAACTTCGAAATCGATCTTCCCCGGTTCATGGAAGGGATGGTGGAGTACACGGTGGGAACCCTCAAGGGGAAGGAGAAACGCTCGCTTTTCATCAACTTTCTCACCCAGATTTCCCCTGCCTGCGACTGCTACCCCTTTGCCGACGCCCCCATTGTCGCGGATATCGGGATTTTGGCGTCGCGCGACCCGGTGGCCATTGACCAGGCTTCGGCGGATCTCCTGAACGCCCAGCCCGTTCTCGAATCCTCCTGCCTCAAAGGCGTTGCCGATGCTCACGCCGACAAGATCCGTGCGGTCTATCCCAGAATCGACTGGCGGCACCAGCTGCAATACGCGGAAACACTGGGGCTGGGAAAGAGAGCTTACGACCTGGTGAAACTCTGAGAGGCCGGCCAGACCGGGAGCGAGCATGCTCCCGGGACCTTTCCGCAGCCCAAACCGTGAATAAGAAGCTTGTCAAGAGGAGACGCATCGAGTACATTGCCATGCGGAAGCGCCAAGCTCACTGGTGGGGCTCCCGGACTTCAAATCCGGTGTAAGGGCGTGAAGGCGTTCTTAGGTGGGTTCGATTCCCATGCGCTTCCGCCAACGTTACGGGGAATTTGTATGTTGAGCAACAGCATCCTCTGAAATGTGGGTGTGTAACATACTGCGTAAATTTCCCCGTGAGCAGGCCAGAACCAACAAAATGGCCCGGATCGCTCCGAGCCCTTCCTGCTTCCCTCAGTCTGCCTGTTCAAATCTTGCCACTATCTGAACAAGCCTTTCAGGACGGTCGATAAATTATCGTACTGCCCCTGCTATAAACCCGTTTATAACCGGCCTTCTTCGGGTTTGCAGACCAGCCACAACCCTTGGCAGCTTTATGCCCGAGACTATGTCTGACATATCGCCTCAGTGAAATTCTGGCGGAAAAGGATCTGCTCTAATGACGGGATCCCGAGTCCAAATTTCATAACACCTGATACTCCGCCTTCCTGTCCACTTCGCCGTCTACCAAGCAGAGGTTATCCAGGCAACATTCATTTCATCTCGGAGGCTTCGGATCCCATGCACAGCTGTTGGTTTTGGGCGCCGTTTTTCGACGATCGGCTCTCAAGATGGGTCAACCCATGCACCCGGCCGAGATTGTCGAAATTACCCCCAAAGAACTCAGTGCGCCTGATCTTGGGGCTAAAATTCCCACGCATGTAGGGAACACACCATTTCGTCAATTGCCCGCGCCCCCTGGATCGGTCCATCCCCACGCCCGTGGGGAACCCACGAAATCTAATTGACGCGTAGATTTCCGGTTACGCGGTCCATCCCCACGCCCGTGGGGAACTCCTCTCCAAGGACGCCCCCTTGAGGTTCAATGATACCGGTCCATCCCCACGCCCGTGGGGAACTCTCCCGCACGATGCTGGGCGACTCGCTGGGCGGTCCATCCCCACGCCCGTGGGGAACTCGCTTCACAGCCCAGCGCAGTACCTCTGTCCGGTCCATCCCCACGCCCGTGGGGAACACCTCTCCCTGCGAGTAGCCTGAGCGGATGCTCGGTCCATCCCCACGCCCGTGGGGAACACCTGACATCGGATCGCAATACGACTGCATCGCGGTCCATCCCCACGCCCGTGGGGAACACATCTGCCTGAGGCGAGCACTGCGGCTGCGGCGGTTCATCCCCACGCCCGTGGGGAACACCCGCTCGACGGTCCTCATGCCGGCGCATACTCGGTCCATCCCCACGCCCGTGGGGAACACCGCGTTCTGGAGAGCCATGCTAAGCTACTCCGGTCCATCCCCACGCCCGTGGGGAACACTCTGCGCCCTCGCCTCCACCAGCGTCGAACCGGTTCATCCCCACGCCCGTGGGGAACACTCAGACACAACCGGTATCCTCAGGCGACTGACGGTTCATCCCCACGCCCGTGGGGAACACACGCCAGCCCCGCAACTGACCAGTGCGGCGCTCGGTTCATCCCCACGCCCGTGGGGAACACATTCGGGCTTCTCGCCTCGTACTGGAAGTGGCGCGGTTCATCCCCACGCCCGTGGGGAACACCGGTAGCGAGTGCGGCAAGACCCGGAGCGACATCGGTTCATCCCCACGCCCGTGGGGAACACCGTGATTCAGGAGAGCCGCAGCCAGCAGGTCACCGGTTCATCCCCACGCCCGTGGGGAACACCTCGCCGGAGTCAGGGCAGCTGCCGGACGATCGGTCCATCCCCACGCCCGTGGGGAACACGTGCGCAGTTGTTGGATACTGCGTAGCTTAGCGGTTCATCCCCACGCCCGTGGGGAACACCTGCCGATCCCCGTGGGCCGACGTAGCGGCGGCTCATCCCCACGCCCGTGGGGAACACGCCACAGTCGACAGCGATTCGACGACAAGTCGGTCCATCCCCACGCCCGTGGGGAACACCGGCAAATAGCTCTGCCACAAACGGCGCCGGTTCATCCCCACGCCCGTGGGGAACACCGGACGTACAGGCTTACTGGCCACAGCGGTTCATCCCCACGCCCGTGGGGAACACTATCAGCCCCGTTTTCACAACCTGTCATGTCGGTTCATCCCCACGCCCGTGGGGAACACTATCCGAGTCCGGACGGCATCATCGTCGGGCGGTTCATCCCCACGCCCGTGGGGAACACGGACTCGCGAGCAACCAGTCGCAATGTCATGCACGGTTCATCCCCACGCCCGTGGGGAACACGAATATCAAA